>CAXPEB010000059.1:0-138212 GCA_964215915.1 Bacteroidia bacterium
TTACAGAACCCGCCGTAGAAGCACTGAACAAAGCCTGGGAAGCCGCTTCTCAGGATATCTACAACGCCCAGCAACAAGCAGGCGGAACTGAAGATCAGGCGGACGGAAATACCGGTTCCGGAGACGGTACCGAAAACGTTCAGGACGTTGATTTCGAAGAAGTCAAATAACCCTGTTCCAAATAACTGAATGAAACCCGGTCCGAACGACCGGGTTTTTTGTTTACCGGCAGATCCATTCGCCTTACCTACCGATTCCGGACCTTCAACCAATTCATTTATTTGCTATTTTTCCGCTTTCTACCTTTGCTTTATAAAGAATCCCACATGGAACACAGACATCCGGCAGGCAAAGATTTTGGCAACCGTATCCTCGGGTTGATCCTGCTTATTGCAGGCACCGCCTGGTTGCTGAAACACCTGGAAATCGAACTTTTTCCGGACTGGTTGATCAGCGTGCCGACGGCCATTATTGTTCTGGGCCTGCTATTTGCCATCAAAACCCGCTTCCAGCGGCCAGGCCCCATCCTGATGATGATCGTAGGTACCGTTTGGATGGTACGCCGATACGCAGACATACCCCGTGAATTTAGCCTCTACCTCTGGCCCTCCGCACTGATCCTTTTCGGTGTTTACCTGATCTTCAGGCCTACCAGGAGGCGGACACATAGCCACCATGAATACCGAAAAAACTGGGGAGAAGAAACCAGTAACAAAGACCGGCTGGACATCGACGCAATTTTCTGCGGATCAAGAAAACGGATCATCTCCAAAAACTTCGAAGGTGGCGAGATCACTGCTATTTTCGGAGGCACGGAGCTTAACCTTTCCCAGGCCGATTTTGAGAAAGAAATCACCATTGATGTGTCCATCGTTTTCGGTGGGCTCAAGATCATTATCCCGAATAACTGGGAACTGAAAACCCAGCTAACCACCATTGCTGCCGGAGTGGAAGACCAACGGCATACGGACGGGCTGCACGTTGTTCCCGAAAAAACCCTGGTTCTGAAAGGCACGGTGGTTTTCGGAGGCATTGACATTCAAAACCATTAATACAACCGGGGTATGTTTAACCACCCCCTCGTATACCGATACAACTGGATTTATTTCCTGCTGGCCTGCCTGGTATTGCTGCTGGTTATGTTCTTTGCCTTGCATTACGGAGCAGGCCTCCCCTTTTCCGCATCCCTGCTGGATGCAGCCAGTAGTATCCTTTTGCTGGCAATCATCCTGATCTATGTGGTCAATACACTGGGGTTCTACCACCCTACCCGCTATGTCTTTTTATTCCTTTTTACCGGGTCGCTTCTGCTAACCGTTTTTTATACGGTAATCATCGACCTGGTACTCCCGGTTTATTATTCGGAAGAAGATCTGAGTTTTGTCAATGAAGGAGTTTTCTGGCCTCGGTTCGGGTACGCCTTTTTCATTTTCGCCGGCACCATGACTACCTCCTGGTTCTACTACCGCATCAAAGACCTGCAGGCGCAGCTCGCCCGGCAGGAAGAAAGTGACAGGGTAGCCAAAGAAGCCGAGTTGTACAAACTGAGGCAGCAAATGCAGCCGCATTTCCTGTTCAATAGCCTGAATTCCATCAATGCCCTGATCGGAACCAAACCCGAACAAGCCCGGAAAATGGTGTTACAACTTTCCGAATTTTTCCGTGGCACCCTGAAAAGAGAAGAGAACCGCTTTATTCCCCTGAAAGAGGAAATTGATTATATCCGGCTCTACCTGGAAATCGAACAGGTACGATTCGGTCACCGGTTACAGGCTACTATCGATGTACCGGAAGAACTGCTTGGTTTACCGGTGCCTCCCCTGGTACTGCAACCGATCATGGAAAATGCCATTAAATTCGGGCTCTATGGTACTATCGAAGATGTCTGTATTACGGTATACGCCCGTAAGGCTGGCAGCTTCCTGGCCATTGATATTGCAAATCCCTACGATCCGACCTCCGCTCCTGCCAAAGGCACCGGATTCGGATTGGCTGCAGTAAGAAGAAGGCTGTACCTGCTCTTTGTCCGTAACGACCTGCTTACCACCTCCCAGGATGAAAAAACCTTTTGTGCTCACCTGAAATTCCCAATCGGTCATGATAAAAACAGTGATAATTGACGACGAGCCGCTGGCGTGTTCCATGGTCAGCGAATACCTGCAAAGCCATCCGGATTTTGAAATCGTGGCAACCGTTCATAATGGTTTCGACGGACTCAAAGCCATCCAGGAGCTGAATCCCGATCTGGTATTCCTGGATGTACAAATGCCCAAACTGAATGGGTTTGAAATGCTGGAATTGCTGGATGAACCTCCGGCAGTAATCTTTGCCACTGCTTTCGACGAGTATGCCATGAAGGCCTTTGAGGAAAATGCCATCGATTATCTGCTCAAGCCGTTTTCAAAAGAACGTTTTGATCATGCCCTGGATAAATTCCGGGACAGAATGCCGGAAAAACTGCCGGCCAGGGAAACCATCGAACAACTCAGCATCCGCTACCCCATGGCCGACCGTGTGGCTATTAAAAACGGAAGTAAGATCCACGTTCTTCCCTACGACAGCATTTACCTGATTGAAGCGGATGACGATTATGTGGTGGTGCGTACCGATCAGGGTGCCTTTGCCAAAAAACGGACCCTCAGTTATTTTGAAAAGTCACTTCCCTCCGATCGTTTTGTTAGGGTACACCGAAGCTACCTCGTCAATATTCACCATATCGACCGTATCGAACAAAGAGAAAGTCAGAGCTACTCCCTGATCTTGCGTAACGGCAGCGAGGTGCCGGTTAGCCGAAGCGGAATGCAATTGCTAAAACCGTTGCTTGATAAGTAGGCAATCCGTAATTTGGAGGATGCGCAAATGGGTACGCCGTTTCTGGCTCTCACTCCTTTTACTGGTTACGCTTATAGCAGGATGTCATTTCTATATTCTGTACGCCTCACACGAATTACACAGCGAAGAGGTAAAAATGTTACCCGAACGGAAAGTAGGCCTTGTGCTCGGGACAGTTCCCACGCTGGCAAACGGGTATCCCAACCTGTATTTTGAATACCGGATGGATATGGCCGCAGATGCCTGGAAACTGGGGCGGGTGCGGTACCTTGTATTGAGCGGTGACAACCATACGGAAGGGTATGATGAGCCGGAAGACATGCGCCAGGCGCTGCTGAAACGCGGTGTCCCCGATTCCTGTCTCATACTGGATTACGCCGGTTTCCGTACATTGGATTCGGTGGTCAGGCTAAAGGCCATTTTCGGTCAGGACAGTGCCATCGTGATCTCTCAGGCCTTCCATAACCAACGAGCCATCGCTATCGGAAGGCATTATGGGATTGCCCTGTTCGGAGCAAATGCACGCGATGTAACAGCCCGATACGGATTGAAGACCCGTTCGCGGGAATATCTCGCGCGTGTCAAATGTGTTCTTGATTTGTTTGTATTGAATACGGAACCGAAGTTTTACGGTGAACCTATTCCGATCCCCTGAGCTTTTCCTGTTTCTCGTAATACTTGCAAAACGATCGCATGCCGCACAATTCGCACTGCGGTTTACGGGCCAGGCATATGTATCGCCCATGCAGGATCAGCCAATGGTGTGCCCGTGGGATCAGCTCTTCGGGAATATGTTTCACCAGTTGTTTTTCCGCTTCCAGCGGATTCTTTGCTGCAGTGGTCAGTCCTAAGCGTGCAGACACCCGAAATACGTGCGTATCCACGGCCATGGCGGGTTGGTTGTAAATCACGGAAGCAATGACATTGGCAGTCTTGCGGCCCACACCCGGCAATTTTTGCAACTCTTCGATCGTGGAAGGCACTTCCGAATTGAAGTCCTTCACAAGCATGTTGGCCATACCGATAAGGTGCTTCGTTTTGTTGTTGGGATAGGAAATTGAGCGGATATAGGGGAATAGCGTATCGAAGTTGGCACGTGCCAGAGCCTCGGGCGTGGGAAAATCCCGGAAAAGCGCCGGCGTGGTCAGGTTTACCCGCTTGTCAGTACATTGGGCCGAAAGGATAACGGCCACAAGTAATTCATAGGGGTTGGAGTAATACAATTCCGTTTCCACTTCCGGATGGTGTTCCAGCTGGTAGTGGATAAACCTCTCGTAGCGTTCTTTTTTAAGCACGCACGAAAATAAGGAAATGCTGATTAGTGGTGTTCGAGGCTGTCGTGGTGGGAAGCCGAGTATTCCATGATCAGGTCAATGGTACTGGCATCCGGCTCCATGTCAATCTCATCCAGATGAAGACGGGTCTCCATCATACGGTCATAAAACGCACGGAGTTCGAAATTTTTCTGCAATTCTTTGCTGATGGCTGCAGCCTCTTTGGGGGTACATTCTCCATAAATAAAGCGGAGAATATCGGTTTCGGTAAAAGTTGCATTCATTTGCACATTGTTTTTAGGTTACATCCCTATAACGCAACCTCCATAAACTTATTGCAAATTTAGCTCCTTTTCAAGAATCATTTTTCTCAAATTATTTAGCGCATAGCGCATACGGCCCAGTGCGGTATTGATGCTAACGTCTGTAATTCCTGCTATTTCCTTGAAACTCAGCCCCGCATATTGGCGCAAAACCAATACGGTCTTTTGTTCATCCGGGAGCATTTCTATCAGTTGACGCACGGATTGAGTGGTTTGTCTGCTGATGATCTGCTCTTCCCGGTTGGGATTACCAACCTCCATTTTTCCCAGAAGGTCTTCTCCGTCATCACCGGTGATCATTACCTGGCGACGGGTTTTGCGGAAATAGTCAATGGCCATATTGCGGGCAATACGCATCACCCAGGGAAGGAATTTATCTTCCTCCTTGTATTTGCCGCTGCGCATGGTATGGATGACCTTAATAAAGGTTTCCTGGAAAATATCCTCCGCAATGTAGCGGTCGTTGACTATAAGGTAAATAGTGGTGAAAATCCTGCGTTTGTGACGCTGGATAAGAGACTCTAACCCTTTTTCATCTCCATGAATGTAAGCGTGCAACAGATCTCTGTCGCTCAGTTCCGTAAGCTTCATAAACAAACCTCCTTTTAATACTTCGTGTTAAGCGAATAATCGGTGACAGGTAGAGGTTTATCGAATAAGCTTTTCTTTCTTGTTTTGGTTAGAACTTGACTAAAACTTCCATAAAGATAAGAAATAAATTTCCGAATAATCCAAAGGCTCTGAAAATTTTTTTTTGAAAAAAATCCGACAGATTTGCATTTCCCGTGTTAGAACTCAGTGTGAAGAAGGCAAAAGAAATACCCGAAGACAGTAAGAAATTCATCCTCATCAAGGGGGCCAGGATGCATAACCTGAAGAACATCGATGTGGCTTTCCGCAGAAATCGCATGACGGTGGTTACCGGTGTTTCCGGCTCGGGAAAATCCTCTCTGGTATTTGACACCCTTTATGCCGAAGGGCAGAGACGCTACGTGGAAAGTCTTTCTGCCTATGTCAGGCAGTTCATGGGAAAAATGAACAAGCCCGAGGTGGAATACATCAAAGGGATTGCTCCTGCCATTGCTATTGAACAAAAGGTAAATACCCGCAACCCGCGTTCTACGGTTGCCACCTCTACCGAAATCTACGACTACCTCAAACTCCTGTTTGCCAAAGCAGGGAAAACCTTTTCACCGGTAAGTGGGAAACAGGTTAAACGCCATACCCCGGAGGACGTGGTTGATGAGCTAACGGGCACAGCATTGGGAAGCACGGTGCTGTTGCTCAGCCGGCTTAGTCCGGGTAAATCCCTGGCCAAAGAGCTCCCGCTCCTCATACAAAAAGGATACAGCCGCCTCTATTTTGAGGAACAGGTTTTTCGTATCGATGATTTTCTCGAACAAAAAGCCAAGACCCTAAAATCCATTCCTAACAAGGAAGTGGAATTGGTAATCGACCGTATTCTGATGGAAATGGACGATGAGCTGGAATCGCGAATTGCCGATTCGGCACAAACGGCTTTTTTTGAAGGGCAGGGAACCTGTTCGGCATTGATCCAGTGGGAGGACGGAAAAGAGGAACGCCGGGAATTCTCCAACCTTTTTGAAGCCGACGGGATCACATTTGAAGAACCCAGCGTCAACCTATTCAGCTTTAATAATTCCTACGGTGCCTGTCCACGTTGCGAAGGCTTCGGGTCGGTGATCGGCATTGACGAGGACCTGGTAATTCCGGACAAATCACTCTCCGTTTATGACGGAGCCGTGGCGCCCTGGCGCGGAGAAACCATGCAGGAGTACAAACATGCCTTTGTAAGAAAGGCGGTCATGCATGATTTCCCGGTTCACCGGGCCTATTATGATCTGTCCGAGGCAGAAAAAGACCTGCTTTGGAAAGGAGAAAAAGGATTAAAAGGGATTGATGCCTTTTTCGCTTACCTGGAAGAAAAAACATATAAGATTCAATACCGGGTAATGCTCTCCAAGTACCGGGGCAAAACAACCTGCCCCGATTGCAGAGGCACCCGGCTTCGCCCGGATGCCAACTATGTCCGAATTACCGACAGCAAAAACACTCCCCTCTTTTCCATATCCGATATCCTGCTTATGTCCGTGGAAAAGGCGCTTGCCTCTTTCAGGGGCCTGGAACTGAGCCAGCACGATTCCCGTATTGCCGAGCGGCCTATGAAAGAGATTGTCAGTCGCCTGCATTTTCTGGAAGAAGTTGGATTGGGCTACCTAACCCTGAACCGACTGAGTAATACCCTTTCCGGGGGAGAGTCCCAGCGCATCAACCTGGCTACCAACCTGGGCAGCAGCCTGGTCGGGTCCATGTATATCCTGGATGAACCGAGTATCGGACTACATCCGCGGGATACCACACGACTCATTGGTGTATTGAAGCGGCTGCGGGACCTGGGCAACACCCTGGTGGTGGTGGAACATGATGAGGAAGTGATGGAAGCCGCCGACGAACTGGTAGATATAGGCCCCCTTGCCGGCAGCCAGGGAGGAGAACTGATCTTCCAGGGCACACATGACGAGCTGGAAGCTTCCGATAGCCTTACCGGTAAATACCTGACCGGACGGGAGATGATCGAAGTGCCCGGGAAACGAAGGAAGTGGAACGAAGCCATCGAACTGACAGGGGTCAGGGAGAATAACCTGAAAAACGTATCCGTAAAGATCCCGCTCAATATCATGACCTGTGTGACGGGAGTGAGTGGCTCCGGAAAAACGTCCCTGATCAAATCGGTGCTCTACCCTGCCCTGCAGAAACAACTTGGGCAATATACCGGTACCAAAACGGGTAGCCTGGATGCATTAGGTGGAGCATTGAAAAAGATTGAACGTATCGAATTGGTGGACCAAAACCCAATTGGTAAATCCTCCCGATCAAACCCGGTTACCTATATTAAAGCCTACGATGCCATTCGTGACCTGTTTGCCTCGCAGCACCTGGCCAAAACACGGGGCTTCAAAGCCCAGCATTTTTCATTCAATGTAGACGGAGGGCGTTGTGACAATTGCAAAGGCGAAGGAGAAACCATAGTGGAAATGCAGTTCATGGCCGACCTTCACCTGCCCTGCGAAGTTTGCAACGGCAAACGATTTAAGGAAGAAGTTCTGGAGGTGGAGTACAAGGGAAAAAACATTTCCGACGTACTCAACATGACCGTAGACGATGCCCTTGCCTTCTTTTCCGATGCTCAGGCCGTACAAAACAAATTACAACCTCTCTCTGACGTTGGGCTGGGATATATTACCCTGGGACAATCGTCGAACACACTCAGCGGTGGGGAGGCACAGCGGATTAAACTGGCATCGTTCCTGGTTAAAGGTCATAACAGCGAAAAGGTATTATTCATTTTTGATGAACCTACCACAGGCCTGCATTTCCATGACATACGCAAGTTGCTCAATTCTTTCCAGGCCCTGCTCAAACAAGGGCATAGCCTGGTAGTGATCGAACATAACCTGGATGTGATCAAATGTGCCGACTGGATCATCGACCTCGGACCCGGAGGAGGAATTCATGGCGGACAGGTAATGTTTGAAGGTGTGCCGGAAGACCTGGTAAAGGTCAGCGAATCGGCTACAGCACCCTTTCTTAGAAAAAAGCTGGAGCAGGCGAAACGCTGAGCGCTGATAGCGACCTGCTGATTACTCAACGCTGAAAATAAGAAGCCCCGAGAAATTCTGCGATACGCGGGCTATCGTTATTCCTGAAGTCTTCAATTCCACCGGTAAATTCCAATTCTCCTTTATAGATAAACGACACGTAATCGCCGATATCGAAAAGGGTTTTCATATCGTGTGAATTCATAATCGTGGTGATATTGTATTCTTCGGTGATCTCTTCGATCAGCGAATCGATTACGCGTGAAGTCACCGGGTCAAGACCTGAATTGGGCTCATCGCAGAACAGGTATTTGGGGTTCAGGGCAATAGCCCGGGCAATACCTACCCGCTTTTTCATTCCCCCGGAGAGTTCAGACGGATAAAGCTTGTTCGCTTTGTCGAGTTTCACCCGGTTGAGACAAAAGTTCACACGCTCCAGGCGTTCTTCTTTTTTCATCTCTGAGAACATCTTAAGCGGGAACTCGACATTCTCCTCTACAGATAAAGAATCGAACAGCGCAGAGCCCTGAAAGAGCATCCCGAGTTCCTTACGGATCTCTCTTTTTTTGTCGTAATCGATATTGAGGAAGTCCTTTCCATCGTACAGAATCTGCCCCTTATCGGGTTCTATCAGCCCTACCATACATTTCATAAGCACGGACTTCCCGCTGCCACTCGCCCCGATCACCACATTGATCTTCCCGGGATAAAAGGTGGTATCCATATTACGGAGAACCGATTTGTCTCCGAATGACTTGTCCAGATTTTTTACTTCGATCATTACAAAAACAATTGTGCGATCACATAATCCGCGAAAAGCACCATTACAGAACTGTAAACCACGGCATTGGTGGAGGATTTACCCACTTCCAGTGCGCCGCCTTCCGTGTAGTATCCCTGGAAACAGGAGATGCTGGTGATCAGGAACCCGAAAGAGGTTGCCTTAATAAGGGCAAATACCACATTGAAGGTTTTGAAACTGGCCCTGGCTCCTTCCAGGAACATTTCCGAAGGCAGGATACCGGTAAAGTTTCCGGCCATAATGCCGCCCCATATTCCAAGGAACATGGCACAAACGATCAGCAGGGGGACCATAATTACCCCGGCAATGATTTTGGGCAACGCCAGGTAACCGATACTGTTGATCCCCATTACCTCTAGTGCATCGACCTGCTCGGAGACCTTCATGGTACCGATCTCGGAAGCAATACTGGAACCTACCTTGCCGGCAAGTACCAAACAGGTAATCGTCGGAGCAAATTCCAGGATTACGGTATCGCTCACGATTGACCCGATAACGGTTTTGGAAATCCAGCTGGCAATCAGCTGATAGGAAGTCTGTATGGTGGATACCCCTCCCGAGAATAGGGCAATTATCGCCACGATGGGCAGGGAATTAATACCGATCTCCACCATCTCGGAAAAGGTACGCCGCACATAAATCATGGGCTTTTCCGGTTTGGAGAACATACTACTCAGAAATAAGAGGTAGCGTCCGAAATGTTGAAACAGCAACATAGTTGAATGGGCTGTAAATATAAAGGCTTAATTCCTAACTTCGGCTCCTGTAAAGAGAGACAAAGCGATGAGGAATCCGAATATAGTGGTGAGTGGTGCCAGCCGGGGGATAGGCAGGGCAATTGTTTCGCGTTTTTTCGATGCCGGATTCGATGTGGCCTTCTGTGCACGTAACAGCAAAACACTCAATCAATTCAAAAACGAACTGGAAACCCGTTCACAGGGACAAAAAGTCTTGGCAATTTCCTGTGATGTTGCCGACAAGGAAGCCGTAAAATGGTTTGCCGAACAGGTTTGTTTTGAATTTGACGTGGTGGATGTGCTGGTGAACAATGCAGGAATTTTTATTCCAGGGAAAATCAGTGAGGAAGAAGACGGCATCTTTGAACAGGTCATGCACACCAACCTGTTCAGCGCCTACCACCTTAGCCGTTCCATCCTCCCCGCTATGCAGGAAAGCGCTCACCCGCACCTCTTCAATTTATGCTCAACGGCAAGTATAGTGGCGTACCCCAACGGAGGCAGCTATTGCATCTCTAAATTCGCGCTGCTCGGGATGAATAAGGTGTTGCGGGTTGAACTTATGGATAAAGGTATACCGGTTACTGCTGTGCTTCCCGGAGCCACTTATACCGATTCCTGGAGTGGTTCCGGTTTACCGGAAGAACGCTTCATTCAGGCAGAGCAAATAGCAGAGGCGGTATATCAGGCTTACCTGCTTTCTCCGGGTACGGTTATAGAAGAGTTGGTTGTCCGTCCACTTAAGGGCGATATCGGATAAAAAATTTTATTCTGCCGCAGCGAAGCACGCGTGTAACTGTCTTATCCATGAATCGGGAAAGGTAACAATTTGGTAATCCATTCTTGCTTTACAACGATTCTTCCTATTTTTGTGCAAATTTGATTAAACGATCCAAATGAAAAAGAGACTTTTACTCGCAGTTCTCGTGGGTTCCGGAGCCGCAGCTATAGCGCAATCACCGGTTCAACTTGACCCCAACCGTCAGGGGACGGATCCCTCCTCTCTGAGCGAGGTGATTACCCCAAACAACAACCAGGTTCAGGGAAAACGTAGTGTTGAAGAATGGTACAATTTTATTGATGCTGCCGACGTAAGCGCCGGTGGAGCCATTGACTTCACCTTTTACGGAAACAACTTCATGTTTCCTGACTCCACCGTTAAGCAACGTTATGCCGACGGTGCAGGAGGTTTGATCCTTAACGGAGTTAACCGCCATAATATCGGTGAAATGTTCGACCCGAAATCTTTCTATTACACAGAGATTCTGAGTGAACACAACGCCTATACCGTGGATTCCATTCAAATCGGATTCCGTTACCGCAACAATATCCCGGGCACTGTAGATACCTTGGAAATTCAGGTATTCTACGACGACGCCATCTTGTTGGGTAACCTTGTTGACGGAAATGGAAATATCATTGAAGCAACAGCCTGGATCGCATACAACCGTACTTTCGGAAAAGGTGCCGGTGCCAAACTCGAATGGCGTGAGTTCCTTACCGAAACCGATACCAGCTGGGCTCAATATGCCACTCCAGGCCTGAAACTTCCCCAGACTGTTTCTATCAACCGTAACGGACTGATCGCCGTGGCTTACAAGTATATTCCCGGATTCGACTACAGCCCCGGAGATACATTGGATTCCGACTGGGAAACTCCCGAGCCAGACAAAAAATTGAACGAATTCCAGCCGCTGATCGCTTCCGATCAGGCAGAGACTGAAGAAGATTCTTACAACCACGGACTTGGCGTTCGTTCGGTGACTAAATACGATCCTGATAACAACTGGGGCGATAACTTCATCCCTGGCGATGCATGGATCGGATTTACCGAATATGTATACATCGGTTTCCATATTGCTTCCAATAACGTTTCAGTGCCTGTAATTGACCAGGCTTCTGCTTCCGTATACCCGAACCCGAGCAACGGAAGTGATGTAGTGAATATCGAGTTCACCACCACTGAAAACACCGATGTTACTGTTGAACTGTTTGACCTGATGGGTAACAAGATTCAAACCGTATTGAGTGGCAACGTAGAAGCCGGAAACCAAATTGCTTCCGCTAACGTAGCCGGTCTTTCTTCCGGTATCTATGTTTACACCATCAAAGCAGGTGACCAGGTTGTAACCGGTAAACTGAGCGTAGTAAAATAATCGGATAAGGAAATATATTCCGGAAAAGGCCCTGCATAGGGCCTTTTTTTTTATGCCCTTTCGGAGGCAGCACCCAATACCGACTCTTTCACGGTGACCATAGTCGCGCTGGCCTTAGCCAACAGAATCGGTTCCTTCCCAGGGGTTTCTCCCCACACCTCTGCTTCGCAAAAATGCAGAAGGTTGCCGGTCTTGATCACCCAGCCTCTGGCTTTGTAACTTTCCGCCTTCCCCGGGTTCAGATAAGATACCCGCAGATCTCCGGTTACCACCAGTTCCCCTTCCGCCACAAGTGAAAATGCCGCAAAACCTGCACTTACATCACACAAGGTTGCCGTAACTCCACCATGTAAAAACCCGTTCTGTTGCCTGAGGTATTCGGCAGATTTTACAACTGCCGTTACCTCACCTGCTTCTATCGCTATCAGTTCCATACCCAGGTGGTGCATGAAGAACTGACGTTCCAGTTTTTCTCTGATTCGTTCCCGGAATGCCGGGTTTTTAGGATGAAATTGCATTAACGGGGAATTGTTCCGGGTTGCAAGGTATGAAAACCGTGAAACAACAAACCCTGATCGGGGACATCAAAGGTAAACGGATACTGGTGCACTACGCCTCCCTTGGCATTGGCATACAGCGTCACCTGCCTAATGCCCGGATCAAGTTGCATACGGCAGTAGCTGATTTGATGAGGCAGGGATTCCCAGGAACGGGTATCCGCCTGTTCGGTGAGATAATTGATCACTCCCAATGCGGCTCCTGCTTCCGGATTTTTTTCCCGTAACGCATATTCCGAAGCCTTTTTGGTAGCAAGCCGGAGCAGGGTTTTGCCCATTTCTTCCAGAAAGCGATCATCCAATACTTTGTAAGCCACCTTTCCTACATCTTCGGCCAGTTCGAAGTTGCGGTGTACAGCCCCGGATTCCAGGCTGGCTGATTGAAACCAGGCTCCCCGTATGAAATACTTGGGAAAGGTTGCCCGAACAAACTCCACCTGACTGAAGGCACTGCCGTCCTTGGTATTGTCATTTCCAACATAAACCGGAAAGGACAACCCATATTGGCTATTTGTGAAGGTAACCCAGCCGGCATTGGTGCCGCGGACAATCGTAAAATTGATGCTGATTTCTTCTTTTACGGGAGAAAGTCCGTTGTTCCAGAAGAACACCAGATTGCCTCCCTGGTGAAACGCCGGATCATAGCGATAACCGAAACGTTTCTCATACATTTCCAGATCTGAAATATTCCCCAGCTTTGCCGCCAGGCGCATCACGTCGTGTTGAAGCTGCACAGGCACGTTGATGTCGAAGAATTTGGTGTAATCCTCAGTATATACCCGAACTGCATTTTTGTATCCGACATATGCATTGTCCAGATCATCGGAAGCTTCGAAAACCAACCCGATAAGCACATAGGCAAAGGCATCTTCCTGAAAACGGCGGATTGAGGATTCCTTCCGGTCCTTATACCGGTCATTCAAACGCTGCAGTTCCAGTTGCAGGCGTCGTGCCTGAACGCGGGCATATTCAAGGTTGCCCAGCTGCATAAAGTTCAGTATCTGGTAGTATTGAAAGAGTATTCGCTCGTGATCCTCTCCTGAATATTGCTTTACCTTATCATTGGTAAAGAGGGATACGGCTATGTCTGCATAGTTCCGGTACATGTCTTCCAGGAAATAGTCGGAAGTCATAAACAACCGGGAACTTTCTTCCGTTTTCCCCAGCATCCAGGCAACAGCCCCTTTGTTCCAGTAATAAAGCAGGGCATTGCGTTTTTTCTCCCAGCGACTGCTGTCCTGGCTCAGAATGGTATAAGCCTTTTGTGCATTACCCGAATACAGGGCCTGATTGATCTCATCCTGCTTCAATGCCAATTGCGAGCAGGAGGCAGCCAATAACAGGACCGGCACCAGGAGTACCCGGAGCTTGCCGTATTTATTCCGCATACGCACGGAGATCAGTTCTTGATGTACTTTTTGATTTTGGATTGGCCCATCCAGACCTTCTCATTGGTTTCCAGGTCAAGCAGTTCGAAATCCACCTGATAGGCAACCACTTTTTCCTGTTTGTATTGATCGGTAACCGAATAGAGCACTCCGGTCAGCAGAAAGTCGGCTCCCTTTTCCTTGCCCCATTTTTTCTGGGTTTCTTCACTGGCAAAGATCTGTTGGTCTTCCCTTTCCTCACGCAGTTGTTTACGTTCATCGGCAGTGGCTACTACCCTTACTTTGCCGGAATTCACGTATGCCATCTCAATGGATTTGACAATGGCTATGGGATCGATAAATTCGGAGGTGTTGTTTTTAATGCGGCCAACTATTACCGTGGGTTTTTTGCCCTTAATCTTTTCAAACTCGGTTCTCCAGCTTTTATCGATGGATTGAGCGATCATGTCCTCTGCAACGATATTGTTATCGGCATCGTTCCAGCGACCACTTAGATCGGTTTGTTCATCCGGGTTGATCCGGGTTACCTGACGTTGGCTGCAAGCTCCCAGGGTAAGGGTTGCAGCGAGAAGGGCTGAGTAAAGTACGGTTGATTGCATATCTGTAGTGTTTTTTTCAGTGTCGCCAAATTCCGTTCCAAAGGACAGTCAAAGTGTACATTTTTTTAGTCATCTTCATACAAGAGCTCATTGTAGGCGCTTTGCAGCTCGGCAAGGTGGTGTTGTTTCTTCAAGGCTTTGCAACGGGCAATCCCATCGGTCCATACCTGCAGCGCCTCCTCCCTGTTACCCTGCCGGAGCAGGGCATGTCCGAGATGGTAATAGGTTCCGGTATGATCCGGGTGCAGGCGCAGTACTTTCTGCATGATCTCCGTTGCCAATGCATCGTTCCCCGCAGCAATATATTCCATAGCCAAAGCATGATTCAGGAAAGCATCCTGAGGCTCATCCTTCAATAAGTCAATGACTTGTTCCAGCCTTGATTTCGCCATTTTAATTGTGAATGGAATGCCCTACCTTTGCGCTCCTGTTCAGCCTTTTAAAAGACTAGACCTTACATGAAGATTTTGGTATGCATGAGTGTCGTTCCGGACACCACGACGAAAGTAAGTTTTACCGATAATAACACCAAGTTCAACACTGCCGGTGTGCAGTACATCATCAATCCTTACGACGAGCTATCGCTGACCCGTGCGCTGGAAATTACCGAAGCACAAGGAGGTACCGTCACCGTGATCCATGTCGGTCGTGCCGATTCCGAAGCCAGTATCCGAAAGGCGTTGGCCATCGGTGCACATGATGCCGTTCGGATTGATGCTGATCCCACTGATGCCACCCTGGTAGCTGCTGAGATTGCCCAATATGCGGCGTCACAGGGCTATGACCTGATCCTTACCGGACGCGAGTCTATTGACTACAACGGCGGACTGGTTGGCGGATTGATTGCAGAGGCCCTCTCTTACCCCTATGTAAATGTGGTTTCACAACTGGAAATCAACGGTACCGAAGCTACTGCGCTGCGTGATATCGATGGCGGTAAAGAAAATGTGAAGGTTGAGTTGCCCGTGGTGATGAGCGCCCAAAAGGAACTGACGGAGCCTCGTATCCCCAATATGCGCGGAATCATGGCTGCCCGTACCAAGCCCCTTCAGGTCATTGCCGCAAGCGGTGCCCCTGCCCTGGCCGAAACACAGTCGTATGAGTTGCCTCCTGCAAAAGGAGCCGTTAAACTGATCGATGCGGAAAACGCAGCGGAACTCATCCGGGTATTGCACAACGAAGCCAAAGTAATTTAAACACAGCGAATTAAAACAAGAAGCATGTCTGTTCTGATATTTGCCGAATCTGCAGAAGGAAAATTCAAAAAAGCCGCCTTCGAAGCCGTTAGTTATGGAAAACAAGTGGCTGCCAAAACAGGCGGTGATGCCGTTGTACTCTGTGCGGCTCAAAATCTGCCTTCCTCAGAAGATCTCGCCGCTCTGGGAAAATACGGAGCGAATAAAGTATTGAGCGTTGCGCTGAGCGACGATCGCCCTGCTGCCATGGCCGAGGCTCTGGTAGCAGCAGCCAATAGCCTGGGAGCCAAAGTGATCGTGGTTTCCAATAACTACATGGGAAAATCCATTGCTCCAGCCCTTGCTGTGAAGCTTAAAGCTTCCGTAGCGAGCGGAGTAGTGAGTGTTCCCGATACGACAAACGGGTTTGTGGTACGTCGCGGGGTATTCTCCGGAAAGGCCTTCGCCGACGTTAACCTTACCGCCGAAACCAAGGTGCTCTCCATTACACCGAACACCTTTACTCTGGAAGAAAGCGGATCCGAAGCTCCGGTGGAGACCTTTGGCGCCGATATTTCGCAAAATGCTTTCCGCGTAAATTCCGTATCGGTTGACAAGGTTAAAGGCAAGATTCCCCTTACCGAAGCCGAACTGGTAGTTTCCGGAGGACGTGGTATGAAAGGGCCTGAGAACTGGGGACTGATCGAAGAACTTGCTTCCGAACTGGGAGCTGCCACGGCCTGTTCCAAGCCGGTAAGCGATATGCATTGGCGTCCGCATGAAGAACACGTAGGTCAAACAGGTATAACCATCAAACCTAACCTGTATATTGCAGTAGGAATTTCCGGGGCTATCCAGCACCTTGCCGGAGTTAGCTCAAGCAAAGTGATTGTAGCCATCAACAAAGATCCCGAAGCTCCTTTTTTCAAAGTTGCTGATTACGGGATCGTGGGAGATGCCTTTGAGGTATTGCCCAAACTGATTGAAGCTGCCAAAGCCCTGAAATCCGCCTCTGCCTGATAGCACGATGGAAAAGATCCGTCTCGATATCGTAGGTCTCACCTCGGGTCAAACACATGGCTCTTACACCCTGATCCTCGGGGAAGAGAACGGTGAACGCAAACTTCCGATCATTATCGGGAGTTTTGAGGCCCAGGCAATCGCCATCGAAATCGAGAAGATCGTTCCCTTTCGTCCGATGACACACGACCTGTTCGTTTCCTTCTGCAAGACCTTTTCCATAGAAGTACTCGAAGCGGTTATTCATAACCTGCAGGAAGGGGTCTTTTACAGTAAGATCCTTTGCCGGCAGAACGGGAATACCTATGAGATCGATGCCCGTACCTCCGATGCAATTGCATTGGCCGTACGCTTCAAGTGCCCGATCTATACCCTCCCGACCATCATGAATGAAGCCGGAATCCGTATTGAAGACCAGGAAGAAGAGCAGGAAGCTGTCAGAGCCGACCAACCGCATTCACCGGGAAGCCCGGGACCTAAAAGCGACGATGATTATCATAACATGACTCTCCCGGAATTGGAGGATCACCTGGAGAAAGCCCTTCGCATCGAAGACTATGCACGGGCCGCTATGCTTCGCGACGAAATCAACCGAAGAAAATAAACCTGCATGCCGGCAGCGGAGTCCATACTAAGAGGCTTACTGGGCATGACCGTGCTGCTGGCGATCGCCTACGGGCTCTCGGAAAACCGTAAACGCATTTCCTGGCGGGCCGTGGGAGGTGGACTGTTGCTTCAACTAATTATTGCCGGCGCCCTGTTCGCCAGTCCGCAGGTGGAAAAAGCCTTCGATCTCCTTAGTCGGGGATTTGTTGCCGTAATCGGTTATACCCGATTCGGAACCGATTTTCTCTTCCGCTCGTTCACCGATGGGGAAGTAGACTCGGCCCTCGTAAACTTTGCCTTCAACGTACTTCCCACCATTATCTTCTTCTCGGCACTTACCGCATTACTTTATTACCTCCGTATTCTGCAAAAGGTAGTCTATGTGTTTGCCTGGATCATGAAATACACCATGAAGCTGAGCGGTGCGGAAAGCCTGGCCGCTGCGGGAAATATCTTCCTCGGGCAAACGGAAGCTCCGCTGTTGATCCGCCCCTATCTCGACCGTATGACACGTTCGGAGATCATGGCCCTGATGACGGGCGGAATGGCTACCATTGCCGGAGGCGTTCTGGCCAGTTATATCGGCTTTCTGGGAGGAAGCGACCCCGCACAACAACAAGCCTTTGCCAAACACCTTATCACCGCATCTGTACTCTCCGCTCCGGCAGCCCTGATTTTTGCCAAACTGCTGATCCCGGAAAAAGAACACCGCAATGAACAGCTGAAAGTCAGCGACGAAAAGCTGGGAAGTAATGTGCTGGAAGCCATTTCCAACGGAACCAGCGACGGACTGAAACTGGCAGTCAATGTCGGAGCCATGTTGCTCGTCTTTACTGCCATGATCTACCTGGGCAATGGCATCCTGGAATGGGTGGGAAGCTGGACCGGACTAAATGATTTCATTGCCAGGAACACGCTTTACGAATGCCTGAGCTTCCAGTTTATCGTGGGTTACCTCGGTGCACCCCTCGCCTGGCTGGTGGGTGTGGACTGGAACGATGCCATTCTGGTGGGACAGCTGATCGGGGAGAAAACCATCCTGAACGAATTCTATGCGTACGTTACCCTTGGCGACCTGAAAAATAGCGGGGCATTTGCTTCGGAACGTTCCATCATTATCGCAACCTATGTGCTCTGCGGCTTCAGTAACTTTGCCTCTATCGGTATACAGATCGGGGGGATCGGTGCCCTGGTGCCGGAAAAACGCGCATTGCTTTCTTCCCTGGGCGTCAGGGCACTGATCGGTGGTACCTTGGCCTGCCTGCTGACAGGCGCAATTGCCGGGATGTTTATTCCTTAATTCACAAACCGATACCTCACCCCCATCATCCCCGTCAGAGCACTGCTCACTTCGGCACCGAAATCATCCGATCCGGTTATCTGCATCATGGGGCGCAACTCTGCCGTAAGAAACAGGGGGCGGAAAAACTCCCTTCGCTTTCCCATTTGCCACTCAATCCCCAAAGGCATGTACACGGAAGCACTTATGCTCACAGCCTGCTTCCACTGCTCCCTTTCAAAACGGCTTTCCTCCGACTCGGAGCGACGGGAAATATTTCCATAAGAAATTTCATACGCCCCCCCTTCCCGGTACAACAACTCCGAGCGGTTGTTAACGCTCATTCCCATCTGTAATCCGGCACCGGCATACAGCTTAAAACGACTTTCACCCGGGCTGCGGAAAATTAGCGCAGCATCAAAATTCAGGTACTGGGCCTCATTATAAAGCTGAAGTCCTTTGTAGGTAACACTGTCCAGGTATTCGCCGTTGCTCAGAGTATCCAAACGGGTACGGTCGTTCCGGTAGAAGAAGGAGGCATTCGACTGAAGGCTGTACAGGTTCATTCCGAACCGCAGCTCTCTTTTCCCGTCAAATTCCCCGCTTTTTTTGTTTTGGCGATAGAATGAAGTATTCCAGTAAAACCCGGAATTGCCGTAAGTGGTGTTGGAAATCGAATGGGTAAAACCTTCGAAATTCCGTTGAAGAAGTGCAGACTGGGGGAGCGCTTGCTTCCATTCGGTAATGGAGGGAGAGTAGGATGGTTTGCTGTACTGCAACCCTGTTCCTACCCCGAAACCTGACCAACGCCAAACTGCTTCCGATTGTGCCTGAACCGCCCCTGTCAGCATGACAACGACGGCCATTGTGGAGAATATTTTATGCATACGGAGCCATAACGGCAAAACCATCTGCTTCGTATCGGGTTTTGTCGATCGGAAGACTGTTCTTGTCTGTTTTCTTATCCGTTAGCCGATTAAGGCTATCCGCCGAAGTACTCAAACGCTTTGTACACGATAAATGCCGGCCAGACAATCGCTTTCAAAACGCCCAATACCCCCATCCAAAAACCGGTGGCCGTTGAAATAAAGTAGATTACTGCGCCGATAAAGCCCATTCCATACACGGCATTGCCGCTTTGGTTTCCCGACGGATATTTCCTGTCTCCCATAAATTTTCGTTTATAGCCTGAATATAAAACAAAAAGCATGAACCTGTGGCCCATGCTTTTATCAGGTTCGCTTTATTTAACGGTTACTGTTTTTTTGTCCTTAGGTTTTGCCGGTTGTGCCTTTTGCAGATCCAACTTAAGCAGGCCGTCTTTGTATTCGGCAGAAATGCTGTCTTCCTTCACATTTTCGGGCATCTGGAAGCTCCGTTTGAAGGAAGCATAACTAAACTCTTTGCGTGTTACCTTCTCTCCTTCTTTCTCCTCCTTTTCCTCTTTCTTCTCGGATGACACGGTGATAGCACCGTTATCTATCTCAATTTTGAAATCGTCTTTTTTGAAACCGGGAGCAGCAAGTTCAATATGATATCCGTTCTCGGTTTCGGTCATGTTGGCCGCCGGAATACTCTTACCCAGCTGCATACTTTGCTTGAAAAAGTCGCGGTTGAAGAATTCGTCCCAAAGATTATCCAGGTTCGGGAGCATGCTGTTTTCTTTCCATTTGATGAGTGACATAATTTTTCGGTTTTAAGGGTTCTGTTAGGTTATGGATTTATTGTTGCTTTTTTCTTTGCATTAGAATCTCCTGTTCCTTCTTGGCTTGCTCAGTTCGTATACGCTGCATTGATCCTGGCTTCCAAGATTCCGAATCAAAAATAAAACGGCATGTTGCCGCATTACTATGATGAAGATCAAATCAAATCCTGATTTTTATCAGGTCAAAAAGCTTCACGGGTTCCATTCCATACATTTCCCATAAAGCACAGGCTTCCTTATATTTGGCCCTTGCATGAAACGGGAGCGTACAGTCAATCTGAATGGCACTTTCTATTCGGCGGGTAAACTGATCTCTACCCGCAACAGGGCTTTCCTGTATGGAGACTCCGTATTTGAAAGTATCCGTTACTACAACCGGGTATTGCTCTGGGACCTCCACTTTGCACGCCTGCTGCAGTCTGCCGCAAGCATGGGCTTTGTATTTTCCCCCTGGTGGACAGAAGATTTTTTCCGTTACGAGATCATCAAAACGGTAAAAGAAAACAAGATCAGCAATGCCAGGGTGCGTCTGTTGCTTTTCCGGGAAGAGGAAAGCGCCGGTTACCTCCCCCCCTCCGACCGTTGTTCTTACCTTATCGAGGTATCGGAAGAAGTGGATAAACCCTATGAATATCAGGGGGAGGGATTGAACATCGGGCTGTACAAGGAGGTTCGCAAATGCGATTCACCTTTCAGCTTTTTCAAATCGGGTCAGTCGCTGTTGTACGTGATGGCCTCCCGAAAAGCCCGAAACGAAGGGCTCGACGAAATGATCCTCTTCAATGACCGCGACCGTCTTTGTGAAAGCAGTTCGGGAAACCTCTGGCTGGTGAAAGAGAATACGGTTCTGACTCCGGCAGCAGAAGAGTCATGCATCACCGGTGTTATGCGGAAACACCTGCTTGCCCTCATTCCCCAATTCGGGATGGAGGTAAAAGAAACGGCACTGAAACCGGAAGAACTGGATATGGCCGACGAGCTATGGATCAGCAATGCCGCCAAAGGGCTGCGCTGGGCCAGTCGTTGCGAATTCCGGGAATACAAAAACACCAAAGCTTTGGAGCTTATGCGCTTCATACAAAATGAAACCAAGGAAAATGATTAAAAAAACAGGACTATCGCTTGCCCTCTTATTCGTATTCACGGCTTTTGCCCCGAAAGAAGAAGGCATGTTCCCGCTCAGCGAGCTGGACCGTATCGATCTGAAAAAAGCCGGGCTCATGATCCCGATCGAACAGATCTACAACCCTAACGGAACCAGTCTGGTGCAAGCCCTGGTACGCGTTGGCGGATGTACGGGCTCTTTTGTTTCCGACAAAGGACTTATCATCACCAACCACCACTGCGCATTTTCAGCAGTAGCTGCTGCCTCCGACCCGGAACACGATTACCTGACCAACGGTTTTATAGCCAAAAACAGAGAACTGGAGATCCGCACCTCTATCAAAGCACGTATTACCGAATCCTACCGGGATGTAAGCGCCGAAGTATTGAAAGGAACCTCTCCGGATGACCCTGCAGGCAGGATGGAGAAGATAGCCGCCAATATCGAAGCATTGGAAAAGGAAGAAAAAGAACAACATCCCGAACTGCTGATCGAGGTCTCTGAAATGCTTCAGGGACAAAGCTATACCCTGTTCCGTTACCGTGAACTGAATGATATCCGACTGGTATACGTTCCACCGCGCTCGGTGGGGGAATTCGGCGGAGAAAGCGATAACTGGGTATGGCCCCGTCATACCGGCGACTTCTCATTCATGCGTGCTTATGTAGGCAAAGACGGGCAACCGGCGGAATACAGCGAAGACAATATCCCCTATACTCCCAAACGCTACCTTCCGATTAACCCTGCCGGAGTCAAAGAGAACGACTTTGTATTTATCCTGGGATACCCTGGCCGAACCTACCGCAATCAGCCGTCTCAGTTCCTGACATACCAACAGGACTACCTGCTGCCTTATATCTCACGCTGGTTCGATTACCAGATCCGGCAAATGGAAGAATTGGGTAAAGGGGATAAAGAACTGGAGATTGCTTTCGCATCCCGCATCAAACGCCTGGCCAATACAGCCAAAAATTTCAAAGGCAAGATGCAGGGACTACAGCGTACGGATATCGTACAGCAACGTAAGCACGAAGACGAGGAAATGCAGATGATGATTGCTGCTGACCCCAAACTTAACGCTCAGTACGGAAAGCTCTTCCCGGAAATCGATCGCATCTATACGGAAAAACTGAAAACGGCTTCCCGCGACCTCTGGCTCGGACAGGTCTTCGGTAGTAGCGGGCTAATGTATGCGGCCGGTTATGTGGGTGATGCCCAGGACACCTGGAAAAACAGTGAAAAAGGAGCTAAAAACGAATTCCTGGAAAAGCTTAAGTCCAATGCCGGAAATTTTGCCCGATCCTATGGCATTGCTCATCCGGAACTGGAGAAAAAAATCATTAAAGCCTTGCTTATGGATGGCGTTCGTCTTCCCGAAGACCAGCGACCAGCAGTGCTGGAACTCTTTGCATCGGCTAAGGCCCCGGAAGAAAGTATAAACAAGTTCGTAGACGAAGCCTGGGAAAAATCGGTATTCACCAATCGCGCCGAAGTGTTGAAGATGATGGAAGAAAAACCGGAGAAACTGATGAAGCTCGATGATCCTTTCATCCAGATTGCCAGCGGACTATGGGAACAACTGAAAGCCTACCAGCTTGCAGAAAAGGCCCGCCAAGACGAGCTCAGCATTCTGCTGCCGCAGATGGTTCAGGTTCGGCAAATGTACAAGCAGTCGAACTTCCTGCCCGATGCCAACAGTACCCTGCGCTTCACCTATGGCTATATCCGCGGCTATTACCCGGTTGATGCGGAATACCACGAACCCTTCACCCATATCAAAGGCATCCTGCAAAAGGCTTCCTCGGAAGGTGATTATTTCCTGGAAGACTATCTGCAGACTTTGCTGGGAACCGAAGACCCCATGTCCGTTGTTTGCTTCCTGTATAACCTGGACACCACCGGGGGCAACTCAGGGTCTCCAATTCTTGATGCGCATGGAAATCTCGTCGGGGTGAATTTTGACCGGGCCTATACCGCCACCATTAACGATTTTGCCTGGAACGAGGAATACAGCCGTTCCATCGGGGTGGATATCCGCTATGTTTTGCTGGTCATGAAGAAGCTCGGAAATGCCGATCACCTGGTATCGGAGTTGATCGTAAGCCGATAAAGAAGTTTGATTTTTATTCCACGACCTTCCGGTCAATCCGTTCCGGCAGACGGCTCAGCGCTTCGTAGTTGAGCTGTCTGCTGAGTTCTGTAAAGGAAGCCACGGAAATCTCCAGGTCACCCTGGTGACCAATGATCACTACTTCATCCCCGATTTCCACCTCTGGCACTTCGGTAATGTCAATAGCCAGGCTATTCATGTTTACATTTCCGATTACCGCCACCCGGTGTCCGCGAACCAGCATACGCCCCAGGTTACTGAGCGAACGCAGAAACCCTCCGGAATACCCCACCGGAACAATGGCGATACGTGTGGGAATACCTGCCAGGTAAGACGTACCGTAACCGATAAATTCACCGGGTTCCACATTCTTGATGCTCATCACGTAACTCTTCCAGCTCATCAAACGGTGGATGGGCGATTCCTTGCGCTTGCGCTCTTTTAGGAATTCAATGAAAATTTCCCTGCTCGGCCAAAATCCATACTGAAGGATTCCAAGACGGATCAGGTCATAACGCATTTCCGGGTACCGGATGGCCGCTGCTGAACAGCAGGCATGGCGCAGATGGTACTGAATGCCCTGCTCCCGGAAATAGGCCAATCCCCGACGGTATACCTTTTTCTGGTCGCGGATACGCAGGTAGTTGCTAATGCTTTCGGCCCCGGCAAAATGTGTACAGACGCCCATTACTTCCACCTCTTCCCGGTGTTCCCGAATCAGTTGGGTTACTTTGGGCCAGTCTTTTTCTTCCAGCCCGGTGCGGTGCATGCCGGTCTCCAGCTCCAGGTGGATCAGGGCTTTTTTGCCGAGCTGTTTCGCATGGGCAATGGCCTGTTCCAGGATACTTACCTCATAAACCCAAAACTGCAATTCATTCCAGATCACCCATTCCATGGCCGCATTATCTATATAGCCCATAATCATGATCTCCACGGGCTCTTCCAGACAGTGAAAAAGCCGCCACGCTTCATCGGCACTGAAAACACTGAAATGATCGATACCGTTAGCCACCGCCATAGGGGCAAAAACTTCTATCCCGTGACCATAGGCATTCCCTTTGATCACGGAGGATATACGAGGTCCTTTGCCAAAAAAACGTCGGAAGAATGCCAGATTTTTTCTGAATGCAGTTTCGTCGATCTCAATCTGACTGCTGCTATGCATCCATAACCTCCTGACAAATGCGGAACATCATATCGGAACCGGTTGCAATTAACTCATCCGGAAACTGGAAGTCGGGGTTATGGAGTGCGGGACTATCTTCTCCGGAACCGATCCCGAACATGGCCCCGGGGAATTTCTCCGTAAACAAACCGAAATCCTCTCCCCATTTAAAAGGCATAGGCCGTTTCACCTGATCAATCCCCAAAGCTTTTGCTGCTTTATTGATGAAATGCACACAATCACTGTGGTTCTGGTTGGCGTAAAACCGTTCGGTGAAATCGTGACTGATCTCAATCCCGAATTTCTTCCCGACCTCTTCCGCACATTCCACCGACTCCTTCATAAGGAGATCCATTTCCTGATTATTCCAGGTACGCAGGGTATAGTGCAGCTCTCCATAGCCAGCAGATACCCCGTATGACTTTTCCCCCATGGTTGCATATACAGGGGTCATGAGCCGGAAATGAGGATCGCTCATATCCGGTTTTACGAGTCCTGCATAGCAGCGGATCAGTTCCGCCATGGCATCCGCCGGATTGATCCCATGCTCGGGTTCGGCGGCGTGGCTTGTTTTTCCTTTGAAATAAACGCGGATACTGTTGGCAGCGGCGGTAAAACTCCCTTCCTTGCTCACTACCTGTCCAAGCGGGTAACCTGGTAGGTTATGCCAGGCAAAAACATAATCGGGAGCCGGGTCAATCTTCACCTTATCCGCCAGAACCGCGGCGGCACCATGTCCGTTTTCTTCCGATGGCTGAAACAACAGGTGTATGGTTCCGCGTGAAGGCGGGTTTTTCAGCAGCTTTTCTGCCGTAGCCAGTAAGGTACTGGTATGGCCGTCATGCCCGCATAAATGCGCCACCCCATCGGTCTCCGACCTCGGGTCGGCTCCTTCTGCCTCAAGAATAGGTAAGGCATCCGTATCGGCACGAAGCAGAATTACCGGTCCGCCCTCCTTCATTTTCAGAGTGGCTAATACCCCGGTGCCGCCGATAGGGTGTACCTGCAAATTTCCAAGCTTATCAAGCGCTTCGGTAATTTTGATGGCTGTTTGATATTCCTTACCCGATAGCTCCGGATGGGTATGCAGGTCGTGGCGAAATCGTATCCATTCGCTAATATCTGTCATGGACAGACAATATAGTCAAATTGGCGGAAACCCGCAAGCGACTAAGGTCTTCCGGCAATCATCAGGGAACAAATCCCTGCCTGATCCCCGGAATTCCATTCCAGGAAATACATCCCTTCGGAAAGTCCTTCAAGGTCAATTACCTGTTCTCCCGCATCCAAATTAAAGGAATACAGCAGCTTTCCATCCAAACTTCTCACCTTCAACTTTACCGGAGAATCGCTCAATACCTGAACCTTGCCCTGTGCAGGATTCGGGTAATATTCAAACGGTGCTACAGGATTCAACGCTGCTGTTCCCAGTTTTATCTCAGCCAGACGAACAGCCGCATAGGCATTCGCTTTTCCCCAGCCCCAACGCAGGTCCCCGTCAGGACCAATATCGCCGGTATTCTTATCCAGACGAGCGGTAATCCGCAATATTTCTTTGACTTCCCTTGCGGTTAGATCCGGGTTAGCCTGCAGCATCAAAGCGATAACACCTGCAACCGCAGGTCCGCTCATGCTCGTTCCGGAATAGGGTACAAAATCATACTGTTTTCCCTGGAAAGTCACCGATTCCGTTGGGGTACCCGGAGCCGGATCAAATGAATTGACGGAAGAAACCACGTTTTGTCCGGGACCGGCAATATCCGGTTTCACCCGTTCATCGGTTGTAGGGCCCCAGCTGGAGAAGGAAGTAATATCTCCCAGCGTTTCCTGTCCGTTGGGCAGTGTCGCTTCTCCCTGATAAGCTGCCACGGTAATCACCTCTTTGCTTACCGCCGGAGGACCCCCTACGGAATAGTGGGCATCACCTCCCACGGCCCCCGGAAAACTGGCCAGAAAACTCTGTCCCCAGTTTGTCACGCGGTTATCCAACTGAGCAATATGCCACAGGTGGGTTGCTCCGCTGCCGGTAACAGAGAGCATGATCTTGGAATTTCCGGTGCTGCGGCATTCGAACAGCAGGTTGGGTTTCTTATTCAGAAAATTGCGGTCTTCACTGGTAATACGCAGCACCAGCGTATCATCGGCATCGGTATACAGGGTATCGTATCGATTGAGGTATTCTGTGGTAGAAAACCAGTTACTGCTGTAAAACACTGTATTATTTATCGGGTCGGCCAGTTGCAGGCGTACCGAAAAGGAGGCATCGGGTTCCGCCCAGATATTTACCGTCTCGCCATAATAACCGGCAAGTCCTGCCGCTTTTTTTACTTCCGTATGGATGGTATCTCCACCGGAGAAGTCATGAAGGATATGAAAAAACTCTCCCCCGTTGTTTCCGGCGGAAGAGACAAATACCGCCCCCTTGCCGGACAATACATCAAGAGCCAGATTTCGCAGGGTGCTTCCGTCGTGAGGGCCGCTGTGATTCCCGAAACTCATATTGACCACAAAGGGTTTGTTTACTGCTTCGGCATAATCTGCCACATACTTGATGGCATCTATAAATGAAGGATCATCGCGTTTCAATGAGATAAAGATCAGCTCGGCTTCCGGAGCAATCCCGCGGAACCGGGTTCCGGCTCCTCCCCCGCCTGCAATACCCCCGACATGGGTTCCGTGAGAGCCGGGGCCGAATACATACAGGGTATCGTCACCTGCTGCCAGCAGTTCATCCATACCCACGTACTCAGTACCAAACCCGAATTTCTCCGGTGCCGGACCGCTGTTTTTATTCTGGTCCCAGGCACGGCTTACCCGGTACTCACTCATTGTGGTATCGTAGAACATGGGATGGGTATAATCAAATCCCCAGTCGATAATCGCCACAATCACTCCTTTGCCGGTATACGGCATGGACAAGTCGCCAAGTCCCATATAAACACTGTCGACACGCAGACTGTGCCGGGTTCTTTCCAGCTCCGGCTCCAGGTGCGAACCTGCCTCCAGGTATCGGATACCGTTGAGTTGAATAAGTGCCTCAAAAGCATTCAACGGAACCCTCAGCGTGAGCAGACTCCCCAGATCACTGCCTATGCGTATGCCCAGGTTTTTCAGTAACTCCCGGTCGAAATCGGGTTGCACCTGCGCCAAAACACCAACCTGGTAACCGCCGTTTGCCGGTATAAGATCATAGCGTACGATAAATTCACTGGGGAGAATAATTCCCTTCTTGTTGGCCACCTGCCCCAGGTAAGACTGAAGTTCCTGCCGGAATATCCGGGCAGAAGGAGACAGTTCGGATTGAGCGGAAACCGCCAGGCTTTGTATCAGAATAAAAGCCAAAAGGAGCCTTTTCATACCCGCTAAGTTAAACAGTCCCAAGCGGGTTATACAGTATTCCTTTCCATACGTCGGATAACCCCCCTGGTTTCTATCAAAATGAGAGAGTATTTTTTCGCTATGATAGAATTCCGGACTGGCATGGGAAATGGGTATTTCCTTCCTATCTCAATGCTGGCAAGGGATTCCATACTACTCGAGACAATTTGGAATAGGGATGGAATTACTTACGGCATAAGTGACCTGAAAGACATTGTTTAACCTAAATCCTATCAATTATGAAAACGAAAAGCTTAATCTCAATCATAGCGGGTTTCGGATTACTCTTCGGAGCCTGTGAAAAAAACAACGACATGGCTGAGCAAACAACAGATCAGGGAACCATGAAGGTCAGCATGACCGATGCCCCGGCTAATTACAATGCCCTTAATGTCCGGATCAATAAAGCCGAAGTCTATCTCGAAGGCCAGGGCTGGGTGCAACTGGAAAACCGGGCGCAACAATTTGATGTACTGGAATTGAACAACGGTCAATCCATTGAAATTGCCTCATCCAATCAATTGAGAGCCGGAACCTATAGCCGCCTCCGCCTTGAATTTGCCCAGGAAGTCAATCTTACCACACTCGCATCCGTGGGACTTCCGGGATCTGAGGCGGAAGGAACTTTCCAACTGATGTGGAAAGGATCCAATACCATAGAAATTGAAATTAACGAACAGGTAGAAGTTGGTTCGCAAACCGATGTACTGCTTGATTTTGACGCAGCGCGCTCCGTGGTTGAAGACGGTAACGACTACTACATCCAACCCGTTATCCGCTATGTACAAAATACCAGCACCGGTATCAGCGGACAACTCGAAGGCAGCGCTCAGGCGATGATCATTGCCAGAAACGGTGAACTTGAGGCCTCTGCTTATGCCGCTGTCGACGGTGAATTTATGATCCGCGGACTGGCTGACGGGACTTATGATCTGACTATTGAATACCTGCAGAATGTCGACGGACAACTGGAATACGGTGAGAAAGAGGTCCGCGATGTAACCGTTACCCAGGGACATATCACCATGCTGGGTACCGTATATGTGAAATAACATCAAGCTTCCTTAATACTTCGGGAAGAGGCCGCCTACGGGTGGCCTTTTCTTTTTTATGGATGGATGGACAAACGGTATGAAACAGTTAATCGCGTTTTGCTGCTATGGAACGGACCAACAGCGAGAAAGCAACCAGGCAAAACAGACTACAGGTCATGAATATCCAGGGGTAAGCCAAAGAGGACGCGGCGTATAGGGTCCCCGACAACCAGGCACCTGCCCCAATCCCAATCTCCAGGGCCATATAAACCGTTGCCATGGCGCGCCCCACATGACCGTCTACACTGCGGTCTACTGCCCAGGCCATGATCGTTGGGGAATTGATCCCGTTTCCCAGTCCGAACAGCACGGCACCGGTCAGCAACATGGGTATGCTTGAGGCAAAAGCCAGTACGATCATGGCTGTTGCCAACAAAAAAGTGCTTGCCAACAGTACCTTTTCCCGCCCAATGCGGTCGGATACTCTGCCGGAAGAAAAGCGCACCAATACCGATGCCGCCGTAAAGACACTGAAAAAGACTCCCTTGTTTTCCAGCCCAAGCATTTTGCATTTATCGGGTATGAGGGTAAGTAAGGTGCCGAAGCTCAGCACGGCCAGCATTAATACCAGGGCGGGCAACAAAACTCTTGGCTCATAAAATTCATGAAAGCGCACCCGTAACAAAGACAGGGAAAACCGTTCCCGGACAGCGAGGGTTTCGCGCATGCCTATCATCCATAACACCGCCACGAAGCCAAGGGCGGAAGCACTTAGAAACAGCGCCTGATATCCAAAGGTGAGCACCAGCCAGCTTCCCAATGCCGGTCCCGCCGCCATACCCACCGAACCGGCAAGGCTCAGCATCCCCATGGCCTCTCCCCTTTTTCCCTGGGGAATCAGGTCGGCTACATAAGCTGAGCTTCCGGTTGGGGTAAACCCGGTGGAAAAGCCGTGAAACAAGCGGAGCGCCAAAAATGCGAGTACTCCTCCCGTAAACAGGTACAGTATGCCACAGGCAGCACTTACCACTGCCCCGATCACCATTACCGGCACCCGGCCGATGCGGTCTGCAAACTTTCCACTGAAAGGACGCGAGATAAGAGCGGTAATGGTAAATAATGAGATGATATACCCGATATAAGCTTCCCCGCCCAACGCCTTAAGGTAATCCGGTAATTCCGGAATGATCATGTTAAAGCTGGAAAAGAAAAGCAGGTTGCAGCCGCACAGCCTGAGAAAAGCAGGAGCCAACAGGGGGTTTTGTGTCGTTTTGCTGCGCATAGGGTAAAAAAAAAGTCCGGCGCAAACCGGACTTACCTGGGTGGATGATGGGACTCGAACCCACGGCCCTCAGAACCACAATCTGATGCTCTAACCACCTGAGCTACAACCACCATTTTTTGGGGCCACAAAGATAGTGGCGGTCGGATTTAATCCAAAAGAAATTTTCCGGTGTGACAAAAATTCCGGGGTCGCGACAACAAATCGGGTATATGGATCAAATGCATGAAATTTGTGCTCAACAAATTAACATGAGCACTCCTGAAATCACAGAACTCGAAGTTGAGGGCATGACCTGTACAAATTGTGCGCTTTCGGTAGAGAAATACCTGAGCCGGATCGGGGGCGAAGACATCAGCGTGAATTTCGCCACCAAGGAAGTCCGCTTCAGAAATACGGCAAAGACCTCCTACGAAGACCTGAAAGAAGGTATACAGCGCCTTGGATATACCGTAGTAACGGATAAACCGACTTCCGAAAAAGAGAACGAATCCAAAGGGCTTAGTTCCCTGGAAAAAAAACTCATCATTTCGGCTGCTTTTACGCTTCCCCTTCTGCTGCATATGTTCCTGCCCGGTGTGGCATTATTGAACAACCCGGTCTTTCAGCTTGTATTAAGCCTCCCCCCTCTCTATTACGGAATAACCTATTTCGGTAAAAGTGCCTGGGGATCCGTCCGGAACGGAACGGCCAACATGGATGTACTGATCTTTATCGGCTCTATGGCGGCCTTTGCATACAGCCTAACCGGAACGCTGATGTATTACGGTCAGCACGAAGCGCATCAATACCTGTTTTATGAAACTTCTGCCACCATCATTACTCTGGTGCTGATGGGCAACTGGATTGAGGAAAGGTCCGTAAAACAAACCACCCGTTCTCTTCAGCAACTGGTGAGCATGAGCAAAGAAAAAGCCCGGCTCATCAAAAAAAATCTCAACGGAGAAACCACCACCGAACTTGTGGATGCCGACAAACTGCAACCTGAAGACCTGATCCAGGTGAATAGCGGGGATCAGATCGTGGCTGACGGAGTAGTGGAGGATGGCGACGGAGAAGTTGACGAATCGCTGATTAGCGGCGAAAGCACTCCCGTATTCAAAGAAAAAGAAAGCCAGGTGATCTCCGGCAGCATCCTGCTATCCGGATCCATGCGTGTAAAAGTCAGCAAAGCCGGAAAAAACAGCACCCTTTCCAAAATCATCCAGTTGGTAAAAGATGCGCAAGGAAAAAAGCCCGGTATCCAGAAACTGGGAGACAAGGTCTCTTCCATCTTTGTACCGGTAGTCGTTTCGATCTCCCTGCTCACCTTCCTGCTTTCCTGGCTGGCCTTTGATATCAGCCTGCAGGACTCCATCATGGCCTCTGTAGCCGTACTGGTGATCAGTTGTCCCTGTGCTATGGGACTTGCTACACCCACTGCCGTTATGGTTGGCGTAGGAAAAGGAGCAAAAGCCGGCGTACTGCTCAAAGGAGGTGACACCATAGAAAAACTGGCCCGTATCAAAACCGTAGTCTTTGATAAAACAGGAACTCTGACAACCGGTGATTTCCGGGTAAAGGATTTTGAGACCTATGATTTTGACGGTACCGTAGCCCGGAACATCGTGCTCCATATGGAGAAAAAATCCTCCCATCCTATTGCACAATCTATCGTAAAAAATAATCCCGACTGGTTCATGATGGCATTCGATTACCAGGAATTCGAGGAAATCAAAGGGAAAGGCCTCCGGGCCGTTGACAACGGCGGAAATGAGTTCCTGCTGGGGAAACGCGAGTGGGTTTCTGGAGATTTGGCAGACGCTCCTGACAAAGACCTGTTGCTTAGCTATTGCGGTCGTGTGGTGGCCGGTTTTGATATCGAAGACCGGGTCAAAGAAGGTACGCGTGAAGCTATCGCCGCCATTCATGCCATGGGTATTGAAACCGTTATGATCAGTGGCGACAACGAAAAAAAATGCCGTTATGTTTCGGAACGAACCGGGATCAAAAATTACTTTGCTTCCCAGCTCCCCGAACAAAAGCTGGATCATATCCGGGCTCTGAGCGCAAAAGCACCGGTGGCCATGGTGGGTGACGGCATCAACGATGCTCCTGCCCTGAGCCTTGCAGACATTGGAATCTCCCTGGGCTCTGCCACGGATATTGCCAAAGAATCAGCGGAAGTGATCCTTCTCAGCGGTCAGATCCATAAAGTTACCGAGGCCTTGAAACTCGGACGACGTACCTATGGCACCATCAAACAGAACCTTTTCTGGGCCCTGGCCTACAATGTGGTAGCCATACCTATCGCCGCTCTTGGCTTCCTGAGTCCTATGGTCGGAGCACTATCGATGGCCTTTTCAGATGTGGTGGTGATCGGGAATTCCTTGCGACTGCGACTGAAAAAGTAGCGATTGCCTTATTTTTGCGGCCTTCATGGATAAGCCGCATGTGATCTTCTTTCCAGCCTGGTACCCGCATCGCGGTGACCCCATGCCCGGGCTTTTTGTCAAGTACCATGCACAATCATTGCTGCCACATGCCCGTGTCAGCGTGTTACAGGTGATTGGAGAAACCCGAAATAGCGGTCCCCTGATTGAATTTGACTATCAGGAAGAAGACGGGCTGCCCACCCAAAGAGTCTATTACCGAAAACTTCCGGGAATAGCGGGCAAACTGCTGGATGCTTACCATTACCTGTACGGCACCCTGAAAGGATACTCCCTCTTAACTGCCAAACAAGGTAAAGCCGATTTGCACCATGTACATGTGCTGACCCGTGCGGGGTTTCTGCCCTGGCTGATCCGGATAAGCGGTGGGGTACCTTATCTCATCACCGAGCATTGGTCGCGGTACCATGCTCAGAACCGGCATGCGTTTAAGGGCGCTTTGCGAAAGTGGCTCACCCGTAGGGTTGTGGCACGTGCTTATGTGGTATGTCCGGTGAATGAAAACCTCGGGCACGCCATGCAGGAAATGGGCTTTACCAATTCCCGTTACCGGGTGATAAACAATGTAGTGGACCTGAACCGTTTTCAACCGGCAGAAGAGCAGGTGCCCAAAAATCGGTTCCTGCACGTAAGCTGCTTCGATGAAGCTGCAAAAAACACCCGGGGACTTTTACGGGCTTTTTCCGAAGCAGTCAGACAGGATCCTTCCCTGTTCCTGACGCTGGTAGGTGACGGACCGGATTTCAGGGAAACGCGGGCTTATTGTGCCGAGCTTGGCCTGGACCCCTACACCACCTTTACGGGATTGCTGACCGGAGAGGAACTTGTACAGGCCTACCAAAACCACGGTAGCCTGGTACTGTTCAGCAATTATGAGAACCAGCCTGTGGTTATCCTGGAAGCCTTTGCCTGCGGTATTCCGGTCATTGCCACGCGGGTCGGAGGAATACCGGATATGCTGGATGAAGGCCGTGGTATTCTGTTGGACGCCGGGGATGAAAAAACCTTGTGCCAGGCATTCTTATCGATAAACCGGGGCGAGTATTCCGCAAATGGCGAAGCCCTACGAAAATATGTGGCCGGCTCCTACAGTTATGAAGCTGTCGGCTCACTCTACGCCAAACTGTACCAGGAAGCACTGCAGTGAAGTTTCTCAACCATCATATTGCCTGGCAGTTCTTTACCCGCTTTGGTGCGGCTGCCTTCAGCCTCTTTATCGGAGTATTGATCTCCAGGCACCTGGGCACGGAAGGAAGGGGTACACACGGTTTGTACATTGCATCGGTAGCTCTGATCCACCTGAGCACCAACTGGTTCGGTGGCGCCTCTCTGGTATACCTCAGTCCGCGTCATCCTGTTCCGGGGCTCATCCGCATGTCTGCACTCTGGACGAGCCTGTTCACCCTGATATGCTGGTTGCTGCTTTATAGCATCGGTATACTCCCTCAAGGCTTCGAAATCCATCTTCTGGTAAGTGTTCTGCTGTTTGTCTGGTGGAACAACCTGGCCAATATTCTTCTGGGTAAAGAGAATACGGGAGCCTACAACACGCTGATGGTCACCCACCCCATATTTACCGCATTGGTATTGCTGGCCGGTTTGAACTTCACCGGTTACGGTTTTGCGGTCTTTGTATATGGATACGGTGTCGCCCAGTTCTTTAACCTGTTGCTGGCAGTGTATTACCTCCGGCATTCGCTGAGTCAGGTGGAAAGGGGTAAAGATCCGGTACTGTTCCGGGTTTTCCTGAAACACGGCTTCTATATTCAGCTGGCTAACCTCACCCAGTTTTTCAATTACCGCCTGCTCTACTTCCTGATTGATGCCCGCTTTGGCAAAGGTTTCCTGGGAGTTTATTCCAATGCCCTTTCGCTGGCGGAGAGTGTATGGATGATCACCCGGAGCATTTCCACGGTACAGTTTGCCCGCATCACGAACAGCAACGACCCTCTGAAAAGCCGCGAACTTACCGTAAAGCTGGCCCGGGTCAGTGCAGCCCTGAGTTTTGCCTGTCTGGTGGTATTGGTTTTCCTTCCCGATCGTTTCTTCACCTGGTTATTCGGGGCGGGCTTTGAAGGCATTCATCATCTTTTGCTACTGTTGTCGCCGGGGATACTGGCCATGAGTGTGAGCAATATCTACGCACACTTTTTTGCCGGAATCGGTCAGAACCGGGTGAATTTCTTCGGGTCTCTGAGTAAGCTGGCTATGGTGCTGGGAGCCTTTTACCTGCTTGTTCCGGGTATGAAACAGGATGCTGCCCCACTGGCTTCCACCCTGGCTTTCTGTGCTGGGTTTGTGTATCATTGGATTGCCTATATGCGCTGGAAAAGACCGTAATCCGGTCAGGCGCAGTCTTCCTGCTGTTCGTTGGCTTTCAGGCTCATCAATACATCGAAGAATTCACGAAGTTCTTCTTCAAAATTTTCCAGGAATTCCCAGTCGAGGCAATAAGCCGATTTTTTGCCCATGATCTGGCCGCGGATAAAACCTGACTTTTTCAGATCGAGCAGGTGCTGACTGACCGTATTTGCTGTGAGCGGCGGAACAGGCAAGATCTCTCCTTCCACACAATCCCTTCTTTTTGCCAGTTCCTTGATGATATGAACCCGTGCCGGATGCGCCAGTGCCCGAAGGCCTTCTGACAAGCGTAGTTCATGCTCCGGGAATTCATATTTTTTATTCACCACGGCAAAAAACTACCCGCAGTTCAAATCATGTTTATGGAATTGTAACCAAAACGTAAATTCGCTTATCCGGTACCGTGTTTGCTGTTGGCAAGCACCTGTTTCAGATTCCAGCGCAAACGCTCTTCAAACGGGTGTTTGCGCACGTCACACTGCTCCAGGGAACATATCCTGCAGGACTCCGGAACACAGGGATCCATGTGTATAAATAGCTCAACCTTTTCATACTTTTCGAACACAATCCGGTCGATTTCGCTGATCACATCGTGGGATTCTTTGAGGCTATAATACCAGGGAAGGGTCACATGGCAGTCGATATGCAGCTGGTTGCCGTATTGGATAACTCTCAGGTTATGGATATCGATCCAGTCGTCGCGCCGGTTCTCATTCAAATGATCCACCAGTTCGCTCAGTAAACCGAAATCCGCTTCATCCATAATTCCCGCCACCGACTTTCTGAGAATACCAAATCCGGTATACCCGATGAACAGGCCAAACCCGATTCCGAGCAGGTTATCCATCCATACCCAACCGGTCATCCATACCACCACAACTCCCACCAATAAGCCTGCACTCGACCACGCATCGCTGAGCAGGTGTTTTCCGTTTGATTTAAGGGTAAGGCTGGATTGTTTCCTACCCATATTGACCAGGGCCATGCCCATGACAAAATTTATGGCCCCGGCTGCTACCAGTATCCAGATGCCCTCTTCCAGCTCCTTTAGTTGTTGCGGATAGATGAGGTTCCAACCCGATTTGAAGATGATACCCAGCCCGGCTATCAGAATGAGCGTACCCTCAATGGAAGCGGAAATGAACTCAATCTTGCCATGCCCGTATGGATGTTCATGATCCCGGGGTTTCAGGGAAAGCCAGAGGCTGTACCAGGCAAACATACCGGCCAGCACATTTACGATACTTTCCAATGCGTCGGTCAGTACGGCGTTAGAGCCTGTGAGGTACCAGGCCAGAAATTTACCGCCCATTAACACCGTGCTCAGGATTACGGTAAGCGCATGATAGCCAAGCAATTTACGGGATTCGGGCATGAGGCAAAGATAGCGGCCAAGCGCTGAAAACCATTCATTCAAGAAGCAACCCGTTTCAGTCAACTATTTTCCCGCTTCAGTGAATTTATACCGACATGCGTAAATAGTTTGAAGAATTTCGCCCCCGGTTTCGGCACGTTGACCCCCTCATAAATGCACATTGTCGAATACCACGGAAACTATTTTTGAACTCAAAGTTTCCTGATTGTAGTTTTGAACCCGTATATGTTAGTACAGAATGACAGTCCGAATCACCTGCTGGAAAAGGCCCTGAGTCTTTTCATGCGCTATGGTATTCGCAGTGTTACCATGGACGATGTGGCACGGGAAGCGGGCATGTCGAAGAAGACCATTTACCAGCAATGCGGGGACCGAAACGGGTTGGTTATGGCCACGGTTCGCTACATGACGGCTTCGGTATCCGACAAGTGCCAGCATATTTCGGTAACTCACAATAATCCCATTGATCAGCTTCTGGAAATCGGCCGGTATTTTCATGACCTGACCCGTCAGATCAACCCGAATCTTTTCTATGAGATGAGCAAGTATTTCCCGGAAGCCTGGACCCTGCTCCGGAAACACCGGATGGAATTTGTTGAAGACCAGGTCAGCGCCAATATTGAAAAAGGAATCGAACAGGGGATCTACCGGGACAACTTCAATAAAAAAATCGTGATCCGGCTTTACCTGAGTCTGATCGACCTGATCCTGGATGAAGAAACCTTCCCCAAGTCGGTTTTTACTTTCAAGGAACTTCACCGTGAGATCATCCTGTATCATCTCCATGCTATTGTAACACCCAAAGGATTGAAATACCTACACACTAAACAAATCATTCAATGACACGCTACACACTCTTATTTCTGGTTTTGTTCGCCGGGTTCAGCGGTAGCCTGTATGCCCAGGATCAGGGAAGCAACCTGAGCCTGCAACAGGCCATTGACTACGCCCTGAAGAACAATCCGAACCTTCAGAACGCCAAAGTGGACGTGGAAATCGCCCGCAAGAAGGTGCTGGAGACCACCGCCATCGGATTGCCTCATATCAACGGGGAAGTGAGTTACACCGGGGCACCTCAGATTGCAACCCAGGTGGTACCAAACTTTATTGACCCGAGTGGCCCACCCCTGGAATTCCAGATGGGGATTTCGCATACCGGTATGGCCAAGATCAATGCCAACTGGCTGCTGGCAGACGGGACCTATTTCCTTGGACTGAAAGCTGCCAAACAATATGTAGAGCTTGCTTCCCGCTCTATGGCCAGTACGGAGGTAGAAACCCGCATAAACGTGTCGAAGGCCTATTATATGGCCCTGATCGGGGATCAGAGCATACTCACCCTCGATAGCAATATCCGGACGCTTCAGAAAACCCTGGACGATACCAAGGCCATGTACGAGAACGGTTTTGCCGAAAAGATCGACGTATCACGCCTGCAACTTCAGATGAGTAACCTGAAGATCCAGCTGGAAAAAACCAAAAACCAGCGCGACTATGCCTACCGTATCCTCAAATTTCAGATGGGTATGGATGTGGAAACCCCGATCATGCTTACTGACAAACTGCTTACCCTGCAGGTAAATGCGGGCACCATGGACACCAGCGCCAATGTAAGCCCGGAAAACCGGCCGGAATACCAGCTGCTCATGCAACAACAGGTGCTTAATGAAATGAATGTTACCCGTTACCAAATGGGATACCTTCCTTCTCTCAGCGCTTTCGGTGCTCACCAGCAAAATACCTTTGCAGTGAAAGACCAGTTCAGCGAATTGGGCAAGACCTTCTACGGGGGTACTACCTGGGGACTCAGCCTGAAGGTGCCTATTTTCAGCGGCATGCAGCGCAGTGCACAGGTGCAACAGGCCAGGCTGGAAACCATCAAAACCCGGAATGACCTGAACAACCTGGAGAACGTCATCAAAAATGAGGCGTTCAATGCCCGGGCCAATTACCTCACTGCCAGCATGACCATGCAAATCCAACAGCAGAATTACGAGCTGGCCAAAGAGATACGGGACATTGCTCAGGCCAAATACGACGCCGGCGTAGGCACTTCTCTGGAGGTCACCCTCTCCAACCAGGACCTGCTCCAGGCCGAAACCAATTACTTAAACGCCATCTACGAATTCCTGGTGGCTGAAATCGAATACAAAAAAGCTTTAGGACTAATTAACTAACCCTCTCCCAACACACCACGCAATGAAAAAATTAATCTGGATTTTCTCCGCAACCCTGCTCTTCGCTGCCTGCGAACAGGATCAACTGAAAAAGCTGGAGAAAGAAAAGGCAGAGCTGGAATCTGCCATTGAAGAAAAACAGGATGCCCTGAAAGAGGTGGAAAAGAAGATCGCCGCCCTGCAGGATAGCACCGAAGAGGTAAAAGACAATTCCTCGCTGGTATCCCTCGATACCCTTGACCCTATCCGTTTCGTACACAGTGTGGAGATACAGGGGATTGTAAGTACCGATAACAACATCACCCTTTCAGCCGAAAACGGCGGTAAAGTGATCAAGGTATACGTGAAAGAAGGACAATCGGTAAGCAAAGGCCAGCGTCTGATCGACCTGGATGCCAGCGTGCTGGAAAACAACCTGAGCGAACTACGTACCCGCCTGCAACTGGCCGAAGACACCTACCGCAAGCAGGATGCCTTGTGGAAGAAAAACATCGGCACTGAAATTCAATACCTGCAAACCAAAAACAACTACGAAGCGCTGAAAGACCAGGAAGCAACCCTGCTGAGCCAGCTGGAAAAATTCCAACTCCGTTCACCGATCAACGGTACCGTTGACGATATCATGGTGAATATGGGTGAGATGACAGCGCCCGGAGTTCCTGTGGTTCGGGTAGTTAACCTCTCCGATATCGAGGTGAAAGCAGACGTGTCTGAAAAATATGTGGGAGCTTTCAAACGCGGTGACAAGGTAAGTATCTACTTCCCGGCACTGCGGGATACCCTGCAAGGTTCCATCACGGCAGTCGGACAGGTGATCAACCCGAATAACCGGACCTTCACCCTGCACGTGGCCGTAAGTCAAAACGACGAAAGACTGAAGCCAAACCTACTGGCCATGATCACGGCAGTAGACTACACCAACGAAAAAGCCATTTGCATTCCTTCCAACCTCGTACAAACCGAAGGCTACCGCAAGTTTGTGATGGTAGCCGTTAAAGGCGAGGATGGCATGCAGGCTGTGCGTCGTGACATCACCACCGGACTGACCGCAAACGGAATGATCCATATCGAAAGCGGACTGCTTCCCGGTGATATTGTGATCACCAAGGGACACCTTAACCTGGAACCCGGCGATCTGATTAAAACCCTTTAAAACCCAGCCATGAGTCAAGATAAAAACCTGAAGGAATTCCGGTTATCCAGTTTTTCCATACAGAACAAGACCAGTGTCTATGTATTGACCCTGATCGTGTTCCTGGTAGGACTGATCTCCTACAACACAATGCCCAAGGAGAGCTTCCCTGAGATCAAGCAACCTACCATTTATGTAGGTACCACGTATCCGGGTAACTCGCCGGTGGATATGGAGAACTTGGTGACCCGTCCTATAGAAAAAGAAATCAAAAGCCTGAAGGGGGTTAAAAAGTTTACCTCTACATCCATACAAGACTACTCCACCATCATCGTGGAATTCGAACTGGATGTGGAAACCGACAAAGCTCTGCAGGATGTGAAAGATGCGGTGGACAAGTCGATGGTAGACCTGCCGAATGACCTGCCCGCCGACCCTAATGTGTTCGAACTCGACTTCTCCGAATTCCCGGTGATGAACATCAACCTGAGCGGGAATTTCCCTTATGATGTATTGAAGGAGAATGCAGAATACCTGGAAGAAGAGATCGAAAAGTTCCCGGAAGTTTCCGAAGTGGATATCCGCGGATTACTGGAGAAAGAAGTAGAGATCACGGTCGACCGTTACAAGATGGAGGCGGCCAAAATCAGCTTCAATGATATTGAGAATGCCGTGCGTGCTGAAAACGTCAGCATGAGTGGTGGCGATATCCTGAGCATCAGCGGCGACAACCTGAATCGCCGAAGCCTGCGTATCAGCGGAGAATTTACCGATTACCGGCAGATTGAAAATATCATTGTCAAAGACGAAAACCAGGACGTGGTGTACCTGCGCGACATTGCCAACGTACGCTTCGGACCGGTAGAGCCTACCTCCTTCGCCCGCATGAACCAAAAACCGGTGGTCTTCCTCGATGTGAAAAAGAAAAGCGGGGAAAACCTCATCAATGCTGCGGAAAACATCAAAGGATTTCTTAAAGAAGCCCAGAAAAACCGTCTCCCGAAAGACCTGGAAATCATCATCACCAACGACCAGTCGAAATACACGGTTGACATGGTGAGCAACCTGGAGAACTCCATCATTTCCGGGGTGATCCTGGTGGTACTGGTACTGCTCTTCTTCATGGGCGGTCGTAACTCCATGTTTGTGGGGATTGCCATTCCGCTTTCCATGCTGATGGCTGTCGGGATTGTGAATTTCCTGGGGACGACCCTCAACATGATGGTGTTGTTCTCGCTGATCCTGGCCCTGGGTATGCTGGTGGATAACGGGATTGTGGTGGTAGAGAACGTATTCCGCCTGTATTCAGGCGGAATGAACCGGAAAGACGCCTCCAAATACGGGGTGGGTGAAGTTGCGGTACCGATCATCGCCTCCACCCTCACTACCCTGGCGGCCTTTTTCCCGCTGCTGTTCTGGAAATCGATCATCGGGGAGTTTATGAAGTACCTGCCTATCACGTTGATCGTAACCCTGTCGGCTTCCCTGTTTGTGGCCCTGGTGATCAACCCGGTGCTAACTTCTAACTTCATGAAGATCGAGGATCAGTCGGAACGCAGCTCTGCCAAACGCTTCTGGAGAATCACGTTGGGTATGCTGAGTATCGGTATACTGCTGGCTGTAGCCATGCCTAACAAGACCCTGTCCAGCCTGCTTATTGTTTTTGCAGTGATCCGGCTCCTTTACCGTTACGTATTTGCCCCGGGATCGGAAAGGTTCCAAAACAATACACTTCCGAAACTGGAGAACGCCTATGCCCGACTGGTAACCTGGGTACTGCGTGGAGCCAAGCCCTATATTATCTTCTTCGGCATGCTGGTGCTGATGGTGGTATCGATGAATGCCTATTTCGGCAGCAATCCCAAAATGCTGTTTTTCCCGGAAAACGATCCGCAATACGTGAATGTGTTCGTGGAAATGCCTCTGGGAACGGATATCGAAGAAACCAACGAATTCACCAAAGGGCTGGAGAAAAAAGTCTGGGCCGCCATGGAACCCAACCTGAATATTGTGGAAGCCATGGTAACCTCGGTTGGAGAAGGTACCTCGGATCCGGGCGAAGGCCCTTCACAGGGAAGCTCTCCGCATAAAGCACGGATCACCGTATCGTTTATCGAAACCGCCAAGCGTGTGTTCATCTCCGATACGTCTACCAGCCGCATGATGGAAATCATTGCCGGTGCTGTAGAAGACGTTCCCGATGCCAATATTGTAGTGCAGAAAAACTCCGAAGGCCCGCCTGTAGGTAAGCCAATCAACCTGGAAGTGACCGGTCCGGAACTCGATACCTTGATCAAAGTCACCGAGAAGATCAAGAAGCTTATGATAGAACAGGACATTCCCGGTGTCGATAAGCTGAAAACCGACCTTGAAACCGGTAAACCGGAACTGGCTATCAATATTGACCGGGCGGCTGCGCGCCGATACGGGGTATCGACCATGCAGATCGCCAATACCATCCGTACTGCCCTGTTCGGTAAGGAAATCTCCAAATTCAAGCAGGGTGAAGACGATTACAAAATCCAGCTCAGGCTGGAGAAAAGCGAGCGTTATGATATCACTGCCCTGATGAACCAGAAGATCACCTTCCGTAACCCTACGGGTCAGTTGGTTCAGGTGCCCATCTCTTCGGTAGCTACCGTGGAATATGGTTCCACTTACGGTTCCGTAAAACGGAAAGACTCCGACAAAGTGATCACCATCTTCTCAGAGGTAAAAAGCGGATTCAACGCCAATGAGATCGTAGGTAAGTTCAAAAAACTGTTGAAGGATTATGAACTGCCGGAAGGGTATACCATGAAGTTCACCGGTGAGCAGGAGGAACAGGACCAGTCGAGCGCCTTCCTCGGACAGGCATTCGGGATTGCGTTCATGCTGATCTTCCTGATCATTGTGGCCCAGTTCAACTCCGTGCTGCAACCGATTATCATCATGTTCTCGGTAATGTTCAGTACCATCGGGGTGTTTATCGGACTGGCCATCTTCCAGATGGAGTTTGTGATCCTGATGATGGGTATCGGTATTATCTCGCTGGCCGGGGTGGTGGTAAACAACGCCATCGTACTGATCGATTACACCAACCTGATACGAGCCCGGAAACGAGCGGAACTTGGTCTGGATGAAGATGACCGGCTTCCGGAAGAAGAGATTCGGGGCAGTATCATTGAAGCTGGCAGAACCCGTTTGCGTCCTGTGTTGCTTACGGCGATCACTACCGTGCTGGGTCTGATCCCGCTGGCACTGGGAATGAACATCAACTTCTTCACGCTGTTGTCGGAGTATGATGCCCAGTACTACCTGGGTGGTGACTCGGCCATGTTCTGGGGACCGATGAGCTGGACGGTGATCTTCGGACTCACTTTTGCCACCTTCCTTACCCTGGTGGTAGTACCGGCCATGTATTATTTAACAGACAAGTTTACGCTCTTCACCCAGAGGATGATGGGCATGCGGAAAAAAACCGCTAAAACTGCCGGGGCCGTAGCCGAAACGGTATCGGACAATAACTGATTGGGTATCTGATCACAGAACCCGGATCCCGGTGAGTGCTTTCATTCACCGGGATTTTTTGTTTGCTTTCCACAGCTGTGCAAAAATGCCCTTCTCCTTCGTTATTAAGAGCAAATAACTTCGGATCAATTTTAACCCGACGGCATGCTCAAAAAACTGCTTTTCCTGATTCCGATTTTCGCCAGCCTGGGGCTCAGTGCCCAGCAGACACTGGAATACAGCGATCCCGTTCTCTGGTATAACCGGGGACTGGAGCTTTATGATAAAGAAAAGTACGCCGCAGCCATTCCCGAGTTTGAAGAATACCTGGAAACCGGAGAGGAATACGAGCTGAAAATCAATGCCCGTTTCTACCTTTCTTTTTGTCACCTGGAACTGGACCACAAAAGTGCCGAGCAGGAGGTGTTAAACCTGCTGGACGAACACCCGGATCATCCTAAAGCCAACTACGCCTATTTTCTTCTGGGACGTTATTACAATTCCCGGAATAACCTGGGTAAAAGTATGGATTACCTGGAGCAGTGCAGGCCGCAGCACCTGGAACCCGATGACCGGAAAGCCTATCGGTTTATGTACGGGTATGCCCTTTTCACCCGGGAAAAGTACGAAGAAGCCAAAACGCAGCTCCGGGCGATCGAAAACAACAAAGACAAGTACTACTACCCTTCCAACTACTACCTGGGATACATGGCTATGGTATCGGGCGAAGACGAGGTAGCCTTGGCCTATTTCCGTAAGCTTCAGAAATCCAAGGTCTATGGAGAACTATCTACCGTATACATCGTAAAAATGTACTACCGGCTGGGACAGTACGAGAACCTCATCGCCTATTCCGACACCCTGGGGAGTGTGGCCGACAAGGCCGAGATCCTCTGGGAACGGGGCAAAGCCTGGTTCCAGATGGGTAAATACCAGGAGGCCGTCAACCACCTGGAACGGGGCCGGGAAGGGCGTACTCTGGAAAGCGCCGACCAATACATTCTCGGACTGGCTTATTATCATATACAAGACTATGAGAATGCCCATGTTTACCTGACCGCCATTCACAGCGACCAGGACCCGCTGAAGCAATCGGCGTTATTCTATGCCGGCGATTGTTTTCTGCAACTGGATAAAAAAACCAATGCCCGGAATGCCTTCTACGAAGCTTCCCGGCTCAGTACTGACGGACGGCTTCAGGAGATGGCCTGGTTCCAGTATGCCAAGCTGACTATGGAACCTCCTTTCCAGAATGAGGCGGTTCGGGTGCTCAAAGAGTTCATAGAGGCCTATCCCAACTCCCAATACAGCGACGAAGCGAAGGGTTACCTGGGAGATGCGTTGCTTACTGCCAAAAGGTATAGCGATGCCATTCCGGTTATTGAGAGTATCAAAAACAAAACCCAGCCTATTAAAAAAACCTACCAGCAGATCTGCTACTACTATGCGAATGAGTTGATTCGCCAGGATCCGGAAGCTGCCAAACAGTACTATACCAAAGCACGGGTATACCCTATTGATGAAAAACTGGATGCCCAGGTAGATTTCTGGATGGGTGAGATCCTGTACAACGAAGGCAAGACGGAAGAAGCGGAAAAAAGCTGGGAACGTTTTATCTCCAACCCCTCTTCAAAAGAAACCCCGGTATATAACGACGGGCTGTATAATCTGGGGTACGCCTATTTCGATTCGAAGGAATACGGGAAGGCCAGTGTGCAGTTCAAGCAGTATACCCGCCTGGAATCTTATTCAGGTGAGAGGAAGAATAAGTATATCGATGGGATGACGCGTCTTGGCGACTGTTATTATATAGGTAAATCCTATACGGCTGCCGTGGAAGCTTACTCTTATGTAACCAGTAAAAGTGCTCCGAACAGCGATTACGCCTTGTACCAGATCGGGATGATCCGCGGGCATGAAGGCAAGCTGGAGGAAAAGATGGTGACCATGAAACGCATCCCGGCCCAACACCCGAATTCCGAATATGTAGACGATGCGTTGTACCAAATTGCTCTGGTAGACCTGCAAAGGCAGAACTATGAGGAAGCGTACCGTGGATTCAGCTTTTTGTTGGAAGAATACCCCAACGGCATCTATGCGAAAGAATCGCACTTAAAACGCGGGCTTACGCTGATCAACCTGAAACGGACAGACGAGGCCCTCGCCGATTACAAATTCGTGGTAGAGAACTACCCGAAAGGCGTGGAAACCGAGGAGGCCATTAAAAGAATTACAGAGATACTAACTGAGGCAGGCAGGGGAAAAGAACTCGTAGACTACCTGGAAGGACCTGCCAAAAAAACGCTTGCCGTATCCTATGTAGACTCTACCCTGTATTTCTCGGCTCAAAAGCATTATGAAAACCGTAACTGCAGCAAGGCCATTACTGATTTCGGTGATTACCTGCAACGATTCCCCAACGGTCACTTTGTTACCCGGGCGCAGTTCTTCCGTTCCGAATGCCTGTTTGCCGAAAATAAATACGAAGAAGCTCTTCCTGGTTATGAAATGACCATCGCGCGTAATTATGCCGAGTTTATGGAGCGCGCGCTCCGCAGGGCTGCAGCCATTCTGATCTGGAAACAATTGCCCGACGGCGCAGTACCTTACCTCAGGGAACTGGAAAAAGTTGCCACACAGAAAGAGAATATCCTCTATGCACAAAGCAACCTGATGTATGCTTACCGCGAACTGAACCGCGATGACCTGGCAGAGGAATATGCCTCTAAGGTGTTGGATAACGAAAAGGCACAGAACCTGGAGAAACACGATGCCCGTTTGATACTGGGCAGGATACTCATAGACAAGGGCGAACTCGACAAAGCCCGCACCTACCTGGAAAAGGTGGAAAAGGCGAAAGAAAACAAAAATGCCCGCGGTGCGGAAGCTGCTTATTACCTCTGCCAAATCACCTATAAAAAAGGAGAGCTTGGCAAAGTTGAGGGGCAGGTGTACAAGCTTGACGAGAAATATGCCAACCAGGTTTATTGGGTAGCCAGAGCTTATTATCTGCTGGGGCAGGCTTTGATGGATCAGAAAGATTTTGCCAATGCCCGGGCGGTGCTGAATAGCATTGTTGACAATTATCCGGTAGCGGATGACGGAGTGCTGGATGAAGGACGGAAATTGCTGGATCGCCTGAATGAACTGGAATCTGCCGCCTCTCCCAATCCCGGCAAATAATTTAGAATCGTCCTAAATTGCCGATTGACCTGACTCCGGTTTTTTAATTTAAATTTTACTCTAAATTTGCCCGGGAATAAAACCGTCAAGCCTCGTGATTCTTAGTGTTCATGAGCATCAACAAGTGCGGGCGCGTTATTATTTAAAGGACTTAAACACAGATTTATCCAATCAGATGAACAACCGATTCGGTACGACCCTCTCCCGGATTACTCTGCTTCTTGCAGTGATCCTGCTGAGCTTCGCCGGTACCAATGCCGCCGATGCCACCAAAGGCAAAGACCTCTTTAACCAGCATTGTACTTCCTGCCATGCCATCGACTCCAAGCTGATCGGCCCTGCACTGGCCGGAGTAAATGAGCGCCGCGAAGAAGCCTGGCTGATCAAGTGGATCAAAAATTCACAAGCCATGATCAAAGCCGGTGACCCCACCGCTGTGAAGCTTTTTGAGGATTACAACAAGGTGGCCATGAACTCGTTCGAGCAACTCAGCGACGATGAGATCAAGGACATCCTGGCCTATATCGCCACCGGAGGTGAGAAAGCGGCTGCTCCTGCCGGAGAAGCCCAGAACGGCGACACCGGAAACACCGTAACCACCGCAGGCAATTCGCAGAAAACCCCGACCTGGATGATCGTGGTAATTCTCCTTGGCCTGTTCATTATAGTGGTACAGGTTTTCAATATCCTGAAGCTGATTTCCGAATACACCGGTAAGAATTTCTTCAACCCGAACAAAACCAACGCCCGCCTGATGCTGGTGTTCCTCATTTTGGGCTTGGCAGGCACCACATGGGAATTTGCAGTTCATGGTCCGCTGACCCTTCCCGAAGCGGCTTCCTCTCACGGACTGGATATTGACCTGATGTTCGATATCACCCTGTACATCACCGGTTTTGTATTTGTTGTTACGCAGGTCGCCCTGTTCTGGTTTGCTTACCGCTACCAGTATAAAAAAGGCCACCGGGCTACTTTCTATGCCCACAATAACCGCCTGGAGGTAATCTGGACCGTTATCCCTGCCATTGCCCTGACCGTTTTGGTATTGAACGGGTTCAATATGTGGTCGAGCATTACGGCCAAAGCACCGGAAGATGCTCACGAAATAGAAGTCTTCGCTTACCAGTTTGGCTGGAAGGCACGTTACCCTGGACAGGATAAAACCCTGGGTAATTCCAACTTCAACCTGATCTCCGGCAGCAACGAGCTGGGTGTGGCGGTTGATTCCGAATACGACAAGATTGTAGCCGAAGCGAAAGAGACTCTGGAAGACCTGCAGAAAGAGCATGATTTCCTTTCATTGAATGACAACCCAACTAACGAAGAAGCCGAAGTCATTGCCGAGAATGCGGTAAAACTGAAACGTGCCCAGGGGCATTACAACCGCCTGCTGGCCCTCAAAGGCAACGAAAAACTCTTTAACGGAGCAGGAAACGATGACTTATTCCCGGCCGAAATTCACGTTCCGGTAGACGAGCCCGTACTGATGCGGTTCCGTGCCCGGGATGTGATCCACAGTGCTTACCTTCCCTATTTCCGGGTACAGATGAACTGTGTACCGGGTATGCCTACCCAGTTCTGGTTCGAACCCACCAAAACCACTGCTCAGATCCGTCAGGAAAAAGAGGACCCCAATTTTGACTATTACCTCTTCTGCGCCAAGATCTGCGGTGCCGCCCACTTCAATATGAAGATCAAGGTGGTTGTGGAGTCTAAAGAAGATTACAAAAAATGGCTGGCCAATCAGAAAACCCGGTACAATACACCGGTTCAGGCCAATACAGGTGAAAACAACAACGAAGTAGCCGTTAACTAAGCATTAAAATAAAGAATCAATACAGAAAGCATGGCAAACGCAACACATAGCGCAGCACATCAGGAGGCCCATGAACATCACCATCACGAAGAAAGCTTCATCCGGAAGTATGTCTTCAGCATGGACCACAAAATGATCTCCAAGCAATTCCTGATTACCGGAATTATTATGGGAGTGATCGGTATGATCATGTCGCTTCTTTTCCGTTTACAGCTTGCCTGGCCCGATCAGGAATTCGGTTTCCTGACTACCCTGTTGGGTAAGTGGGCTCCGGACGGAAAACTGGACCCGAATTATTACCTGGCCCTGATTACCATGCACGGTACCATCATGGTATTTTACGTGTTGACCGCGGGCTTGAGCGGAACCTTCTCCAACCTGCTTATTCCTTTGCAGGTCGGTGCCCGCGACATGGCCTCTCCCTTTATGAACATGCTGTCGTACTGGTTCTTCTTTGCCTCCTCGGTAGTGCTTATGTCTTCCATGTTTGTGGAAACCGGCCCTGCTGCTGCCGGATGGACCGTTTACCCACCGCTTAGCGCCCTGCCCCAGGCTATGCCGGGTTCGGGAGCGGGAATGACGCTTTGGCTTGTAGCGATCGTACTGTTTATCGCATCTTCCCTGTTGGGAGGTATCAATTATATTTCCACCGTACTGAACATGCGTACCAAGGGCATGTCGATGAACAGAATGCCCCTCACCATCTGGGCCTTCTTCTTCACTGCCGTACTTGGGCTGCTGGCCTTCCCCGTACTGCTTGGAGGTGGTTTGCTGCTGATCTTCGACCGGAGTTTCGGCACAAGCTTCTACCTTTCCGATATCTGGGTGAACGGAGCCGGTGCTTTGAACAATACCGGTGGTAGCCCCATCCTGTTCCAGCACCTTTTCTGGTTCCTGGGACACCCGGAGGTGTACATTATCCTGATGCCCGCCCTGGGTATCACCTCAGAGGTGATTGCAACCAATGCCCGCAAACCGATCTTCGGATACACAGCCATGATCATCTCTCTGCTGGGTATCGCCTTCCTGTCCTTCCTGGTATGGGGGCACCATATGTTCGTCACGGGGATGAATCCCTTCCTGGGTGAGGTGTTTATGATCCTTACCCTGATCATTGCCGTGCCTTCGGCCGTTAAGACCTTTAACTACCTGGCTACCATCTGGAAAGGAAACATTCAGTTCACACCGGGCATGTTGTTCGCTATCGGTCTGGTTTCTCTGTTCATTTCAGGGGGACTGACCGGGATCTTCCTGGGTAATGCTACCCTGGACATCAACCTGCACGATACCTATTTCGTAGTGGCCCACTTCCACCTGGTAATGGGCTCTGCCGCAATCTTCGGAATGCTTGCCGGTATCTACCACTGGTTCCCAAGGATGTACGGCCGCTACATGAACAATACCCTGGGTTATATCCACTTCTGGATCACCTTTGCCTCCGCCTACCTGGTATTCTTCCCGATGCACTTTATGGGAATTGCCGGTGTTCCGCGTCGTTATTATCAGTTCACCCTGCTTCCGGAATTCGGGGTATGGATGGACGTTAACGTGCTGATCACAGTGGCTGCGATTATCGGCGGACTGGCTCAGGTACTGTTCCTGTATAACTTCTTTAGCTCCATTTTCCGTGGTAAAAAATCACCGCAAAACCCCTGGAAGTCCAATACACTGGAATGGACTGCTCCGGTAGAGCGTATCCACGGCAACTGGCCGGGTGAAATCCCGACCGTATACCGCTGGCCGTATGACTATAGCCGTCCGGACAGTGAAGAAGACTTTATCCCGCAAAACGTACCCGATGAGGGACAAACTGCGGAACCGCTCAAACCGAAAACGGCTCCGACAGAACCGGAGCGCAAGGAAGTACCCGTTTCCGAAGAGGATAACGGCACCGTGCACTTCTCTCTGCTTCGCCGTTTGTTTGGCTTTGCGCGATAAGGAAAGGATAGGGAGTACATGATCGAACGACTGTTTTCGGAGTCCTTCTTTCGCCGTTTCGGTCTGCTGACCGTGTACTCCATCTTCTTTCTGATTTTCGTCGGAGGCTGGGTCCGGGTAACCGGTTCCGGTATGGGTTGCCCCGATTGGCCCAAATGTTTTGACCAATGGGTTCCTCCCACGGATGTCAGTGAACTCCCCGACGATTACCGTACACGTTTTGCCGCCCCCGGGAAACCGGTAGCCGAGTTTAACGTGTACCATACCTGGACCGAATACGTCAACCGTTTGGTAGGCGTTTTTATCGGGTTATTCATTTTCGTGACGATGATCTCGTCCTTCCAGTTCCGGAAAAGTGAACCCCGAATTACGGTCTATGCAGTTCTTTCTTTCCTGCTGGTTGGATTCCAGGGCTGGATCGGCAAAGTGGTGGTGGACAAAAACCTCGCCGGGTGGATGGTAACCATTCACATGCTGCTGGCTTTGGTAGTGGTGGGCCTCGTTATGTTGTCTGTTTTCCGGAAACATCGTCCGGTTAAAGAAGTGTACAAGCAAACGGAGCTTCAGCGTATCTTCCTTATTGCCCTTGCCATCACCCTCGTACAGATTGTATCGGGAACCCAGGTGAGGGAAAAGGTAGATGAAGTGCTGATCCTGCACGAAGCAACAGACTGGATTGAACATGCCGGTTCCCTGCTTCGGTCGCACATCGCCATTTCCGCTATTTTGTTCGGGGTATGCCTGAGCATTGCAGTTATCGGAACCCGTTCCCTTAAACACGATACCCGCTTGTTACGTGTGTTGTGGTTTACATTGGGGATGACCGCTCTGCAAATTTGTACCGGAATATTCAACCGATGGATGGATTTACCTGCTGCCTCGCAGGTACTTCATATCCTTTTGGGCACTTTGATGGCCGGAGGATGGTTTTATTTGGCAATGGTATTAAAGCGTAAGCCGGAAGCAATTCCGGCCACAGAAATAAATAAATGATTACCAAAGAGCTCCAGAATACGGGTAGTGTTTCGCTGAAAGCCAAACTCAGCGATTACAATCAGCTCATCAAGATGAGACTGACCTTCACCGTAGTCTTTTCGGCAGCCATGGGTTTCCTGCTTGCCTACCAGGGACAGGTACCCATGATCCACCTTTTCTGGCTGGTCCTGGGTGGTTTCCTCGTTGTAGGCGCCTCCAACGGATTGAACCAGATCATTGAACGAAACTACGATAAGCTGATGCTCCGTACCGCCAACCGACCGATAGCTACCGGTCGGATGAGTGTAGTGGAAGCATCTGTTTTTTGTGCGGTTTTCGGAATAAGCGGGGTGTTTATCCTCAGCTATTTCCTGAATCCGGTAAGCGGCTGGCTGGCTTTTGCTTCGCTGGTTTCCTATGCCTTTTTCTATACTCCGCTCAAACGGGTTTCTCCCATTGCCGTATTTGTGGGAGCTTTCCCCGGTGCAATTCCTCCCATGCTCGGTTATGTGGCGGTTACCGGGACTATTGATGCCGTAGCCATCGCCCTGTTTGCCTTGCAGTTCTTCTGGCAGTTTCCGCATTTCTGGGCAATCGCCTGGATCCTGGATGAAGACTACCAGCGGGCAGGATACCGGCTGCTCCCCTCTTTTGAAGGACGCGGGAAGCGCTCGGCAAGGCAGATGGTCTGGTACACCTTTGTACTGGTACCTATGGGCCTGCTGCCGTACGGCCTGGGCATTACCGGAGTGGTATCGGCAGTGATCGCCGTGCTTGCCGGACTGGCCTTTTTGTATTATGCATTGAAATTGCTGCGCAGCTGTTCGGATAAGGATGCCAAGGTGCTTATGTTCGCCTCCTTCCTCTATCTGCCGGTTGTGTTGTTATCGTTGGTATTGGATAAAGTGTAAGAAAGCGTATGATAACCATGGCACAAAGCAGAGGAAGTAACAAAGAGCATCCCATCATGGACCCGAAGAAGTTCAACCTTTGGTTGGCTATCATCGGTTCGGCCATGTTCTTTGCCGCACTCACTTCCGCATACATTGTAAAACGGGCCGAAGGGAACTGGAATGCTTTTGCTATCCCGGAACAATTTATCTACTCCACGGTTATCGTGGTGTTGGGATCCATCACCATTCAGTGGGCCTGGTTTGCTGCCAAAAAAGATGAATTGCAGCAGGTAAAAGTTGCGCTGTTAAGCACACTGATCCTGGGAGTTGGATTTGGCCTGAGCCAGTTTATGGGTTGGGAAGTCATGTACAACAACAACCTGATCTTTGCTTCCGACGATGTGGCCGCTTCTTTTTTCTATTCCATTACCTTCTTCCATTTCCTGCACGTGCTGGGTGGATGGATCGTATTGGTCTATGCCAACCTGAAAGCTTTTAAACTGGATATCCATAAAAAAAACATGCGCCTGATCGGTATGTGCACCACCTACTGGCACTTCCTGGGCGCACTCTGGATTTATTTGTATTTGTTTTTATTTTTGAACCGCTAAAAATCAAGGAATGTCAAGTAACGCAGTAGCATCGAACAATTCCGGATCCGTTTGGAGAGGTGGAGTTTCTCCCTTTAAAGTCAGCTATGGAAAGCTGATGATGTGGATCTTCCTTCTTTCCGACGCCTTTACCTTCTCGTCTCTGCTGATCGCTTATGGAGCAGAACGTTTCAGTTTCTCCGGAAATGTTGATACCCCCTGGCCGCTGCCGGATATGGTCTTCAACCACTTCCCTTCTTTTGGGATATTCCATACCCACGGCGTTCACCTGCCTTTGTTCTTTGTGAGTTTGATGACTTTTATCCTCATCTTCTCCTCGGTAACCATGGTACTGGCTGTTGAAGCCGGTCACCGGAACCACAAGAGCGACGTAGCCAAATACATGCTGATGACCATTCTCGGCGGTCTTGCCTTCCTTGGATGTCAGGCATGGGAATGGACCCAGTTTATCGGTGATGGTGCCCGTCTTGATTATAACCACTTTAGTCTTACCGAAGCAGGTGAGAAATACGCGGATGGCCTCAAACTATTCGGTCATTATGAATGGACCGAAGGACTTCGTCAGACCGGTCCGGGTGTATTCTCGGCACTGTTCTTCATTGTAACCGGTTTCCACGGATTCCACGTATTCAGCGGGGTGGTGCTGAATGTGATCATTTACCTGAACGTGCTGCGCGGCACCTACGAAAAACGTGGCCACTACGAAATGGTGGAAAAAGTAGGCCTGTACTGGCACTTTGTAGACCTTGTATGGGTATTCGTTTTCACTTTCTTCTACCTTATCTAACCTTCAGCAATCGATACCATGGCACATACTGCAACTACCGATAACGAAACCCTGATGTATGAAAACAATCAGGAGATGCTGTACCACGGCGAAAGTCACGGTACCAAGGAGATATGGAAGATTTTCGGTCTGCTGACCGTTATCACCATTCTCGATATCATCCTTTATTTCATGATGGATCCTACCATGTTCCGTAACATTATCTTTATCGTGTTCGGAATAGTGAAAGCCTACCTTATCGTAGGGTATTTCATGCACATGAAACATGAAAGGCTTAACCTGGCGCTTTCCATCATCGTACCCGTTCTCTTTATTGTGGGGCTGATCTTCGGCCTTCTGTTTGAAGGAAACTTCTGGAGTACGGTCTGATTATGAAACGATACGGATTTGTCCTGGTACTGGCCCTGCTGGCCATACCTGCCGTTTGGCTTCTCATTCTGAAAAAAGGACAAATTGTTTCCAATAGCCTGCCGGTATACGGCGAGCGTTATTACGATACACAAGTCGGGGATACGGTGTACCACACCATCTCCGACTTTTCTTTTACCGATCAGGAGGGAGAGACACTAACCAAAAGCGACCTGGAGGGTAAGATTTACGTGGCCAATTTTTTCTTTACTTCCTGCCCGGATATCTGCCCCACCATGATGGAGAACCTGCGTTTCGTGTACAACAAGTACAAGGAATCGCCGGATATCCGCTTTGTATCAATGACCGTGGATCCCAAGCGGGATTCGGTTCCCACACTGGCTACTTACGGAAGGGAGCTCGGTGCACAACCCAAGCAATGGTACCTGCTTACCGGCATGAAATCCATGCTTTATCATGCCGCCGAACACGATTACCTGCTGGCTTCCGTTGAGACTCCGATTGAAAGTGCCTTTATCCATAGCGATATGGCCGTACTGATCGACCAGCAATTCCGCATCCGTGGTTTCTACAAAGCCACCGATTTCAATGAAATGCGCCGGCTTAGCGACGACATTAAAGCCCTAGTGGTAGAAAGCAATGCCCAACACAAACAAGGAAAATAAATATACCAAACTGATCATCGCACTTTCGGTGATCATTCCCCTGGCAGTAGCCGCTCTTTTCCGGATCCGTATTGACGGGTACGATTTCAGCTTCCTCCCTCCCATCTATGCCTCCATCAATGGCGTAACGGCAGTATTGCTGGTTACGGCAGTGGCTGCTATCCGGAATGGCAAAAGAAAGCTTCATGAACGCCTGATGAAAACCAGCATGATCCTCTCGGCGGCTTTCCTGGTGATGTATGTGGTATACCACATGACCAGCGACCCTACCGAATACGGAGGAAGCGGGTTTATGAAGGGCTTTTACTTTGTAATACTGGTTAGCCATATTGTGCTGAGTGTAAGCGTTATCCCCCTTGTGCTCTTTACCTATGTGCGGGCGCTCAACCAGCGTTTCGACAAGCATAAGAAGCTGGCCAAAATCACCTACCCGATTTGGTTGTATGTAGCGGTGACCGGGGTAATGGTTTATGTGATGATCGCTCCGTATTACGCCCATTAATTCTTAAATTTGAAGCATGAAACGTTGGTTTTTCGCTGTAGTTCTCGGTTTGATCGGCATCAGCAATGCACTGGCTCAATGCCCGATGTGCAAAACCGCCGTAGAATCCAACCTGAAAAATGAAGGAGCCACGGCAGGACTCGGACTCAATGACGGTATTCTTTACCTTCTCGGTGCCCCTTACCTGCTTTTCGGCACTGCCTTTTTCATCTGGTACATGAAAAAACGTAAGGCCGAAGCAGAACATGTGCACGAATAAAGCGGGCTCGCGGTTCGAGGCCTTTACCCAGCAAAAATGTCCCCGCTGCCGCAGGGGCAAAATGTTTACCCATCGCTTTTATCACCTGAGCAAATTCCAGGAAATGCATGCCCATTGTCCGGTGTGCGGGGTCAGTTTTGAACCGGAAACCGGATTTTATTGGGGGGCTATGTATATCTCATACGCCATTACCGTTGCCATCAGTGTAACCGTAGGTGTCGGTATCCGTATTTTTTACGGCCCCGGCCTCAATATCAATGTGTACATCGCAGCCATCATAAGTACCATGTTGCTTTTTGTCCCGGTCAGTTTCAGAGTCAGCCGGGCCATCATGCTGCACTTTATCTCCCCGGTCAAATACGACCCAAACTTCGAGTGGGATGGAAAAATCCTGGAAGATGACGATCGCATAGACTAGGTTCATTGTTTATTTGCATTCACTCCTTAACTTCGGGCTATGTCTCAAACCAGCCCCTTTCCCAGCGATATAGAAATCGCTCAGAAAGCCAATATGCGTCCCATCCGGGAAATCGCGCAGAACCTTGGAATCGATGAGGACCAGATCGAATTGTACGGAAAGTACAAAGCCAAACTTCCTCTCGGACTGATCAACGAAAGCAAGGTTGCTCAAAACAACCTCGTGTTGGTTACGGCCATCACTCCCACCCCTGCCGGGGAAGGGAAAACCACGACCAGTATCGGACTGAACGAAGGCCTCAACAAGATCGGGAAAAAGGCGATGGCGGTATTGCGTGAGCCTTCTCTGGGACCGGTATTCGGGATCAAAGGGGGCGCTGCCGGAGGAGGCTATGCCCAGGTGGTGCCTATGGAAGACATCAACCTGCATTTTACCGGTGATTTCTCGGCGATTGAGAAAGCCAATAACCTGTTGGCTGCTTTGATTGATAACAACCTGCAGAACAAAAAATACGGCTTAGGGATTGATCCCCGTACCATTCTCTGGAAACGGGTCATGGATATGAACGACAGGGCATTGAGGCATATCGTGATCGGTATCGGAGGTACGGCCAATGGCATTCCCCGGGAAGATGGCTTTAACATCACCGCCGCATCGGAAGTGATGGCCATTTTGTGTATGGCCAGTGATTTTGCGGACCTGAAAAAGCGGCTGGGTAATATCTATATCGGGAATACCTTCGAAGGGAAACCGGTTTATGCCCGCGACCTGAAAGCAGAGAATGCCATGGCCATCCTGCTTAAAGATGCGATCAAACCCAACCTCGTACAAACCCTGGAGAACAACCCGGTGATCATACACGGTGGCCCCTTTGCCAATATTGCCCAGGGAACAAACACCATCATTGCCACCAAAATGGGCCTCTCTCTGGCGGATTATGTTATCACGGAGGCCGGTTTCGGTGCCGACCTCGGGGCGGAGAAGTTTATCGATATCAAATGTGCTTCCAGCGGATTAAGGCCCAAAGCCATTGTACTGGTTGCCACCATCCGGGCACTGCGCCACCATGGTGGTGCCGCTGCGGAAGAATACAATACTCCCAACCTGGAAAGGGTGAAAAAGGGCTATGAAAACCTGGCCAAGCATATTGAAAATTGTAAAAAATACGGGTACCACCCCGTAGTGGCTATCAATGCTTTCCCCAGCGATACCGCAGAAGAAGTTCAATTCGTACAACAGCAATGTGAACGGGCCGAATGTACCGCCGTTGTATCCCGTGGTTTTGCACAGGGAGGAAACGGAACTACCGAGCTGGCCGAAGCAGTGGTAAAAGAAGTGGAAAGCGGAAGAGGCAACTACACGCAGATCTACGATTGGAAGCTGCCAATCCGTGAAAAGATCGAAACCATTGCCCGTGAAATTTACGGTGCCAGTGGCGTCAAATACAGCAGCGAAGCCCTGAGCGCCCTGAGGAAGATCGAAAAGCTGGGACTGAATGAGCTTCCGGTTTGTATGGCCAAAACTCAGAAATCCTTCTCGGATAATGACAAACTCACCGGTAGGCCGGAGAACTTCGAAATCACCGTACGCGATTTTGAGTTCGCCACAGGTGCCGGATTTATCATCCCCATATTGGGTCAGATGATGCGTATGCCCGGGCTTCCCGCTATTCCTGCTTCAGAAGGCATGAGCATCGATGAACAAGGGGTGATCAGCGGTTTGTCCTGAGGAAATGGAAAAGTCTAAGGAAGAACTGCTGGCTTATGCACTGAAGATGAGGGAACGGGGCGACCGTTACCGCAGTATCCTTGCTTACCTCGAAAGGGAATGTAACGACCAACAGACTATCGACCATGTCATTTCCATTGTCGACAATATGGAATCGAAAAAAACGCTCAAAGTGGATAAAAGTATGGGGGTAAAACCCGATTATACAAGCCTTATCTTCGGAAGTCTTTTTATTGGATCCGGGTTATTTCTAGTGGTCTTTCTTTGGGAAAAAGGATGGATTTCCATCATTCCATTCATTCTAATTTCAATGGGCATTTATGGTTTAGGGAAGAGCAGGTCGGGGAATAGAAATAGGACTAAACCCTAAACTCATCTCATCTATACCGTTTCGTGTTGTGACAAAAATCGTCAACCTCAAGTGGCAACGACCTAACAAGTAATCCGATAACCCTGATTCACGGACAAATCGCTAATAGCGGCTTTTCCGTCACAAATCCACATTTCTCTATGGAGGATATTCTAAAAATCAGGAAGGGACTTATTGAGGAAATCAAAGCATCCCGGAAATAATTAGTACGGAAACCTCACGTTAATCCACCTGAACCAGCTACTTTAAGGATCCATGAAACCAGGACTTCTTCCCGTCATTTTAATCTTTATAACTGTTGCTACCCAGGCCCAGAATCAATTTACCCTGAAATCCAGGGTAGGCTCCATGCAGGTTCGGGTGAATGGACAGGAATACTTTGTCGATAGCATAGGAACCCAAATTAATACCCAATACCCTGGCTTTGATACCCTGATATTTCTGGCCGAAGGGCCAAATAGTGAGGAGCCCGTATTTTGCAACTTCAAACCTGACTCAGTGTATGCTGTTTCCCTCGCCTGCTGTGGGAGCCTGGATCTCTTTCCGGCTTCACGCTTTGAATATGACAGCCTGTTTCTGTGGGACTACCGCGAGGATTTTGGCCGCATACAAAACCACCTCATGGACCGGCCCTTTCTTTCCATACGCACAAAACACCCTCCCACAGACAGCCTCTACGCCTGGCATGCTGATGCCTCCTGCATCACTGAGTATAAAATGATTGACACCGCAACCTGGCAACTGGGAGTTCCTCCAAAATGCTTTTATTGGACCAATATCACTTATATCCGGTTTTTTAAGCAAGATGAAAGGCTGGCCTCAAAAGAAGAAAGCCACACAGGAGAACTCCTTGACATTCCGAATGTCGTTGAACTTTCTTCGATAGCCATAAGACTCTTTGACAACGAGCGCTTTGTGATTGTGTATAATGAGCGAACCAATCAAATAACATTGGAGTATGAATAATATGGACTTGACGACCCTGTTTAGTCCATCCTTAATATAATACCCCCTGTATATCTACTATTTGCGTTAAAGTGTTAACGATTTTGGCCTGATTATCTGCAATTCTCTACCTTGGTTTTGATTAACCTCATTCTACATTCATAATTTGACCGTTTATGGGGCTTATATTTCCCCCTAACTTATTTAAAGTTAACCCTTTACTTTCAGATTACGTTTTTACTGTTTCAAATCACTACCGGGGCCGGCAAGCCGAATCGGTCTCCGTCCACGCCTTTCTGGCTTTTACGGCATTCTGCCCGCTAATCTGGCGCATTATCCCCTGTTTGGTTGTTTATGAGGACAATAGCTTTGTATCAAAAGAAAGAATCATGAGCAAAGAATTATGGATTAACCTACCGGTTAGAGACATTGCTGCCTCCCGCGCCTTTTTTCAGGCTATTGGTTTACCGGAACACGATCAACACCGAAATAACCCGGATATGGTCGCTTTGCAAGTCGGCAATACGATGGTCATGCTTTTTCCCATCTCTCAATTTGAGCGGTTCGCAGGTACGAATATCAGCGATACCGGCAAAGGATGTGAAATACTGATTTCCTATGGTGCTGGCAGCAAAGAAGAAGTAGATGAAGTGTATGAAAAGGTAAAGCAGACCGGTGTAGTGGTCTTCGGCCCTCCCCGTCTAGTCGACGGATCCATGTATGGAATGGGCTTCTGTGACCCGGATGGCCATCGCTGGAACATGCTTTGGATGGAAGGCTGGAACTGAAGGTAATTGACTATTTAAACCCGTTGCGGTAGACGGTTTTCTGCCGCAACGGGAATATTCAATTTCTATTCGGCCTCTACCTTTTGTTCGACCTTTCCGGTCATGGCCATCTCCTTGATCTGTTTTTCGATCTCTTCAGCCAGTTCCGGGTTGTCTTTCATCAGTTGTTTTACGCTGTCGCGTCCCTGACCGAGCTTGGTATCGTTGTATGAGAACCAGGATCCACTCTTTTTGATGATCCCGAAATCTACACCCAGGTCAACGATCTCACCGTTTTTGGAAACTCCTTCTCCGTACATGATATCAAATTCAACCACACGGAAGGGAGGTGCTACCTTATTCTTCACCACTTTAACCTTGGTACGGTTACCCACTACGTCCAGTCCGTCTTTCAACTGGCCGATACGGCGAATATCCAAACGCACCGAAGCATAGAACTTCAGGGCATTTCCTCCGGTAGTTGTTTCCGGGTTTCCGAACATCACCCCGATCTTCTCCCGCAGCTGGTTAATGAAGACACAGATACATTTGGTTTTGTTGATGGTACCGGTGAGTTTTCTTAAAGCCTGAGACATCAGTCTTGCCTGAAGTCCCACTTTGGAATCGCCCATTTCTCCCTCGATCTCCGCTCGGGGTACTAAAGCCGCCACCGAGTCAATTACAATTACATCGATGGCACCGGAACGAATCAGGTTTTCGGCAATCTCCAGGGCCTGCTCGCCGTCATCCGGCTGAGCGATCAGCAGGTTTTCCGTATCGATACCCAGCTTCTCCGCATAATAGCGGTCGAAAGCATGTTCCGCATCGATAAAGGCCGCCATTCCTCCCTTTTTCTGCGCTTCAGCAATGGTATGCAAAGCCAGTGTGGTTTTACCGGAGGATTCCGGGCCATAAATTTCAATAATCCTTCCGGTAGGAAAGCCTCCGATTCCCAGCGCAATATCCAACCCGATTGAACCGGTGGAAATATGTTCAACGCCTTCCACCCTCTCATCGGGTGACATACGCATCACTACCCCTTTTCCGTAACTCTTCTCCAGTTTATCTATTGTCAGCTGTAATGCCTTCAGCTTTTCCTTGTTGTCCGTAGCGGCCATAATTCTAGTTTTCATCAAAAGTAAATGCTGTTCCGTTTAATTCCGGTCAGGAAATGAGGGAAGTTGTCAACGGAATGTCAAAAAGTAGAAGCTGCCCGTATGCTTATGCCGATTTTGTGAAACTAGCCATCAAACCCATTCGGTTGTTTCCCTCCCTGCCGGAATCCTAACATAATGGGTTAACACAGGAATAGCAGGCTGTTACCGGAGAAAATCCCTCATAACAGTTCGTCCTTCCTGTAAAAATATCCATACCCACAGACGCATTTTCATCCTCCGAAAACAAAAAAGCCCCCTGATCTCAGGAGGCTTTATAACTTCTATGGTTTTCCTGTTCGCTTAGTGCGTAGACAGGTAAGAGGCGATTCCTTCGGCGGTATCTACCAGCCCGTCTTTGCCCTGGCTCCAGTCAGCCGGACATACTTCGCCTTTTTCTTCGAAATACTGCAGGGCATCCACCATACGCAGCGCTTCGTCGATGCTACGTCCAAGCGGCAAATCGTTCACGATCTGGTGACGCACGATTCCTTCTTTATCGATCAGGAACAAACCGCGGTAAGCCACGGCATCTTTTCCTTCGTCGCCTACAAATACCATATTGCCGTTTTCATCGTAATCGTAATATCCGGCCAAAACGCCATAATTGCTTGCGATAGTTTTGTTGATATCGGCTACCAGCGGATACTCCACACCCTGAATACCTCCGTCGTTCTGCGGAGTGTTCAACCAGGCCCAGTGAGTATGCTTGGAGTCAACGGAACAACCTACCACTGCTACACCGCGCTCTTCAAATTCATTGATCCTTTTCTGGAAAGCAATGATCTCAGTCGGACAAACAAAGGTGAAGTCCATGGGATAGAAAAAGAAGACTACATGCTTCTTTCCCTCGTATTGTGCCAGGGAGAAGTTTTCTACGAAATCTCCACCTTCGGTAACGGCGTCTGCCTCAAAGTAAGGCGCTTTTTTTCCTACAAGTACTGTCATGGTTTTTTACGTTGTTTTTGGGTTAAACAAGGCTTTCGCCTAATTGTTGCGCAAAGTTAAAATTTGCCTTTTGCTTTTGCCAGTAGTCGAAATGTTAAGATTAAAACAAAGGCTCCCGATCAGAAAATTACGGTATCCCGATACTCCCTATTTTGCGATCATCCGCAAACCCTTTGAACATACGTATCCACAATTCCACCGCCTGTGTATTACTAAAATTGCAGGAATTCCGACTCTTTCTACCTTTGTCCGGAATGCGCGACAAACAGGTCCTCCGCTCCTACTTCCTGTTGCTACTTGCAGTAGGCATACTCCTCCTCGTACAGTGGGCCTATCCGCATGTTCCCTTTCTCCGGGATAATTTCAAAAACAGCAACTTCCTCACCTATTACCTGCAGCAGGAGGAAATCCCCGATTCCCTGCTAGCACCCCCGATAGACAGCTCGGTGTTCGATCAACTGGACACTCTGGCGGCAGACAGCTCCCGCGACAGTACTGCCACCGACTCGCTCCCTCCGATCCAAAAAATTGATGAGGCCTGGTTTAAAAACGACAGCGCCATTGTGCCGGACACCGCCAACCTCGCCTACCTGAGGGCCTTTTTCGAAGGATTGAAAAAGAAAAAAACACGGGTGCTGTACTGGGGCGACTCCATGATTGAAGGAGACCTCATCACGCAAACCCTTCGCCGGAAACTGCAACAGCAATACGGAGGCACCGGAGTGGGTTTTGTTCCCATGGTTTCCATTACCGCAGGCTTTCGACGCACTGTCATCCATAAATACGGAGGCCCCTGGAATTACTATTCCATCGTAAAAAACGCCAAACTCAAACAAGCTCCTTTCGGACTGAATGCCGAATACATGACCGTGGGCAAAGACAGCACGGGAAAAAAGGCCTGGGCTCAGTACACCGTACCGAAAGGCAAAAAAGACTGGAACAAGGTGCAGTTTTTTTACGGTAAGGGAAATGGAAAAGCCAAGGTTACCGTTCGTATCAATAAAAAGCCCGATCAACACCTGGTGCTCTCCGATACCAATACCGTCAACCGGCTGGTCTTTAGCGACAGCAGCATACACCGGTTCTATATCCAAATTGATTCGGGCTATCAAACCGTATTTTTCGGGGTGAGCCTGGAAAATGAAGAAGGAGTTCAGGTGGATAACCTCAGCCTCCGGGGCAATTCCGGCATGGCACAAACCCGCATCTCTTCACCCATACTGCGCGGGTTCCGGGAATACCTGGAACCGGACCTGATCGTGCTGCATTTCGGCATCAACGTGATCAATGCCAGTACCATGGATTATTCGTGGTATGAAAGGGCTATGACCCGTGTGGTACGCCATTACCAGAGTTGCTACCCACACGCTTCCATCCTGATTATCGGGGTGGCCGACAAAGGGTTCAAAAAAGGAGATGAGATGGTCAGCGACCCCTCGGTACGCCGTGTGCTGAAAACACAGTACAAGGTAGCCCTGAAAACCGGTGTGGCTTTCTGGAACCTTTACGCTGCCATGGGAGGGGAAGGATCGATGGTAGAATGGGCCGATGCGGAAAAACCGCTGGCCAATAAAGATTATACCCACCTCAATTTCCGCGGAGCAGAAAAGGTGGGGCTGATGTTGTACGACTTTTTGATGGAGGAAAGGAAGAAACATGATTAGGTTCTTGACCGGGCTTTTGCTCTTATTGGCCACACTCGGTAGCGACGGACAAAGCGATGCCGAATTGCAGGACAACTACCCGTTTCTGCATACCGACAGTAATTCAATCCGAAACCTGCACGCTCTTGATGCGTTCTATGCCAAGCTGGATGAACTGAACGAAGGAAAAAGAAAGCAGGTGCGTATCCTTCATATCGGCGATTCGCACCTGCAAGCCGATTTCTTTTCGGGAGAAACCCGAAGACTCCTTCAATTGGTTTTCGGGAACGCCGGAAGAGGATTTGTTTTTCCATACCGGGTGGCCAATACCAATGGTCCCAACGATTACAAAACCGGCTCCTATGGCAATTGGGATTCCAAACGGGTTGTTTTCCCGGACAAGCCCCTGCCTATCGGACTTAGCGGTATCACTCTAAGTTCAAACGATAGCAATGCCCTGGTATACCTGCAGCTGAAAGAGGAAGAAGCACGAAACTATGCTTTTGATAAAGTCACCGTATTTCGCCAACCCGGCAGCGAATATTTCGACCTGGCCCTGGGTGTGGATATCCCCAACCTGCGCACACAAAGCAGCGTGGAAGGCTACCGCTGGCATACGGTAAGAAGCGGAGAGTCTCTGGGGGTTATCGCCAGGAATTACCGGACCTCGGTGAGACAGCTCAAGGAATGGAACCACCTCCGCTCCGACCTGATACGGGCCGGGCAAAAACTCATCGTGGGGGTTACCTATCGCCAGACTCCCGTTGAAGAGTCGGCGGATTTCAATGACATTTACTGCCTTCCCGCAACCGAAGGACCGGTTGCGGTCCCCTGTCAGCTTCCGGCTCTTTCAAGCTCGGTGTACATCCGGCACCTCCCCCCTGCCCCCGGGCAGCAAAACGGGGTCATCTACGGAATCAGCCTGGAAAACACCCGTCAATCCGGTATTCTCTACCATACCATCGGGGTAAACGGCGCCCAATACCAGCATTACTGCAAGGCCGAATATTTCACCCAGCAGGTTACGGAACTGCAACCTGACCTCATCATCCTTTCACTGGGAACCAACGAAGCCTTCGCCACGGAACTGGGTGAACAGGAATTGTATGGATGGATAGACAGCCTGGTAAGCAGCCTGGCCCGCACCAACCCCGGTGTTTCTATCCTCATTTGCAGTCAACCCGACACCTACAAGCGCCGCCGTTACAAAAACGAACGTAACCTCATGATACGCGCTACCCTGGAAAGCTATGCAAACAACCGGTACACTGCATTCTGGGACATGAATGAGGTGATGGGAGGCTACGGATCCATGAATGACTGGTACCGTGCCGGACTTACTGCTCGGGACAAGGTTCATTTCAGCGCCACGGGTTACCGCATACAGGGACAACTATTATACAACGCATTGATAAAAGGATATGAGCACTACCGGGCCATTCGATATTGAGCGGATAAGCTCCCTCTTTGTTTACGACCCGAAGGCCCCGATGGTATTCAACAGCGGAACCTTTCTGCTTTTGTTCCTGGGTTTTTTCGGGATCTATATCCTGCTGCACAACAAAAAGGTATTGCGTATCGCCTTTACGGTACTGTTCTCCCTCTTTTTCTATTACAAGTCTTCCGGGTTCTATTTCTGGGTATTGATCCTCTCCACCCTCATCGATTACCACCTCGGAAACGCCATATACAAAGAAACCCGTAACGGGATGCGCCGGTTTTACCTGGTACTCAGTCTGGTCAGTAACCTGGGCATCCTCGCTTACTTCAAATACAGCAATTTCGGGATACGGAACCTCAATGCACTCCTGGACCTTAACCTGCAGGAACTCGATATTTTCCTGCCTGTAGGGATCTCTTTCTATACTTTCCAAACCCTTAGTTACAGCATTGACATTTACCGCCGGCAGTTGGAGCCTGCCCGAAACATCCTCGACTTTGCCTTCTTCGTGAGCTTTTTCCCGCAACTGGTGGCCGGTCCTATCGTGAGGGCCGCTGACTTCATCCCGCAGATCTATGAAAAAGTCAGCCTGAAGCGTATCGAGATGAGCCGGGCCTTCTACCTCATCTGTGGCGGACTCTTCAAAAAGGTAGTAATCAGCGATTACCTCTCCGTAAATTTTGTCGATCGGGTATTTGAAAACCCTATGCTCTACAGCGCTTTTGAGAACTGGCTGGGCATGTACGGTTATGCGGTTCAGATTTATTGCGACTTCTCCGGGTACAGCGATATGGCCATAGGCCTGTCACTCCTCCTCGGATTCCGGCTGCCCGACAACTTTAATTCTCCGTATCAATCCGCCAGCATCACCGAGTTCTGGAGGCGCTGGCATATTTCACTTAGCAGCTGGCTGCGCGATTACCTGTACATCTCCCTGGGAGGAAACCGAAAAGGGAAACTCCGCACCTATGTCAACCTTATGCTTACCATGCTTATCGGTGGGCTCTGGCACGGTGCAAGCTGGAAATTTGTGGTTTGGGGAGCCATGCACGGCATCACCCTGGCACTGGAAAAAGTCTGGTTTCTCTTTTTCCCCAGAAACAACAACCCGATCCGGAAGGTGTTCGGTTGGTTCCTCACCTTTCATATCGTCTGTTTTGCATGGATATTTTTCCGTGCAGGGAGCTTTGAAATTGCCGGAAGGGTTTTGCAACGGATGTTCGAACCGGTAAGGGGGCTGGACATGGCTGTGGTCATCGATTCGTACCGCCTGATCATTTCCCTGATACTACTGGCCTTCCTGCTGCATTTTATTCCCAAAAACTGGGAAAATAGCTTTATCCGCTTCTTCGATCGTTGGCCATTGCTGCTCAAAGCCCTGTATGTCAGTGTTAGTATATGGATAGTCGTACAGGTCGCCCAGGCCGAGGTACAACCCTTTATTTACTTCCAATTCTGATGCGGGAAAAATTAGGGTTATTTTTGCAAAAGATGGGCAGGCTTAAATACCTTCTACTAGTTATCATCCTGAACACTGCTGCGAGGGCACAATACCTGGATTTCAACAAATACGGCTGGCAGTATTTCGATACCAGCAATTCCGAAATCCCTTCGAATTATGTAACCGACGTTTACCTGGACAACGACCAGAGCATCTGGGTCAGCACCACCTCCGAACCGCTTATCCATATCTTCAACGGAGGAAGGTGGGAAGATGTGGCCAAGACCGGGTTGGCTGTCAACTGGTGGATGAACGACTGGTGCCAAACCGGTTACGGAAAGTACATCATAGCCGGAAAAAGCGATTACCTCCTGTTTTTCCATTTTGGCTACCAGCAATACGATACCATTGCCCTTCCCAACGAAACACCCAGTGTGCTGGAAACAAATGAACAGGGGATTGTTCTGGTGGGTTGCGTAGGCAGCCCCACCCATAACCTGTACCAGATGGGGAACAATCGTAAACCGGAATCCCTGAATGATCGCTACGGAGATGTCTTTGCTATCTGGATCGAAAACAACGGGGATGCCCTGGTTGCCTTCAAACAGGGCCTTTACCGTTTCAAACAACGTTCTGACGGCACCTATGCTCCCAAGGGCAAGCAGGTGTCTGATAAAGCCTTTTATGATGTGGTGGTGGATGACAACGGGGTGATCTGGGCAACCTGCATGGAAGACGGATACCTGCACAGCTATGACGGCGACTGGCATATCTACAAAGGAGGTCCCCGCGATTTGTACTGCAGCTACCAGGGAGAAACCCGTTATGTGGCCAATAAATTACTCCTGCTGGATGATGGCCGTATCCTCGTAAGTACACTGTACAATACGGGTATTGCCGTATTTAACGGAGTATACTGGAAGGCCTACAAACCGGAGCTTAAAGTTCAGGGCGACGGGATCAACCGGTTGGTGCTGGGCCCCGACGGAAGTATTTGGTGCGGAACCACCAAAAACGGACTGGCTGTATTCCGGCCGGCCATTCTTATCAAACCCCGGAAAAAACGGGTACGCCGGCGGATCATTCCCGAAGAATCCTCCGATTCGCTGCAGGCGCTTTATGACGAGCCGGCAAAGGAAGGAAACGTAGTTCCTTACATCCCTGATCCGGTGAGGAAGGTGAAAACCCATCTTTCCTTCACCACCTTTGAAGACTCTGTTATGGTGCGGGTCTGGGACTCACAAAAGATCGACGGTGATACCATCAGCCTGTATTGCAACGGCGTGGCCCGGTTGAAATACCAGCCTCTGACGGCGAAACAGGATACATTCTACCTGAGCCTTACGGAAGGCGACAACGAGATTCTGCTCTACGCCCATAACCTTGGTAGTATACCTCCCAATACCGCTACCATTGTAATTGTTCATGGCAGTAAGGTATTGAATGTAGACCTGAGCTCTGACCTCAATACCTGCGAACGCCTGATTATCCGGCGCAGAAGGAAAGACGGGAGCAGTTACTGACACCCTGGCTCTGTTCGTAACGGAGTGAATTCCCGGGAACAAGCTTGACGGAAAGGTCCTGATTTTCCATCTTCACGGAAAAAAGGAACCTGTGACACGCAATGAACATCTCGAATTTTGCAGCAGCTGCCGCAACCGTGCTTTCGATCCGAAGCAGGGAATCATCTGTGGTCTAACCGGTAAAATCGCCGACTTTGACCCGGTCTGCGAACAGTTTGACCAGGACCCGGAAGTGGGGGAATCCGGTAAAGGCAGTTCCTATGTGACGCTTGACGACGGCAAAACGAAGTTCAGGGTCCGAAAGGAATTACTGGAAGAATTCAAAACGGAACAAAACCTCCATTATGCTCTGATCGCCGGTATTGTAAGTTGCCTGGCGGGTGCAATCCTCTGGGCCATGGTCAGTATGGCGCTGCAGGTGCAGGTTGGATACATGGCGATCGGTGTTGGCGCTTTGGTAGGATTTTCCGTGCGCCTGGCTGGCAAAGGGATGGATCCGGTGTATTCCTGGATCGGGGCGGGGTTCTCCCTGCTTGGTTGTGTGCTGGGCAATTTGTTTATGATCATTGGGTTTGTTGCCGAGGAGGCTGGAGTAAAATGGGTGGATGCTTTCAACCTGCTCCCCTTTTCGCTGATGCTGGAACTGATGAAGGACAATTTCTCCGGTATGGATCTTTTCTTCTACCTCATCGCCTTGTATGAAGGCTATCGTTTTGCACCCAGGAAGCTGAGCCTTTCTGATCTGGAAAAAGCCGACTCCGGAGAACAGGCATAAAAAAAAGCCCTTCTCTCGAAGGGCTTTTTCTTTCAGGTTATAAACTTCCTTAGCGGGTCAATTGTATGCGTCCGCTACGTTGTGTTTGTCCATCGGTAACCCGGATGAAATAGGTACCCGGCTTCATACCGCTCAGGTCGATGCTCAGGCTGTTCACCGAAACATTCAATACCTTGCTGTAAACCGTTTTACCCAGGGCATCGGTAATTACCAGTTGGCTTCCGGCTGCGGGGAGGTTTTCAAAAGTGATTTCAAACACTCCGCTGGTCGGGTTCGGATAAACATTCCAGCCTCCATCGATCGTTCTTACGCTATTTGTTCCGCGTACATCAATCACTCGTTTGGCTGAATACGATACGTTACCGGAAGCATCGGTAGCCTTGTACTGCAGGTAGAACAATCCTTCCACAGAGCTATTCACCCAGTCACCAAGCACCTCAACGGTAACATCTTCCGAATCGTTGTAGTTATCGCTGAGTACGTAGCCGGAATCGGTATAGGTCTGCCAGCGGGCCAGGTAAACCAATTCGTTACCTACCAACTCAATCATCGGTGCGGTAGCATCGCGAACAATCACCACACGATCCAGAGAGGCAGAAACATTGCTGCTTCCGTCGATGGCGGTATAGCTCAGGGTATAGGTACCCGGAGTTGTTACGTCAACGGTTCCGGTAACCTGCTGGGAGAATACGGTCCAGTGGTTATCTGTAATGCTAATACCCGGATCGATGAAGCTGGTGTTCACTTCCACGTAAAGGGTATCGTCTACATTCAGGGTAATGGCCGGAGCAGTGGAGTCAAACACCACTACCGTACGGTCGATGCTGCTGCTGTTTCCGGCCATATCCATAACCGTATAGGTCAGGGTATAGGTGCCGAGAACGGCTGTATCCACAGATCCGTTAATCTGAACCGATCCGTTCAGGGAAATTCCCCAGGGGTTGTCAATGGCGTCAACACCCGGATCGTTATAGGAGTTGTGAACCTCGATGCTTTCGGTGGCATTACCCAGCATGATCAACAAAGGAGCAGTAACATCCGGAGTAACATTCACCTGGCGGTAAACGGTATCGGAATAGTTTCCTGCAGCATCCATCACCCAATAGGCCACAAAATAGGTCCCCGGGTTCAGGGTATCCACCATGTTCTGGGTCATGATATTGCCGGTAATATTTCCGTCTACCTGATCAAAGGCAGTGGCACCGGCATCGTTGTATCCATATCCGGCTTCAATGGTTTCCGGGTTGTTTCCTACGAGGGTGATAACCGGTTTGCTGATATCTCCGAGTATTTCCACCCGGTAATCTTCAAACTCACCGATCAGTGAAGGTCCGCAAGGGCTTGCCGGATCATTGCTATAACCACCGGCTACACGCATACGGGTAATTCCCATCGTCGCGGTGTTCGGAACCTGGATGCTGGCTGTGAACTGAGAGGTGAAGGAAGCTCCCTCCTGAGCAACCAGTTCACCGGCATCGGCAAAATCGCCATCCTGGTTCCAATCGATCCATACCTTACGTGACATCGCCTGGGTAGTGGCATTTCTATAAACTTCAATATCGTAGCTCTCACCCAGTCCAATCCTGGCACTCTGACCGCTTTCGGTATAATCGGTGAATGCATTTTCGCCAATTGTGCTGAACTGATCGATACCTGCAAAACGAACGCGGCTGATACCAAGTCCGGAAGAAAGCAGTCCGGCATTCGGGGTGCAGTAATCCACCACCTGAACGTGGGCTGTTTTGACGATAGAGTCAGAACCGATAACATTGGATACCACCAGTTTGATGTCGTAAGTTCCCAGTTGAGAGAAGCGTACGCGGGCTACCGGATCGTTTTCCGTTCCCATAAAATCAACACCGGTAGCCGGACTGATTTCCCATCTCCAGGAATCCGGTCCATTTCCACTATGGTCTGTGATCTCGAGGATATCGCTAAATGTCAGGGTTCTCCTGTTCACTTCAAAATCTACCGGTGAAGGAGCCAGGGTCGGCGCAATGATCTCAATTTGTCTGTCGGTGGTATCCATACCGTCACATCCGTCGATGATCTGACGAATGGTATACGTACCGGGGTTGGCATATACATGAAGCAACTGATCGCCCTGGCGGGTGATATCCACCATATTCGGCAGATCCATATCCCAGGTGCGGGTCAGTTTGGCTCCCTGTGACATATCCTGTACAAACACCGGTGCTCCCACAAAGGCCGTATCGGTTACGCTAAAGCCTGCTTGCTGAACCTGGCTGTTTGCGGTTGAGGTCCATTCGATAGCAAAACCTTCAGCGGTAGTAGAGGCATCGGTACGCCAAACGATCAGCATCGCTCCGCTGCTTGCCGTAATTCCGGCGGTTCCGCCCGGATTCACGCTAACGGAGGTGAATGTGGCCAGCAGGTGATTCGGGTCTTCGGTGGTACCGTCGTAAATCAGCATATGATCATCCGGATCCGTAACGTCCCAGGCAGTGATCATGGCAGTAACCTCATCGGCGCAAGGATCAATTACAAAGCGGCAATTGCTGTTGCTGGAGTATGCTCCGAAAGCACCTCCTTCATCATACAACTTACCTACCGGAGAGTTGCTTCCGGTATCGGTACACATGGTGGATACCGGATATACTTCAATCAGTCCATCCTTACATACCTGGGTACCTGATCCGAAACCGTTGTCGGCAGTCAGGCAGACATCGTATACACCTGGCTCTGAGAAGAACACGGTAGGATCCTGACTGAACTGGGTTCCGATGCTCACTCCGTTGCTTGGGTCGACGGTCCAGAACCAACCTGTGGGTGCCTGTGTCGACAGATCAATAAGTGTTACAAAGTCACCGGCAAAAATCTTGGTGCGGTCGGTGGTGAAGTCCACTTCCGGAATGTCAAACGGAGCGATTACCGTTACGTTTTTGATCGCAGAATCCGTAGTGAAACATCCTTCACTGATCAGCTTGACTTCATAAGTACCGGCATTGGCAAATTCCTGCAGCAGGTTCAGATCTGTACTCACGGAACTGCCATCAAGGAACCATTCGTGAATTCTTCTTTCACTGCGCAATGCTGAGTTGATAAACAGACCCCGGCCACCGGCATAAAGCGTATCCGGTACGGAGAAGTCAACAGTCAGCGGTTTGGGCAGCGGAGTTACTTCGTAAGCTCCGGTATAGGGTACCGCACAACGGGTGTTACCATCGATGTCTGTGATAATACCCAGTGGAGTCCCTACGAGTACATCTTCAAAATCACTGATCCTGAGGTTTTCGTTCGATACAAAGTCAATCTCTTGTACTACCGAACGGTCGAACATGCCGCTAGCACTCTGCACATCGCCCAGGTTACCCCTATTCGAGTTCCAGTAAGCCAGGTTAGAACCTGTTGAGTACAGCATGTTGTAATCGGCTCTGGAGAAGGTACCGGTACTTGAGGAGGTGATATAGAAGGCATATCCGTTACCTTTTTGCATGAAGATGTTGTTCAGCAGTTCATTATCTCCATCGGCAGCGGTGGAATAAAAAGGCCGGGAAGCCGTAGAGGTACCGCCTTTGATATACCCTGTATTGTGGATGAAACGGATATTTCCTGAACTGGACTCCAGGGAGAATCCATAAGCGGTAGTGGTACCGTTCAACTGTACCATATTGTTTACCACCATCCCTTTGTTATTGGGATCGCAAAGGGCGTTACGGAAACGGATACCGTAACCGGGTGAGTTATGTCCGACCACTTCGTTGCCTTCCACCACGGGAGTTCCCGTTATCTCATTCATGGACAATCCGTAGAAGGAGGTAGTCGCCTGATGATCGAAGGTGGTAATGTAGTTGGAAAGGTACTGCGGCGATTCCTGGATCAGGGTATAGATGGCCGTATATGCAACGGAGAAGGAGTTGTTACGGATGATCAGGTTTTCGGAAGGTTCTGCCACTCCGCCTGAGATCCACATTCCGTTGGCGTTACCACTGAATATGTTGTTTTCAACCAGCAGGTTATGTTCTGCTCCCAGATCACCGGAGAATATTCCCGAGCGGGAACCCGTGGTATTGCTGGAATTATCACTACTGTCGCCCAGGATCTTATTGTTCCGGATGGTTACCGAATCGGCATCTTCCAGGTAAATGGCTACCCCAAGGGTTGCATTTCCTGTACGTTCGATGGTCAGGTTTTCCAGGATCACCTTATCCATACCCTCAATGGCAATCGTGTAGTTATCGGTACTGGCCCCGGAAGCGGAAGTAATGCGCACATCATCGGGATTACCGCTCACCGAGTTGATTTGCAGTCCATAAGAGGGGGCGCCTTTAAGGATATTGGATATGGAAACCATTTCCGTATAGGTTCCGTTATTGATGCTCAGTTCCACGGAACCGCACATGCCAAAATCTTTAAGGGCATCAACGGCATCGCCAAGACTCTGGAAATCGGCACCGGTTCCTCCAACGGTATAGGTTCCGTCAAGTCCGGTACGAATACCGTTAACCACAACTGAATCGTTGGTTTTATCCGGATCATTCACACCGTTAGGTTGAGAAGTCCATACCTTAACATCGTAGGTCTGGTTCCCTGCGAAATTATGAGGACCCAGGTTGATCAGAGTATCCATCTGATTGCTCAGAGAAGAGCCACTGATACTTACAGGAGTTTGAGTTACTCCGTCAATGGTCCAGTTCACAGTGAAGGAACCTAGGTTCAGTGCCCCATGGTTTCTTACAGTTACTTCCAGATCACCTCCCACACAAACAGGTTGCAGGGAAACCACACCGGCATCATTATTCAGGATCTTGATCTCATCGGCACCGAGGTCCACATCCACAGCTGGGCTGAAAGGTCTGGGATCACCGTCAATGTCTTCGGTGATTCCAAGGCTCGGATCCCCGATATCGTTCGGAAGAAGCCCGAGTATATGCAGGTCATTGCTCCCTGCAAAAACAGGATCACCCTGAACGGAATGGGCATCGGTTCCCTGAGCGGTCTGCCAGGCGGCAAGGTCCGCGTAGGAATTGGTGCCGAATTCAAACATGTCCACATTACTTGTGGCTGTATAGTACAGGTTGTAGTCCATGGTACCAATCGGGGTAGCATCCACAAAATCTACTGCCTGATCCGTGATGGAATAGAAAATATTGTTTCTAAGATCCAAGTAATCCTGGTCATTCACGTAAAGTGCCGGCTCACCCACCACGGTATTGTGATACATAAACAGGCTATCGACATCATTCAGGTACACCCCGTAATCGCCGGTACTGCGTACCATGTTGTTAACCAGCAGCGTTCGGGTAACGGGGAGTCCGTTCACATTCTGATCCACCAGGTAGATGCCATAATCAGGCACGTCAATCTTGTTCTTTTCGAACAGGGAGCTGTATCCTCCGATACCATAAATCCCGTCGGCAGCTGTATTGATCAGGTCATGGATGTTGTTTCCGCTGATGGTGATCTGAGTCTGGTCATCGTAATAGATGCCGTAATCGTCTGCTGCGCTGAGATCGCAATCAATAATGGCATTTCCCACATTAGGATTGTCGTTTCCGCCACCTTCCAGGCTGATACATTTTTCGCCTCCGGTAACGGTACATCCGCGTATGGTCAGGTAGTTGGCATTATTACCCTCTGAGGTTTCAGAGGTATAGGAATCCGTAGCCACGATACCGGCAATGTCCAGTGTGGTGGTAACATCTACGGAAACCACACAGTTTTCGATCGTATTGTAATCGGCTTGCTGGGTCAACAGAATTCCCCAGGCATCGGCCGACGTATTCGGGTTGATCACCGTAAGGTCTTTGATCGTAACATAGTCCGCACCTATCAGGGCAATGGTAGCATTGGTGTTTCCGCTGCTTCCGCTGATGGTGGTAGTGCTGGCACCGTTTCCTGCAATGGTCAGGGTATTGGTGGCCGACATGCCGGTGATAAATGGAATTTCCAGTGATTCGTTATAGGTACCGGAACGCACATCCAAAACCACGGCACCACACATGCCATTGTTGACAATAGCATCCAGGGCATCGTTCAGGGTAGCAAAATCAGGATTGCTTCCCCCAACCGTAAAGGTACCGGACAATGCCGGGCTGAATGACACGTCGCTGCTGTCATTGCCTGTAGAAGTGTCTGCCTGATTATTAGGCATAGTGGTCCAGGCAACGATGGCATAATTTTGACCAAGCTGAAAGTTGTTTGAGCCAATAGTGGCGGTGTACGTGTTGTTACCCGAGCCTCCGAAGGTATCCAGCAGTTGGTAGAAGGTTTGAGGCGTTTGTAAGGTTCCGTTCACACTCCAGTTTACAGTAAAGGTATCCACCTGATTTATCCCGAAGTTTTGAACTTCCACCTCCACGTCGATGGTTCCCGGACAGCTGCTGCCTGTAGGGCTTACAAAGGAGGCAACACCAATATCATTGGTTGCAGTACCAAACACCTTAAAGCGGATATCCGGCCTGTGATCATCTATTGACCCGATGGAGTTATCGGTTGAGGATAGGGTAGTTATGGTGGAAGACCCATCGGAGGCCCCATAAATACGATCGGTTACGGTACTCCAGGCCCAATCAAGGTCACCGGAAGAACCGTTGCCACTTCCTGTGGTCTGGTCGAAATCGGTCATAATTTCCAAACTCCCTCCCGAATAAAGGAAAGGTGCATCCAGAACAAAGGTTACCCAGCCGGCTCCATTGGCCAGATAGGTGGTGTCATCAAATACCAGGGTCGCACCACTGGTAAGGTTTGACCAACTTTCGGAAACCTGGTCATAAGCCGCAGTGTTACTGGTTTTGAGGTAAATCTTGAACTTGTTGTCCCTACCAGTTCCAAGACTTGCACCGTTCGTGTTGTTCCAGGCGATCTCGCTGATCACGGTACCCGGAGTAATGCCCTGTGCTGCCAGTTCCGCGGCCGTGTACAGGTACGCGTAACGCGATACATAATAACTACTGGTGCTCGTTGAGCGATAAATGGGACCGGCATGATGGTCTGGGGTCCCGGCGCTACCTGTTGCTATCGTTACATAGTTCTGCGCATGCAGCCCCCCGGCAAATAGCAATAGGATCAACGCGCCAAAAATGGTTCGTTTCATTCCCATAATCGGTTTGTTATTAGTTAAAAATTGCAGTTAACCAACTCGATACTCCTGGCTTGAAAGAGCACGAATCTTTTTTGATCTGCAACACAGTTCTGAATTCTGGCTTGAATGGCTTGCTTTTTAGATTTTGACTAAAAAGTAACTACAAATGTTGCCTTTTTTAGCTTAAAAATTTCGCTGTCTCCCGTACTTTTCGATATCCGGCTCTTTTCAAGGGCGTTCCATGGAACATTTTTTCAAATGTTTTTTCATCCATTTCCTGCCAGTCTTTTCCTTCCCAGTTCAAAAATCCTGATCTCGGGAACAAGTCCGGGTCTGAATGAGTACGCGAAAATCGGTTCCAGGGGCACACTTCCTGGCATATATCACAACCAAACACCCAATTCTCCATTTTGTTCCGGAATTCGGCAGGTATGGATTCTTTCAATTCTATGGTCAGATAGGAAATGCATTTCTCCGCCGCAACCTGGTAAGGAGTGATTGCGTCTGTCGGACAGGCATCGATACAGGCTGTGCAGGTACCGCAATGATCCTTAACCGGTCCGTCGTATTCAAAATCAAGGTCCAGGATCAACTCAGCAAGAAAAAACCAGGACCCCTGATTTTTATTGATCAATAGGGTGTTTTTTCCGGTCCATCCCAAACCGGATAGTGCTGCCCATTGCCTCTCCATCACGGGAGCAGAATCCACAAAGGCACGCGCACTTATTTCAGTACCCGTCTCTTCTTCCAGGTACCGCAGCAAATGAAGCAGTTTCTTTTTTACCACCTTGTGATAGTCGCGGCCATACGCGTAGGTAGCCACTTTTGGAGCTTCATTGTGAACCGGTCCTTCCGGGTTATGGTAATTATAGAGAAGGCTCACCACGCTTTTTGCTCCGGGAACCAGCTGACGGGGGTCCAGGCGCATCTCGAAATGCTTTTCCATCCAAAGCATGGTGCCGTGATGTCCGGCCTGAAGCCAGTTGTTCAAATGATCTTCTTCCTCGTCGAGTCTGCGGGCAGCACTGATTCCACAAAAGGAAAATCCCAGTTCCCGGGCTTTCCTTTTCAGGTTTTCGCTTCTTTGTTCCAGGGCAATCGGGTTCATTGCCCGTCGAAGAGGCCGCCTCCCCCCCTGTGGTGTATTTTCCCTAAATGACGGTATGACTGCTCGGTGGCTTCACGCCCCCGGGGAGTCCTTACCAGGTACCCTTCCTGGATCAGAAAAGGTTCGTACACTTCTTCAATGGTACCGGCTTCTTCGCCCACTGCGGTTGCTATAGTGGTCAGCCCGACCGGTCCGCCTTTGAATTTATCGATAATGGTGCTGAGTATCCGGTTATCCATTTCATCCAGCCCATGGGTATCTACATTAAGGGCCTGAAGGGCGAGCTTGGCAATTTCAATGGTAATCGTTCCATCTCCCTTAATCTGTGCAAAATCACGGGTTCTTCTTAGCAGCGCATTGGCAATACGGGGAGTTCCCCGGCTCCTTCGTGCTATTTCGTAGGCTGCCTGTTCTGAGATTGGGGAACGCAGGATGCCGGCGGAGCGCTCTACGATTCGGGTGAGCAGTTTGGCATCGTAATATTCCAAACGCGCATTGATCCCGAAACGAGCCCGCAGCGGAGAGGTTAACAAGCCAGAACGGGTGGTGGCTCCCACCAGGGTAAACGGATTCAGACTGATCTGCACGGAACGGGCATTAGGGCCGGATTCCAGCATGATATCGATACGGAAATCCTCCATGGCAGAATACAGGTACTCCTCCACAACGGGAGAAAGCCGATGGATCTCATCGATAAATAAAACATCTCCCTCCTCCAGATTGGTGAGCAGGCCGGCGAGGTCACCGGGCTTTTCCAGTACCGGTCCGGAGGTAATACGGATACTGGAACCGAGTTCATTGGCAATGATATGAGACAGCGTGGTCTTTCCAAGTCCGGGAGGTCCGTGCAACAGAACATGATCCAGGGCTTCGTTACGCAACTTGGCCGCCTTAACGAATATCCGGAGGTTCTCCAGTATTTTATCCTGACCGGCAAAATCCTCGAACTCGGCAGGACGCAGCACTTTTTCAATGTCGCGTTCCGTCTGATTCAGGTTTTCGCCATCGGCATTCAGTGACTCATTCCGCACCTTTCAAAGGTAATGCAACCATCTTCACAATTCCATCATCTCACAAGCGACCAGGTTTCCCGGGTCGAGCAATTTCTTTCCTTTGTATGGAATAATTTTTGAAACGCTGCCTGACTGACTTCATGAGAACACGATTATTCTGGATTACCCTAGTTGTATTGATTCTGCCCTTTAGCGGGCAAGCCCAGTTCGACCTTTCCGTCCATAAGAAACACAAAAAAGGATTCCTGTATTTTGAAGAATACAAAAAGGACCTGGGCACCTGGAACGAAGAAGAGGGCATACGTACCGTGCAGTTTATCGGTTATAACGTTGCCCCCGATCCCCTGGTCATTACCAGTATACCCAGCGGTTGCGGCTGCACCTCCATAAGCTGGTCGCAAGACACCCTGCGCTTCGGTGATTCGGTAGCGATCGAGATCAGTTACGATCCTAAAGGAAAACCGGGGCCTTTTGAAAAAGTCATTTTTGTGTACAATACCGGTCTGCCATACAATGTCATGCTGACCATAAACGGAGAAGTTAACCCCCGTAAAAAAACGGTGCTTGACAAATACCCGATGGACTACGGCAACCTGCACCTTACCGGTAGCTACCACAATTTCGGGTTTATTTATGAAGACCAGATCGATACCTTAAGAATCGGGATGTACAACAGTGGCGACAGCGTCATTCATTTGCAGGGGATTACCGGACGGCCTCCGTTTATTTATACCAGCACTCCTGACCTTATCATACAACCCAAACAGGAAACCTATATCGAGTTGGTTTATGACGCTCGTCAGGCAAAAGACTATGGCGACATGTTTCATTTCCTGAACCTCAAAACCGACGAGTGGTACGCCAAAAACATCCCCATCAGTATCAATGCTCATATCCTCGAACGCTTCCCCAAACAAACGCGGTGGAGAAAATGGCGAAACCCGGAAATTTTCTTTGATAAAGAGGAGTACGACTTCGGCAAAGCGCTGCAGGGGGATACGGTGATGGTAGATTTCAAAATCTACAACAATGGCAAAAAGCCCCTTATCATACGTAAGATCCAGCCTTCCTGCGGCTGCACCACCATCGATATCGATAAGATGAAAATCAAGAAGGGAGAATATGCTACGCTTCGTGTCGGTTTCTATACGGGGGGCAGGGCCGATGAAAACATGAAGAGCATTTCGGTCATTACCAATGACCCTGCACGTCCGGTGGCCAAGATCTTCCTCAAGGGAATTATCGTACAGAATCCCAATGCCTTGTAAGCCCGGGAACGACTGTTGTTCGTTGCTGACTAGCTGGTCCTGACAGTCTCAGGCTCCTAAAAATAACACCCCGTGTTTATCTAACCGGTTACGGAGAAGAACCCGTACCTGCATCTTGTACTTACTGCGTATGCTTACTCTCCCCAGGTATTAGATTTGCATGGGAACAGGAAAACCGTAAACCGACAATGAAACGACACCTTATTCTTAGCATTGTGATCAGTCTCCTGTCAGGAGTAAGCGGAGCATGGATCTTTCAAACATGGCACCCTTCCAGGGAAAGCAACCCGCAAACAGAAGTATTCAAAGACGGCGTGCCGGTTTCAGGAAGCATGGGATTAAATTCCGGTGCAGCACCACCTGAGTTTGTGGAAGCCTCGCGCAACAGCACACCTTCCGTAGTGTTTATCAAAACTTTGTCGCCAGCCCCTGCCCCCTCTTTCTGGGATGATTGGTTCGATCCGTTCGGGCGCCGCGGACAAAGCAGCAGTTTCGGGTCTGGGGTGATTGTAAGTGAAGACGGCTATGTAGTAACCAATAACCATGTGGTCGACGGAGCCACCAGCATTGAGGTGGTGTTGAATAACAACCGTTTCGTATATCCGGCCAAAGTGATTGGCACCGATCCTTCCATTGACCTGGCCTTGCTGAAGATCGAAGCCAAAGATCTGCCTGCGATTCCTTTCGGAAATTCGGAAAAGGTGGAAACCGGAGAATGGGTTCTTGCCGTGGGTAATCCTTTCAACCTTACCTCCACGGTAACCGCGGGCATTGTAAGTGCCAAAGGAAGGAATATCAATGTAGTGAACAACCAATTCCCTATCGAGAGTTTTATCCAGACCGATGCTGCCATTAACCCGGGAAATTCCGGCGGAGCACTGGTCAACCTTAAGGGAGAACTGATCGGGATCAACACCGCCATTGCCACCCGTACCGGGGCTTACAACGGATACGGCTTTGCCATCCCGGTAAATATTGTCAGCAAAATCATCAAAGACCTTAAAGAATACGGCGAAACCCAACGTGCCTTTACGGGTATGGAAGTGGTAGACATTACGGCGGAAATCCTGGAAAAAACCGGAAAACAGGAAAAAGGAGTTTACGTGGGGTATGTGGCCAAAGACGGCCCGGCACGGGAAGCCGGTATCCGGGAAGGAGATGTGATCCTTAAAGTGAACGGCAGCGAAGTCAACAGCAAGTCGGCCTTCGATGAACAAATTGCGTATTACCGCCCGGGAGAAAAAGTAAGTATCAGCCTTTCATCGGGCAAAACGGCCAACCTCACACTGGTCAACCGCGAAGGCACTACGGATATGCTCAAACGTAAGCTGGTGCATAGCGAAACTTTGGGTGCTGATTTTGAAAAAGTATCAAAAGTGGAACGCGACCGTTTCGGTATTGAAGGCGGTATTCGGGTAAGTAACATTACCGGAGGAATTATCCGGCGAATGAATATTCCGGATGGGTTCATCTTCGTGAAGCTGAACAATACCGCTTACAACAACGTGGAAACCTTCATCCATGACCTGGAACGCATACGCGGACGAATCGTGATTGAAGGCATCCATCCCAACGGAAGCAAACAAGTGCTCAGTTACTATTACTACTAAGAAGCATCCTTGGATGCTACTCCCGAAGATTCCGAATACTGCACGTTCATTGAAAAATGAACACGTTCGTTAAAAAGAGGAATCTATTAGACAACAGAATAAGTAAAAATCCTGTTAATGGGATATCAATCTCTTGCAAGCTTATGACATTCAAACGTATTACACTATTTGGCTGTGCCCTTCTTATCGGGCTCAGCTACCTTTCGGCAACCCATCTTTGCACGTTTAAACTCTCTGCAAAATTCCTTAAAAAGGAAGCCAATGGGAAAAACGCTTACCAAATCACCCTGGTAGCATACCGGGATGCTTCGGCAAGTACTATTTCGTTCGATGATGAAATTGACATTGGAGTTTACCGCCCTGCAAACAACACCCTGATCAAAGTCCTTACTCTAAACAAAGGGCAAGAATCGAATTTGACCCTGCCTTTCCAGCAAATGTTCTCGGTTCAGACGGCTTTCAAAAAAATGGAATATTCCGGGATAATTGAACTCGCCCCGTCCAACGAAGACTTCATTCTGAATTACCAGAGGTGTTGTATTCCCACCAACCTCAATTACTTAGATGATCAGGGTATGGAATTGCGATTAACCGTCCCACACGATTTGCAACCGGGAGAGTCCACCCCGGATGTAGTCGGTGAGCGGGTCATCAATCTGGCAAAAGGCCAACCTCTTTACCTGAAAGATATCTGGATGCATGACGCGTTCGACTCCATACGAATCGATTCTTCGGTAATGCTGTTGGGAGGATCTCCTCAAAACCCAATGCCCGTCCCAACAAACACCCTGGCCGCCAAACAGGAAGGTATCTTCCGGTCCGGCTACGGGATTTCGCAGCCTTTCGGTGCAGGCGGCACCCTGCAGTTCAACGGCACGGAAGAGGTTGTTTTGGAAGCCCAACAACAGGGCTCCTATATCCTCGCCCTGAATATGGAAACCTACCGGAACGGAGTAAGGCGAGACTACAGGCAGCTGTTCTACCTCGTTTGCTTTCAGACACCTCCCGGCCCGCAACTTTTCCTGGAATTATCGGGCCTTCAGGGGAACCGTGCCGATTTTCAATCGCATACCTATGGGCTTCAACCCCAGGATTCACTGAAACTCGAGAGAAAAGAAAAAAATGCGGCCTCCTTTTCGGAGCAACAAAACGGACTGACTCACGGGGGATATGTTTCGCTTTCCGATTCCGGACTGACTTTGGGTAAAGCCTATGAATACAGGCTGTCAGTCAAGGATAATTCAGGAACATACTACAGCAATGTAGTAGAAGTTAACCTCACCGGAACTGAGATACCGCTGCGCAATACGCGTAAAATGACCGTTTATCCCAATCCTACCAAAGACTGGCTAATCATTGACCATCCATACCCGGCAACAATCACCCTTTACGACAACACCGGCAAAACCGTGCGGAAACTCGAATTGAGCGAAGGAATCAACCGGATATTGCTGAATGGATTGAAGCCTGGTTTATACTGGATCCAAAGCCCAACAGAGACGGAAAAGGTGATCTTATTGCCCTGACCACCTGTTTGCCTTTTTCCGTTGGGTACGCCCCAAGCCGCCGTTCATCCGATAAATTGATAATAAAAGGCTTGAACGGAGACCCTATATTCGCTCAAAATGAGCTTCCCCCAATTCTATGAAAAGTACAAAACGCAGGTGTTCAACCTTGCATTGAGGTACACGGGAATTACGGAGGAAGCCGAAGAGATCACCCAGGATGTATTTGTAGCCGCCCACCGGCATCTCGACAAGTTCAGGGGTGAATCCGATGTAAACACCTGGTTATACCGGATCACCCTGAACCGCTGTCATGACTGGTCGCGTTCCAGAAGCCGTAAAAAACGCTCCTTTATTCAGCGCTGGCTGAACGCTAACGATGAACCTGAGCCAGGACACTGGAACCACCCGGGAGCTCAACTGGAAGAAAAAGAAGAGTTACGGGTCCTCATGAGTTGCATCCAGGGACTTCCTGAAAAACAAAAAACCGCGCTATTGCTTTTAAAAGCAGAAGGCAAAAGTCAAAAAGAGGCTGCCACGATTATGGATATCAGTGAGAAAGCCCTGGAATCACTGTTTCAGCGAGCGAAGTCGGGGCTACAGAAAAAGTTGAATAAAACGAAGGAATAACATGGAAATAACGTCTAACCCGGAAATGGATCCGCTGGATAAAAAACTGGAACGACTGGGTACCCTTCCTGAACAGGAGGTATCCCCGTTTTTGTTTACACGGATCAAAGCCCGGCTAGATAAGGAGCAATCAATGAAGATTCGCCCCGGTCTTGCCTGGACGCTAATTGCAACCGCATTTATCCTTTTATTCGCAGAGGTTGAACTGGTATGGAAACCTGAGAGACAGTTAAACCCCGTTAATGAGCTGGCCCGCGAAATGGATCTTAATCCCGGTAATACCCTTTATCCATGAAAAAGAACGTATTCCTTACGATTCTGGTGCTGGGTTTACTGGCGTCAAACCTTCTGCTGGTATTCCTCCTGCAAAGGGATAAGCGTCCTCCGCATCCCCGGGAACCTAAAGAAGTTATTATCGAGCGACTGGAGTTTGACGAACAGCAGGTGAAAGATTATGAAGTGTTGATACGGGAACATCGTAGCGGAATACTAAAGGCCCAGTCCAACATGAAAAACCTTCGGAGCGCACTTTATCTGTCGCTGCAAAACGAAACGGACAATACCCGGAGCGACAGCCTTATCCATGAAATAGGTAAATTGCAGGAAAGGATGGAACGCATCCATACGGACCATTTTCGTAAGATCGGGGAACTTTGTCGACCGGAACAACAAAAGGCCTTTCAGGCATTGCTTCACGACCTGAACGAGTTGTTTTCAGCAAAACCGCGCCCTCCCAAACACCGGCGTCCATGAGATTTCCAATCCTTATTCTGCTTTTCCTGACTTTCTTTTCCGGCAAACAGGCAGACCATTCTAAAATTACCGGGGTCAGGCCTGCTTTATCTTTTGGGAAGCAAACTACCCTGAGTATGGATCAGTGGCAACTCCTGCCCAATGGTGACAGCCTCCGCATCAGCCAACTCCGGTATTACCTGAGCACCCCGGGCGGGGACTGGGTAAAACTGGTGGACCTGAAGGAAAACAAATCCATAACTCCCCCGATCTATCAGAAAGCGGTTATGTTGGGTATAGACAGTATTACCCATGAACAGTATTCCCTGAAGGGCGATCTGGACCCAATGCAGGGAATGTACTGGACCTGGAAAAGCGGTTATATTTTTTTCAAACTGGAAGGGGAATTAATCCGCAAGGGTGACTATCATGCGATCAGTCTTCATCTTGGGGGATACCAGTGGCCAAATAACAGCTGCTTTGTTATGGATAACATTTCATTGGATGGCGTGTCAATACTGAACCTTGATCTTAAACCGCTTTTGGAAACCCTGCCCGATGGAAACTGGCGGGTAATGTCCCCCGGCACCGAATCCCGGCGCTGCCTCAAAATATTATCGGAAAGTTTCACTACCCGACTATGAAAGCCACAGCCCTGACATTGATCTTGTTGCTGGGGGCCTTTTCCGGATTCCGGATACCAACTCCGTTTCCCGTCCCCGAAGGTTGGCCGGAACCTGTTCAGGACGTGTTTGACTCAGAACGAACAGAGTTACGGATAGAGCTGGGACGTATGTTGTTTTATGACCCTTTGCTTTCCAGGGACACCACCATTTCCTGCGAAAGTTGCCACTCCCCTTTTTCATCCTTTACCCATACCGATCATGCACTCAGTCACGGTATCAGCGACCAGTCGGGAACGCGCAATGCCCCGGTTCTGATCAACCTGGCCTGGCAAAAACAATTTATGTGGGATGGAATAGCAGACAACCTTATTCAACAGAACCAGTTCCCTATCCATAACCCAATTGAAATGGATATGGAGCTGGACCTTATCCTGGAAAGGTTGCAGGCACAGCCCCGTTATCGGAAAGCCTTTTTATTGGCCTGGCAAGACAGCCTGATCAACGAAAAGAACCTGCTGCATTCTCTCTCTCATTTTCAATTCAGCCTGATCTCTGCCAATAGTCGCTATGACCGGGTCAAACGGGGGGAAGAACAATTCACACCAAAAGAAAACCGGGGTTACCGGCTTTTTCTCCTGCACTGCAACAGTTGCCACAGCGAGCCCTTATTCAGCAACGGAGGCTTTGCTACAAACGGATTACCTGTTGACACAACACTGATGGATATGGGTCTAAAGACAATCAGCGGACGTTCTGAAGATTCACTGCTTTTTAAAATCCCTACCCTTCGTAACATCGAATACAGCTATCCTTATATGCATGATGGCCGGTTTTCCTCCCTTTCTGCCGTATTAAACCACTACAGCGAAGCGGTTCAGCAGCAAGTTAATTCACCAGGAAACCTTAGGAGCCCCCTGAAGCTTCGTCCGGAAGAAAAAGTGGAACTTATGGCCTTCCTGCTTTGTTTGAGCGACAAGGAATTTGTATTCAACCCCAAACACAGCTTTCCCCGAAAAACCCTATTTGACTAAGTTTTTTATTTTTTTTCTGAAAAAACGAAGGAATGCGAAAAATACCTCGTCAAACCAACTAAATAATTCGGATGAAAAACCTTTTGCTCACCGGTATCCTGATCCTGACCACTACCTGGTCTGGTTTCGCACAGGATCCCATGCTCAGCTCCTGGCTGATCAATACCACCGGCATTAAAGCCCGGTATTATATGAAGGGAAACTCTACACCCATAACGATGTCGGACGAGGCAAACGTTCAAAAGCTTCAGTATTCGGACGACTGGATTTATGTGCATACTACCGGTTTGCCTGCCTATCCCACAGGTCCCTTTCTGGATGGAAACCCATCCACCTCCACCAATCAGGACGCTATTTTCAGAATCTCCCGTAACCCGCAGAAAAATAACGGAACTCCAACAGAGACCCGCCTGGGAAATATTGGCATCTTCATTAACGGAGTTGCCCTGTTCGACTACCGCGACGGAGTTTCCTGGAAGAGTTCCACCCAAACTTATGCCGGCGGCCCGTTTGGCGGGAAAGGCGACGAAGTATGGAACCGAGACGCCGTAGTGGCCGAAAGAACCGGATTCGATTGTGCCAAAGGTCATCCGGCTATGGGTAATTACCACCATCACCAGAACCCATCGGCCTTCAACCTGGATCGCCAGCAGGTATCCAATGTTTGCGACCTGTATGCGGCTGATGGACTTTATGTTATAGACAGCACGAAACACTCTCCTTTGATTGGTTTTACCTATGATGGCTACCCGATCTACGGAGCGTATGCCTATAAAAATGAAGACGGCACCGGAGGCATCGTACGGATGAAATCCGGCTATTCACTTCGTGCTATTACGGTACGTACCCATTATGCAGATGGTAGCGATGTTACCGACGGCCCGGATGTGAACAGCACCCATCCTCTGGGCACCTTCCGTGAGGATTATGAATTTATTGCCGGAAGCAGTGATGATGTGCTGGACGAGCACAACGGACGTTACTGTGTTACTCCGGAATTCCCGAACGGCACTTATGCCTATTTCTGTACCGTAGATGAAAACTGGAATTCGGCATACCCCTATTGCGTGGGGCCTACCTTCTATGGGGTGGTTAATGGCAACCGGGTAAATTCCGTAAACGAAACCGTAGAAACGTATACGCCTAACGGCATTTCCCGGACTACCGAAGAATCTCTTAATCCGGTTATTTATCCGAACCCTGCCGGTGATATCCTGGCTATACAGGTAGCCAGCAGCCAGTGGGAAAACATCCAACTTGAGTTATTTGACCTGCAAGGCAAACAGGTGGATGAAAGCACTATTCTTCCGGGAAGTACGATCGGTTATTTCGATACCCGTACCTTGTATCCCGGAGAATATATACTGCGCATCTCCATAAAGGGAATGCTGATTACCCGTAAGGTGTTGATCACGCATCCCTGACAGAAAGAAACTCCGGTCTTTCGTGGAGGCCGGATGCTTATCTCCCTCGTTAAGCAAACCAGGCTGCCTTGTGTGGCCTGGTCTTTTTTTTATCGGTTGGCATTTCTTAACATGCAGCTAACAGCCCTGTTTCCAACCCCGGCTTTATCTTCCTACGTTTTACAGGTACACGCTGATTAAACCTTAACATTGTCGGGGAATCATGAAAAAACTACCTCTCTTTTTCGTTCTGCTGCTATCTGTGCTGACCGTGCATGCAAAGGAAACACCTGCGCTTCCCGGTTATTACTATTTCTTTCCGCTGGAAGAAAGCATCGCCCTTAACTACCACGAAACTGGGAATCTCCCGGAGGATTTCTGGCATACCCACCGGGCTTCCGACAGTATAAAGCTGGGGACCAACCCTTCCGTATACCTGCAACATACACGTCAGAGCGGCTACTTCCTGGTAGTTTCGTATGCGTATACCGGACCGAGTTACCAGTTCCTGAATATTCCCTTCGCAGAAATAAGGATACAGCGTTTTGACGACGAATGGCGCATCTACGCCTATGACAGCACCGGATTCCCGGAAAATACCCGGTTTGAGACAGAGAAGCACCAATACCCGTATGACAAGGACTGCGGGTGTATCCGGATAGGGAAAAAGAAGTTCCCCGAAGGAACGAATACCCTTCGTTCCGGTAACCGTTTTCAGCTCCTCGGAGAACAGGATTTTTACCAGGCTTCAGGAAACGGACGCGTGCGCCAGCGTCTTTTCGGATGGATAGGAAAACTCTTCCGTTTCAACTGGCACCGGAACCGTACTCAGTTTGAGCCTGGGTTTATTGTTTTGAACCAAAGCGAATACCGACACCTGGATTCCTTTCATGCCAAAGCCTTTCTTATCGATAAAAAAGGAAAAGCCTATGAAGGCCCGGTAAAGGTCTCTATACGTAACACCCAGCAAAACGGCAAGTATTTCTATTACGAAGCCGATGCGATACGCTATGGCGACGGAGCTTACGGCTTTAACTGGCGAATCCCCGACAGCCTGCAACTGGATCGCCAATACAGTATTCGTTTTTCTGCGGTAAAACGACAAGGTGTGTATAAAGATCAATCATTCAAGGTTACACACTATACCTTCCAGGATGTACAGGTCAGTATCCGGGCTCATTCAAACTACCTGTTGCCGGAAGACAGCAACTGGATCGTTGCCAGTGCCCTTGACCGTAACGGTATACCATTGTACGGTGCCCGGATCAGGCTGCGTTACAGCCTGCGTAATTTCGGGACCGCTTACATCCCAATGGTTAGTTTTCCGGACTCCTTTCAACGGCTTATGAAGGACACTTCGCTTTACCTTCTTCCTGAAAAAGAAAACTGGATCCGTATGGATACGTCCATGCTGCCTCTGCTGGACCAAACGCTAATGGTCTATGCAGAAATCACTACGGAAGACGGGCAGACTTTTGGCCAAAACTTAAGCTTCCAACGCACCCGAAGCCTAGAAGAATATAGCTATCGCTACGAGGGCAAATCGATGGTTCTGGAATACCTGTTCAATAAAAGGTCGACGAAGTCGGATACGGTAACCCTGACGCTGAAGGACCATTTTTACAATGAAATCCAGGAAAGACAGGTCTGTTTGCCTTTCCGCTTGGAGGATGTTCAGCGGTATTCCTACATTGAAGCAAAGAAGCGTGACGGAAACAGGGTCATTTCCGTGTATCAGCAATATTCCCATCCGAGAGTCGGGGGTACCAAAACCCTGGATTCCCTATACCTTCAACTTCATGATCATGAAAGCCTGAACCTGCACTGGGAAGTGTATTACGACAAAAAATTCATCCTATCGGGAGAACTGGATAGCCTTGCGATACCGCTCAAAGGCGATGAACCGGTAATTATCGTTTACCGTTACAATCAGGGCCGCAACTTGTACCTAAAGCAACAGTTGATTCTTCCGCGTACCTCCGAACTGACCATACTACATAATCTGCCGGATTTGGCTTATCCGGGGAAAAAAGTGGCTGTGGAAGTTGAGGTAAGGGATTTCCACCGCAAGCGTGTGCAGGGAGCCAACCTCACCGGCGTGAGTATCAATACGCAAATGCCTGTGATCACTCCGCCTTATGTACCGTATTACGGACCCATAACCTCGGAGCTGTTCCCGCAGCATGAAAAGGCCATCAGCTGGAAAACCTATTATCCGAGAAACCAGCTGGCCAAAGACACCGCTGTTTACCGGAATATGGAGCTTGAACGTATTCTCCATTACCGCCTGTACCAAAATCCCAATGCTATCCATAGTGAAAGTATTCCTTCACAAACAGGAGCCACGGAACTGCAAGTGGTCATGTATGAAGCAGACCAGCCTTGTGCGCCAAAGGAATTATGGATAGACGGAGAGCTAAGGCTGCAAGCCTTTTCCAATGTGCTACAGCGCAATGTGTTCCTGGTAAAAGGTGGGTATCATGCGATCAAGCTGAAGGGACAATCCTACTATGTTGAACTTGATTCTTTCCTGGTTGAGGAAAACAAAAAGAACCTGCTAGGCATCAATACCTATGCTCTGCCGAATGCCAAAGGCGTACGCTGGGACCGTATTGAGCCAGCCTATGAAGAACAGGAGGTACAGGCTATGGAAGAACATTTCCTGTTCCTGTCGCATAACACTTCGCAAGCTTCCTATATTGTACACGAGGGAGTAGCCCTGGAAGTCCCCGTAGCCGGGCAGGTGTCCAATAATATGGCACGCTATTCTGCTGTTGGACCGCTGAAGGAAGGCTTGGTTGAATGGCTGCGGAAAGACACGGTGATCCGGTTTTACTATAATCCGGAGCTCGTCTATCAGTGGACCCACAACAAACTTTACACGTACAAAAAGGAGTTCTTTTCCGCTAGCGTGCCTCAGATTGATACCCGGCATTTCCAGGACCTTCCTGCCCTTACCAAATCAATCATTCTGGAACAGTGGCGTATAGAAGACAGCATTGCGGCACTAAACAAACCGGTAATTCCATACAACCATAACAGATACCGAAGCGGGCAGAACTTCGACAATTACTACCCGGGTTACAGGGGCAATGCCACCTTGTTCATCCAGCAGGCCCCCGAATTCCCGATAAACTATAACTTTATTTGGCTGGAAAACCTGGAGACCCCTTACCTCTCACACTATCTGAATACCACAAACAAGGTGGTATCGGGGTTGAACCAGGGCTGGTACCGCTTGGTTACCGGTACTTACCAGCAACAAATGCTGTTTGTAGACAGTATTTATATCGATACCAATACGCTTAATTTCCTTCGTATTGATCTTACAGGCAACACCCCTCCCCCGGAAGTCTGGTCAACCATGCAGTATCATTATTTCAAAACGATACAACGTTATGGAACCGGAAGGCTTCAACTCTATGATGCCTACGGAGCCAGAAGGGAGTTGAAAGGGGAAAGCAAAGCGGGTGAAGTAAGTGGCTGGGTTAGCATCAACCTGCAAACCGTGTCAAATGCCTCTATTGTCTGGATCAACCTGAATGGCAAGGACCGGTATATCTGCCGAAGCAATTCACAAGGGTATTTCAACCATTATGACATGGAACCCGGGAGATACCTGGCCCAGGTGATCGGGCCATCCCGCAATATTTTCTTTGCCAGTGAAATTGAACTGAAGCCGGGGACCATGCATGAGGTCATGCTAAACTGTATCACGGATACGAGCTTGCGTCACCGGGCCATGACCCAGAGCAACCTGCGGAGATTTTCCACCAAACCCGGAGCCTATACCGATTCCGAAGGAAACTTCGCCAACCTTCAGGGAGAAATCAAAGACAGAGAGCAAAACAAGCCGCTTCCCGGAGTCCGCATCCTGGTTTCCAAAAACGGGGTGATCGTAGGTGGCGACGTTACCGACCACAACGGCCAATACCACATCTGCTGCCTGAAACCAGGTACATACGATGTCAGTTTCAACCTCATCGGCTTCCAATCGGAACGGTATACCGGTGTGGAACTGAAGGAAGGAAAAACCTTACAATTGGATCAGCATCTTAAAGTCAATGACCGACGTTATGAGGACATTGAAGTAACCGAAGAAGTGGCTCTTGGCAGTATTCGGTCCGATGCCATTTCACCAAGCCAAACGTACAACACAACGGAGAACATCCAGGTTTTAGGGGCAAAAGCCGAACGTCTTGTTTATAAAATGAACGCCATGCAGATCCAGGTAAACGGCAAGGCCGACAAGAACACCAACAAAGAAGTAGCGGGTATCGAGGAAGGTATCGATGAGAAAAAGCGGCTGGATGAGATCCGTATGGATGAAGAAGCCAACGATGTTCGTGAAGATTTCAGGACCAATGCTTTCTGGGTTCCCAACCTGGTTACCAATAAAGAAGGAAAAACAGCCTTTACTTATACCCTGCCCGGAGACCAGACCCAGTGGGTAAACTACCTGGTGGCCATCGACAAAAACCGGAATACCGGACTGAATACCTCCTACACGCGATCTTATAAACCCGTATCTGCTTCCCTGGCTGTGCCGGAGTTTCTGCGGACGGAAGACAGTATTCATATCCGGGGAAAAGTAAGAAACCTAACTGGAGACACGCTTCCCGTAGCATTGCAAATGGATTTCCGGAATACCAACACCTGGGATGGCTCCCTGCTTAACTACAACAGCGAAGTCAGCATACCCATGTTCTACCGGGAAAACTGGCCCATCCGTGTACAGCAATACGGAAGTGGCGACAGCCTGGACATGAAATATGCCCTCGATTACCAGGGGTATCGCGACGGGGAGCGGAGAAAAGTCCCGATAAAGAACAACTTGGTATTCCGCAGGAAAGTAAAGAGCCGCATCCTTGCCAAAGGAGAAAGGGTACAATTTCCCTCCTCCTCCGCTATGAAAAGAACCATACGGATCAACAGCGGTTTGCAGGACCTTATCCTGGAAGAAATCAATGCGTTGAAGAGTTATGGATACGGTTGTACGGAACAAACCGCCTCTCGTTTGGTAGCATTACTGCGCGAAAAACAACTGAAAGCAGCCATCAAAACACCGTTTGACGGTGAGAAGGATATCCTTTCTTCTATCAAAAGACTGGAAGATTTCCAGAACCGCGACGGTTCCTGGGGATGGTGGAAAGGGAGTTCGGCAGACTTCAACCTCACCCGTTACGTGGCAGAGGCCCTAATGCTGGCGGATGAAGAAGGTTTCCGGGTAAAAAGTCATAAGCGCGGAGTGGGTTACCTGATCAATCATTATCAGATGCTGGACTATTCCCAGAAGCTCCAGACGCTGATCCTGGCGGATGAACTGGGGATGAAGCTGGATTATGACGCTGAGATACGGCACTACGACAGTCTGAACCTGAATCTGGAAGCGTACATGAGTCTTTGCCAGCTTAAGCTGAAAAGAGGAATGCCTGCAGACCTTAACCGGGTGAAGGGGGTACTTAAACGCGACGCGCAAGGTTATCTGTATGTGGATGCTCCGAGCACCTGGGGCTTTAATTCAAGAATCCTGAAACTGACTTTGCAGGCCTACGAGCTTTTCCGCTCTGCCGATTTGTTTGCCGAAGAACGTGTGCTCATGAAAAAAGGCATCTTCTCGAAACTTGGATATATCAGCCGCAATACCTTTGAACGGGCAGCTATCCTCAATACCCTGAGCAAGGAGGTTATCGAAACCAACGGTGGGTTGGTAAATGTCAGTATGAACGGGCAGGAATACCATTCACCGGTTGAAATAAATCCGGAGAACGGAGTGATCAACATTACCAATACCGGTGAAGAGGTTTCGGTTATATTGATTGAGGAATACGAAGACCCGGCACAACTCCCACAGTATTCAGGCATTTCGCTTCACAGTTCTGTTCTGGGCAGCTCCGGTGAAATCAGCGAAGTGGAATATGGCAAAACCTGCCGCTTACAGGTAAAGGTATCCAACAGCGAATACCGGCATTACCTGGTGATGGAGGTACCGGTTCCTTCAGGCTTCCAGATACTTAACAAAATAGAGCGAAGCGGCTATGAAGTAGCCCGGGAGTACTACCCTGACCGCATCGTGCTTTACTTCGAACGACTTCCCAAGGGCAACTATGTCTACACCTTTGACCTGTTACCCCAGTTCAACGGGAAATTCCAGCTCATGCCTGCTTTTATGGAAGACATGTATATGCCGGAATATTTCGGAATGGAACGGAAACAGTGGATACGGGTGGTGCCTGAATAAAACTATTGCCTTTACTGTCCCCTTTTGCTCAGCCTCCCCCGGTTGAAGCCCCGGGATTTATCACATCTCAATGTCCCCGGGTTAAAACCCGGGGCTATTTCCATCCATAAACCACCTGATCTACCGCAACCCATTCCCCCGGGATTTATCATGGGGACTCTCATTCCTCAATATCCCCCCGGGTTAAAACCCGGGGCTACCTTCATCCATAAACCAACATATCTACCACAACCCATTCCCCCGGGATTTATCCCGGGGACTCAACCTCCTCAATATCCCCCCGGGTTAAAACCTGGGGCTATTTCCATCCATAAACCAACTGGACTACCACAATTCTTTCCCCCAGATTTATCCGGGGACTCCCATTCCTCAACATCTCCCCGGGTTAAAACCCGGGGCTACTTCCATCCATAAACCACCTGATCTACCACAACTCTTTCCCCCGGGATTTATCCCGGGAACTCAACCGCCTCAATACCTCCCCGGGTTAAAACCTGGGGCTACCTTCATCCATAAACCAACATATCTACCGCAACCCATTCCCCCGGGATTTATCCCGGGGACTCAACCACCTCGACATCTCCCCGGGACTCATATTTCACCGACAATCCACCCGTTCATTCGTAAAAGCTACACGCTTATCCATTCCTTAGAATGAAAACAGGAGAAAATGCCGCCAATGTGTAATTTCCGGCAGGAATGGGGACAAGACAATTCATGTTATCCCGGTTATATAGCCTGACCGGGACACTCATTTTGATGGCAGGTCTGTTGCTCCCGGGCAAAGTGCCTGCCCAGGAAAATCTGTTCAATGTACAGCATTTCACCAGCCGTGACGGGCTTCACGATCTTGTGGTGAACAACATGGTTACGGATGCAAGTGGAGTGCTTTGGGTGGGTACCGATAACGGGCTCTATCGTTATGTAAATGGTCGATTCGAGCTCTTCCATGAGGAGTCGGAGCCGTTCCATCTTGCCGGTCACAATGTGTCAAGCCTGCTCCTTGATTCAAAAGGTCGCATATGGGTAGGCGACCGGCTCAAGGGAATCAGTGTGATCGATCCGCAAAAAGGCACAGCGGAAATCATTCCGAACCTAGGGCCTGATGCACTATTCTCGGGAAGAGAAGTTGATGAAATGCTCGAATCTCCTGACGGGCATATCTGGGCTTCCATCTTTCCCAACCAGATCATCGAATTCAGCCCGGAACTGAAACCGCTCAATACCTATACCTTCCACCCGGCCTCGTTAAAAGAAGGGAATCAGCAGGTGATGGGCCTCGGGTTGGCACCGGATGAATCGATTCTTTTTTTCACCTTCTGGGAAGGTACTTACCGTATCCGCAGAGACCATAACGACTTTGAAAGACTGGACTGGTTCACTCCCGATACCATTGTTCGCCCGTGTTATAATGCGCATATCCGGAAGATCAATAGCACACAGGCCTTACTCGAATACAATTCCACCTACGTGTTGGTGGATTTTGCCACCCGAAAGACACGGATCATGGCCGTTACCGATTCCTACGTCATGCAGGAAAGTGTTTGTAACCGGGACAAAACAGGAAAATACTGGTTTTTAAAATACCCCCATATCCTCCAATTTTCCGCAGAAGGAGACCTGCTCACCCACTACCGCGTACAGCTTCCCCGCTCCTTGCATTACCAGCACTTCGAACATAAGAATGCCTGGATAGACGATTCGTATATAGCCTGGTTCGGTACCAACCTGGGTATGTTAAAGGTGGACCTGAAACGACAAAGCTTCAAAAAACTGACTTCCGGTACAGAGAGCCATCCGCTTATCTGCGATTATACCCGCTATATCCGGTCGGTTCAGGATACTACGTTACTTCTGGGTTTTGTCGACTGCAACTATTTCGATGTAATACGGGTAAATCGGGAAAAAGGCCCGATAAGCGTTGAACACCATCCATTGCCACTTAGTGAGGCTTTTGGAGCCGAATACAGGTTGCGCAGCAACTATATGCTGCCCAGCACCAGGTATGGAAGGTATATTGCCACGTACAACGGAATCTTCCGGCAAGACAATCCCTCTGCTATTCCCCGCCATCTCAACCCGGTTTCGGGACCGGATCAAGAGGACAATATGATATGGACCATTCTGGAACTGGATCCGGAAAGGTTTCTGTTGGGTAGCCGGCAGGCCGGACTCTTTCTGTATTTCCCGGCAAAAAACACAATCAGCCCGCTTAAGATCAATGTGATCAACGGGGAATGGATTCCTTCAACGGGTATCTGGTCAAATTTTACCGATTCACGGGGACACCGGTTCCTGCAGACCTCCGAAGGGCTGTATCGGCTTCTTTCCGTTGAAGGCCAGACGGCTAACCTGGAATTTGTGGAGATGATTGGGCATTACTCCGTTTGGTCCATGACCGAAGCACAAAACGGAGAATATTGGGTGGGAACCGTGGAAGAAGGCCTGTTTGTACTTGATCCAAACCTCAAAACGGTCAATCGTTTCAGTTTTACGAACGGATTAAAAACCGCAACCATAACGAACGTAATCCGCGACCAGCGTAACCGGATCTGGGTGAGCTCCACTCATAAGTTGTATTGTATTGATCCGGATAAAAGGAAAATAATACGGGAATTCGGGGTAAAAGACGGAATCATTGATGGCGGTTTCAATCAGCGCTCGGTAGCAATGGATGTCTTCGGGCGCTTGTATTTCGGAACCAAAAACGGGGTGATCTATTTCCAACCCGACGAAGCCCTGGAAGCTTACCCTCAGTTGGAGTACCGCTCCTTCCTGCTGTTTTCTATGACCGATGAGCAGGGAAACCTCAGCCGCAGGGGCGTCAATTCCCCTATCCGACTGGAAGCTGACAAACGGAACCTGTCGCTGGAACCCATTGTAGCCGATTATACCCACGAATCCGATAATGCCTATCGCTACCGCCTTAGCGGATTTGAGCGGAACTGGAACGAGCTGAAATCGTCCCAACCCAGGATTACTTACCTGAACCTGCCACCCGGTAATTATACCCTGGAAGTGGAAGGTTTCAATGCACAAGGCAACAAAACACTGAACAGCCTCAAGATTCCGGTTTCCGTTGACGCCCGTTACTGGGAAACCACCTGGTTCCTGGTACTGCTGGTTTGTATTCTGGCCGGTATCCTGATCAGCATTATTTACCTCAAACTGAGCAATTCACGCTATTCACAGAAGTTGCTGGAATCCCAACTGGACTCCCTCCGCTCCCAGATGAACCCACACTTCTTCTTCAATGCCCTGAATTCCATACAGGACTTCATCTTCCACCGCGAACGTGAAAAGGCCAGTAACTACATGTCGGGGTTTGCCAAATTGCTGCGCAACATTCTCGACAACTCCGGTCGTAATTTTATCAGCCTGGAAGAAGAGGAACGCCTTCTCCGTCAATACCTTCAGCTGGAATCCCTGCGCTTTGACGGTTTGCTGAATTGGGAGATTGTGGTAGATCCGGATATCCGGAAATCGGAAGTGACCTTGCCGAGTATGCTGGTTCAGCCCCTGATCGAAAATGCGATCAAACACGGATTGAGCCCGAAAAGAAGGGATATGCGGTTACGCATTCATTTTTATGAAACAGGGAAAAGCCTGCACTGTGAGGTCACGGATAACGGGGTTGGGCGCAGCGTTTCAGAAGGAAACTCCGTTCATATATCCAAGGGGCTTTCGATAATTAACCGGCGACTCTCCCTGCTGGGCAAAAAAAGACGCAAGCGGATGAATATGGAAATAAGTGACCTGAAGGACCATACCGGGCAACCAATCGGAACCAAAGTACATCTAAAATTTAACTGAACCTGTTCCCATGATCCCTATCAAAACGCTTGTAATCGAAGATGAGCCCAGAAGCAGAAACCTGCTTAAAGGCATGATCCGTGAATTCTGTCCGGAACTTAGTCTTGTCGGTGAAGCGGAAGACATTGATTCCGCCAGTAAATCGATACGTGAATTCCGGCCCGAACTTCTCTTTCTGGACGTTAACCTGTTCGGGTCCCCCAGCCTTAGTTTGCTTGACCGCCTGGGTACCGACCAGTGCCAGGTAGTATTCACAACGGCCTACGATCATTACGCACTTGATGCTTTTAAGTATGACGCCTGCGACTTCCTGCTGAAGCCTATTGGTCCCAGCGACCTGAAATCAGCGGTTTCCAAAGTACAGCGTAGAATTGCCGGCGACCGGGGCCATGAACACCCCACAATGGATCCCGACATGCGCAGGCTGGCCCTTCCTACCCTGCACGGTTATGTGATGCGGGAAGTGGATGAGATCCTGTACATCAAGGCCGAAGGGAATTATAGCCTGATCCATTTCAAAGGAAATAATTCCATTCTCGTATCAAAAAGCATCCAGCATTTTGAAGAGACCCTGAGTACGGATCAATTCTTCCGTCTGCACAAATCGTATATCGTCAACCTGAAAGAGATCCGGAAATACAACAAAGGACGCGGAGGGCAGGTAATTATGGATGATTCAACCCTTATCCCCGTAGCCAGTCGGCGTAAGGAGGAGTTTCTCTCCCGCATTCAGTTTTTGTAATCCTTAAAACACGTTCATGAAAAATACCGTCACGTTCATGAATTCATATAAGGAAAATGTGCTCTCAAAAGATACCTTGGAACCGACGAATGAAAGGAAAGGCTGCGTGTTCTACCAAAACGCGCTTCAACCTCATTTGCGATCTGCTCACATTTATTAGCTCCCAAGCGGGGGCTTTTTTTTTGACCGGAATTGGTCACTCTCTTTCTTCCAATAGCTTACCGAAGTTGGAATAAACGTCAATATAATCATACTCGAAACGGTTCATCCAGCAACTCAGAATCCCGCTGGTGAAGACGGTACCACTATTTTTAATTTCCTGCATTCTTTCGGTGGCCTTTTCACCGGGGAAGTAAGCTCCATTTTCTTCCAGGTAATGAAGGGCTGAGGTTGCAAATACTCTCCCCGAAGCAAGCGGCGAATACAATAGCTTTTCAAGAAGCTCCGTTTTTTTGTTCTCCACCAGATGACGGATATGGCCGAATGCAGGGCTCCAGTATCCTTCCGTAACATGCATGGGAGACATGAAGTAAGAACGTAAGGCACTGTAATCAGAAAAAAACAGCAGCGCTTCGGTATCCTTGTTTCCCTCTTCTTTTATGAGTGAGTGCAGGTAAAAATCGGGATGCCGGTTTCGGTATCCGGCAATATTGTACGGATAAAGGGTGAGGTTCTCAGCATACCCGTAATCACAGAACAACGGGACCTGCACCAAGGGCAAAAAACGGCTCCCGATCAGTTCCGCATAGTTGGACAGGTATTGATTGATTCTTAATACCCGGTTACCGTAATGCAGGATTTCAAAACACATAGAACCGTATCCCCCATACAAGGTATACCGAATCAGTTTCAGGCTGTCGCCCAGGTCATCCTGAACCATAACCGCATTGCCCTTACCATTAAGCAGGTTAGGGAGCAACAGGATGAGACTATCCAGTGTCGATCCGTACGCCGGTACCCGGTTGAAAATGGACTCTATTCGTTCGGCATCCATTTGTATCCAGGCTTCCTCCAGCGGCCTTTCCCGTATGCTGTCCTGATAATGCAGACAGGAAACCGAGAACGGTTTTCGCAAAGATTCACTACCTCTCGGTTCGGTACCCTGTCCATATGCGGAAATACCCGCTACCAGGCAAATTGCCATTAGCCAGGTTTTCCTTATCAGAGCCAGATTCAGATTCTTCATCGATTCAGGGAGCCCGCCTCCCGTTAGCCGCTAAGTTATGTTTTTTGCTGTTTGAGCTTATGGAAGCTCGTCCTATACAACGCGGGGGTATTGCATTAAATTTTCATTAAAACTACCCGGAATATTTGTCCGAAATGGGCCGGTTATACTAGTTTAACCCCAAAACCAATTTACAAATCATGAAAAAATTCACACTAATCTGCCTTACTGCTATCCTTTTTGTGGCCTGCAACAGCGGTACGGATCAATTCAAAGCCATTCAGGGTACCTGGAAGTTGGTGTCGATTGACGGGGCCGAAATGATCGACTGCGAAAAAAACATGAGCTTTCAGTTTACCGATGAGGAAGCCGGAGAAATCAGCGGAGTCAAGACCAAAAAACTCAGCGTAAGGCAAGGTACACCTGCCTGTGATTTTATCGGAGATGATGAATATGATTCAGAATACACCTTTACCGAAGGCATGCTCTTTATCAAAAGTCTCAAACTGGATAAAAAAAGTTATTCCGGGGCCTTTGAGATCAACGATCTGACAACGGATAAACTGGTCATTAAAACCTTAGGGAAAACCCTGACCTTCCAAAAATAATCCCTTCCCGTAGGAGAAACAGTTACCGGGTATACGATTCCGGTGCCCCCAAGTGGGAGCTTACCCAAGCCTCCAATTGCGGCAGTACGCAGGTAATCGGGGCCTGGAAAACAAACCGGTTCCGAACCGTATCAAGGCCAAAAGCAAATAGCCTAAAGCAAACCGTCAACTGCCGGTTCCATCGCATATCTTTGTTCCATGAGCAGCTTCTCCGCCTCCTGGTCCAGCCCATCGAACATCGCTCTGGTGAAATACTGGGGCAAATACGGGGTTCAGATGCCGGCCAATGCTTCCCTGAGTTTTACCCTTTCCGAATGCCGGACAGAATCCATACTTACCGCTCTCCCCACAACAGATGAAGACACTAAAGTGGAGGTTTACCTGGATGGAGAAAGGAAGCCCGACTTCGATCCCAAAGTGGAAAAAATGTTACGGGCACTTCGGGACGACATGCCCTGGATTGCCGATTTTCACTTCCGTCTGGATACACACAACACCTTCCCGCACAGTAGCGGAATCGCCAGTTCCGCCTCCGGGATGAGTGCCCTTGCGCTCTGCCTCTGTGACTTGCATGAGAAAATTGAGGGCACCCGTTTCAGCGATTTCTACCGGAGGGCTTCCCGCTATGCCCGCATCGGTTCCGGATCCGCATGCCGGTCGGTATACGGCGGAATGGCGCTTTGGGGACAACACGAGTCCTGGCCAGGTAGCTCCCAGGAGTATGCCCTTCCGGTAACCGAAAACCTGCATGAGGTATTCCGGGATTTTCAGGATTGTATTCTGCTGGTGGATCGGGGTAGCAAAGCCGTAAGCAGTACCGTCGGTCATGGATTGATGAACACCCACCCCTTTGCCAAACAACGTTTCGAGGTGGCCGGCCGGAACATGAAACACCTGAAGGAAATTCTCAGTCAGGGAGACCTTGGCGGATTCATCCCCCTCGTAGAAGGCGAAGCCCTGATGCTTCATGGTCTGATGATGAGTTCACAGCCTTATTTCATCCTGATGCGGCCTAATACCCTGCATATCATCGAAAAGATCTTCGACTACCGCAAACAAAATCAAACGCCAATCCTTTTTACTTTGGATGCCGGAGCCAACGTGCACCTGCTTTATCCCGCCTCCGTAAAGGATACCATAGAGCCCTGGATACGGGAAGAGCTAAGCGGGTATTGCGAAAACAAAATGTATATTTGTGATCACGTTGGCAAAGGCCCTGAGCGCCTGAACCCATGATTAAGGAATCACTCTTTTACGCGAAAATCCTGCTCTTCGGTGAATATGGAATCATCGAAGACTCCATGGGCTTGTCCATTCCCTACAACTTTTACAAAGGCAAGCTGAGCTTTGAGGAGGATACCGATCCGCTGACGATCGAAAAATCCAACAACAGTCTGAAAAGTTTCGCCAACTTCCTGCGGGAAGGGCAGGGAAAACTCAAAGCACGTATCGACGTTGATGCCTTGGATAAGGACATTGCCAAGGGCATGCATTTTAACTCCTCCATTCCGCAGGGGTTCGGAGTGGGAAGCTCGGGAGCACTGGTTGCGGCTATTTACGACCGCTATGCCCTGAACAAGATCGTACCCGGCGATGACTCAGCCCGGAAAGAGATTCTGAAACTGAAGGAGGCATTTTCCGAAATGGAAAGTTTTTTCCATGGAAAAAGTTCCGGTATGGACCCTCTTATCTGTTACCTGAATATCCCTATCCTCATCCGTAACAAAACGGACCTGGATACGGTTGGGCTTCCCTCCTACAATGCCGAAGGAAAAGGAGCTATTTTCCTGTTGAATACCGGAAACCCCGGAGAAACTCAACCGCTGGTGAACTGGTTCCTGGAAAAGCTGAAGCATGACGGATTCCGGACCATGGTGAAAGAGCAGTTCGTGAAGTACAACGACGAATGTATCAAGGCCTTTCTTCACGGAGACTACAAGCCTTTGTTCAAGAGTCTGAAAAAACTGAGCAAACTGGCCCTCGATAATTTCACCCCTATGATTCCGGACCTATTCCATAAACTCTGGAAACAGGGAATCGATACCAATGCGTATTACCTGAAACTGTGCGGAAGCGGTGGCGGAGGCTTTATCCTGGGATTCACCCCCGATCTTAAAAAAGCGCAGGACTACCTGAAGGGGTATCAAATGGAGATCATTCACCGCTTTTAACGCGGATGGCGGAATACCTCAATACCGAACAACGTACCGTACTGGTCAAATTTCTGGCCTACCTCGGGCTTGTACGCTGGTACAACCTGACCCTTGTAGCGCTGGCCCAATACCTCGCCGCCATATTTCTACTCAATCCCGGAAAAAAACACCTGGAAATACTTCTTGACCCCTGGCTGCACGTACTGGTATTTGCCTCAGCTCTGATCATTGCAGGCGGCTACCTCATCAATGCGTTTTATGATATTGAAAAGGACCTCGCCAATCAACCTAAAAAACTGATCATCGGCCGGATCATCAGCAAGAGTTTCGCTCTTAACACCTACCTGATCTTCAACTTTACCGGCACCTTGCTTGGCCTACTGATCAGTTGGAAAGTCGCGGTATTCCTCTCGGCATTTACCTTCCTGCTCTGGTTCTATTCTCATAAGCTCAAGAAAAAACCCTTCCTCGGAAGCCTCACCGCCACCTTCCTCTCCGTTTGCTCCTTTTTTGTGGTCTGTGTCTACTACTGGCAACTGAACTGGGGCATTGTGCTATACGTGGTCTTTATCATTCTGGCTGAATTGATCCGGGAGCTGGTAAAGGATATGGAAGCCATCAAAGGCGATATCGTTTTCGGGTATACCACAGTTCCGGTAGCCTGGGGCATCCCTCGGACCAAAAGCATTATCTACGGACTGATGTTCCTTGGACTTATTCCGATAGGCACTTTTTACTGGCTGCATGGCTGGAGTCCGGTGATGTACTTTTTCCTTTTTGCTTTTTTCTTATGGATGATAGCTGCCCTCATGCTGGCCTATGCCCGGGAAAAAAAGGACTACAAAGCCGTAAACAAGCTTCTCAAGGTGGTAATTGTGCTGGGTGTACTGAGTATCGGGTTGGTCTGATCCCGCCCCCCCCACTACCCTATCCAGACCCTTTTTAGCAAAGAAGAAGACGGATTGCTTCTTCAAAAAAAGTCGCACACTTCACGATGATTAAATTATTTGCACGATAATGGAATCACCCTACACGAAAAACCATTATATCATCACGATGACGCATTAGCCCTCATAATGATCCGGACTTCTACTGAGCTTCGGGTAGAACAAATATGCATCATTATGAAAAAGCAACTTTTACTTCTGGGCGCCCTCTTCAGCAGTGCCCTGGCATTCTCCCAGGACTGGGAATGGGATGCCGAACTGGAAGCCGAAGACCATCTGAACATCCGCGACATTGCCGCTTCTGACGAAAACACCGTGGATGTGTTGTACGCCGTTGGGCAGTTTAAGGACTGGCTTGGCATCGGAAGCCGATGGATCTGCACCAACAACCGCAGCTATGATGGATTTGTGGCACAGTATGACCTCGACGGGAACATCCAGTGGATTATTCCCTTTGGGACAGACAGTGACCAGGACGAGGCCCTGGCAGTTACCACTGACCGCGGCGGTAATGCCTACATCACCGGGTATATCTCCGGAGAAGTTGAATCAGGAAATTATGTCTACCGTTTCGGGGAACGACGTTTCACCACCAGCCAAACGTATATCAATACCCCAAAAGAAATCTTTTATGCACACGGCAGTGGCAAGCACCGCCCTTTTGTGGCCAAGGTCAATGCCAGCGGAAACGTCGTCTGGTTTGATGTGATTGATGCGATTGAAGGGAAAGGTACCGCCATCGCTCTTGCACCGGGCAATGACGGATCCAATGTATCCCCCAGCTTCGGCACCAACGGAGATCTCTACGTGGCCGGCACCTACAAACCGAACAATACGGCAACAACTCTGACGCTTGATCAGGTAGAATTCAGCCAGAAAACCGGTGGATTCAGTGCTCATACCGTGCCTACCGTGGGTACCTATGGCTCCAATACCATGGCCTTTGTGTGTAAGTACCAGACCAATACCGGGTCTGCTCCGTATTACGCCGCCGAATGGGCGAACTATATCGGCAATACATACAGTGGCACTACCCGTGAAGTGGTAATCAAAGGTATTGCGGTAGAGTTCAATATGAACAACGGCTATTCGGCTGACGTGTTCGTTACCGGGTATTATGTCGGGGACTTTACCTGCTCCACGTCTTACGGGGCTTTGTCTACCTCCAGCCCGGCCTCAACCTATGAAGGGTTTATCGGTCGCTTACAGGAAAACGGAGGCGACTGGGACTTTGTGCATTTCCTGGAATCAAACCACACCAGCGGAGGAAGCGCGGAAGAGGTGTTTGGTGTAGCCACCAGCCTCAATGCCTATACGGGAGAATGGTACGTCACAGGCAACTACATTTCCGACAGTCGCGAATTGATTCTTACCAATCCTCAAAATGGAAGTATCAATGCCACCATGCTGACAAGCAGCAACGGGGGCTCGGATATTTTCGTGATCGAATTCGACCGGGATGGTGTTTTTGACTGGGGGGTCAACTACGGAAGCTCGGACGACGATTATGCTTCGGATATCCAGTGTTTCGACTATACCAGCGGTTACCTCGCTGTGGCAGGGTTGTATTCCGACGGTTTCAATATCGGAAGCCTGAGCCTCTCCGCCATCAGCAGCAGTACCGATCATTTTATCGCCCGTATTGATGAAGGAAACGGTAACCCTTACTGGGCCAAGGGCATTGACGCCCACCAGGTGAGTGGCGATAACCGCACCCGGGATGCTGGTCCACGAATCGATTTCGATGCCACCAACGGCGATGACTACCTCTACCACAGCGGGATGTTCACCAGTTCCGAAAGTCCAACCCTCATCAATACCTTCGGAACCACTTACAATACCTCCAGCTACCTGGGTAAGATCAGCATGTGTAATTGTCCGGCAGCCGTTATTGACGCTATTGCCACTACCAGGATATCGGCCAATGTCATCCGGGTAGTTTTCAACGAACCTGCCAGCCTGGCCTGTATTGATCACTATGAAATCCTCATCGATCACAGCCTTGGCCAATCCAGTTCAGGAATAATCAATCCCTCAACTGCAGGAGGCCAGATTACCCGCGATATTGATATCGGCACACCGACCCAGGGTGCGATTCAGGTTATGACCACTTGCGAAAGCACTACCAACAATGACGGTCCGGTATTGAAGAAAAAAGAAAGCGAGGGCACAAAAGCCAAATCCAATGTGATTATTGTGGGTAGTGCCGCTGACGACGACGGTGTTTCCGTGTATCCTAACCCAGCTGATAATGAGCTGCAGTTGTTCTACTCGCCGGCCAAGGGGGGTGATCAGGTGGATGAAATCCGCGTATTTGATCTCAACGGGAAAGAAATCTCAGTTACGGTAAAGGGAAACAATGACGAAGGAACTCAATTCCGTATCGATACCTCCGTACTGAAACCGGGAACCTATGTGCTCCGTATAAAAACCGGAGACCAGATGCGTACCCGCAAGATTACTGTTCAATAGATCTGCGTATTCTTTTAAACAGGAAAACTGCCTGCAATCGCGGGCAGTTTTTTTATGCTACAGCCCCTACTTCCACATCTCCATTTCAGGGATTGATTACCTTGCAATATGATCCATCATATAGGTACAGGCGAGGCCACCCGAACGCTGGCAGAATACCTGCAACGCAGGATGCCTTTCCTGAATGAAGAGGTACGGCAAGCTTTGGAGCAGGCCTGGTGCCAAAAGCTGGAACTGAAACGCGGGGAACGGATCGATGAAGACCGCCTCCGGGAACCTTGTCTTTTCTTTATCGAAGAAGGCTGCCTGAAAGCTGCACGGGAAACCCGGGAACAGGAAATGGTTTATGCCTTCGGATGGACCGGTCACTGCTTGTTCAACCTGCCGCGCTATCTCAACCCCGGCGAACGGGAAACCTATCTGGAAGCGCTGAAGAACTGCCGGGTTTGGGCCATACGGAAATCGGACTTTGAAGCGATTATGGAAACAAGCCCGGAACTGAAGCAGTTTTGGGACCGCAACCTGCAGGGTATTCTACTCGAACACCTTGAACGTGAGGCCCTCTTCATGCAGTCGGGGCCTGCTGCACGTATCGATTGGTTGCGCCTTAACCAACCGGAGATCTTCGATGAGATCCCGGGGGTACATATAGCCGCCTACCTGGGGATGCGCCCTGAAACGCTGAGCCGTTACCTTAACATTAAACTGAACCTTGACTGAAATCAAGGCGGGGAATGCCCATCATGCCCCATCTTCCCGGCATGGAATATACTTCCCGTACCCACGACCTCATACAAAAACAACTGTTGTCTTCCCGCACCATCCTGCTTTGGGGCACGGTAGATGACCATTCCGCCCGGCACGTGCTGGAACGCCTGTTATACCTGGAAAGCCTTGAACCCGGAAAAACCATTACCCTGCTCATCAACAGCCCGGGCGGACATGTTCATGCCAGCTTTACCATTTACGACTGCATGCAACAGATCAGCAGTCCCGTGGGCACTACCTGTACCGGGATGGCTGCTTCCATGGCCGCCATACTGCTTTCCGCCGGGGAAAAAGGCCTGCGCCGGGTGATGCCACGGGCACGGGTAATGATCCACCAACCCAGCGGAGGAGTGGGTGGAAGCCAGTCGGATATAGAGATTCAGCTGGATGAGCTCATCAAAACCAAACGGCTGGGGGCTCGCTTGCTGGCCGAAAACTGTGGCCAGACCGAGGAAACGATACTGCGCGACTTTGACCGCGATCACTGGATGGATGCACAGGAAGCCGTGCAGTACGGTATTGTGGATGAAGTGGCATCCTGAGCTTTTTCATTTAATCGATCGCCAAGAAACCTTCCCTTTACCGGGATTGATTATCTTCCCGATCAAATCATCCATCATGACGCGGAACCTTATTGTAGCCTCACTGGCCCTGCTTTTGTTTGCCTGCGAAGGACGTCCGAAAAAATCAGAGGTTACCCCGGAACTGATCCGGGAATTTCTCGAAGACGTAACCACCCTCCAAAAAGTGGAAAACGGGAATCCTATCAGCCAATTCCGGATTACCGCGGAACGAACTGCCGACAAGGTGGTACAACTCGACAAAGACAATGTTCAAGAGGTCCTGGAAGAAGCAAAAGCTTATTCCTATTGTGTGATCACCACCGGCGACCATACGATTGTACGTATCGAAGACCCGGAAGATTGTAGCCTTTCCGGTTCCTGGGGCGTGTGTATGCCGCGGGCAGAGGGGTATATTAAAAAAGACGACCTGGAATACCGGGACGATTTTGCCAACAACATCATCGGCAAGCCCGATGACCAGGAAAGGACGGTCTATTTCTTCAATTAGCCCGGATCATGAACCGGAAGCACTTCTTATCCGCCAGCTTCGTGGGTGCTTTTGTGGTAACAGGCCTTTATTTTCTGAATAACTGGCTTTTAGCCGTAAATAACTCGGAGGTGCCTGGCGAGATTGAGGTGTCACGAGCGGATACGTACCTTGTGGGGAGTTACCGGTTGCTCCTGTTCGGATCGGGGGTGTTCCTTACCTGGATAAGCCTCTTTCTCCTGCAGATAATCTACCGGTTCCGTAACACCTTATCCAATTTGCTGATTCTGCTAACCGGTTTCCCAAGTCTGGGTTTCGGTTTTTTTACCTTGCCCCTGGTTTATCTGTACTCCCGGCTTCCGGAATCTGAAAGCCCGGGCTGGACCGTGTATCCTCCGCTGAGTGCTATGGAAGATCCCGTAACGGGAAGTCAGTACTGGCTTAGCCTGGATACTTCTGTGCTGTGTGTCCATGCTTTGATCCTGATCAGTATGCTTTTATCCGCTTTTTTTCTGGGCAGGACCGTATGGAGACCGTTTATCCGTAAATCAAATCCCCAGGGATAGATTCGGGGAAAATTCAATTGAATTATGGACTAGCCACGGACTGAAACCCGGAAAATGATTCAGGGAGTAATGAAAAATCTTGTGACAGACCAATGAACCAAAAAGCCGGTCACATGGACCGGCTTCGTCTACCAAAACGCTCTCCCCAAAAATAAACTTTGGGTGATCTGCTGTACTATAGAGGCAATTTAGGAGGAAAAAGCTGTACGGGATTTTGCCTCAATTGATCAAATAGCTATTTCGTTTGACCAGTAGTAGAATCTGGTCGATGAAGTACCCCGGTTAGGAACAAATTCCCGCTTTCACCCCTTATTGGGTATAATAACCCAGAGCCAGCAAAGCTGCCAGCAAGACAAAAAACAGCAGGGTATTGAGGATACCGTATCCAAACTGAGTTATTACCGGTTTCTCTGATTTGAAAACACGTCCGCTCAAGGTACATACCCCTATCCCAAACAGTATTGCCGAATACGGAAAACCAGCGTCCCGAAGAAAAAGGGCATGCAACGGGAGCAGTACCAGCAGCCAGGCGCTTCCCAGATAAATTACGGATACCAGGTGCCGGGCATTGCGCTTCTCCCGAAAATAAGTGAGACGTGAGGCCAGAAAAAACAGAGGGAAAAAGAGAATTAGGAAAGACAGCTGTATGGAAAACGTGTTTTGTTCCAGGGTCAGTCCCAACAGCCTGGAATCGATAAACGCCAGATAAAGCCCGGCTGCAGTCAGCGCAAAGAAGAGCATTTTACCGGGACTGGGATAATACCCCTTATCGCCCTGCCAATAGGTTCTTACCACCTTGGCAGGATTATAGGTAAGCCGCATGGCCACCAGGAAAACACTACGTTCCAGGTTGAACAGGTTTACGGCAAGGTCATTAAGCATGGATCGGATGGTAACCGGCTTCCGCGTTTTTCGCTGGCCGCAATGTCCACAGTAATTGGCCGTAACCACAAAACCGCATACGGAACATACATCCTTATCCTGAGTTTCGCTGATCCGGTCCATACCTGCAATGTAGCGAATTTGCACGCCGACAGCATCGTGCGTGGCCGATAAAGCTCTCAGGCAGTGTTGCTGGCCCGGAGGAGCAGAAAGCGTCCTTTCTTTTTAGTACTCCGCAACAGTTCGGAACTCCGCAGACCGGGTACCCAAATCACCTGATCATCCATACACAATACCGGCCAGCTCTCTTTCTCAAAACGATCGATACGGGCATCGGTAAACAGATCACTAAGTAGCTTGCTGCCTTTCATCCCAAAAGGGTGTATGCGGTCACCGGTCCTGCTATGCCGCAAACTGAGAGGCCAGCGAACTTGCTCGGGATCGATCAGGAGCGTAAAAGGGTCATTGATTTTTCCCGGGAAATCTTCGACTCCCACCCAGGTAAAGTTCCAGGTTCCCGTACGCATGTTTTGCATAGGCTCCAGCCAGAGGCATTCGTTTTCCTGCTGCTGTCTTTTGCGCACCATCATCCATTGCCGATCGATCAGCAACTCATACTCCTTACTGCTGAACAAGGCTCCGGGACGCGTTGCTGCCTCCAGTACAAATGGCGCCTGATCTGCCATGCCAAAATTCTCCAACCAGCTACGCAGCAGGATACGGGCCTGGGGATGCTCCGAAACGGAAAGTGAAAGGCTGTTGGGGTCTTCGTCATGCCGGAAGAAGGCCAGATCTTCGGCCAGCTTGTGTTCCAGGTATTCGTTCCACTCCCCAAGTAATTCGGAGCTTCGGAGTATTTGCCTGACCGTACCCGGATAGCGTTCTTCCCAGGGAGCCAGCACATTGTGGCGAAGAAAGTTTCGTTTGTAGGACGTGCTTCTATTGCTTGCATCTTCCCGCCAGGCCACCCGGTAGTTGCCGGCATGCCGCAGGATATCATCGGGCTCGCATTTCAAAAGGGGACGGAAAATCCCACGGCTTAGTACTTCCATACCTTTCATGCCCCGGATACCGCTCCCCCGCATGAGGTTCAGGAGCAATGTTTCCGCCTGATCCAGAGCATGGTGTGCCGTAAGAATGGCCACGGCACCTTCCTGTTTCGCCAGTTCCCGCAACCAGGCATAACGCAGTTCACGGGCAGCCATCTGGATACTCAACCCCTGCTCCTGGGCAAACGAGCGGGTAAAAAAACGGGTGGATACCCCCTTCAGACCATGCAGGCCGGCCTGTTCGATAACAAAGGCTTCATCGGCGTCACTCTCCTCCCCTCTCAATCCGAAATTGGCATGAGCCACCAGCGGTTTTTTCCCCGCCTGTACCAGTACATCCATCAGGACCATACTGTCCTTTCCTCCGCTGCAAGCAAGTATTACGGGAGAATCGGGAGGAATTCCTGCCGACTTCCATTCCTGCAGCAAATGTTTCACCAGCGGTGGCATAGTTTCTGAAAACAAAGAACGCCAAGGCGTTGCACAAAACCATATTTTTGCCCCCTGATGCCAAAAACGTTTCTGCTGCTTTTATTATTCCCCCTCAGCTTTTCCTGCCTGGCCCAATCGCGTATTGAGTTGTTGGGTGCGGATGAGCTCAGTGGCATAGAAAGAAACGGCGTAAAACTGGTAAGGCTTATCGGCAATGTGAGTTTCCGGCAGGACAATGCCACCATGCGCTGCGACTCGGCCTACCAGGACAAGGCAGCCAATACCTTCGAAGCTTTCGGAAGGGTCTATATCAATGAAAAAGATTCGGTAACGCTCAACAGCCGTTACCTGCGTTATAACGGCAATGAGAAAAAAGCATTCGTCAGAGACGAGGTGGTGATGAGTGATGGCCAGATGACCCTGACTACTGACCAGCTCGACTACGACCTGAAAACCCGGGTGGCCTTTTACGGCAACGGAGGGCATGTGGTGAACCAGGACAATGTGCTCGACAGCCGGATAGGATCTTACAGTGCGGAAAGCAAAACCTTTGGCTTCAAAAAAAATGTGGTGCTTGTCAACCCGGAATACGTTCTGAAAACCGACACCCTGCAATACAATACCCTTAGCAAAACCGCCTGGTTCTTCGGCCCGACGACCATTGAGGGGGAAGATGGCTTTATCTACTGCGAAAACGGTTGGTACAATACGTATACGCAAAGGGCCCGGTTCAGCAGGAATGCCTACGTTATCAACGAAGAGTACCGGTTAAGTGCAGACAGCCTTCTTTACGGAGGGAAAATGGGTATCGATACGGCATTGAGCAATGTCTGGCTCAAAGACTCGGTCAATAAGCTGGTGATCTCCGGTCAACGGGGGGTATATAACCGGAATACCTCGGTAGCTGTAGTGACCAGTATGCCTCTGGCTTCTGTATTGATGGATGACGACAGCCTGCATATTGTAAGCGATACTTTAAGAAGCACCAGCGACAGCAGCAAACGGAAATCCATCTATGCCTACCACAAGGTACGCTTCTTTAAAAGCGACATGCAGGGTATCTGCGACAGCCTGCATTATTCCCAGGCCGATTCGATGATCTATATGGAAAGGGATCCGGTGCTATGGAATGAGAACCGGCAGATGACTGCCGACAGTATCCGGCTGCAACTGCTGAATAATAAACCGGAGCGCGTGGATTTTATACAAAACGCCTTCATCATTGAAGAGGTTGACACCGGTTTGTACAACCAGCTGCGGGGTAATGTGATACGTACCTGGTTCCGGAATGACCGCATCCATCGGGTGCACGTTAAGGGCAATGCGGAAAACGTGTATTTCCAGGAAGACGACTCGATAACCCTGAGCTCCATGAACTATGTGATCTGCAGTGAGGTAAGTATCCTGTTCGATTCAGCGGGCAAGGCTCAGGAGATTACATACATCCAGCAACCGGAGGGCACGGACTACCCCATCAACCGCTTACCCGGCGGACTAAAACAGCAGCTTAAAGGCTTCACCTGGAGGAGCGAAGAAAGACCTTTGTCCAAAAAAGCGCTCAGGGAGGAAGGCCTGACAGCAGAACCCACCCTCAATAAGGAAGAGAAAAAATAAGAGCTGTTGGGTTTTGTACTTGGCTGCAGGTGCTGCTACCAGGATTATTGGAATACGATAACCAAAGGTTATAGCTATAGGATACAAACAAGCTCCCTTTTAACCCCGGTTCCATTTTCCGGATTTAAACCCGGTATCCATTCCCCCTTTCACAAGTGTGGTCAAACACAAATTTCCGATACCGAAAATTGGCGGACACGAAGAACCCAGGACCCAAAACCGGGAACCCTTCCCCGGTATCCATCCGAAAAAGATCCTTCACCCGGTATTGTATAAAATACAAATCCATCTTATCTTTGCAGCCCTAATAAACGAATATGAAAGCCGACATCCATCCTTCGAATTACAGACTGGTTGTTTTCCGCGATATGTCCTGCGACTATGAGTTCATTACCCGCTCTACCGTGGAAACCAGAGAAACCACCAAGTGGAAAGACGGAAATGAGTACCCGCTGTATAAGCTGGAGATCTCGCACAAGTCGCACCCCTTCTTCACCGGTAAAGCCAACCTGGTGGATACTGCCGGTCGTATCGACAAGTTCAGAAAACGTTACGGAAAGTAATTCTCCGGAACTCAACGTATACAGCCTTCTTCGGAAGGCTTTTTTTTTACCCTTTCGGTCCGGCTGTTCGCCACGAAATCGCTATTTTGCAGGCACTAATTTTTGATGCATGAACCTCATCCTGTTCGACGACGACAGTAGAATTGATCTTTTACCGCTTACTTTCACACGACCTGTTGCAGAACTCCGGACAGGAATCCTGACCATCCGGGAAAAATGGGAAAAGCGCTGGCAGTTAAAAAGCAGCAGCCTTACCACCGATTACTTAAGCACCAAATTTCCCACCGTATTTGCCCAGGACAACCTGCTTCTGAACGGAGGCATCACTCCGAACACGGAACTCGTTGCCGCTTGTGAAAAGCTGGAAACCGGACAGGCATTGGTTCAGGGGAGTGTATTGATTGCATTGCGTTGCGACCAAAGCAGAGTGGAAACATTCAACGGCACCGCGGAAGGTTATGACGTCCGGGAATTTCCCGGAACTTTCACCCGGATAAAATCTCCCTGGGACCTGTTCGCACAAAATGCCTCCGAACTGGAGGCTGACTTTGACTTACTCACCCGGGATCGCAAATCGCAGGTGCTGAGCCCAACCAATACCCTGCTGGGAGATCGGATTTTTGCCGAAGAAGGCGCTGTGGCAGAATGTGCAGTATTGAATGCACGAAGCGGGGCCATCTATCTGGGTAAAGATTCGGAAGTGATGGAAGGCAGTGTGGTACGCGGCGGACTCGCACTTTGCGAGCACAGTGTTCTGAAGCTAAGCACCAAAATATACGGAGCAACCACTATAGGCCCCCACAGCAAAGTTGGTGGCGAGCTGAATAATTCTGTCATCCTGGGCTATTCCAACAAAGCCCACGACGGGTTCCTCGGAAACTCAGTGATCGGGGAGTGGTGTAACCTGGGTGCCGATACCAACAACTCCAACCTCAAAAACAACTATGCCGAGGTAAAACTCTGGAACTACCGGAAGAACGGCTTTGTGCGCACCGGATTGCAGTTCTGCGGACTGATCATGGGAGACCACAGCAAATGCGGGATCAATACCATGTTCAATACCGGTACGGTAGTCGGTGTTTCAGCCAATATCTTCGGTTCGGGATTCCCCCGGAATTTTATCCCTTCCTTTAGCTGGGGAGGCGCACAGGGCTTTGAAACCTTTGCGCTCAACAAAGCCTTTGAAGTAGCGGGGAAAGTGATGGAACGCCGCGGACTTGAACTCGATCAAACGGAAAAAGACATCCTGGAAACCTTATTCAACCAAAGCAAAGAATACCGGTTCTGGGAAAAGCAGGTCCTCAATGCCTGATAAAAACATTCGCCTGTAAGGCCAATCAGATTAATATGAGAAAACAGATAGTAGCAGGAAACTGGAAGATGAACGGAACCCTTCAGGAGACGCAAAAGCTGACCTCCGAAGTGGTAAACATGGTAAAAGACGAAGTAGGAGAAAATGTAGAAGTAATCCTGATCCCTCCTTTTATCGGGATCAGCGAGGTACAGCGCCTGAGCAAGGGTGGAAATATCCGCACAGGAGCGCAAAACTGCCATGAGGAAGAAAACGGAGCCTTTACCGGCGAAGTGTCGGCTGGAATTCTGGCTTCTTACGGCGTGGACTATGTCATTGTAGGCCACAGCGAACGCCGTCAATATTTTAATGAAACCAATGCCCTGCTCGCCCAAAAGGTAGACCAGGTGCACCGCCACCACCTCTCCCCCATCTACTGCTGCGGAGAGACCCTGGAAGAGCGGGAGAACAATATCCATTTCCAGGTGATTGAACACCAGATTACGGAAGGCTTGTTCCACCTTAGTGCCGACAATATCCAACGTACCGTGATTGCCTATGAACCGGTATGGGCCATAGGGACCGGGCAAACGGCCTCTGCAGAAGAGGCTCAGGAAATCCATGCCTTCATCCGCTCCTTGCTGGTTAAACGTTACAGCAACCAGATCGGGAATTCCATTACCCTACTTTATGGAGGAAGTGTTAAGCCCGGCAATGCTGCCGAGTTGTTTGCCATGGAAGATATTGACGGCGGACTGATCGGGGGGGCATCTCTGAAATCAAGGGACTTCACGGATATCTGCAAATCATTCGGAAAATGATCCAAACCCGCTACCTGGACGTCTTTGTGCCATGCCGGGGAGAATTCCCGGAACTTCTGGCAACCGAACTCATCGAACTGGGTTATGAAGGAACCTGGGAGCAGGAAGAAGGTGTACACGGATATCTCCCCGTAACCGATTTTAACCGGGAGGCGCTGGACGAAATGTTGTCCGTTTACAATATCCCACCGGATACGGTTCAGGTTACCTCCATGGAGGACGTCAACTGGAACGAAGAGTGGGAGAAATCGTATGAAGCCATTTTGGTAAAGAACCGCTGTATCATCCGGGCAGAATTCCATCCAAAACCAGAAAACATCGAATACGATATCCTGATACAGCCCAAAATGTCATTCGGTACCGGACACCACGACTCCACCAGGCTGATCGTAGAACTGATGCTGGATATGGATTTCCATAACAAATCGGTGATTGACGTGGGTTGTGGTACGGGAGTACTGGCCATATTGGCCGGAATGAAGGGAGCCAGTCCGGTTGTGGCCATCGACAACAACCCCTGGAGCTACGAAAACACCCTGGAAAACGCAGAAAGAAATCATACGGAGATGGAGGTGATTGAGTCGGATATCGAAAGTTTCGACAGACAAGGTTACGACATCATCCTTTCCAATATCACCCGGAACATCAATCATCAGAATATTCCCAAATATGCCACGATGCTAAAACCAGGTGGTGATCTTATCCTATCCGGTTTTTTTTCGCATGACTTTGATTTCCTGAACGATCAGGCAATAAAGCATGGTTTTAGCTTGTTGAATAAGGTGGTTTCGGATAAAAACTGGATTGCCTTGCACTATACACACTGAGCCTATGAGAACAACCAAATTTACTATCCTCCTTTTTTCGCTGCTCGGCCTTTCTCAACTGGCCGAAGCACAACCTATCAAAAGCTTCGGGAAAGAACCGGAGGTCTACATCAAAGAGCTGGAAAGGCTCATGACCGATGACAAGATCGAACCGGCAGTACAAACCTTTGAAGCATTCAAAGTACTCTGGGACTCCAATAAGTTCGACGCTTATCAGCAGGCCCGTATCATCAAAAACAGCGACCAGTTCCTGCTGAAACGGATGAAGGCCCACCCACATTTTACACTTTATCTGCAGACGCTTATCAATTTTACAAACAGCGGAAAGAAAGACGAGCTGTTCGTAATCTGGCAGAAGACGCTGGAAAGCTATTATAGCGGGAAGATTCGGGACATTCAAAACTACCTGGAAACGTCCAACCTGATGTTTGGCGGTAATGTATTTATAGAAAGTGCCGGACCCCGTGTCTGGAAAGCTTCGGATAACAGTTATACCCTGGACCATAAAGACGGGGAACCGGCTTTTGTCTTTGAGCTTACGGATGTAAGCTGCGTAACGCGTGACGATTCCCTGACTATTTCCGGCACCAAGGGATATTTCCTGATGGAAAGCCATGTATGGAAGGGGCTTGGCGGCAAGATCGACTGGACCCGGGGGAATTTCAGTCCGGATGAAGTCTACGCCGAACTTCGCACCTACACCATCAACATGGAGGGGAACAAGTATACGGCTGATTCCGTGACCTTCTATCAGAAGCAGTATTTCTCCAAACCTCTCCTGGGAAGCCTTGAAGACATGGCTCTGGTAACTTCCAACCCGGAGCAGATTCGTTATCCCAAATTTTACAGCTATCGTAAAGACCTGGCGATCGATAAGTTCGCGGAAGATGTCAAATATACCGGAGGCTTCTCCCAGCAAGGATCCAAAATTATCGCCTACGGTGATGGAAATGAGTTGGGTACCTTCACTTTTTCCTATAAGAACAAACCGTTTATCATTTTACGCGGACGGGAGTTCGTAGTGAATGAGGAGCGGATCATCACCGATAAAGCTGCGTTGGAAATCAACCTGGATACCGGATCGGTTTTCCATCCCCAGGTGAACTTCAATTATGTCAAATCGGAAAAGAAAATCACCTGCAGCCGTGGAGACATTGGGGTATCACAGGCTCCTTTTACGGATACTTACCATCGTTTGGAACTTAATGCCGACAAGATGGAATGGATCCTGGGCCAGCCCAAAATCGATTTCCGGACCATCCTGAAAGACGGGTCCGTGCTCCTTTACTCGGAAAACTACTTCCGGGAATTCGATTATGAAAAGATCCAGGGCATGCAGGCCCTCCACCCATTGGCTAAGATCAAACAATTCTGCGAAGAAACCGGAAAGCGTAAATTCCACCTTGATGAGTATGTTGCCTGGCTTCGTACCAAAAGAGAATATGTACGCTTTCAGATCGTTCAATTGACCGATAAAGGGTACCTGATGCTTGACTCCGAGACGGATACGGTTATCGTCAATGACAAGACCTTTAACGCCGTAAACGCCCATATGGGCCGGACGGATTATGACGTAATCAAGTTTGAATCCATCATAGAAAAAAGGCCCAATGCCAGTATCAACCTGGAAAACTCGAGCATGACCCTGGAAGGTGTGGGCCGTTTCTTCTTCTCCGATTCCCAGTATGTTTACGTTATCCCCGATGACCAGAAGGTAATCGTTCAGCGCGACCGCGAGTTGATCTTCGACGGTAAGGTGCGAGCCGGTCGTTTCGAGTTTTTTGGTAAACGTTTCCGCTTTACCTACAAGACGTTTACGGTAGATATGGATGATATCGACTCGATGCGCTTCTTCTTCCCCGACGAAAACCGCCAGTTGCAACGGGTCAATTCCGTACTTCAAGATATTACAGGGACACTGTTTATCGATAACCCGAGCAACAAATCGGGAAGGCGCAACTTTTCGGAATACCCGATTTTCAAAGCCACCAAATCGTCGAAGGTGTTTTATGATTACGACTACATCTACGGCGGGGTGTATGACCGGGAGCGATTCTATTTCCAGACCGATCCTTTTATTATTGACTCCCTTGATAACTTTACTCGGGAAGGATTGCGCTTCTCCGGGAACTTTGTTTCGGCCGATATCTTCCCTGATTTTGCGGAAGAGCTCACGGTACAGGAAGATTTTTCACTGGGTTTCAAAAAAACCATCGATATGCCTACCTACCAGGGTACAGGACAATCGCGCGTGAATATGTCGCTATCGAACCGTGGACTGCTTGCCAGCGGAGAAGTAGAGTTTGCCAGTTCCCTGACCAAATCCACGGATATCGTTTATTTTCCGGATTCCATGAAGGCGGTCACGCAGAGTTTCGACGTCCCGCTGGGGACCAACTATCCTGCTGTGCACGGTGTGGGCCTTATCACTCATTGGGAGCCCTATAAGGACCTGATGAAACAGACTACCACGGAAACGCCTATCCTGATGTTCGAGGATGTGAAGCTTACGGGCACTTATATCCATCGGAAAAAAGGTGCGGAAGGCGACGGCAGTATCGATTTCAACGATGCCGAGATCCTTTCGGACAATATGCATTTCGATCCGAAACGGATGTGGGCAGATACCTCTACCCTGATCATCCGCTCTATAGACAGCACCAAATTTGCCTTTAAGGCGGTGAATGTGAAATCGGATGTGGACTTCACCAAACGTTTCGGGGATTTTAAAGCCAATAAGGATGGAGCAAATTCAGAGTTTCCATACAACCAGTACAAAAGCTCTCTGAACGAGTTCAAATGGGATATCAAAAAGAAAAAGCTGCATTTCAATACCCCGGAAGACAAACCGATCGAAAGCACCTATTTCCTCAGTACCCACCCGGATCAGGACAGCCTGGTCTTCAGCTCACGCAAGGCTACCTATGACCTGAAAGACTTTACGCTTTATGCCGAAAAGGTACCCCATATCAATGTAGCCGACTCGCGGGTTATTCCGGACAGCGGCAAAGTGGTGATTCGCGCGGATGCCGCTATGGATCCGTTGCTCCATTCCAGGATTATTATGGATACGGTAAACAAATGGCACACTTTCTACGAGTGTAATACCACCGTATTCGGACGCTTCAATATGGGGGCCAACGGTTTCTACGATTATACCGCCAAAGACGGCAAGAAATACACAGTAAATGCGCACGAGATCAAGGTGGATTACGTGAAGAAAACCGCTCTGGCTTATGCCCATGTGTATGACACCATGCATTTTGTGATGAGTCCGCGCTTTGAATTCAAAGGCGACCTGACCATTATGGGAAGCTACCGGGGAGCTGACTTCGACGGATTTGTTCATCCGGTTCACCGGCTCACCCGTCCCTCCTCCGGATGGTGGAGAGAACACCGGAAGTTTGTACCGGATTCCGTACTCTTCCATATCGAAGACCCCTATAACGAGGATAAAAAGCCCATGAAACTTGGGATGTGGATCACCCTCGATTCCATCCATGCCTACCCTGCTTTCTTTACGCTCGGAAGGAACTACTCCGACAGTGCCATCCTGAAAGTACGGGAGGGTATTGTTTACTGGGACGAGACCCAGGAGAAATTCTTTGCCGGCGATTCCATGAAGCTAAGGGGCAATTCACCGAAGGGCAATATCATCAGCCTTGACGATAAAGCCGGAGTAGTTTACGCAGAAGGAAAAACCGACCTAGGTGTGAATACCGGTAAAGTGAAGATCGAAACAGCCGGTAATGCCACCTTCCTCTGGAAAGACAGTTCCATTACCCTTGACCTCATGATGGTCATGGATTTTGCACTGCCGAAGGATGCCCGGAAGTATTTGATTGACAAGATGGTGGAAAATGCCTTCGGGCTGAATGCCACTTACAACACACGTCCCATGGTACGCAATGCTCTGGCGGAACTGCTTGAACCGAAACATTTCGAGGAAGCAGACAAAACCCTGGGTACCGGCAGCATTCCCGTATTCAAGGAGTTGGAAGGACTTTTCTATATCTCAGAAGTCAAATTGGTATGGGACCAGGAACGGCAAGCCTATGTGAGCGAAGGGCTCATCGGGATCAGCTTCCTGGGGGATACCAAGTTTGAGAAGAAGGTGGAAGGTAAGCTGATGATTGAGCGTAAGCGGAGCGGAGATGAGATCACCTTCTACTTCCAGACGGATGACAACCATTGGTACTACATCAACTATCTGAGAAATAATTTGTACATCTACTCTTCGGAACAAGATTTCAACAACCTCATTCGCACACAGTATGAGGAAGTTAATACCGATGGGTACTTCCTAAAGCTAGCCTCACCGCGGGCAAAAATTAAATTTTTAAATAGCTTTGAAGGCTCAAAAGAAGAAGAATAAGCGAATTGACTGAGTTTATTTTGACCGTGCTGGGCCTTTCGGTACTGGCCTATCTGCTGGGATCTATCCCCTCGGCAGTCTGGATCGGAAAGGCCCTGCACAAGATTGATGTAAGGGAACACGGAAGTGGAAATGCCGGAGCCACCAATACCTTCAGGGTACTGGGGAAAAAGGCCGGTTCTATTGTGTTGGCACTTGATATCCTCAAAGGATTTCTGGCAGCTTCGCTGATCCATTTCCTCGGGAATGCGGTAGACCCCGACAGCTTCCGCTATGTCAACCTGCAACTTTTGTTCGGGTTTCTGGCGGTAATCGGTCACCTGCTTCCGGTATTTGCCGGTTTCAAAGGCGGAAAAGGGATTGCTACCCTTTTCGGGATGATCATTGCCATCCACTACCCCTCTGCTCTGCTTTGTCTGGGACTGTTTCTGCTGGTGCTTTTCCTCACCCGCTATGTTTCGCTGGGTTCCATACTTGCTGCCATCTCTTTCCCGGTGGCACTGGTGTATATCTTTCATGAAAAAACGCCACTCTTTGTGGCTTTTGCCATCACGGCTGCCCTTCTTGTGGTGCTCACCCACCGTAAAAACATCAGCAAGCTGGTAAATGGCACAGAAAACAAGGCGCGTATTCTGAAATACCGGGATAGGTAAGGAACCCCGGGAAAGCATTTAGGAAATCCGGAAACAGAGGAACACACAACGATTACTTCCTTTCTCAAGGCCGCGCTGTATCCATCTGAACCTCTTTCCTTATCTTTGTACTATGATTCGTTTTGGCGGACAGATTGAACTGGAAGAAGAACTGTTATTGGATGAGTTACTCACCGATACCAGGAAGCTGATCCTTTACAACGACGACGTCAATACATTTGACCACGTTATCGATTGTCTGATCAGTATCTGCAAACACGACGTACACCAGGCAGAACAATGCGCTATGATTGTCCACTATAAGGGCAAAGCCATTGTCAAGGAAGGAGAAGAAGATTCTCTGCGCATTATGTGTGAAGCCCTGCTCGACAAGGGGCTGTCGGCTGTCATTGAGTAAGTTCACTTACCAGTTGCCGGGTATGAAACTTATTTCGTAACTTTCTGTTGCGTATGAAAAAGTTATTCCTTTTAATGGGGATGGTATGCCTGGTACTGTCGGCATCCGCCTCGCATTTCCTCGGTGGGTACTTCTCCTACCGTTACCTGAATTCAGACAAAATCGAAGTAAGCTATCACCTGACTTCCGGGTGCTGGTCACCTGTTCTTAACAGCTATGCTTATGAGATAAGCTATGGCAACACTTCCTTCCAGGATTCCGTCCGCTATGCCAGCATCCGCAATGTAACGCCACTGGGAGCCGGTTGCCCTGACACCTGCGGGTCAGGCGGTACACCCTATATGCTTATGGAACGGACTTTTAAGGACACGTTGGACATTGACACGATAAGCGCCTGTATGATCCGGCTTAGCCTTGGGATGTGCTGCCGTGAAACCTGCCTGGGTTGCACCAGTGCCGAACCCGGCTACGTGTATACCGAGTTCAATAAATGCCTGGGCACCGCCAATTCCAGTCCGGTATTCGACAAACCGATGACTTACCTGTTGCCGACCTACGAAAACGCCGTACTCTTTTATGATCCGGAAGATATTTTCGACCAGCGTGATTCCCTCAGTTTGTCGCTACTGGAGACCGCGTTGCTGGCGCCAACCATTGCCATCACCTACAAAAACGGACTCAATGCCAAACAACCGCTCATGTATCAGGGCTTTCCCGGCACTCCGTTAACCTATTCCAATGCCGGAGGATGGATCCGTATCACCCCGACCCAGCAAAACAGTTATGCCTATGTGGCCGGTCAGATTTACGAGTGGTACGACAGTGCCGGAACCCGTGTTCTTGCCTCTAAAACCCATTTTGATCATATACTGATCACCATTCCTGTTTCCGGTGGCAACCTCAGTCCGCAATTATTTTATACCGGTGGCGGAAATGGTCAGACTGGAAACTATGACCCTTGCGGGGACTCGGTACAATACCTGGATTATGTATTGGCAGACTCTGCTGACAGCCTGAGTTATTTTATTGAAGCAGATGCGCCCCTTTCCTATTCCGTGGTGGATACCAACAAAAGCTACAAGAATATCCGCATTGCTGTTTCCATCCCCGATAGCCTGGTGAATGATACCTTCTATGTGCGGGTGTATGCCAAAGACAACCAATGCGGGATGGCTCGGCAGCGCAATTTCCTGCTGCCTTTCACACGCTACCCCAAACCCGGCCCGTTCAGTCCACCTCAGCTAGACAGCCAGGACCGTTGTAATGGCTACCTGCTGAGTTTATCAGATCCGGCGCAGCAGGGCCTGAGTTTCACCTTCAGCAATCGCAAGGATACCCAATCGGTCTATTTTCAACAGGCCGGTTATCATCCGATAACAATTAATGTAAAAAACAGCCAGGGATGCTCGGTTTCAATTCCGGATTCCGTCTACCTGGCCAGTATTTCCCAGGTGCAGTCCAATATCACCTACAATACGCTCCGCCCATGCCCGGGAGTGCCATCAGTTTTTGTGGCCAACCCAGCAGGTGGTGAGGCTCCCTACCGGGTTTCCTGGAACGTTGCGGATACCGGGCTGTACTTTTCAACGGCAACGACAGATAGTCTCAATGTTTCCGTGGAAACAAAGGATGCCCACGGATGTATAACCCGGGATTTCTTTCAGGTGGTTCCTGGTCCTGGTGTTTCCACCTATATCCAGGGCAATGTTTATCAATGCTACGATAACGGTCCGCTGGAGTATAAGGCCTTTGTTTACTCCGGTGCCTACCCCTTTAGCTATGACTGGCAGGGACTGGGAACACAGGATCGCGTTATTATTGACCCTTCGGGCGATACCACGATCTTTCTGGTGACCACCGACAGTCTGGGTTGTGTGGACACTGCAAGTCTTTCCATCATTCGTTACAATGGGCCTGTGGCTTACGCCGGACCTGATATCAGCGTATGCGGTGGCAGGTCGGTAACCTTGCAGGCAACCGCAAACCCAAACCATCCGGCGACTTATACCTGGAAAGGCATCGGTAACGGTGTCGGAATTACCTTTCAACCCGACAGTAGCGGATATGTCGTGCTGGAGGTTAGCGATACCACGCATTGTCATCATTACGACAGTCTGTATTTAACGGTATGGCCTGAGGCTAAGCTGGACATTACCGGCCCCGATTCCGTTTGTGAAAACAGTATGGTGAGTTACCATGCTTCCGCTTCCGGTACGGCTCTTTACCATATTAGTTGGGGCGGAATGCACAATGATACAGGTGCCGATTATTCTTTCACGGCTTTGCAATCTGTAACGGTTTTGGGAGTACTCACCGACTCCAAAGGCTGCCAGGACAGCCAGACGGTGGATTTGGTAGTATTCCCGGCAGATACCATTGTGCTCAGTCAAAAGAATCTCAGCCTCTGCGAGAACTCTCCGGCTATTCCGCTGTTACCCCTTGTACAACCTGCCTACGGCTATTGGTCTGGTTATGGGGTAACCGCAAACCACTTTGACCCCGACAGTGCCGGGCCTGGTTTTCATCGGCTCAGGTACCAAATAGGTACAGGTCAATGTTTTGATATGGACAGCCTATTGGTTGAAGTAAGGGGAATGCCTCAAACAGATTTTGAAGCAGATATCCATTATGGCGCGATTCCGCTCCTTGTACACTTCACCAACTTAACCGGCGGTAGTTATCAATGGCATTGGGATTTCGGTGATCCTGCGGTAAATAATGACACCTCCAATCTAATGCACCCCGGATATTCTTACACCAACACAGGCAGTTTCACGGTTACCCTCCGGGTCAATGACGGAGTATGTCTGGACAGCCTGAGCAAAGCAGCGTATATACAGACATGGGGTACCGGGGTAGCCGCTCAGGAGAACGGAAATATCCGGATCTATCCGAACCCCTTCTCTTCCTCTCTGACCCTGGAATACAGCGGGATTCAACCAGAGAAATGGAGATTGTATTCCGCAGCAGGTAAGCTATTATCGGAAGGGAGCTCCAACGGTTTACAAACCCGGATTGATACCGAAAGTCTTCCTGCAGGATTTTATGTACTGGTTATGGATGGATACCGTTTCAGCCTGATAAAAGATTAAGGCATCCTAAACATTTTCATTACTGTGAGCGAATGCAATAAGCTCACAGTCTTATCGATCGTACCAATCCCGACGACGGTTGAGTTTCAGATCCTGTAACACGCTGGATTTGGCATTCAGGGCAAAAGCAAAATACCGTCGGTCACCGAACGGCATCCAGTCAAAACGGAATTCCCAACAGTGCAGGTCGCGGTAGAGGTTGAAGGTAGTCATGGAAAGATTCTTCTGCCCGAAGTCGTAACCGCTGTTAAACCCGATCTTCCATTTCTGAGTCAGGCTGAAGTCACCTGAAAAATTCAGTGTTTGAACTTCCGTATAGCGATAGGGATTGCTGCGATTATGATTATACACGTAGTTCAGGTTGAAGTTCCAGGGAATATTAAAGTCTACGAATTGGTCGGGGGAGTTGAGATACAGCAGTTCCTGGGAGGTCATGTATGGATGGACATAAGGACGCATCCTTCCCGGAGTAGGTTTCCCCTTGAGCGTTTCGGAATTCAGGGAAGTTGTGATATATATCCGGCTGGATACCAGTCGCATGATTTTCCGATTCTGATTATACAGCCATTCCTTGGTGGTATTGCCCAGTTCATTGAACCCGTAAGTATTGAAGGTGGTACTCAACTGAAACCCGATGTATTTGAATAAGGTGGTACGCAGGTCGATGGCTATCGGGGCCAGGTTATTCGAATCAACTAGCAGGTTATAACTAGAGGCTATGTTGAACACCTCCACCAGCTTGATCTTCCTGAATCCGGTAGCCGTATCCTTTTCATCCCTCACCTTCATTTCAAAATTGTTCCCCAGACTGAAATTGACAACCCCGTATTTCCCCTGACCCGGACCACCGAATATCCCGTTCGCAAAAATGCTGTAAGTCTGGAAACTGCTGTCTTTTCCGTCAGTTGCCACCTTTTTATAGAAACCGTACTTCTCTTCTCCGAAATCGGGTCTGTAACTAAGCGAAACAGTGGGAGTCATCACATGCCGCAGGGCATTGATCTTTTTCCCGTTGAAACGGTACATTCCATACAGAATGGTGGATAAGCTAGCCGAGAAGTTGTATTCGTACCCCCGCACAAAACCGGGCACCGTATCGATCCTTACAGAATCGCCGGAAACAATATACTCCTGGTTAATGGACTGGAAGTACCAGTATTCGGTATACGAAGCGCTGGGAGAAAAGGCCAGGAATTTCAATAATTTGAAATTACCTGAAGTGGCCATGTTCTGCTGAAGTCCGTATTGAAGTGCTTCCAGAGACTCGGGGGTAAAGAAGGTAGAGTCGCCGGTACTCAGCTGGTTGCGGAAAGTATTGGTATAAGTCACCCCGATATCCTGGTACCACTTGCTCCGGCTACTGCTGTAATTATCTCCCCGGAAAGGAAAGAAGCGGTAAACGTCAAACCTTACGTCCGGCAGGGTAACATTAACATTCCCGGTATTGGTGTTCTGCGTATGACGGGCTGCCGCAGTCACATTACCGATACCGAAAGAACGGGAGTAATTAATCCCCGAATTCATGGTATTGGTAACAATGTCGTTGGGGTTATAGGAGTTCAGTCGCAGGTAATTGCTACTCCCCAGCTGCACGTTGGCGCTGAAATTCGTTTTCGGCCGGGCCCGGTTATCCATCACATGGTTCCAGGTAAACAGGAAATCGCGCCCCTCGGAATAGTCGGGGTCTTCCCGTTCATTATCCTTATTGACCGCATAGCTCATGGTCATGTTACCGCTATACTTATACCTTTTGGCGTAATAGGATGATGCCTGGCCCCGCCAGCTCAGGTTTGCATAGATATCGCCGGTGAGGGCAAGGTCGAAATAATCACTCAGCCCAAAGTAATAACCGCCGTTTCGCAGGAAGTAGCCCCGTGAGCGCGAATAGCCGTAGTTGGGCATGATGATCCCTGATTTCCTGCCTTTGGTAATCGGGAAATAACCGAAGGGCAGCATTCCAATCGTCGGGACATCCGCCACATAAAATACTGCCGGACCCGATACGATTTTGTCATCGGGGATCATTTTCATGCGGCCCGCCTGAATATAAAAATGAGGATGAGCAGTATCGTTACAGGTCGTGTACCGGGCATTCCGGATATACAGATTGTCTTCGTCGTCTTTCTTTACCTTCTCCCCGTAAACCAGACCGTCGGCTTGTTCGGTGATCAATCCGTATATGATCCCCTTCTTCGATTTAAAACTGTACTGAAAGCTATCGGCGGTCATCTCATCCTGATTATCCTTGAAATGAGGGATACCGGTTTTGCTTCCGACGCTGTCAATTAAGGGGGTAGCGGTCATCACATTCGTCTCAAAATTGATAGCTACACGAGCCGCTTTTATTTCGAGGTCTTTGTAATGAACCACCGCATCACCATACAGGAAGATCATTTTTTCCTGAACCAGTATCTTAATAGAGTCGCGGGCGGAATAGGTTACTTCAGCGTCAAAGGAAGCCTTATGCACCTTTCGGTACCGGGTTTCGGAACTATCCGGAGAGCCTGTGTTCACTAATGTGGAATCCTTCTTTTCCTGCGCTGTCGCGGGTTCCGGGCAAACCAGACCGGCAATCAACACCAGGAGATGGATAAATAGGCGTGGGTGAAATTCCAATTGACTGTGGGGCTGAGTAATTTCGCTTTGGGAACAAACTTTGTACCGCTTCAAAAAAACAGCACAAAAGTGAGAACTCCAATATCCATCGCTCTCTTGCTGACTGCTCTTCTGAGCAGTTCATTCAAACCCCTGAATTTTGTGGACAACACGATACGGGTGGTGGTGATCGATGCCGGACACGGCGGCAAAGACCCCGGCGCCATCAGCGCAGGAGTCCGGGAGAAAGATATCACGTTACAGGTAGCCAAATACCTAGGCGCCAAAATCAAGGAAGCTCATCCCGACATTAAGGTTTACTATACCCGGTTAAGCGACAGCTTTATCGAATTGAACGAGCGCTCCAACATCGCCAACCGGAACAAGGCCGACCTCTTCATTTCCATCCACTGTAACCACAGCTCCAATAACAGCGCCCACGGCTCCGAGACCTATGTCATGGGAACACATAAAAACGACGGTAACCTGGAAGTGGCCAAAAGGGAGAATGCCGCTATCCTGATGGAAGAGGATTACAAGAGCTCCTACGAAGGATTTGACCCGAATTCCCCGGAAGGCCATATCATCTTTTCCTTTTATCAGAATGCCTTTATGGATCAAAGCATCCTGTTTGCCTCCAAGATCGAAGAAAAGCTGGCCCGGCGGAAGAAAGTCAACCGAAGCCGAGGTGTAAAACAAGCCGGATTCCTGGTGTTATGGAAAACCGCTATGCCCAGCGTATTGGTGGAGACCGGCTTCCTGACCAATACCGAAGAACGGAATTACCTGAGAAGTGATGCCGGCAGAAAAGAACTTGCCGAATCTATCTACCAGGCATTCGAATCCTATAAGACAGAGGTGGAAAAGGGAAATTAGAAGGGGATACTGTTATCCTCCGGTGAACTAATTCCGATTTTTATTCCTCCGTTTTATTCTGCCTCCCCAAGCAACTATCTATCAGAGGTGCCTGCCAAACCGGCGTCCTTGCGCCATTCCTGCTCTTCCCTCAATCCTGCTAACCTAAGCTTGCTTTTCCCTTCGTTTTGCACTACTTTTGCGCCCTTCATTCTATCTGCCCATGAAGCTTTCCCAATATAAATTCGATCTTCCTGAAAGCCTTATTGCTCAACATCCTCCGAAACACCGACACGATTCCCGAATGATGGTCTTAGACCGGAAAAAGGGAAGCATAGAACACAAAACCTTCCATGACATTCTTGATTATTTTGATGATCAGGATGTGTTTGTCGTGAACAATACCAAAGTGTTCCCTGCAAGGTTATACGGCAACAAGGAAAAAACGGGAGCCAAGATCGAGGTATTCATGCTCCGTGAGCTCAACGAAGAGCTTCGTCTATGGGATGTATTGGTGGATCCTGCCAGAAAGATACGGGTTGGCAACAAACTCTACTTCGGCAACGACGACCTGGTAGCAGAGGTGGTAGACAACACCACTTCCCGGGGCCGTACGATCCGCTTCCTTTTTGACGGTACACGCGAGGAATTCCGCAACATCATTGAAAAACTGGGGGAAACACCCCTGCCTAAGTACATTACGCGCCCGGTTGAAGAAGACGACAAAGACCGTTATCAAACCATTTTCGCTTCTGCCGAAGGCGCTGTGGCTCCTCCTACCGCCGGACTTCATTTCTCCCGGGAACTGAAGATGCGTATGGAGATCAAAGGAGTTAACTTCACCGAACTGACCTTACATACCGGCCTTGGAACCTTCCGCGATGTGGAGGTTGAAGACCTCACGAAGCATAAAATGGATAGCGAACATTACAGTATTCCCGCTTCCACCGCTGACCTGGTCAACAAAGCCCTGACCAATAAGAAACGGGTGGTTGCAGTTGGGTCTTCGGTAATGCGTGCTATTGAATCTTCGGTAAGTTCCAAGTCAACACTGAATCCTTCCGACGGATGGACCGACAAGTTCATCTTCCCGCAATACGAATTTTCCATCGCCAATGCTTTTGTCACCAACCTGCATGCACCTCAATCCACACTGATGATGCAGGCTGCCGCCTTTGCCGGATATGACTTCCTCAAGGAGGCTTACAAGGTGGCCATCAAAGAGAAATACAAGTTTCTCTGCTATGGCGATGCCATGTTGATCATCTGATGATGGAGTTTCCCTCCGAATTCGAAAAACGCATACAGGGTCAGCTTCTTAAAGAGGCTGACCTTTTTTTTAATGCCCTTCGCTCGGAATCGCCGGTAAGTATACGTATCCATCCATACAAAAATACCCAAGCCGAAAACCTGGAGCCGATACCCTGGAATCCCTTTGGGTTCTACCTTCCCGATCGCCCCTCTTTTACGCTGGACCCGGCGTTTCATGCCGGCACCTATTATGTTCAGGAAGCCAGCTCCATGAGCCTGCAGTTTGTCCTGGATCAAATTCCGCTGGAAGGTGCCCTGGCACTTGACCTCTGCGCGGCTCCCGGAGGCAAAAGCAGCCTGATCGCTACGCACCTTTATGAAAAAGAAGGGATGCTCCTGGCCAATGAGGTGATCCGTTCCAGGGCACAGATTCTTAAGGAGAACCTGATCAAATGGGGACTGCCCAATATTGCCGTCAGTAATCTGGATGCACGGAATATTGCTGCCTCCGGACTCCAGTTCGACCTGATCGCCGTGGATGCACCCTGCTCCGGGGAAGGGATGTTCCGTAAGGATGAGGCAGCCCGCCAGGAATGGTCGGAACAGCATGTAGACCTCTGTGCGGCACGTCAACAGCGCATACTGGCGGATATTCTTCCTGCCCTCAAACCGGGCGGTTACCTGATTTATTCTACCTGTACCTTCTCGGAAGAAGAGAACGAAAACAACCTGCATTGGCTGGCACAAGAACTGGAATTGGAAAGCCTGGAAATCCCTTTTCCGCCTGACTGGCAGATCCGGTTAAAAGAAAAAAATGGAGTAAAGGGCTATGCTTTTTACCCTCACCTGTGCAAAGGCGAAGGTTTTTTCATTGCCCTTCTCCGGAAAAAAGAGGAAACGAATACCAGGACGCCAAAAGATCTTAAGAAGCCCGGCAAAGAGGTCAACAGTCCGGAACTGAACAAATGGCTGACGGGTGCTCCCTATTGCTTCGAATGGTTTGACGGCTTGTATGCGGTGCCCCAATCCCTGGTTGGGCATGCTTCGGCTTTGTTCCGACTTCCTCTTCAATACCTGGGAGTAAAAGCGGCAGAGCCCGCAGGCCATGACCTTAAGCCTTCTTCTGAGTTGGCTTTTTCCCTGATCCATAACCGGGAAGCATTTTCTTCCGTAGAACTCACACGCCGGCAAGCACTTCATTTTCTTCGGCGCGACGAACTGAAATTCCCGGATGCGGAAAAGGGATGGCTGCGTATGGATTACCAGGGCAATGGGCTTGGTTTTGTAAAGAACCTTGGCAACCGTTGCAACAGCCAATATCCCAAAGAGTGGAGGATACGGATGGCTTTGCCGGATGAATTGCCACTACCCGTATTGCCCTGATTACCGGATGACATGAACCACGCCTTTGTACTCCTTCCTGACGCCGGTATGGCTGTAAATCACTATCCGGTATAAGTATGCCCCTTCCGGAACAGGTTTCCCAAGGTAAGTACCGTCCCAGGCTTCACTTTCCCGGGTAGCATAAACCATTGTTCCCCAACGGTTATACACCTGCATTTCATAACGGCGAAACCAGGCTCCTTCCGGAGCGAACAGGTCGTTATACCCCGGACTTTGCTGTGGCGTAAAGCTATTGGGAATCCAGATGACCGGCTTCAGGATCACCGTCACAGCCATGGAAGCCGAACGTATTTCTACAGGGTCCGAGTTAGAAATGGCAATAACCTGATAAACAAACTGATCCGCAGAGGAAGATAAATTTTCATCCTTGAACTCGTTTATTCCCGGAGCTATCTCTCCCAAATACGACCAATTGACCGAATCCTCTGACCGGTAAATTTCATAGTGGGAAATGCCATCCGGCCACTGCTCATAATCCGACCAGGTTAGCAGGTTGTACTGGTCCATTACCATTACGTCAGGAAACAGAATACAACCCGGATTACTTTCATCGCTTAAATTGCCACATAGGTCTCGTGAACGAACCTCGTAGCACAAGGGACGAGGTGCTTTTTCAAAGGAATGCACATAAACCGTATCGTCTGCCAGCGTATTCATGTATACCACAGCCCCCCCACGGATACGCAGTTCATACCCTTCCAGATCAAAATCGGGAGGACGCGTCCAGGCTATTTCCACCTGCCTGTTTGGTCTCAACACGGTTGCATAAAGAAGCTCGGGTGTTTCAGGAGAGCGGGTATCCAGCGGACGGGCGCGTATTTCGTTTGAAAAAGAGACTACGTTTACCCTGTCTGCGAATAAGGCCTCAATCCGATACCCGTACTCCTCTGTACACAACAAGTGGCTGTCAGTGAATTCCGTGCTTATGCCCGGCACCGAATCGATTAGCGAACCGTTTCTGTATACCCGGTAATAATCTACTGTCCATCCCTGATAAGCCGACCAACTCAGTGCCACGTCCTCTTCTCCCGGAGTAGCCATCAAAAATACGGCTGCATGCTGTCCGGAAGGGGTTTGACTGCGATTGTCACAGCTGTCTACCGAAGTGAGCCGGTAATAGTAACGCAGGTTCTGCGTATTCAGGTTCTCGTCTTCGTAATAGGTGCCCGACAAATTGGAAGCAACAGATTGCCAATCCGTTCCGTTTTCACTCCTTTCCAACTCATAATAAGCCACCCTGCCGGATCCTGGCTCCCACTCTATCCGTATGATTCCTGCATCGGGAGCCGTTTGAACAACGGTAGAACGAAGCAGTACAGGAACCCCGGGAGGGTCCACGCTGAAAGAGGTCGCCGTATCCGTATTGCTTTGAGACTGGTATCCTCCAACAGCGGCGGTACAGGTTATCCGGTAGGTATACCGCGTATTGCAGCTAACCGAGCTATCCATAAAGAGAGTATCTTCCATTGGGGGAAGAGCAACAAGCTGCCAAGGCCCGCCATTGCTTTGTCTTTCGAGCCTGTTATCATACAGGTCAAACCCTTCATAGGCATTCCAGCGTACATGAATGGCATTATTAACTGCCTGAGCACGGAGCAACACCGTAGCATGAGTATCGGCTTCCATGCCCAGGTTTCCGCAACTGTCTTTTGCCCGGACCAGATAACGATAACTGTGGGAATAGGTATTCAGCCCATCGTCCGTATAGGTGAATGCAGCTCCTGAACCTGCAGCAACGGAATCGACCAGAAGGAATGGTCCATTATTCTCCGACCTGTAAAGGAGATAGTGACTCCGGTTCTCTTCCTGAACCGTTTGGGCATGAAGCTCGATCTCTCCTGATGTCAATCCGGTTTGCAGGATGCTGGCATAAACTATTTTTACCGACCCCGGGGGAAGTGTATCAAAAGCCACGCTTTCAACCCGGTTAGACCGGCTGGTCTCAGGTCCACCCATTTGATACGCCCGAATTTCATACCGGTAGCGGTGGCCACAGCGCACCAGGGTATCCAGGTAGCTTGTATCATTCGCCGGTGTCTGGGCATACCAATTGAACCCTCCGAAATCCTCTTCCCGCCATATTTCGTATCGATCTACTGAAAATCCGAGGTAGCTGGTCCACCTTAGGGTCGATTGCAGATTTCCTGTGTCAATGCTTAATAATACAGGCCTGTGTTCGTCTGAGTTTTCGCTTTGGCGGAAGAGTTGCGAAGTATCATTACTCTCATGACAAAGGTTATAGGTGCTTACCGAGTAATGGTTGAGTGCTGTTTGTGTATTGATGGAATCATGGATGAAGCCGGTAACGTTAAGATCGGTTTCGGTATGGATAAGGCGTTCGGATGTTCCGTCGTCATGCCATATATAATACCCCCGAGCAAAAGAATCGGTCATGTCCCACTTCATCCAATCCAACTGTACCTGCCCGTCAGGAACCCCGGTTCGCACGACAGTAGTCGCCAGTAATTTGCCCATATCAGGAGCAGGAAACACCCAGGGATACCGGGAGGAAGTATCGGTAAATGCCCCGAAACCAAACTGGCTGATGGCTTCCACCCTGTATGTATAGCGGTTCCCTTCCGAAACAGTACTGTCATTAAAATCTGTTTGATTGCCGGAGACAGAATCCAATAGAATAAAGGACAGGGTATCCTTGCTTCTCCATATCCGGTATTTTGCTGTATTACCGGAAGAAACGGCATCCCAGTTTAACCTTACCAGGGGAACACAAGCTCCTGTTTGCAGGCGCAGGCGAATATTCCCCGCTGTATCCGAAGTGCCGGACCGGTTAAGACTGTTGCAACTATCTACCCCGATAATGGAATAGCGGTAATCCCTATTGCTGACATCAGCTCCGGTATCAAGGAACACGGTATCGTTCGTAACGGTGGTCAATAAGCCAAACCCGCTGCCTGTATCCCGCCATATCTCGTAATATTTCACATCCGGAGAAGCTGACGGGTACCAGGATAGCTGTATCTGACGATTCAGCTGCACGGAAGCCGCCTTAAGGATAACGGGAGCCGGAGCCAGGGTATCAAAGGGGATCAGGGTTAAGGGGTCGGAGCTTTGCCTGCCGTTTCCGAATATTTCGGCTACCAGGCGATAGAGCTGAGGGATATTACAGGGAAGCAGGGTATCGATAAATACACTATCCCGGGCTCCCAGTGTTGCGAGAGTATCCCAATTGTTACCGTTTCGGCGTAACACATATTGACGAACCACGGAATCTTTCGGCAGAGTCCAGTTCAGCGATGCAGTCTGGTTGCCTGCCTTGCCCTCCAACTGCACCGTGCAGAAGGTATCGGAGTATGCGCGGTTACCGCATGAGTCAATCGTTACGATCGCATAACAACGGGAAGAGTCGAGGGTATATACCGAATCCGTTACCTGATGACTTACTCCCCCTCCGGAATAGGAAAGGGCCGCTATAAATACCGGAGCAGCTGCATCAAGCCGGTATAGTTCATAGCGTAATAGGTTTGTGGCAGGGTCGGATACAAAATTGATTTCTACTAAAAAGGAGTCCGATACATTTGCGAAAGCCCCACCGGCCCGGTCCTTTACCGGGCCGGGAACACGAATGAACATGGAATCGGAAACGGAGTAGCACGAGTTGGAATAATCCAGGCTGACCCAGAGATACAACCCCGAGTCATTCCCGGGTTGAAAATGCTGAAAAAGCGAATCTGAATCCGCACGGTACTGACTATCGAAAGAAAGCAGTTGTCCACTCGCCTCCCAACGATAATTCAGAGTCCGGTTATTTCCTGGCGGAAGACGGTTATACAAGGTTATTTTTTCACCGGGACAGAGCAGGGTATCTGTAAGTATGGACATGGAAGTTCCCAATTCCAAATACAGGGAGTCGAATACCCCGGCCCGAAAAACTGCCGAATCGCGGGCCGGCATACAACCATCATCCAAAAATACCCGGAACATAGTCGGGCTGTTTACGGTAAAAGAAAAAGCTGTGCCCGTATCCATGATTCCGCTGGCAGAATCCTGCCAAATGACGAAATGCCCTTCGGCTCTTCCACCGGAAAGTGCCGGAAGGAGCGTAAGCCCGGTTCCTTTACAAACTAAGGTGTCCGTGAAGGGCAGTTCCAGCTTCAGGTGGGAGTAAGAACGTATCCGGATTTGTACCGTATCCTCCGAAGGAGAGCAATCATCACTAAGAATAGCCCTATATACGGTACCGGCAGTATCCCCGGGCATTGCTTGCACCCGTAATGTATCCGATGCCTGTTGCGGAGTGGCTGTGCGGATCAGCACCGGAGCACCTCCTCCGATGCGGTACCAGCGCACACGGTAATTCAGCGAATCCCCACCGAAAAGCCGAACCGGAATATTCAGGCTGTCCTTAGGGCAAGCAAGGGTGTCTGTAAAAATTGCCTGTATGGATGGATCGGATCGGATCAGCACTGCCTTATATGCCGTGTCGTTCTCTCCGCATCCGGAACTATCGGAAATCACGATCCGGTAGGTTGTGGCAGAGTCCGGCCAGACCAGAGGTTGTCTCAAAGTACTGTCATTCATCCGTGCTGCCGGGCTCCACTGCCAGCGTGTTCCGCCAAAGGTATTGAGCATCAGGGTATCTCCCCGGCAAATGGTTTCCGTAGGGCCAGGATCGGCCTTGTCCCGCGAATAGATAAGTAGCCTGAGGGAATCAACCCGGTAAAAACTTTGAACGACAGGATGGGTAGAGCGAACCCGAATTCGGTATTTCTGGCTTCCCGCTACCTGAAAGAGCGGGAGCAGACCCGGAACGGTTCCGCTGTCTTTGCGCTGAATTCTTCCAAGTTCCCTTTCATTTCCGGTAAAAAATCCGTCTTCATCACTTAACTCCGCAATGAAATAATTGCTATCCCCATATTGCCCCCTGACGGTATAAGGAACCCGGATGGTATCTCCGGCACAATAGGGGCCGTTACTGATATCGCCCCGAAAAATGGCATAATCGTAAGTCTTTCCGACAAAAGCATCTTCCGAACCGCTATGCGTGGCCTGATGGCTTCCCAGTTTCAATGTTCCGGAATACCAGGAACCGGTAAAATACAGGCTTGAGAAAAGATCTGTTCCCAGTGCTACAAAAGGCCTCTGGGTTCTAAAGGCCCACAAAACATTCCCAAAAGCATCCAACTTCATGGTCATCCCGTATGAGGACACACCTGAAAGAGGAGAATAGACCTGGCCATCGTATAGGATGGGTTTGGTAGCTGCAGCTGAAGTATTGAGGTATGATAAATAAACGTATTCGTCATAATACTGGGTCATCGCCTGTGACCCGGGGGCGGAAACAATCACGGTGGAATAACTCGTGTCTTCGTGTTTAACCCAGAAAAGATTCCCATTACCATCAAAACGTGCAATAAACTGGTAAGCTCCATACGCTTTGGTCTTTTTCCATAAAGTATCGAACAGGGCTGAGTCGCCCAGAAACTGTCCACCGATGAACAAAGAGTTATTGTCATACACCGACAGGTCATGGAGAGAAGTGCGGTCTCCGGATGCCGTAATGGCAAACCATGTCTGATCTTGCCCCTGGGCGTTAAGGATAAATACGGCTGCTGTACGGATCTGTGGCGGAGCAAGAGTGTTTCCTGCAAACCCGAATGTTCCGCCGTTGTACCAATCGGTACCGATAAACACATCTCCATCCAGGTCGGTATCTACTCGTTTTATCCGGAAATTGTTCTCCGGAAAGGAGCGGACCCATTCAAACTTACTGCCGGAACCGGAAAAGCGGATAACTCTGAGTTTCCCGGATCCGGGCATGATGCTGTGGGTTCCGGAAGTATCCTGTATAACCAGCGTATCATCGCAGTGCACGGTAAGGAATAAATCATTCCGTTCGTCACAAAACACTCCTTCTGCATCTGTGGCTGACGTTTGCAGGTCCGGGGTTTTGAGTAATACGCGGCTATTGAGCAGGCTGCCGGATGAGTTAAACTCCGCATAGAACAAAACATCGCCTCCTCCCGGGTTCTGCAGGGTATCGTTTCCGATAATTACATCCGACGGACAGGAAAAAACGGATAAGTAGTGGCCTTGTGTATTAAGCGCTCCGCCAAGAATGGTAACAGAAGAAAACGGGGAGTGAAGTATCCGGAACCACTGCGTCTCTCCGGAAGAATCCTGTTTGACAATCAGTCCACGATAGCGAAGTGTGGAATGAGAAACGGACATCGAGTCAAATACGGTAGATCCCAGGTAGTTGAATGCCACGAACTGATTTCCCCGGTCATCTGCGCGAAGCGAGGCCGGTAATTGATTACCGGTTCCCTGGAAAAACTTAACCCATTCAAATTCCTGAGCACAGAGCCTTTGCCCGAAAGTATACAGCGGGATGAGTATGCAAAAAATCAGATATTTCATCTGCGCTGCATTAGAGTTAATAGAAAGGCAGGTTTTGGTTAATCCAAAATTAGGATAAAATATAAAAACAAAAAACCGGACACTACAGTAATGCAGTGCCCGGTTTCATACACGCAAACACCCTTATATTTTGATCATGGTTCCATCAAACTTTGTCAGGGTAAAGAAGCCATTCTCATTGTAGGTAGGTTTCTGCTCCTGGAGGATCTGAATGGCAAGCTCCTCACCAAGTTTCAGGGACACATCGTTATCGGAACGATAGTGAACCCCTGCCATAGCACGACCGTAGGCAATGTTGTAAGCGAGCTTGTTAAGCTCATACCCTACCGTAGAAGTCACCCCTCCCACCGGCATAAGGTTCATTCCGGAAGGATCCGGTTCAAAAAGGGTATTGAAAGGCATGGACTCATCGAAGAATGCTTTCAGGATGGTGACACATGCTCCGGCAACGGTAGCATGCCCGGCTCCGTAGGAAGGATGCATAGGAGATCCCTCCGGAAATACCTGGTTAAGCAAATAGCTGTTAACCCCGGGAGGAATAGACATGTTGTTGCTGTTCATCACATAGTTTTCAAATGGCCCGGCAGCTGCGAAGGCCGTTTGGATCTCCTGGTTGAGCGGCAGCACGAAACCACGATGAATTCCCTCCATAACACCCCCGGCAGCCTCAGGACGTAATCTGCGATGTACGAACCATTTTTGGTACCATACCGCCTTAAGAGCGCGGGTTGCCACTTCGGTTACGAGCGACAAAATATGCGGACCTCCGAAAGTACCGAAGCCATCCTGATTCATTGATGCCAGGTAGGGATTGCCTCTATCCAGGCGGGCGGACATACTCAACAGGATAATACAGGCATTCAGATAAGCCTGGTACAAGGCATCGTAATGCACGTAGTTCGCCAGGTCACGCGGCGTGGTAATGAAACGGGGAGGAGGCATTAACTGATTCATTATGCCCGCTGCATAGGGGTCATATCCGTTTTGTACCTGAATATACTCGTTCCATTCACCCACAAAATTGATATTGGGTTGTACTGACGCCTGTCTTTGGTCAATCACTTGGGTTCCGTAGCGGATATAACCCTGATCGGGTGGGAAAAGCGGACCACCCGCATACTGAGAAGGATCCGGGTATTCGTTACCGATCAGCAGAAACTGGCTGATATAGGGACCCACCAGGCACCCGGGAGCTGTACCCCGGAAAATGGTTTGTCCGGTAACCTGATTGGTTGTAGGGTCAACTGCCAAATGAGGCCTCAGGTCCGTAAAACCGGCCCAGTTCAATGAACCATCGATAGTAGGATCGAGAGCATCAGCTACTTCAGCCGGTCCGACGCTTTGAATATCCTGGAAAGGAAAGTCCCGGCAAATCATCATCCAGTACATTTCTGCCAGTTCTCCGGACAACTGCGCGGATTCAAGGGCAGGAGCAGGAGGAACCGTAACCGACTGTGCATCCGGTCCTTCAAGGTCAAATGCCAGCCCGGCCTGGGGATCCACCAGTTTTCTTTCAGGAGGTGAAAAGGTCATGGAAATGGCCTCGAAGTCAGCAGGCAAGCCACTGTTCAACGCCCGTAACATTTCAAGGTAACTATTGATACCGTCGGGAGTAAGCTCCCCGGAACCCGGATCGTGTTCAAACCCTTTGGTAAAGTTACCGATGAAATACAGGTCTCCGGAAAAATTGGTATAACGGGATTCATCTCCGTTATTGAGTTGATTGGGGTGCTCACGCAAATACGCATACTCCGCCTGGTCGTCGCGAAGTTGCTTCGCATTCTTTCTGCGACCGAATTGATTGTTTGTCATAAGTTCTGGAATTAATACTTATAACAAAGTTTGGTCTCCAGCCCAATCCCGACAAGACCCCTTGGTGCGTATTTGGTATACCCTTTCAGGTGTATTATGGAGACGAATTAGGGTCAGGCAGCAGGGGGATTTCGATATACCCATTTTTTACTGCAAACAATACCAATCCGACAACATTTCGGCTGTTGGTTTTTTCAAATAGACGTTTTCGATACCCTTTCACCGTGTCGTAAGCCATATTCAGCTTCTCAGAAATCTCTGCAGTGGTATACTCGTTACAAATCAATCCAAGCACTTCAAGTTCCCGTGAAGAGAGTTTGTCCTCTGCCTGGATCTCGGAAGTCTCTGAACGAGTCAACCATTTACGAAACGGTAACGACAATGCCGAATCCAGGTAAAACATCCCTGAGGTAATGGTATGGATTGCCTTAATCAACTCTTTGGGAGCCGACCCATGAAACACCAAACCGTCTATTTCCAGGCGGGCAAGTTCGGAATTCAGACTATTCTCTTCCCGGTTCATCAGCGCCAGGGTTTTCATACCCCGCCTTCCCTCCTTCAATATACTCATCACATCCAGTTCGCTACTGCTGTGATTCGGGATACTAAGATCAAAAATCAATACATCGGGGCCCGGTTGTTTTTCCAGGAATTCCATCATACTTCGCCCACAATCGGTTTCATAAACAATTTCCGCCCCGCTGCTTTCGGTTAAAACAGCACGAATTCCTCTTCTTACCAACTGATGACCCGCAACTACCGCTATGTTTACCCTTTCCATAACCCAATACATTAAACTACTCCGAAAAAATCAATGGACCGTAAGGTCCTTCAGGGGGCTTTGTCTAAATGCACAAGAAACAGGACCAGTCTCAAACAAGACCGGGATGAGCAGCGGTTGTCCGGGCTTTGTAGAACGGACCTCTACGGGAATAGGAGAAACATACGCCGGTTCGGAGCGATGCCATTTGATACGCTTTCTTTTCATAGGTTCGGTTGTAGGGAAACTGACTGTCAAAATCAGCTATATTTTCCACTCTCCCATCACGGTTTTCCGGTATATTATTATATCCATATATGGATTTTTTCTATACCTAAGTATTTATAATAATTATGAAAACAAGAAAAGGCGAGATCGGAAGAGCACACGTCTGAACTCCA
>CAXPEB010000060.1:0-11256 GCA_964215915.1 Bacteroidia bacterium
AATGCCGTTAGAAACAAAATCATTCACCGAATCTTTGCCGTAATACAGAAACAAAAACCGTATCAAAACTTGCAAGTGTCATAGAAATCGACATGACAAGGCAAAAAGCTAAGGGCTAAAAGCCAACTACTAAAACCCGTATTTATCGATCAGGTAAATCAGGCTAGCCAGGGCGGCGGCCCCGAGTTCCAGTTCGCGGCGGTTGATGTTTTCGAAGGTGTCGCTGGCGGCATGGTGGAAATCGAAATAACGCTGTGAATCGGGAACAAACCCGATAAGAGCAACCTGCTCGTCGCGGCGTTGCAGAGGACCGACATCAGCACCGGCACCCCCACCTTTAATGATATGAACTCCGTAAGGTTCCAAAAGGGGTAACCAGGCCTGAACGGCTTTCAGTTGTTCTTCCGAACCCTGTACAAAAAACCCACGAGGGGCAAAAGCGCCTCGATCGGCTTCAATGCCCGCCAGGTGTTTCTGCCCCAACGAATCGCAGACGCGGGCATATTCCAGGGCACCCTTCAGTCCGTTCTCTTCATTCATCCACATCACGGCCCGCAGGCTGTTACGCGACTGGTAATTGAGAGTACGAAGCAGGCGCAGGGCTTCTATGGACTGAATACACCCTGCTCCGTCGTCATGGGCGCCTTCAGCCATATCCCAGGCATCGAGATGCCCGCCAACAGCAATAAACCGGTTTGGGAACACAGCTCCCTGAACCTGTCCGATTACATTATAGGAGGTTGTATCTGCAAACCTCGTGGGGTTCAGGTTATAGCTAACGTGCAGCTGTTTATCTTGTTTCAACAGGGCGCTCAATTCCTCAGCTCCCTGGGTACTAATGGCAACAGCAGGAATCTTCTCCACGGAATCAGCATAGGCCATGGAGCCGGTATGCGGAAAATCGTCGAGGCGGAGGTTCATGCTCCTTACGATAATGCCTTTTGCTCCTTTTGAGGCCGCCCATATCGCCCCGAAAACCCGCTGATCGACGCAGGTTCCGTAAGCCCCGAAGGTATAGACCATGCGGGGATCCATAGGACGGTTGAAGAACACCACCTTTCCTTTTACCGAATCGTCGGGAAGTTGTTTCAAATCGTTCCATCCCAGCACTTCGATCACCTCTCCATCCACACTGCCTCCGACGGAACCTCCCAGGGCGCATAAAGGCATGGGGCGCACGGTACGCCCCTCATTGCTGCGTTCCACTATCAGGGGCGAACAATTTCCGCGTTCCCAGTGTGGCACCTGTACTTCCTGTTTCCATACCCGGTCAAATCCGTAACCGGTCATTTTTGCCTGCGTGAGTTCTACGGCCCGCGCTGCCGCTTCTGACCCACTGAGCCTTGGACCGGCTTCCTTGCACAGATCCTGCAGATCGGGGTAGGCACGTCCGCGCAAAAGAGCTTCCTCAAAAATACGGGCGATCATAACGGAATCTTCCTGGCTCTGAGCCATACTGCCCAGGCAGGAGAACAAGAGCAACGAAAAGCTGAGTATTCTCATCTTCACAAAAATGCACAAATCTTTTTATGCCGGCTTCGTGGCATTGCACTTGCTGCATTTTCTCCGATTCATACAGAAATTGTAATTTCCCGCACTATGCTCCGAAACAAACCATTATTGCTGTTATCCCTGCTTCTCTTTTCTCTTGCGGCGTTTTCGCAGGATACCTACCTGATCGGAAGGATTACCGGCGAAGCAAACCAGGATATCCAGCTTGTATACAACAAGATCCCTTTTATGCGTAAACCGCTGGAACTACGCACCAAAACGGACAGCACCGGAAAGTTCTTCCTGAATTTTCCTCTGGACAAACCCGCTGCCATTGATTTCGTTCACGGCGGAAAATCCATCACCCTCATACTGGCACCACAGGATTCTGTGTACATGCGTATCTATAAAGAAGGAGAAGACTATGCGTATGAATTCAGCGGAAGGGGCTATGAAGAATCCTACCTCAATTACCTGAACTACCGCAATTTCGATAAAGAAGTCATCAAAACGTTCAACCAGACGCTTACCACTTCTGATCCGGCATCTTATGAAAAACAGGTTAAGGAGTGGATGAAAACCTTCCGGGAAGTGCAGGGTAAAAACCTGAAAACCCTCAAAGCCGGCAGCGACCTGAAAAAGCTGGCAGGCAAAATGGAACTGGTAAAAGAGGCGAACTATTACCTCATCTACATCAATTATTACCGTTCACAAGCTACAGGTCAATACATACCGGCCGAATCCTTCCGGAAATTTGTTTCCCAGCCTGAACTCTTCAAGATTGATCATACACCCAACCCGGAATACCAGAATTTCCTGCTGTTACACCTTACCAATATGGGCCCCGAGCCGCAGGAGAACACCTGCAAGGGCATTGTGAGCTTCCTGGAATTTACCGACAGCGTGTACGCACATAAATCCAAAGCCGAACTTCTGGGACGAATTCTTTGGGAGGGTATGGACAATAATTGCTTTAAGGAAATCAAGGACTGGTATGAAAGTTACCTGAACTGGACGCCCTACCCGGACTATGCACAGGCCCTGCGCTCCAAAGCTGCAACACTGTCCAGCCTGAGTCCTGGCGACGAAGCCCCCGATTTCGAGTTTGTAGACAAAGACGGAAATACGCATACCCTGGCCGAACTAAGGGGAAAGGTGATCTACCTGGATTTCTGGGCGACCTGGTGTGGGCCCTGCATTCAATCCATGAAACTTTCCGGACCACTCAAGGAAAAATTCAAAGACAACCCCAATGTGGCCTTTGTATACATCTCCACCGATCAGAACCAGGCCAAATGGCAGGGACATTATATCACCAATAACGGCGAACCGAACATGTGGCACCTGGGAAACAGTGCTTATGCCGCATCCAGTGCTTACCGGATCACTACCATTCCGCGTTATGTAATCATCGACAAGAACGGAAAGATCGTAGACCCGAACGCACCACGCCCCTACTCTCCTGAAATTGAGCAAATCCTGATAAGGGAAGCTGCCAAACCCTACGTAAAGCCTAATGAGTAAGCTCCTATGAGTAAGAGCAACTTTTCAGTTGCTTAAAGCGTCATCGTAGTGTAACCCTGTTAGGCCAACAACAGTTATGTTAAGTGAGGAAAGCCAGTATTTGCCATACTGGCTTTTACTTTGAGCGGGACTTTGACTAGTTATGAATTAGAGTCAAAATCTAAGGACTGAAGATCCCCTCACCGCCATTTAATCGTTTTGTTCAGCTGGTTTAGGTATGTCCATTTTTTACTTGTCTAAGAAATGGGTGAAAAATGACCGGAATAAGCAACTCCCTGTTTCAAAAGAAAAGATTAAGACGATTGACGCACCAGCTCCCACACGCTTTTGTTGCGTTTGTTGCGGCACGCTGCAGGAAAATGGCCTAACGGCAGAGAAAATCGTATTCCCAATACATCCCATTAGATATCCATCTAATGAAGAGCGCACTATAACTTAGCTTAACAGGAATGCAATTTTTCTTTTATGGAATCAGACCGTGATTGGTCTGTTAGGTGTTAGGCCAAAATCCTCTTTTAAGAGGGCCTGAATTCCCGGCTGGAAACGACAAAGCTTACTGCCTAGTTACTAACTGCCATCTTTTCTGCGACGGCTTTTTTCAGGGTGAACCCGAAAGTGGTTCCATGGCCCACTTTACTGCGCACATTGATGGTCTGCTCGTGCGCCTCGATAATATGCTTCACAATGGCCAGTCCCAAACCGTTTCCTCCTGCCTCGCGTGAACGGCTCTTATCCACCCGATAGAAGCGTTCGAACAGCCTGGGCAGGTGTCTCTCTTCGATCCCTTCCCCGTTATCGCTGATCTCTACCAGGATATTTTCATCCATATCATAAAAAGCACAGAAAGTATGGCCGTTGTCTTTCCCGTACTTGACGGAATTGACGATGAGGTTTACCAGCACCTGTCGGATTCGGTACTTATCGGCATAAACCCAGAAAGGCTGGTCGCAGCCCTCTTTGAACGACAACTCGATATTGCGCTCCTGGGCTTTCATCTCCAACGATTCGAAGATGTCTTTGGCCAGGGCATGGATATCGAATTTTTCCATCTCCATTTTCAGCTGACCGGTTTCCAGCTGGGAGATATTGATCAGGTCTTCCACCAGGTCGCAAAGCCGGTCAACCGACTTGGCCGCTTTTTTCAGGAAGTGGATATTGACCTCAGGATCGTCAATGGCACCGTCGAGGAGTGTATGGATATAGCCCTGGATATTGAAGATGGGCGTTTTCAGTTCATGCGAAACATTGCCCAGGAATTCCTTGCGGAAATTTTCCAGCTTCTTCAGTTCCTCGATCTCCGCCCGCTGGTCTTTGGCCCACAGGATCACTTCCTGGTTCACTTCGCTGATGGGGTCGCCGGACATGCCGGTTTTATTAAAGACCGAACTCTTGTAACGGGTAGTTTTGAGGCGGTGAATATTTTTATAGATGAGTTTGATCTTCCGGTAAATGAAGATCTCCAATGCATAGTAGAAGAAGAAAAAAGAGACGATGCCCGTAGCCGCAAACAGCAGTATCCCATCCAGCCAATCACGGTTGAAAAAAATACTAAAGCCCCCGACGAGGAGGGCTACAGCAATGGCGGTATAGAGGGCAATGCTCCTCGGAGTTGGGTTCCGGATCATCCTTCAAATTTATAGCCGACGCCTTTTACCGTACTAATATACGTATCGCCGAGCTTTTCTCTGATTTTTCGGATATGGACATCGATGGTGCGGTCTACAACCAGCACATCATCACCCCATACTTTTTCAAGGATGTTTTCACGGGTAAAAACCTTTCCGGGTTTACCGGCAAGGAGGTGAAGCAGTTCAAATTCTTTTTTGGCCATGGGCACGGTAGTGCCTGCTTTTTTAACGGTAAAGCTGTCGCGGTCGATTTCGAGGTCACCCACCACGATGCGGGATGCCGTTTCTGTTGTGGCCTTGCGGCGCAGGATCGCATTGATACGACTGATCAATACACGGGGCTTAATGGGCTTGGCGATGTAGTCATCGGCGCCTACGTTGAAGCCGGCAATTTCCGAATATTCCTCGCTCCTTGCAGTAAGGAACACGATGAAGGTCGATTTGAATTCTTCCATCTCGCGCAGTCGCCGACAGGTCTCAATTCCATCCAGAACAGGCATCATCACGTCCAGAATGATAAGATCGGGAGCCACTTCTCTGGCCTTGTCGATACCTTCCTGTCCGTTGGCGGCCAGGATTACTTCATAACCTTCTCGCTTAAGGTTATACTCGATAAATTCCAGAATGTCCGGCTCGTCGTCGACTACGAGGATCTTGTAGTTTTGATTCGTATCCATGTTTGTTAATGCAACATTACCGGCATGTAATGAATTGCATATTAAATCAAATTTAAGGAATTGTTAAACGGCACTAGTTCAGCACTTCCTTCAATTTAGCCTCCAAATCCTTGCCCCGTAGGTTTTTTGCCAGGATTATCCCGTCGCGTCCGATCAGGAATGTGGCGGGTATGGATCTTACGGCATAGGCCTTGGCTGCCACATTCTGCCACCCTCTCAGGTCGCTTACATGCTGCCAGTGTATCCCGTCCTGGTGGATAGCCTGTACCCATTTTTGCATGTCATTATCCAACGATACGCCGTAGATCTCAAATCCTTTGTCTTTATACGTCTGGTACATCCGCAGCACATTGGGATTCTCCTGACGGCAGGGGCCGCACCAGGAAGCCCAGAAATCGATCAATACCACCTTACCGCGCAAACTGCTTAAAGCGATCACATTGCCGCTTGTATCCTGCAGCACAATCTCCGGAGCCATATTGCCCACGGCAGTAGTTTGCTCCGCCCGGTACTGGCCGACAAACTGCGAAACCACATCGCCCTTCAGTCCGCTCGCCACCGCCTCGTCATACAAGCGCTTTTTCATGCTATCATCAAAAGGAACCTGCAGGAAAGTGTGGTAATAAAGCTTAACCAGGGGCGAATTCACGTTACGCAGACTGTCACTGTATTCTGCAATATACTTGTCATTGACGGTGGTAAACTCCTCACGAAGTCGGTTGAGGGTATTTTCATCATCCGGGTCAAGGTCTTCGGCTTTTTCGCGGATTTTGGCCAGTTCTTTCCCGGAACGGACTTCGATATCGCGTAGCTTACGGAAGACCTGACTTTCCTTAGAACCTTCCACGGTATATTGATCGTAGCCGGTTGCCGGGATATTCAGGGTGATCCGGTCGGCCGTATCGATTACCAGGAAGATCTTTTTGGACACATCGTAATTGAAAATTGCCAGGAACTTCTCCCGACTGAAGCCTTCCAGTCGAAAATGCCCGTTTCGATCGGCGGTATCGGTGGCTACGATATCCGTATTCTGCACTCCCAGCTTGCCCAGGAAGATCACGCTTCCGGCACCGTTTTCAATGGTTCCTTCCACCACAAATCCGGGAACCTCCGGGGCATCACCGGTTTGTTTTTTTTCTTTTTTATCTCCGCCACAGGCTGCAAAAAGCAGGGCCAGGGCGAGTACTGTCATGCTGTATCTCATGCTTCCAGTTTTTCAGTTAATAGGCGGTTTGTTTCTTTGGGATCGGCTTTTCCCCTGGAGCGTTTCATCACTTCGCCCATAAACAATCCGTGAAGGCCTTTTTTGCCGGCCTTGTATTCGGCAACTTTTTCCGGCATGGCTGCCAGCACCTCTTCGATCAGGTCACCGATAAAGCTGCTGTCGCTTTCCTGTATCACGTTCAGTTCCTGGGCAATTTCCAGGGGAGATTTTCCGGGCTCTTTGAGCATTGCCGGAAAAACGCGTTGCGACGCTACGGAGTTGCTTAGCTTTCCTTTGTCTATCAGTTCCAGTAAGCTGGCAATGGCGGGAGCCTTTAACGGGAAATCCTCCATTTCCAGAGCATTTTCATTCAACCAGCTTTTCACCGGCCCCATTACCCAGTTGGCCGCAGCCTTGTAGTTATCCGTGTGTTCCGTCAGTTCATCATAAAATGCAGCCACCTCGCGTGTATCGGTCAGTACCAGGGCATCGTAATCACTCAGTCCGAGTTCCCCGGTATAACGGGCGAATAACGCGTCGGGTAGTGCCGGCATAACCGCCCGTATCCCCGCCACGTACTGTTCATTGGCAATAAAAGGCGGCAGGTCGGGTTCGGGGAAATAGCGGTAATCATTGGCCTCTTCCTTGGAGCGCATGGAATGGGTAATACCCTTCATCGCATCGAAAGAACGGGTTTCGGAAGTGAAACTCTGTCCGGCCTCGATCAGGTCGATCTGCCGGATGATCTCGTGTTCGATCGCCTTTTTGACATTGCTGATGGAGTTCATGTTCTTCACCTCCACCTTAGTACCGAATTTATCGCTTCCCTTCAAGCGAACGGAAACGTTGGCATCGCAACGCAGGCTGCCTTCCTCCATATTTCCGTCGCAGATATCCAGGTAACGTACCAGTTTCCTAACCTCGGTGACGAAGGCATAGGCTTCATCGGCAGAGCGCATATCGGGCTCCGACACGATCTCGATCAGCGGTACTCCGGCCCGGTTGTAATCCACAAGGGTATCATAAAGGTCCTGGTCGTGCATGGATTTCCCGGCATCTTCTTCCATATGAATACGGGTCAGCCCTACCCTTTTGCTGCTGCCGTCCTTGAGTTTGATGGTAATATGCCCTCCGTTACAGATCGGGGTTTTATCCTGGGTGATCTGGTAGCCTTTGGGCAAGTCGGCATAGAAATAATTCTTGCGGGCGTAGTAGTTGTATTCGCGTATCTGTGCATGACAGGCCAGTCCCATTTTTACGGCGTAATCGATCGCTGACCGGTTATGCCGTGGCAGGGTGCCGGGATGGCCCAGCGAGATTACACTGACCTGCGTATTGGGTTCCGCTCCGTACGCGGTGCTGTCGGAAGAATAGGCTTTGCTTTTGGTGAGCAGTTGGGCATGGATCTCCAGCCCGATCACTGCCTCGTAGTTATCGTATACCGATGCCATGATTCAGGGGCTCAAAGGTAGGAAAAAGATTGTCGGCTCGCCTGCTTATTGAATGGTGTCGCGGCGGAAGATGCTCCCGGCATAAATGCCAAGGCCCACATCGATATTCGAGTAAATGAATACCGGCTCGGCAATAGGATCACCCTGGTTGTTTTCGTACCGTGCCAGGCTAAGCTGATAGCGGTATTGATCTTCACTCAGCGACTGGCTCTGTATCAGGAAACGTGGGGTGCCTGTGGCGATGAAGGGCGAGAAGCGCACCACAATCTCCACCTGACGGCCGTTAAAAAGCACATCGTCGAACAGGTAACTGCCCTCATTTTCTTTTTCTGTGCCAGGGCTCAGCAAAACCGGGTCATTGGTGATGATCTCAAAGGGCAGGAACTCATCCCCCTGTTCGAAATAATAAGCGATGAGCAGACGGTAATAATTCTTTTGATCTGCGGGGTCATTGATCCGTATCCGGAGTTCGGCAAGCTTGTCGCCGGAAGTATCCAAACCAATGGAATCCGTGTAGGTGATCCCGGCCAGGTTGCCGTCGGAAGGCATGTACAGGGTTTTGTCTACCGTCGGGTAGCCGGAACGGATGATAAGCAGGCGGTAAGCAGAACCCGCCTTGGGTTTTAGCGTCCAGCGAAACCGCTGATCAATGGGATCGTAGGTTCCCTGCCCCTGGGAAACCCCGTCTTCGAAAAGTTCCACCGATGCGTCGGGAAGCGGGCCCGGACTTTGATTCGAAAGGGCCACCACGGAATAACCTACGTAAACCTCCGCGTCCTCATCCGTATTAAAAAGAGCATTGACCACAATCTTTCCCGTATAGGGCGGTGGCTCCACGTCTACTACCGTTTCGCAGGCCTGCAGAGTCCAAATAACGAGTATGAATGCGAGGTACTTTTTCAAAACAGCAATCGATAAGTAAATGACGGGAACAGCGGAAATATACTCACTTCCTTGGCCACAAATCCCTGGTTGGCATCGCGGTCGACATACAGGAAGTAAGGATTCCTCCGGTTAAAAAGGTTGTATATGGATATGACAAACTCCTGGCGCAATCCGCTGTAGTAGTTTTCTCTTTTATTGGTAAGGGCCACATCAAAGCGCAGGTAATAGCGCAGCCGGTAACCATTCTTCATTTCGTAGTCGAATACCTCGTTCCCATTGATATCCACGTAGCGACCATGCGGGAAAGTTACCGGATAGCCCGTACCGAATATCCCGCTGAACGCAATCGTATTCCTTTCCGTTACGTCCATATTGGTGGTAAAATTGATCTGGTGACGGCGGTCGTAACGGTAGTAGTACCAGTTGCCGTTATTGATGAATTCGTATTGCCGGCGGTTCCAGGAAAGGGTATAGGCCAGAATGCCGGTCACTTCTCCGTAGCGTTTCGAAAACAGCACTTCAAGACCGTAATTGCGTCCTACCCCCTGCTCCACTTTGCCTTCCCAGTTTTCCTGTACATCTACGAAATCCGCTCCTTCCGAATAGTCGACCACATTATTCAGCCATTTGTAAAACACCTCCACACTGAAGATCATGTCATCCGCCACCGTTCTTTCAACAGAGGCCGTCAGCTGGTGTGCCGATTCGGGTTTGACGTGAGCGGTTGAAGGCAGCCACAGGTCGGTAGGCAGGCCCAGGCCGCTGTTGGCCAACAGGTGCAGGTACTGGTTCATTCGGGTATAACTCAGTTTCAAAGCCGCTTTATGGCTGAGGCTGTAGCGCAGGCTGACCCGGGGCTCCAAAGCATAGTAAAAACTGTTATCGGCAAAATAGGAAGATACCCTCAACCCTATCTGGGTGCGAAGCCGGTTGCTCCAGCGGATATCGTCTTCCAGGTATACCGCAGCTTCATTGGCTACGATTCTCCTGGCCGCTCCGTAGGTGGTATCGATATTGGTTCCGGGCCCTTTGAAAATGGCTTCAATGGCTCCCGGAGCAAAAGCGTGCACCGTATTCACAAAACCATAGCTCAGTTTGTGGCGGTAGTTGTACGCATATTCGAAATCGGACTTCAGGGAGAAATCGCGGATCCCGGAAAAATACCGGAGGTTGTAATCGGTTTCGTCCCGCGTGCTGTCGGTTTCTTCCACCCGGTTGTAGCGGCGGATCTGGTTGAACAGGTACTCCGTATAGCTCAGTGAAACATTTCCATACAAACGCTTGCTGATGGCCCGGGAACCCCGCAGGGCAACGGTGGTATTGCCCCAGTTGATCTCATCGTGGCGGGTTTCTTCGGTACGGAGTCCGCCGGAATTATTGCGATCCTGGATTTCACTGAAGAACTTGTCCTTACCCCGGTAGAAGGTCAGGCTAAGCTTGCTACGTTCGTCCACACGGTGGGTAAGCTTTACCGTCCCGTCATAAAAATAGCCCCCGGTACGTTCTCCGCTGGCGCCGGTAGTGAGCGGATTGATGATGTTGACAATACCCGGGAGGGTACGACGGAAGGAAGCTGAGAAAGTGGTCTTGTCTTTATAGAGCGGACCTTCCAGGTAGCCGCTGAAAGAGATCAGGCTGAGGGAGGCATTGCCATGGATTTCCTGGTTGTTTCCGTCCTTCATGGTAATGTCCAGCACAGAGGAAAGCCGCGACCCGAAACGGGCGGGGTATCCCCCTTTGTACAGGTTGTAGTTCAGTACCGACTCCGTATTGAAAGCCGAGAAAAACCCGAAAGTGTGGTTGATATTGTATACCGGCACCCCGTCGATTTGTACCAGGTTCTGGTCCGGACTGCCTCCCCGCACATGCAGTCCGCTGGAGGCTTCTACCCCGCCTTGTATGCCGGGAAGGAACTGGATGGACTTGATCAGGTCCACTTCCCCGAAAACGGGTGGTACGTTTTTGATCATCTGCGGAGTACTGCTCTGGGGTTCGGGGATGGCCGGTTCGTCGGGGATCCGTTTGTCATCCGGATCGATATAGACCTCTTCGAAATAGATATCTTCCACCAGGTTCACCTCCAGGCGTTCGTCGGCACCCAGGTACACACTGTCGCCGTATTTCTCATAGCCTGGCAGGTAGAACTCGATATAGCGGTAGCCGGCCGGTACGATCAGGTTGAAATAGCCGTTTTCGTTGGACCGTGTTCCCCGCTGTGCGCCCTGATCCATAACCATTACTCCGATCAATGCTTCTCCGGATTCCTTGTCGCGTACAAAGCCCGAAACCGAAAACTGTTGTGAATAAAGGGATACCGCACTGAATATCAGAAAGAAGCTTAGTAGCAGGCGGTTTTTCATAAATAATTCCTTACAAGATTAACAAAATCCTTGAGC
>CAXPEB010000061.1:0-11786 GCA_964215915.1 Bacteroidia bacterium
CTCAAAGTCTTATCGAAGGGTCCGCTATTCCTATCACATCACTTCAAAGAACTTATTTCTTCTCTTCCCCTGTCTCGCCTCTCTCACTTTTACTAAACCCCTCTCGCGAAACGGGGATGCAAAGGTAATACTCTTTTCGATCTTGTCAAGATAATTCCGAAGAATTTTTTCTTGCTATTACCTCAACCCGTTTTTCACAGAACGTTTTCTCTCAAACGGGGATGCAAAGGTAGCGGATTTTCCATCCCGTCAAAGACCCGGGGCAAAGATTTCTTAACATGAATGAAAAAGGGATTGATTTACAAGGAGAAAAAATAACGTCCGCCCCAAAAGGATCATCCATACCTCCTCTCCCACGCTAATCCTAAAAACCCTACCCGGCTTAATAATACAAGACTCAACAGCATGCAGACTAGCCCTGATCTTTTCCGAACGGTTTGCTTTTTGCTATTTTGTGAGGCGATGAAATACCTCTACTGCGTATTTATAGCTATCGCCTTTTCATTCGGGCATGCCAAAGCCCAGGTTCAGGTCAGCTTTAATATCGGCGACAGCCTTACACTCGGTCCCTGCCAGGAAGGCGAAAACTTCAATCATATCGATATCCTGGTTAAAACCCGCTGGCCAAACCCGGAAGCGACTTACGACACCCTTTCGGGAAAAGGATTCTATAACTGGTATTTCGATGGCGATATCGATTCCAAACGATTACCCTGTCAATATTCAGGTCGCAGATTCAAAATCGCAGGCTTCCATATCTATCAAAATGAAGACGGAACCCAACGTACCGTAATATTCGGTCGTTTCCGCGATGAAGCCACCGTACTCTGGATAGAAGCCGAAAAAGCCGTGGAAAGCGGCGAAGTCATTCCTTAACGCTAATTTCGCCCTCCATGGCGAAACGTTTCCTGATCGTAAGATTCAGCTCCATCGGTGATATCGTACTGACTACCCCCGTGCTGCGCTGTATCAAAAAGGCCTCGCCAGATGCCCGTATTACTTATGTAACCAAAAAGGCTTACGCCTCCATACTCCAAAACAATCCTCACATAGACGAGGTCCTTCAACTCGAAGATTCCTTTTCAGCCCTCAGGCAGGAACTGGAAAACCGGCAATTCGACTACCTGATTGACCTGCATAATAATATACGTAGCCGACGCCTGCTCAGAGGTATCCCGGGAAGCTACCACCCTTTTCCCAAGCTCAACCTGGAAAAATGGCTGCTCGTTAACTTCAAGATCAACCGTTTGCCAGACACGCATATCGTCAACCGCTATCTCAGCACAGTGGCGAGTATGGGAATTCACTATGACGGGGAAGGCATGGATTACTTCATCCCCGAAAGTACCCTGCTCCCCGACTCCTTCCCTGCTGAGCCCTATGTGGCGATAGCGCTTGGCGGGCAACATGCCACCAAACGAATGCCGCAAAGCAAGGTTTCGGAACTCCTTAACCAACTCCATTGCCCGGTGGTATTGCTTGGGGGAAAAGAAGACGCGGAAATGGGCGACGCACTTATTCATCAATACCAATCAAACGAGCTGCATAATCTCGCCGGAAAATTGAGCCTGGACCAGAGCGCCCTGGCTTGTAAAAGGGCTGCGGCCCTGCTTACCCACGATACAGGCATGATGCACATAGCTGCCGCTCTGGACACCCCTATCGGAAGTGTTTGGGGCAATACCGTTCCGGAATTCGGCATGTATCCTTTTTTCGCAGAGCACTCCACAGCAGCAAAAAAATCAATGGTCTTCGAAGTGAAGGGGTTGAACTGCCGCCCATGCAGTAAGATTGGCTACGAGAAATGCCCGAAAGGACATTTCAAATGTATGCTGTTACAGGACACTGCTGCTATGGCTGCGTTTCTGAACCGTCTTTGGGCTGAGGGAAAATAATCGACGCCAGTATACTCAGGGCCAGAATACCCAGAATCACATACAGCGAGCCCTCTGTGGTGAAACCCCAGTTGACCATAAAATCATGGAACATCATCTTCACCCCGATAAACAGCATCAGGATGCCTAACCCGAATTTCAGATAATGGAACAGGTGCATGATGTTGCTCAGCAGGAAAAACAGGGAACGCAATCCCATAATGGCAAAAATATTCGAGAAGAAAACGATGTAGGCGTCCTTGGTCACCGAGAAAATGGCCGGTACCGAATCAAAAGCAAAAATGACATCGGTAAACTCTACCACCATCAACGCAACAAATAAAGGGGTCATCATTACCCTTCCGCTGTGCCGGATAAAAAAATGGGACCCTACATAGCGGGGATAGATAGGCGCCAGCTTGCTCAGAAACTTCACCACCGGGTGCGATCCCGGCTGTATCTGCTCCTCTTTTTCCTCGGTGAAGAGCATTTTGATGCCCGTATAAAGTAATATACCCCCGAATACATACATCACCCAACTGAATGACTCCAGCAGGCTGGCTCCCAGGAATATGAACGCAAAACGCATGACAACCGCCCCCAGAACTCCCCAGAACAGGATTTGCTTGTAGTACTGCTCCCGCACTCTGAAAGTCTTGAAGATTACGATCATCACAAAGATGTTATCAATACTCAGGGCATATTCGATAAGGTAACCGGTAAGAAACTCAAGCGAGAGGTTATGCCGGTAAACTACCAGGTCCTTCTCAAAATCGCCGGATAGCAGAAAGGAGTGCCCGTGCTCCCGGATCAACCTGGAAAGTTGCCGGCCGTCTTCTACCCCATGCAGGAATTCTCCCCGTGAATCCAGGAAAAAATAAAAACCAACTGCCATGGCCACCCAGACGAGTGTCCAGGAAATGGCCTCCCGAAAACCCACTATATGGCTCTTTCTGGAGAACAAACCCAGGTCAACCAGCAGCACCGCAAGAATGATCAGCAGAAAACCGCTGAATATCAGGACCTCGTTCCCTCCCATCTAGTTTTCCTTTTTATACGGTCGGATGATCAGGCGTATTGCCCTTTCGTATGAAAAATAATTCCAGCTCCAGTTGACGAAAACCATGAGCCTGTTGCGGAAACCAACCAGCATGAGCAGATGGATGAACATCCATACCACCCAGGCAAACCAGCCCCGGAAATGCACAAAGGGCAGATCAACCACTGCCTTGTTCCTGCCAATGGTCGCCATGGATCCCTTATCCCGGTAAGTAAAGGGCTTCGGTTTTTTTCCGGACTCCATCCTGAACAGGTTCTCCGCCAGGTGATGGGCCTGCTGCATGGCAACCGGAGCAACCATAGGATGACCATTTGGAAATGCCTTGTCCGAGGTCATCGAAGCGATATCTCCGATCGCAAAGATTCCGGGATGCTCCTCTACCTGGTTGAATGCATTCACACGGATCCGGTTTCCCCTGACGATCAAATCGGGTTGCAGCCCATCAGGCATGTCCCCCTTCACCCCAGCCGACCAGATCACTGTTTCGGCAAGCAAACTTTCCTGATCCTTCAAGGTCAGTTCTCGCCCGTCGTAACCGGTTACCAGGGTATTCAGCTGAACCTCCACCCCCATTTCCTCGAGAAAATGCCGTGCTTCCTCCGAAGACTTATCGGACATAGCCGACAACAGACGCGGACCGGCTTCGATCAGATGAATCTTCATCATATCGGCTTCCAGTTCGCTGTAATCACTGGGAATAACATTCTTCCTGATCTCGGCCATGGCACCTGCCAGTTCCACACCGGTAGGACCACCGCCAACGATCACAAAATTCATGGCTTCCTTTTTCTGGTCCAGGCTCTGGGCTACCAGAGCTTTCTCAAACTCCTGCAAGAGGTAGCTACGAATATCCAATGCCTGGGGAATGCTCTTGATTGGCATGGTAAGTTTTTCCAGCGATTCATTCCCGAAAAAATTCGTGGTGGAGCCTGTTGCCAATACAAGGTAATCGTAGTCAAAATCACCAACAGAGGTTTCTACCTTTTTTTCTTCAGGCAGCACCCGCTGTACTTCAGCCATACGGAAAGCCACATTGGGCATCGGACCGATGACTTTTCTCAGGGGGTAAGCGATGGCATCGGAACCGAGTCCACCGGTAGCCACCTGGTACAACAAAGGCTGAAATGTATGGTAGTTGTGTTTATCGAGCAGATAAACCTTGAAATTCCTGTGATTAAGTTTTTTTGCCAGCTCCAGGCCGGCAAAACCACCACCCACTATGAGTACGGTTGGGTATGAAAGCGTGCTGAATTTCTCCGACATCGAATCCGACTGCAAAGGTCTGTAATTTCTCCATACAGTCTAACGCCTACCCTGAATTATTTTGGAAAAACCAGGATATTGTTCTCTCTGTCCGTATCAGCCAGCCTGTGGTCAGGGTCAATTTCCACGCGCTTCACTTTCTTTTTACTGTCGAACTCAAAGCTGTAGTAGGTGTCCACCCAACGCCAGTCCTCAAGAACCGTAATGTCATCCATGTCGGGGTTGTCTCTTTGTATAGATTGAGGAACGTAAAAGCGCTGGCTGCTTCCATCGCGGAAATACACCTGAACGACCAAGGGCATTGGGATTCCACCCAGGTTTTTCAGACCGATTATTACCTGGTCGCCATCCTGAACCCCGGCATTTACCGAATAGTCAATCACCCGAGTGCTTTCAATCCATAAGTTAAAATACCAGTCCAGCTCCATCCCCGAATTCAGTTCGAACAATATCTTAAGATCATCCGGGGTAGGGTGTTTGAATTTCCAGGTATTGAAAAATTCGAGCATCGTGGTATGAAAAACCGAATCTCCCACCAGGTAATTCAGTTGTGAAAGAAAGACTGAGCCCTTGTTGTAAGCGGCTATTCCGTATGCCCTGTTGGAGCGGAACCAGTCGGCATGTGTGGTAAGCGGTTCCTCTTTTCCGCTTCCGGCTATACTCAGGTAACCGCGGTAAGCGCCCTGGAAGTGAGCATCCCCCAGGTTGGGGAATAAAGCCTGCATCACTACTGCGCTGCTATATTCGGTAAAGCCTTCATCCATCCAGTAATAATGGCTTTCGTCAAAGGCCAACACCCCCTGAAACCAATTGTGGTTCATTTCATGGACAGACACACCCACGAGTGAACCCAGGTTACGCCTGCCGGTGATCAGGGTCAGCATCGGATACTCCATACCTCCATCCCCTCCCTGAATGTAGGAAAACTGGGGAAATGGGTATTCACCGAACTCCCGGTTCATCACGGAAAAAGCTTTTACCATATATGCTCCCAGCTGTGGCCAGGTTTCATTGGTCATGCTGTCGGGCTGATAGATCAGGTGTATAACCGTGCCGTGGTCGGTTACGGTCTTTTCATGCACATAATCGGGATCAGCCGCCCAGGCAAAGTCATGAACCCTTTCGGCTTTGAACCTCCAGGTAAGCCGAGAGCTTTCCGGCCTTTTTACGCTTTGCCCTTCTTCTTCATACCCCTTCCCGATCTCACCTGCATTCTGCAGTACACCGGTTGCCCCGATAAGATAGGCCGAGTCGATAGTGATATTTACCTCAAAACTGCCCCATACTCCGTGAAATTCCCGTGCTATATAGGGATCGGTATGCCAGCCCTCACGATCAAACTCACATAACTTGGGATACCATTGAGTCATAGAAAAACGGATACCCTCCGCATTGTCGCGGCCACTGCGCCTCACCTGCAGGGGCACCTGGCTCTCAAATTCCATATACAACTCAGCACTCTTTCCTGGCGTAATGGTATGGTCTAGCTGCACTTCCAGGATGGTTCCGCTTACGGTAAAGTTCACCGGTTTCCCGTCCTGGGTAAGTTTCAGAATATGATGATAACCCTGTTCTTCGGGCTTCAGTTTGCTGATCCGGTCCCCGATGCGCTTATCCGGATCTTCGATCCAGCGGCTACGAACATCCATCTCCGAATTCGGTTGAAAGGCGTTGAAATAGAGGTGATAATAGACCTTATTCAGTGTAAAGGGAGAATGATTCGTGTACTTCAGGCGCTGTTTACCCGTAAACCGGTTGGCAGATTCATCCATTTCGATATCCATGCGGTAATCTGCCTCCTGCTGCCAGTACTGGGCCTGTGCTCCGAGCCCGGTAGCCAACAGGACACTCATCATCCATATTTTCATGGGCGCCAAAATGTGTAAAAATCCCTAAAGATGCAAAAGGAAGAGACCGGTATCTCTGCTGAGCGGACAAACATTCCCTTATCGGGGAATGCGACGCAGGTATTTTATGCTGTCAATAGAAGCGTTTGAAACCGATGATTTCTTTCACCTCACGAATGGTTTTGGATGCCGATTCACGTGCCTTTTCTTCTCCTATTTTTACGGCTTTGGCAATAAATTCCGGGTCGGAATCCACTTCCTTGATTCGCTCCCGCATAGGAGTAAGGTAGGCAATCATGTCCTCGGCAATCTGCATTTTCATGTCTCCGTAACGGATGCTGCAATCGTTCCAGGCTTGCTCGTATTGGGACAGTACCTCCGGACTGGAAACCAGGGCCATCAGGTCAAATAGATTCTGAACCGGTTCGGTTTTAGGAGAATCCGGCGCTGTGGGACCGGAATCTGTTACTGCTCTTTTCATCTTTTTCAGGATGACTTCCGGCTCATCCCTCAGAAATATGGCCGTATGCTCGCCGGAGGACTTGCTCATTTTGCCCTTTCCATCCAGTCCGGGCACCTTTATCAGGTTCTTTCCGAAATTGAAGGCGTAGGGTTCCGGGAAATAATCCACCTTATACATATGGTTGAAACGGTTCCCGAAGTTACGGGCCATTTCCAGGTGCGGTTCCTGGTCTTTACCCACCGGCACTTTGCTGGCTTTGTGAATGATAATATCGGCGGTCATCAATACCGGGTAAGTAAGCAAGCCGGCATTGACATTATTCGGTTGGGAACGAACCTTTTCTTTGAAAGAGGCTACCCTTTCCAGTTCCCCCAGGTAGGCATTCATATTCAGAAACAGGTATAGCTCCGAAATTTCGGGCACATCACTTTGTATATAGAGTGTACATTTCTCCGGATCCAGCCCGCAAGCCAGGTATTCTACCAATACGCTCCGCACACTTTGATGCAGATCGGTAGGTGTGGGATGCGTAGTGAGCGAATGGAGGTCGGCAATAAAGAAGTAACAATTGTGTTCCTCCTGCATGCGAATGAAATTCTTCAGCGCCCCGAAATAATTCCCGAGGTGTAGGTTCCCTGTCGATCGTATACCGCTAACTACCGTTTCCATGGGCGCAAATTAATAAAAAGACGGCCAGATATGGGTCAGGGAGAGATAATGGTTTCAGAGATTTTTAGTTTTTGAGAATGGGGATATTATTCCCGGTTGAAACCCCGGGAATGTACAGGAACCCTTAGTTCAAGCCGTATGGTCTTTTTCATTGACAAATCCGAACACTTCACAGCGAATTTGCGGATTAACAATCCGGAGGAAATGAGAATAGGTATTCGGTACTGGCCAGAATGCCTTCGTTACCCGACTTGTCCGGCAAGAAGATAAAGTACAGCCATGCGTACAGCTACCCCGTTTTCCACCTGTTGCAGGATGATGGAGTTTTCGCTGTCGGCTACCTCGCTGGTAATTTCCACCCCGCGGTTGATCGGTCCGGGGTGCATGATGGTGATCTTTTTATCGAGCTTGTTAAGCAGCTCCATAGTGAGCCCATACTGCAGGCTGTATTCCCTCAGGGAGGGGAAATACTTAATGTCCTGCCTTTCCATCTGAATACGCAGCATATTCACCACATCACACCATTGCAGGGCTTTAAGCAGGTCAAATTCCACCTTAACGCCTAATTCATGAATATATTTGGGGATGAGGGTAACCGGTCCGCAGACCATTACCTCTGCTCCCAGTTTACGCAGGCAGAGGATGTTGGAAATAGCCACCCGGCTGTGCAGGATATCTCCGACGATCACCACTTTTTTTCCGGCTACATCTCCTAGTTTTTCACGGATGGAATAGGCATCCAAAAGCGCCTGAGTGGGGTGTTCGTGGGTTCCGTCTCCGGCATTGATGATCTGGGCATCGATATGGCGACTGAGGAACATGTGAGCGCCGGGTTTGGGATGACGCATCACCACCATATCCACTTTCATGCTCAGGATGTTTTTAACCGTATCGATAAGGGTTTCTCCTTTGCTGACGGAGGAAGAGGAAGAGGAAAAATTCACCACATCGGCACTCAACCGCTTTTCGGCGAGTTCAAAAGAAACGCGTGTACGGGTAGAATTTTCAAAGAAGAGGTTGGCAATGGTAATATCACGGAGTGAGGGCACCTTTTTGATTGGACGGTTGATCACCGTTTTGAAATTATCGGCAGTTTCAAATATCTGCCGGATATCGCTTTCGTTGATCTGCTTGATGCCAAGCAAGTGGCGCGTACTCAATGAACTCATTTCTCAGCTTCTGTTGTTAATAGCCAAACACAATCCTTTTCCTGTTTTTCTTTCCATTCCACTCTCACCTTGTCGTAGGCCCGGGTGTCTACCGTAGCCCCGGTATAATCCGGCTCGATGGGTAATTCCCGGCTGTAACGCCGGTCTATCAATACGGCCAGCTCCACCTTGGAAGGTCTTCCGTATGCCGTAAGTGCATCCATGGCAGCTCGTATGGAGCGCCCGGTAAACAATACGTCATCCATCAGGATGACATTCTTATTTTCAATCAGGAAGTTGATGGAATTGGTACTGGGAGTGAGGGGTTCTTCTTTTCTTCGGAAATCATCCCGGTAAAAGGTTACGTCCAATTCCCCGAAGAGGATAGAATCCACCCCGGAAATTTCCCGGAGCAGGGTATGCACCCTTCGGGCGAAGATTACTCCTCTGGGCTGAAGACCAATGATCGCGGTTTCTTTCAGGTCATCGTGATTCTCATACAGTTCGTATGCGATACGGCGAATCATCACCGCTATGCGGTCTTCATGCAACAGTACCCTTGCCTCGTTCATTTGTCGCTTCCCATTTCAAGTATCTTGTCAAATTCTTCCTTTTTCAGAGGCATAACCGAAAGCCTGCCCTGTCTTACCAGGGAGATATTTTCCAGGGTTGGTTCGTTTTTGATGCGATCCAATCCCACAGGATGCTTGAGTGCTTCAACAGGCTTGAGGTCTACGGCTAGCCAACGCTCGTCGTCAGTAGTGGGATCCTGGTAAGATTCGCGGATCACCTGAGCTCTGCCTACCACTTCTTTGCCTTCATTACTATGATAAAAGAGCACTTCGTCTCCTTTTTTCATATCGCGCAGATTGTTGCGCGCCTGGTAATTCCTTACTCCGTCCCAGAAAGTCTCTCTGTCCTGAACAAATTGTTCCCAGGAGTATTTGTGGGGTTCCGATTTCACTAACCAGTATTTCATGCTTGATATTAGGTTAAAAAAAAATCCCATCAAAGATGGGATTTTTCATGAGTATCCTACAAATCAGAATTATTCTTCTGTCTTGTTTTCTTCTTCGTTGGTGTTACCCTCCCCAGCCTTAGGCTCCTCTTCGGTTTCTGCTTTGGCAGTGGTCTTTTTGGGAGCTGCTTTTTTCGCAGTGGCCTTTTTCTCCTGGGCATCCATCTGCTGTTTCAGTGCAGACAGTGCGTCAAGATCTCCGAGGGTATCTTTTTCAGCAGTTTGAACCACTTTTTTCACTTTCGCTCCTCCTTTGGAAGAAGAGGTTTCCTTCTTCTCGGATTTCACGCGCTCATCCTCTTTCCAGGTAGCGGTGTGCGAAACCGTGATACGGCGGTTTTCCTTGCTGAATTCAATTACGTGGAAGTTCAATACTTCGTCTTCTTTGGCAGTGCTTCCGTCTTCTTTTTTCAATTGACGCAGCGGAGCGTAACCTTCCACCCCGTAAGGCAGTGCTACAACGGCGCTCTTGTCAGCGATTTTCAAAACGGTGCCTTCGTGCTCAGAATCGATCGGGAACAAGGTCTCGAAAGTATCCCATGGGTTCTCTTCGAGTTGTTTGTGTCCCAGACTCAGACGACGGTTTTCTTTATCCACTTCAAGTACAACTACTTCCAGTTCCTGATCTTTTTTCACGAACTCGGAAGGATGCTTGATTTTCTTGTGCCAGGAAAGGTCGGAAACGTGCACCAGTCCGTCCACTCCCTCTTCCAGTTCCACGAACAGGCCGTAGTTGGTAAGGTTACGAACGACTCCGGTATGTTTGGAACCCACGGCATATTTTTCTTCGATGCTCACCCAAGGATCCGGGTAGAGTTGTTTGATACCGAGGGACATTTTCCGCTCTTCTTTGTCGAGGGTCAGAATTACGGCTTCGATCTCGTCTCCTACTTTCATGAAGTCCTGCGGGTTACGCAGGTGCTGAGACCAGCTCATTTCGGAAACGTGGATCAGACCTTCCACACCCGGAGCGATCTCCAGGAATGCACCGTAGTCGGCCACGGTAACGATCTTGCCTTTGACTTTGGCACCCACTTCGATTCCTTCCGGCAGGCTGTCCCAGGGATGCGACTGAAGTTGTTTCAGACCGAGAGAAATCCGTTTCTTGTCATCATCGAAGTCAAGTACCACCACGTTGATCTTCTGATCAAGTTGCAGCACTTCTTCCGGATGATTGATACGGCCCCAGGAAATATCGGTAATGTGAAGCAGTCCGTCGAGGCCACCCAGGTCGATAAACACACCGAAAGAAGTCATGTTTTTCACGACGCCTTCCAGTACCTGACCTTTCTCCAGTTTGGAGAGGATGTCGGATTTTTGCGCTTCGATATCGTCTTCGATCAAAGCTTTGTGTGAGATTACCACGTTTTTAAACAGCTGGTTAATCTTCACCACTTTGAACTGCATGGTTTGTCCTACGTACATGTCGTAATCACGGATCGGTTTGATATCGATCTGAGATCCGGGAAGGAAAGCATCCATACCCATAACATCTACGACAAGACCACCTTTTGTTCTTGATTTGACGTAACCTTCCACGATGGTGTCGTTTTCGTGAGCGGCTACAATGTTTTCCCAGGCTCTTTCGGAAATGGCCTTCTTGCGGGAAAGCACCAACTGACCTAAACGGTCTTCTTTGGATTCGATCATGACTTCCACTTCGTCTCCGATTTTGAGATCGGGAAGGTCACGGAATTCAGTGCGTGCGATAAGACCATCGGATTTAAAGCCGATGTTCAGGACCACGTCTTTGTCGGTGATGGAAACTACGGAGCCTTTTACGAGTTCGTTTTCCGAAATCTCGCTCAGGGTACCCTCATAGAGTTTTTCCATCTCTTTCTTTTCGTCATCGGTGTAATTACCGAATCCCTGGTCGTCCATGGACCAGTCGAACGCAGGCGGTTCGGGCTTCGCGTCTTCCTTGTTAGTTTCTTTAGCAGGTTTCGCGGTGTTTTCAGCCTTGGTAGCTTCAGCCGCTACTTCCGGTTGCTCTTGCGGATTGTTAGTTGTTTCTGTCAAATGATTAATCCTCCTTTACGAAGGCTGCAAAGGTAACTTGATAATTATTGAATATCAAAATATTTCATGTAATAACTCGGAATAGGGGTTGGACCATGGACGATAGCTGATAGACCATGGAGGTGAAACGTACTCGATTGTGAACCCGGCCAGAGACCATGGACGATGGCTAATAGACCATGGTGATAAAACGTACTCGTTTGTGAACCCGGCCAGGGACCATGGACGATAGCTGATAGACCATGGAGGTGAAACGTACTCGTTTGTGAACCCGGCCAGAGACCATGGACGATGGCTGATCATGCCTGTCCGGTAGGAAAAGGTTTTGCTTGAATTTAACACGTGTAGCCCTTTGTTTACGGGATTTAATTCATTCAAACCGTCGGCAAGAAGTCTATACGCGTAGGTTTAGTTGAGTCCTTGTA
>CAXPEB010000062.1:0-97083 GCA_964215915.1 Bacteroidia bacterium
CCTGCTTTTGTTATGCCCCCTTCCCCCGGACTTTAGTCCGGGGAGACACTTTTAACCCACATATCCGATTAATCTTCCCCCCGGGATTTATCCCGGGGATTCTCTCTATCTCATCGAACACGGGGCTTCACCAGAATACCCGAACCGGAGTTGTTTCATTCCCTACCTTCGCAACGTGTCTTTCGATCCGTTTTTACAGGAACTGCCGGTTATAGAGATTATCGGCGATCTGCGTCAATGTCTGAGTGCAGGCTCGACAGCCATCGTTCATGCACCTCCCGGAGCCGGTAAAAGTACCCTGCTTCCTTTGGCATTGATGGAGGAGGCTTTTCTGGAGAAAAAGAAGATACTGATGCTCGAACCCCGTCGCCTGGCCGCCCGCAGCATCGCCATGCGCATGGCGGAACTTCTGGATGAACAACCTGGCGACAAGGTGGGCTATCGGATACGTTTTGAAAACCGAGTTTCGGAGGCTACACAGATAGAAGTGGTCACGGAAGGGATACTTACCCGGATGCTTCAATCGGATCCGGAGCTGAATGGGGTAGGGCTGGTCATCTTCGACGAATTCCATGAACGGAGTATCCATGCCGACCTTGCCCTGGCTTTATGCCGGGAAGCTCAGCGGGTATTACGTCCGGATTTACGCATACTCATCATGTCGGCGACGTTGAATACCGAACAACTCCGCAGCCTTCTGGATGCTCCGGTGATAAGCAGTACCGGACGACAATATCCTGTTGATATCCGTTATGGAGACGGGGTTGATCCGCGGGTTGTTTCGGAGTTGGTGAGTGCAAAAGTGTTGCAGGCAGCGAAAGAGGAAGAAGGGGATATCCTGGTATTCCTCCCCGGTGAGGCCGAGATACGCCGATGTGAAACGGAACTAAAAGCCAAACTTCCCGGGGTTGAGATTCATCCTTTGTACGGGATGCTGCCCTCGAAACAACAATATGCCGCCATTGTGCCATCCCCAAGGGGAAATCGCAAAGTGGTCCTGGCTACTTCCATTGCAGAAACCAGTCTGACTATAGAAGGAGTCAGGGTAGTGATAGACTCCGGTTTGGGACGGAAATCGCGATTTGATCCACGTTCAGAACTGTCCAGGCTGGAAACGGTGGTTATCTCTCAGGATTCGGCGGACCAGCGTGCCGGGCGTGCCGGACGGTTGGCTCCCGGTGTTTGCTACCGCATATGGACCCTTGCCGACCAAGACCGCATGCAGCGCCATGATATTCCCGAATTGCTGGAAGCCGATCTTAGCTCACTCTGCCTGGAACTTCTGCAATGGGGGGTGAGTGACCCTGCTGCCCTGGAATGGCTGAATCCGCCACCGGCAGGCCATGTTCGTCAGGCAAGGGAAACTTTGGAGAGTTTGGGGGCTATGGAAAAGGGGAAGATCACCTCCCATGGAAAGGAAATCCTCACCTTGCCCTGTCATCCCCGCATTGCACATATGCTCTTGTTGGCAGGGGATGATACAAGTACCCGGCTTGCCTGTGACCTGGCAGCCATACTTGAAGAAAGGGATCCCTTACCCAGAGATGCGGGTATCGATATCGCGCTTCGGGTGGAGGCCTTGCGTCGTTTCCGGGAGTCCGGGGGAAAGGGAGGTCGTTTCGGACGGATCAGGCAGATTGCCGACTCCTACTTGCGTATGCGCGGAATACAGGCGTCCAATGGTCCGGTTGACCCGTATGAATGTGGTTTGTTATTGGCACGGGCATTTCCGGAACGTATTGCCTCATCCAGACCGGGAAACAATTCTCAGTACCAGTTGGCCAACGGACGCTATGCCCAGGCAGGGGCCAAAGACGATCTGGGACATGAAGCCTGGCTTGCAGTAGCTCATGTGGATGCACGCGATGGACTGGGAAAAATCTTTATGGCGGCACCACTCAACCCAAAAGACCTTGTCCCGATGGTTAAGCAGGAGCGGGTGGTGCGCTGGGATAGCCGAAAAGGCATTCTCCAGGCCTCCATGGATTTGCGCATAGGCTCCATCGTGTTGCAGTCCAAGCCACTCAATGACGCCGATCCGTCTGAACTACGCCAGGCAATCTGCCGGGCTGTGGCTGAAGACGGAGAACGACTGCTCAACTGGGACGACCGGGTAAGGAACTGGCAGAACCGGGTGCTGTCATTGAGGAAATGGAGACCGGATGAAGGTTGGCCGGAAGTGAGTATCCCGACATTGCTCAGTATTACCGAAAGCTGGCTGGAACCTTATCTCGATGGAGTAAAAAAAGCAGAGGACCTGAAAAAACTGGATCTGGAGAAGATACTGCCGTATAGCCTGAGCTATGAACAACAAAGGCGTTTGGATGAGTTGGCACCTGCTGTGCTGGAGGTGCCCAGCGGTTCCCGTATCCCTTTGAATTATGCCGCGAACGGAGATGCCCCGGTATTGTCGGTACGCTTGCAGCAAGTATTCGGTATGGCAGAAAGTCCGAAAGTAAATGAAGGGAAAGTTACCGTGATCATGGAGCTTCTGTCACCGGCTTTGCGACCGGTACAAACCACAACGGATTTGAAGAACTTCTGGAACGCCACCTATTTTGAAGTGAAGAAAGAATTGAAGCGCCGCTATCCGAAACACGCATGGCCCGACGACCCCTGGACCGCAAAAGCCATTAAGGGAGTAAAGAGGTAACAGATCAAGTCAAAAAAGCGGTGGACAGGAGTACACCACACACGTTATTTTTATTTTTAGCCTTCCCCCGGGATTTATCCCGGGGAGGCACTCTTTAACCAAAATATGCGATAGTCTTCCCCCGGACTTCAGTCCGGGGATTCATCACAAAAAAGCTCCGCTATCATTATGACTCCTTCCCCGGGATTTATCCCGGGGAGATATTCTCTTTAACCAAAATATGCGATAGTCTTCCCCCGGACTTCAGTCCGGGGACTCATCATAAAAAAGCAGGTTGCTCATAACCTTTAATCTCCGGCATCGTTCCGGATGGTCCCTCGTTGAGGTACCTCACAACCATTTGGTCCGCAGCATGCCGTATTGAAGATGCCCTGGTACAGGAACCAGCTTCCGAATAACGCGGGGAGCCAATCCTGTTGCACCAATCCGGCGATCATAACCCCGCCCCCGACGCTCACCCGGAGAATTCGGGAGAAGTTCCAGGCACGCCGGTCGAGCAGGGCTGTTCGTTGCAAAAAACGCTTCACAACTTAACGCAATTTGTTTTGCAGGCTGTGCCAGGATCCGCCATTGTAGACCTGGGCATAACCATTGGATTTCAATACGGATTTCGCCACGGAACTACGCATTCCGGAAGCACAGCACGTAATGATAGGGGTGTTTTTGTCTTTCAGCTTGGAGAGCTGGTTTCCCAGATTATCCACGGGAATATTCATGGAGCCTTTGATATGCCCCGATTGGTATTCGCCTTTGCTGCGCACATCCAGGATAATGGCGCCGCTTTTAACCAATTCTTTGTAATCGACCTTCGGACCGAACCCGAGGAGGTTTTTCAGTGTAGTTAACACAGTTATTTATTTAATGTATTTTATGAAAAGTTAAGGATGGATAAAGGATCCGTTGCCGTTTAAGCAGATTTGCTTTTGAGGTAATTGACGTCCAGCCAGGAACCGGCATTATAACATTCTACTCCGGCTTGTTGAAGCATCTGGGTAGCCATTCCGCTGCGACCTCCGGAAGCACAACAGAGAATCAGCGGTGCTTGCAGTTGTTTGATCTCATCGAAGCGAAAACTCAGCTCCTGTACGGGGATATTTACGGATCCGGCAACATGGCCGCCCATAAATTCTTCGGGGGTACGTACGTCGACGATAGTGCCCTGATTGTTTTGAATCAATTCGTGAATGCTCATGACAGATTGTTTAATTGTTACGATACAAAGGTAGAATGCCCCTAAGCCCAACCCGGTAACCTGTGTCACACAGCGAAAAATACGGAAACAAAAAACCCCGGTTCATTGAACCGGGGTTTCTAGTAGCATTATGAATCAATATCGGATTACTCCGCAACCACTTCCACGTTTACCTGTATGGAATGTTCGCGGTGCAGGTTAACGGTAGCGGTATAAGCGCCCAGGGTTTTAATGTCCTGGTCGAGCACGATCTTGCGGCGATCCACTTCAAAGCCTTCGTTTTTGAGGGCCTGAGAAATCTGCAGGGAAGTAATGGAACCAAAGATTTTGTCATTGGCACCTGCTTTTGCTCCTATTTTAATGCTCACGCCATTGAGTTTGCCGGCGAGTTTTTCAGCATCCTGCTTGATCTTCTCTTGTTTGAAAGCAGCCTGACGCAGGTTTTCCTGCAGCACTTTCATGTTGCTTTCATTTGCAACAACGGCCATCCCTTGCGGAATAAGGAAGTTACGGGCGTATCCGTCTTTTACACTGACTACATCATCCTTGTAACCCAGCGCTTTAACGTCTTGTTTCAGAATAATTTTCATCGCTTGTCCTCCTTATTTTAATGAATCACCAACATAGGGAAGGATAGCCAGGTGACGAGCGCGTTTAACCGCCTGCGACACCTTGCGCTGATACTTCAGGGAAGTTCCGGTAATACGACGTGGCAACAGTTTGCCCTGCTCGTTCAGGAACTTCATGAGGAAATCAGGATCCTTGTAATCGATGTATTTGATACCGTTCTTTTTGAAACGGCAATACTTTTTGTTGGGAACACCGGTAGGGGTGGTGTTAAAGATAAAGTTCCCTTTTTGTCTGCGCTTGCTCATGATTCTTCCTCCTCTTCAAGTTTAATTTTGGTACCGGCTGCAACGGCTTTGGCGCCTTTGCTTCCGTTGAATTCTCCGTTGCGTTTACGTTGGTTGTAAATCACACCGTGTTTGTCGAGGCTAACGGTCAGGAAACGCATGATGCGCTCGTCGCGTTTAAGGGCAAGCTCCAGTGGCGAAATAGCCGTTCCGGGTGCTTTGTACTCGAAAATGTGGTAAAATCCTGTGGATTTTTTCTGGATGGGGTAGGCTAACTTGGTCAGCCCCCAATTGTCTTCATGGACAATCTCTCCTCCCTGCTCTGTGATCAACTCTCTGAATTTTTTGACCGTTTCTTTCATCTGGTCTTCCGAGAGTACGGGTGTTAATACAATCACAGATTCATAGTTTGTCATTTCCATAAATCGTGTTTAATAAAGGGCTGCAAAGATAAAAATTGGTATGGGAAAAAGCAACCCTGGGAACCATCGCAATTTCTTCTGCTTTCCAAAACCTTTTCAAACATACCCGCATACACGGCAGATCGGGGTATCGGGCGGGATACCGTTCTTATTTCTCTTTATGATGACCAAAGTCGGGTTTACCCGCGCTGTGGTGCAGCAACTTGCCTTCACAGAAGAAAAAGTGCTGAGGAACTCCCCGGTATTCCCCGGGTGCCAGCGCCTCACAGAAGGCCTGTATCTTTTTGCTTTCATCCGAACCGTAAATCCTTGAGTCCAGTACATACGAGCTTGCCGGATAAGGAGATCTTCCGATGAATTTATGTATGGATGGATAGTCGTAGTTGGTAGAGATAAAGAGGATGTTCTCCATTCTGATTCCCAACCGTTCCGCTTCTTTCGGATAGAATCCGGTTTTAACATCCAGCACACAATGCGCGCACCAGGGAGCCCAGAGAATGACCCAGGTAGTATCGGAAGTTGCCACCCGTTCCCGTAAACCGCGCTCATCCATATGCCGAATCTCAAAACCATCCTTTTCGTAAAGGGTTTCCCGGTTAAGTTGCACCTCTTCCCGCTCACTTCCGTCATCATTAAAACGGCGCGGTGCCACGGTAATACAAGCCTGGGAAAAGATCAGCCAGGATAGGATCAGGAGAAAGTAAGAGGATATCTTCGGTTTCATAAGGGACCTGCCTTTGCTTTGTTCCTCATACGCAACCAACCCGCAATAGTTACAGCATCCATCGAAAACGAACTACCCCGTCCGGTATCCACGGGAAGCGGGCAATTTATCCCCAGACCCCGCATCCGCATCCCCGAATACCTATATTTGATCCCTCGAATATGGAGCAGTTCATCGTATCCGCCAGAAAATACAGGCCCGGCACGTTTGAGTCAGTGGTAGGGCAGGAACATGTAACCCAGACCCTGAAAAATGCCATACGCAACAACCACCTGGCCCAGGCATTTCTGTTCTGCGGACCCCGTGGTGTAGGTAAAACAACCTGTGCCCGCATCCTGGCCAAAACCATCAATTGCCAGAACCTTAAGGAAACTATCGAACCCTGCAACGAATGCGATTCCTGCAAGGCGTTCAACCAAAGTTCCTCATTCAATATCTATGAGCTGGATGCCGCGAGCAACAACTCGGTGGAAGATATTCGTGCCCTGGTGGAACAGGTACGTTATGCCCCGCAGGGAGCCAAGTACAAAATCTATATTATCGATGAGGTGCACATGCTGTCTACCTCAGCCTTTAATGCTTTCCTGAAAACGCTGGAAGAGCCACCTCCTTATGCCATATTTATTCTGGCTACTACGGAAAGACATAAAATACTGCCAACCATTCTCAGCCGTTGTCAGATCTTTGACTTCAACAGGATCACCATTCCTGCTATGGTGGCCCACCTTCAATCCATAGCCGGAAAAGAAAAGGTGCAGGCTGAAGAAGAGGCCCTGCACGTTATTGCCGAAAAAGCCGACGGCGCCCTCCGGGATGCCTTATCGATTTTCGACCAGATGGTGAGTTTCTCCGGAGAGAGCCTCAGTTATGCCGATGTCATCAAGAACCTCAATATCCTTGATTACGAGTATTACTTCAAAACAGTAGACCTGATGAATGAGGAGAAGAGCTCTGAGCTGCTTCTGCTGATGGATGAAGTAATGAAAAAGGGTTTCGATCCGCACCTTTTCCTGGGCGGTTTGTGTGATCATATCCGAAACCTGCTGGTTTGCAAAGACGAGCGTACCAAGGATCTTCTGGAAGTGGCCGAATCTGCGGTACAGCGCTACCAGGAACAGGCCTCACGACTCAGTGCCGGATACCTCTTTAATGCCCTGCAGGTGGCTTCCAACTACGACAGCTCTTACAAAACAGCCCGGAACCAGCGCCTGCACGTGGAGCTGGCCTTGCTCAAACTTGCTGCATTGCGCAGAGCACTTAAGCTGAGCACAGAACCGGTTATTGAGCAAACGACTCAAAAAAAAACTTCGCTGAAGTCTGAAAGGGAAGAAAAAACACCCGAACCTCCACCTGTAGCTCCGACAGACAAGGCAGACAATACAAACAATACAAACACTTCGGCACCCCGTAAAATTATCCCGGAAGCACCCAAATCTTCCATTCCGGCAATAGACCTGGATTTTAATCCCGAAGTCAAGCCCAAAGAAGAGGAAGATAACAGCCCCAAAGCCATCAGCCTGCCGGATACACAGGGTACCGCACGCGTGCCGTTGAACGCGGAAATGGTGGTGAAGATATGGATGGAATTTTCGGACCAGATGGAGAAGAACGGCAAAATGACCGTTTCCTCGGTGATGAGGGCTGCCCGATTGAACCTGAATGACCGTATCCTGGAGGCAGAAGTAAACGGCACCCATTCCGAAGACCTGATCTCCGAGATCAAAACCGATCTGATGGCCTTTTTGAACAGTCGGCTGGAAGCCGAGATCAGCGGGATCAATGCCAAAGCGGGTACGGTGGAAAGCGGTTCAGCTAAACCCTATACCTACGAAGAGAAACTCAGGCACCTCATGGGAAAGAACCCTGATCTTCCGGAGTTTATGAAGAACCTGGGACTGGAACTTGACTATTAACCTATGGAGGCTGCGCGACAATCCCCCTGGCTCAGATGGATCGCAGAACCGAAATGGCTCCTGCTCCTTTACGTGTTGTTTGCCCTGGCTGCAAGCGTACAGTCGTACCTGCTTCCTGACAAACAATATGTTCCCGACGGGAAGTCGTACGCTCGGTACAACAACTATGTCATTTTCCGGAACTCCTTCCATCACCTGAAAGATCAGAAAGACCTGTACGCCTACCACGAGGAGGAGCAATGGGACTTGTACAAATACAGTCCTTCATTTGCAGCCTTTTTCGGGGCATTCGCCATTTTCCCTGATCTCGCCGGGCTGAGCCTCTGGAACCTGCTCAATGCCCTGGCACTCCTGCTGGGTATTTATGCATTGCCCGGAATAAGTCGCTACAACAAAGGCCTTGCTGCTCTATTCTGCCTGATTGAGTTGCTTACCTCCATGCAGAACCAGCAATCGAATGCCCTGATAGCCGGACTGCTGCTATACTCCTATGCAAGTCTTGAAAAACAAAAGTGGAGCCTGGCAGCTTTGTGTATTGTCTTTTCCGTGTACATCAAAATATTCGGGATGGTGGGTTTTGCCCTCTACCTGTTCTATTACCGGCACTGGTGGAAGCTGATTCTCCATACCTTGCTCTGGTCCGTGTTACTGTTCCTGCTTCCCTTCCTTTTTGTGGATGCAAACCAGTATCGCTTCCTGATGGAAAGCTGGCTGCAAATGCTATCCGAGGATCATTCTGCCTCCCTGGGACTTTCCGTGATGGGTTGGCTGGAATCCTGGTTCGGGCTGACTCCCGATAAAATGGTGGTGGTGCTTGCCGGGGTACTTCTGTTCTGCCTGCCCTTGCTTCGGTTCCGTGCCTGGAAACTTCCCCGATTTCGCCAGCTAACTCTGGCTTCGGTACTCCTTTGGATTGTGATCTTCAACCACAAAGCCGAATCACCGACCTTTGTCATTGCAGTAGCCGGGGTATTCCTCTGGTACCTGAACAGCCGCCACACAACAGGAGAGTTGGTGCTGCTCCTGCTTTGCCTCCTCTTTACCAGCCTTTCTTCTACGGATCTTTTCCCGTCCTCCCTGCGGCAATCGCTGGTGGTGCCTTATGTATTGAAAGCGGTTCCCTGCATTGTGGTATGGGGCGTTTTGCTCCTGCAACAAATGCGTCTTCATCCGGAAGAATCAGGGAACAAGGTTTTGACTTGAGGAATTATTTATTGATTTTACGGAATATTTGTTCGTATGTTCCGGTATGTGCTGTATGTATTGCTGCTGTTCCGGGTAACGGGTGCCTTCGCCCAGACACCGGTTTACCGGAATTTCACCCATAAGGAAGGGTTACCGAGTTCCGAAACCTATTGTGTGATACAGGATAGCCGCGGCTATATCTGGGCCGCCACCGATCGGGGAGTGGTGAAGTATGACGGTCACCGTTTTGTGAGTTTTACGATGGATGAAGGGCTTCCCGACAATACCGTGTTCGAAATGTTCGAAGATGGAAAACAGCGGATATGGCTCAATACCTATTCCGCCCGAATCGGTTACCTGCACCGGGATTCCGCGTATCACTACCGCTACAATGAAGTGATCCGCAGTGTCTATCCCTTTCAACTGATGAACGGCTTGTTTGTTGGCCCCGGGGAAAATCTCTGGTTCCTGAAAAAAGACCTGAACAGCAACCGCATACTTTCCCGTATCGATCGGAACGGGAAGATCAGCACCGTAAACCCGTCAAATAAGAGCAGGGTCTATATGACTCCTGAAGGAAAATGCCTGATGACCGGGCCAAACCGAATCGGTGAAATGGAGATTCGCTCCCTGGAAAAAGAGGAATTATTGGGCACCTTTTATTGCGAGGACAGCCTGATAAGTACCCCCCTGTTTGCTACGGTTCCTGATACCGAAGGCAATTTTCTGCTGGCCGCAGACGGTAAACTGATGCGGGTCAATAAGAGGGAGAGCAAAATCCTGTTTCGCTTCCAGGGTGAACTTTTATCGTTTCGCACCGATCATAAAGGCGCCTATTGGATGGGCTTTCGCAACAAGGGTTTGGTGGTGTATGATTCCCTGGATCAATTCGCTACGCCACGCTGGTTATTGCGTGACCTTTCACCTACCTGTTTGTTACAGGACCGGGAAGGAGGGGTCTGGGTGAGTACGCTGGAAAGTGGACTATTCTATTTTTTTCCTTTCCTACCCGTATCCTATTCGGCTGCAGATGGACTTTCCACGAGTAAGGTCAAGAAATTGGTAGTTGCCGATAACCGGCGTTTCATTTTGCTGGCCAATGAAGAGACCTTTCTGTTGGAAAAGGAATGGAGCCCGTCAGGTGGATTGAGAAAGGTGGCAGACAGCCTGATTGATATGGAATATACCGGCAACAACAACCTTTATATCATGGGAGCCGGTGAAATGAACCTTCCACCCGGTTACAAGCGGCACCAATTGGGTTACACCAAAAGGATCTGTATTGGCCAGCACTACCATTATTCCCACGATTATGTGGAGATGCGGAAATACCGAAAAGACGATTCCCTGGTGGAAGCTTTTTCTTTTGCCCCTTACTCCAGGATCATGTGTGTCTTTGAATTGAGCCCGGAAGAATTATTGATCGGGACGCTTAACGGGCTGTACCTGAAATCCGGACAAAGCATCCGTTATCTTGGAGACGAAGAGCCATTGCTTCGGCGCAGGGTAAGTGCTATCGGGCGTATTGATAGCGGACATCTTGTAATTGCTACCATTGGATATGGAATTGTCATACTCGGTAGTACGGAACTAAAAAAAACGGGTCATTACAGCACCTTCGAAGGCCTTCCCAGTTCCATGTGTCATGCTTTGTACGTAAAGAACAGCAACTCCCTCTGGCTGGCAACAAACCGGGGAGTCTGCCACATCAGCAACGTGCTCAACCCTGAAAGAGCGGTATTGAAGGTGCTGGATACCGAAGACGGTTTGATATCGAACGAGATCAACGATATCCGCGTGGAGAAAGGGCAGGTATGGATTGCCACGGCACTTGGTGTAAGTGTTTTGCCGGAACAAACCATCCATAAAAACGAACCTGACCTGCCCTTGTACATCACCGGAGTCAGTGTAAATGGGAAGTATATTTCACACACCGGCCGAAAAGTGCTGGAGCCTGGGCAGAATTCACTGCGCTTTTCATTTGTGAGTCCCAGCTTCTGGCATCCGTCCAAACTAACCTATATCTACCGCCTGCAGGGAGGAGGAGACACGAACTGGTATGCCAGTGAAAGCCATTCGGCGGTATTCAACTCTCTGCCTTCCGGCGATTATGTTTTCCAGGTGGGACTGAAACGGGCCGACGGCAGCCGTAACCCGGTAATGGCCTCTTTCGGGTTTACCATATCCCCCCGTTTCTACCAAACCTGGTGGTTTATACTATTGGTTTCATTACTTCTTTTACTTGCCTTGAATACCGTGGTGCGGTACCGGGTAGCCTTTGTCAGAAGACAGGAACACCTGAAAAGCGACCTGCGGAATTTTCGTGACAAGGCCCTCAGGAACCAGATGAACCCGCATTTTATCTACAACACCCTCAATTCCCTTCAGCACTATATCCTGCGTAAGGAAATACTTGAATCGGCATCCATACTTGCCAAATTCGCCCAGTTGATGCGCCTTACGTTCAACAATACCAGCCAGGACAGGGTGATGCTGGAAACCGACCTGGATGCACTGAAACTGTATGTGGAACTGGAACAGCTCCGGTTTGGGCAGGCTTTTGCCTTCCACCTGGAAATTGCAGAAAACGTCAATCCGGCCAAGGTACTGGTTCCGCCTCTGCTCATACAGCCTTTTGTGGAGAACGCCATTGTGCACGGACTTACGGGTCGTGAGAACGGATGCATAAGCGTGACAATAAATCATACGGAAAAGAACATTCTCAAGATCAGTATCCGCGACAATGGCAGGGGAAGGAGTGAAGCAGGAACGATAGGAGAGAAAAAGTCGCGGTTTAGCCGGTGGTTTGCCACACCCGGTAATGACCGGAAATATTCCGGGATAAAAACCACACAAACACGTATCGAACAACTCTGGCCCAGGTCAGAGGCCGCCTCCAAATTGAAAATTACGGATTTGTACGGGGAGAATAACACAGCCAAGGGGACTCTGGTTGAGTTTCTAATTCCAATTTATCATGATAAAAACCATAGTTATTGACGATGAACCTTCTGCGATAGGAGTGATCGACAGCCTGCTGGAATCCTATGCGGACAGGGTAGAGGTTTGTGCACGTTGCAATACCGTGGAAGATGCGGTTAAGTCCGTGAAAAAATTTGCTCCCGACTTGCTGTTTCTGGATGTGGAACTTAGCGACGGAAGCGGGTTTGAGGTTATTGAACATTTTCCTGACTTAAGCTGCAGGATCATTTTTGTTACCGCTTTCGAACACTACGCACTCAAAGCCATCAAGCACCATGCTTTCGATTATATCATGAAACCCATTGATCCGGCAGAGTTCGGAGCCACCATGGAAAAGGTCTGTTCGGATATCCGGAATGAAAAACCGGTCAAAGAAAACAAGGACCTGCTCAGGTTCATGTATGAGGCCATGCAAAACAAAATTGCGGTTCCCACCCGGCATGGTTTTCAGTACCTGGAGATCGATGAGATACTGATGGTCAGCGGCGAGGGTAGCTATGCCCGGGTTCGTTTTCTTAACGGAAATGAAATCGTAGTGACCAAGATCATCAAGGACTTCGAACAAATACTCAAAGACCGCGGATTCCTCAGGGTACACAAAAGTTACCTGGTCAACCTGCGCCATATTGAGGAACTGCGTAAAGACGACTCCGGCTACCTGGTTATGAAAGAAGGAATACGGGTACCCATTAGTCTGAAAGACAAGGACCAGATACTGAATAGTCTGCGGGCATATTCCAATATGGTGTGAATATCACCGTCTCACAAAATGAGAATGCCGGTTTACAAAACTGCGACTTGGGGTTGACGAAATGACCCTCCCAAGTCTCGCTTGAAAGGGAAAACTTGTCGGGTATTAACCAAATAAGGAACCCTATGAAAAAGCAAGTAACCCTGCTGGCCGTACTAGCGGCCTTCATCGTATCCATGCAAGTGAAAGCCCAGTATTTTCAGTACTTGTATGGAACTCAATCCAAAAGTGAATTACTCAGCGACGGACACAACACCTCCATCGGAGGTAATGTGGGTCATGTATTGATCGGTCCGTCGCCCTTCTTCAACAATTTCGGGAACGAGTTCGCCATCACCATGCAGCGAACCGATCAAAACGGTACTACCACTTCGCCCGGATGTTTCAATAACATGTATACCATTACGGATATCGCCTTTCCAGTGCTGGCCATCAATACCAATCTGGTGATGCGTGATGCTCATTCCGTAGAGCTCGCCGATCAGAGCGGGTATGCCATTGCCGGTGCCTGGGTAGGAGGAGCCAACCAGCCATTGGGGGTGTTTTTCGGGATCGTGGATCCCAATGGAAATCCCCTCATGCTGCCGGTTCCGGCTCCCGCAAATGCCGTTGGCATCTATCCCTCTTCCGGTAGTTATATCGATATCCGCGTCAACAGCATTATCGAATCGCAGAAAAACCCGGGTAACCTGTATATCTGCGGCCACCTTACCGAGGCGGTGACCCGCTACAACAAGGTGTTTGCAATTAAGATCGACCAGAATGGCGCCATTGCCTGGAGCCGGATCTATGATCTCGACGGGTATTCCAGCGGAGAAACAGCAACTCCCTTTGACATGATCGAATCGCCTTATGTCGATCCGGTGTATGGCCTTGATCAGTTTGTGATCGTAGGACGTTACCAGGACCTCTCCACTGCAGCCAACCAACCCAAAGGATTCGTACTGAAGATCGACGACATCTATGGGAACATGTTCAACCCTGTTAAACTGTATGGAGATGCCGCCTCGGCCTCCTGGTTTTCTTCGGTAACCGCTTCCTCCAATCCGAATATCGATCCCAATGGAGAAGGTTTTGTGATCGCCGGTCAAACCAACCAGGCTGGTCACTTCGATGTATGGTCCCTGGCCATGGACAACAACGACAACATCGCCTGGTCCGAAACCTACAACTACATGTCGGGAGGCCCCACCGCCAACAACGATTTCAACAATGATATCATGGAACGCATCAATACCATGGGCCTTAGCGAGTACTACCTGGCCGGATATACCGATCAGGGGGTATTCGGTACGGAAGACGTATTGGTGTTTAAGATTGATGATAATGGAAATGCTGTTGCGGGCGGCCAGTTCACCTATGGAGATATTGATGCCGACCGGGGTATCCGGATCGATAAGCTGGAAGGAATGGGGCCGAATATGGATGGAATCGCGGTGTTTAGCTACGGTTTCTTTATCCCACCCAATACTATCGGGGGCTTTGACCATTACCTTATCAAAGCTTATTTCAACGGGGTAGTTCCTTGTTATGCCGATCAACAGGATGCCGATCAGCACCCGGGCCCGCAGTATTTTGATGAAGTGAATGGCGACAATGTTACGGCTATGAGCGATTTCTATATGCGCATCGATGCCTATTCTCCGCTTGACGAGTACCAGCTTTGTTTTACCCAGTCAGATCCTGACGGAAGCAATGCCCGTCTGTTCCGCCCCGATGAGGTGGCACCCGTGCAGGAGCACCTGACTCCGGGAACACAATCCGCACAAAGCGGAAAACTCCGCCTTGTTCCCAACCCGGTTTCTGAAAACCCGGCACAGTTGGGACTTAAGTATACCGCCGAAAGCAACGGAAAAGTAAGACTGGTGCTGCGCGATGCCATGGGAAGGCAATTGCTCGACCGTACCGTGGAAGTGAGCGAAGGAGAAAACCTGCTGCAGTTTGATGTGAGTGAACTGAGGTTAAGTCAGGCGCTATACTTCCTTACCGTATCCGGCGATCAGTACAACGAAACACTTCGCCTTCGTGTAATCCGCTGATCCCATTCCGGACAGTCCGGGTTTCTACCCGGACTGTCTGTTTTTATCATCCATAATCCAACCTCATAATGAAGAAAAAGATAAACCTTACGGGGCTGCTCTTTCTGCTGTTGTTCGGACTGGCAGAAGCACAACCGGTGTCGCAACTAAGCCCCGACGGTATATTCGATGTGGTATATGACCGCTTCGGTAACCGTTATAACCTCAAAGACATCCGTATACAACCCATTCCAGATGAGCCGGGCGGGGGACAAGGCCTGGACGGAAACGTAATACCGCCCTCGTACCTCTTGTGTACCGCCGGTTATTTCAACCTGTATTTTGAGCAGGGAAGTGGCTGTGAACTGGGGTCCACCCTGCATACCGACCGCAGAGATGTGATCTGCCAGCTGTTTACCGATATATCGGAATTTATTACACCTGCCGATCCTTCGGTAAGGGTGAATATCTGGATCCGGAATATCGGGAATGTGATCAAATACCCCATGGCCACGCCGGTGCTGGGATTGGCTACCTCTTTTTATACCGTGCCGAATATCAATGTCCCTGCAGGAGGGATCATCGATGGCGAGATCTGGAAAACCATCAACACCGGAAAAGACGGATTCATCAATGTGGCGTCACCATTAAACAGTACCGGAACTTCGCCCGGTTCCGGTGCCTTTTACCACGGTATGCTGGCGCTGAATTTTTCCGACCCCGGCATCAACTGGCATACGGATCTGACCACGGCTACGGCCGGCGGCACCTATGACCTGTATACCACCGCACTGCATGAAATCACTCATGCACTGGGGTTCGCTTCCCTGATTGGTCCTACGGGCCAGTCGAAGTTTGGGCCCAATGCGCCTTTCTATTCGCGTTACGACCTCTACCTGAAGAATGATTCCGGGGTGAACCTGATCGGGAATATGTCTCTCTGCTCGATGTATGATTATTTTTGGAACGGGCAACTGAGCGCATCGTCTGTCCTTAACCCGAACATTTCCAATTGTATACCCGATCGTACCTTTCTCTGCAGCCTTGCAGTGAAGTATGACGGCAGTGTACTGCAAAGCGTGTATACGCCGAACTGCTATGAGAACGGGTCCAGTCTGAGCCATTTTGAGGATGAATGCCTCAGCTCGGGGAGTCAGAATAACACCTATTTCTGTATGTCCAATGCCAGCAGTACCGGCCCCTCGTACATGCAGCGCTACCTTCAACCCGAAGAGAAAGCCGTGCTTTGCGACCTGGGTTATAAGGTGGATACGGCATATGGAGATACGTTGTATATCGATAACCATTATTATTACGGAGGTACTCCTCATCCCGGACTGGATGTAGCCGGCGTGAACGACGGGATCGATAATACCGGAGCCTATCAGTTCAGTACCGTGGTGAGCGGGAATGTGAACTTTACCGGCGTCGATATCCTGGGGAACGACTACAATGCCGACGAATTCGAGTGCCTGGAGGTGATCAATGGACTGGGTACGGTTAGTACTCCCGCCGGAAATGCCGGTTCCCCGATTACCTTCAATGCGGGCAGTGGTACGGGAGTGGCCCTGTTACGCTATATCCCCGTCAATACGCTGAACGGAGAACGCGGGAACATTACGTACGTGCATGTTTATGTGCATGACGGAACCTGCGTGGCCGATGCCTGCAACATGCTGATCAATGCAGGGTTTGAGAACGGTTCTTCCTGCGGCAATCCTTTTAATCCGGATTTTGCCCAGATCAATTGCTGGGAAGTATTGATCGGGACTCCCGATTATTTTGTGAGGAACTGTACCCCCATCTTCGATACCGACAAGACCATTCCCACCGGATCGGGAATGACTACCAATCCCACGGATTCCTGGAACGGTAGCGGAAACGATGCCTTCCTCGGTCTGGGTTTTTACAACGGATGGATGGATGAGGCGGAGCAAACCCTGCTCAGCGCCCCCATGCAACCGGGAGTGAATTATATTCTGAGCTTCTGGGCCAAATCGGCCAACTCGATCTCAGGTGGTTTCTCCGGGGAAAATCGGGTGATGTTCCGGGGTGCATCCGGTGTTCTGGCTACTCAGCCTGCCGGTTCGTACACCAGCACCGGCCAGTACCTCACCGAGGCGACCGTTCCGGACGACGATGAGTGGCACTACTTCACCATGGAATTTACTTCTCCCGATCAGCTGGACAATTTTCTGGTGGGGAATATCGGGAATAACAGCGGTGCAGATGCTTATGTCTTTATTGATGACCTGCGCCTGACTCCGGCCAATATCACTGCGCGTTTCGATTTGCAGGAATCTTTATGCGACAGCCAGGTGGTGCTGGATGATTTGACAGAGTTTGTGTTTCCTCCACCCATTGCGGGAAGCAGTTTTTCCGGTCCGGGTGTAAGTTATGTAGGCGGCGTGCCTCGCTTTACCGCTCCCGGAAACGGATGGTATACCATTTTCTATGATTATACCAATTCAGCCGGATGCAGCATCACCATTCCGGGTCAGATATTTGTGACGCCGCGTAGCCGCCCGCTGGTGAGCCTGGTTGGCAATCCGCCTTCTCCTCCGGGAGTTTATTGCGGTACCCCGGTGACCTTGTATGCCAGTGGAGCCATGAAATACGAATGGTACAGCCCTACCAATTCCGGGGCGATCATTCCCTGTAGCGGTCGTTGCGACAGCATCGTGGTAACTCCGCCTCCTCCCGGTTACCTGTTCACGGCAATCGGAACCGACACCTTCGGCTGTAAGGATACCGCAGAAATCTGGGTGCAGGTGAATTGCGGAGGCGGATCGGCGTATGCCATGCCGGAGGATGTGAAACACTACACCACCAAGGTCATCCCACCCGACTACCTGAATGATGTTGTGAATCATGCGCTTTTGGCAGGGACCATTTTCCGTCAATCGGGTTTCAATAACATGCACCTCATGCGGGTGGTGGACGGAAACCTGTTGGCTTCCATACAATATCCTTCCCCTTATATGGATGAAAGGGTAGTGGACCTGCAAAGCTATACCCTTGGCGATAGCACCTACTGGTACATTATCGGGTTGGCCCGCACAGGAGGAGCGACTATTGTTAAGATCCTGCAGATAGATGACTGGGGCAATCTCCTGGACCAGCGGGAATACGAAATGCCGGGAGGCGACCTGTATCCCATGAACGCTGCCGTTTGGGTGAGTGGGGAAGACGAAGCCCGTCTGTATATATGCGGGTACACCACACCCAGCCTTGGAATGGGAATGCCAGATTACAATACCAACAAACAGGCCTTTGTGATGGCGGTGGATATTGAGCAGGGAAGTATCAACTACCTGAACAGTCTCTTTATCCATACTTACGACTGGAACACCAACTGGAGCGGTACGCAGGACTTTGACCTGGCTACACGTATTGCCGTTTTGCAGGATGGAAGCAACTACCTGTGGGTAACAGGCAGTGTGAACGGTATTGTGCCACTTACCATTCCCTTTGTGCCTAAGGGAGATGACCGAAGTGCGGTGATGAGCCTGGTACTGGACCCGAATGGCAATGTTATGCATGAAAGCCATTTTATCGGAGTTAGCGGTATGGATGACAGTAGCGGAACTCTTGATTATGGGATCGATTTAATTCAGGCCGACGGACAGAATTATATTCTCGGGAATAAGACCATCAACCAGGGAAATTACATTGCACACCCGCAGAACCCGGTGCTGATGTATCCGAGGGCGAACAAGTGCTGGTGGATACAGCCGGTGAACGATGTGTTTGCTCCGGCAGGTCCGCGTGGAGAATTCTGGAACCCCTGGGGACACTGGGCAGCGCATGCCATCCATCGTGAGGGATTACAAATTACGGTGGCTACACTGATTGAGTACCAGTACAGCACCTGTATTCCTACTCCCTACACCCCGAACTACGACAATGTTCAGGCGAACCTGCTTCATATTGATCTCAGCAACCCGTCGCCGTATCACTGGGTCAATACCCAAAGCAAAATTTACCGTACCAGCAGTGGAACGGGTAACCCCTTTGCCAGTCCGCCGCCTTTGTGGGCTAACTCCTTCTTCGAATTGGGGGATGCTCTGACCCTGATCGACTATTCACCGACTTTTGCGGCAATGGGCATCGACCGTTTTTATGTGAATGCACCGAAATACGATCAGATGCGCAATACCCTGAACCTGAAGGTGCTGATAGCCGATTACAACAGCCTGGGTATTTCCTGTGGGGATTTCGACTGCACCAAGACGCCACCCGATACGGCATTCCTGGAAGAACAGGTCGTACACCCGAGTACCATGCTGATGGAAGCGCCAATGATGCTCATAGACAATCCTTCCAATAATCGCCAAGCACCCTTCCAGGTGTCTCTCAATCCATACCGTTGCTATGATTTCTCAGGTAACCCTACGTACCGGACCATTGCACCTGTAAGGCAGGCTGAGGAACCGGAGGAAGAAGCGGAAGAAGAGGGGCAGACCCGGGTATACCCGAATCCGGCCAGTGATATCCTGGTAGTGGAAATGGGCGGGAATGTACCGGCTCAGGGCAGGTTACAGGTAACCCTTCAATCCGTAAACGGTCAGCAGGTATTGAACTTGTATGATGGACCGGATACTCCGCGTATTGAGATGAATGTTTCCCGTCTTGCTCCGGGATCGTATGTGGTTCAGGTAAGTGGAGACAGCGGACTACTACTAACGGAGAAGATTATCATCAAGCGATGAGGTTTTTCCGGTGTTTGTAAGCAGGAAAGCGGGCTTCGGCCCGCTTTTTTTATTCGAAACGGAGACTTTCGATCGGATCCAGGCGGGCCGCTTTGGATGCCGGATAGAAACCGGCCAGCGTGCCTACGAGTACGCAGAGGAAAATCCCCATACTCATCCATAACCAGGGAATAATGAAGCCTCCACCTATTTGTGAGGATACCAGGTTGCCGGCCAGGATGCCAAAAAGAACTCCAAATAGTCCTCCGGTAAGGCATATCGTGACCGCCTCAATGAGGAATTGCATACGGATTACCGACGGGGTGGCGCCCAAAGCCTTGCGGGTACCGATTTCCCGGGTTCTTTCCGTCACGGATACCAACATAATATTGAGCAAGCCGATGGCGGCTCCAACCAGGGTGATCAACCCGATTATAGTCGCGGAAATGGTGAGATAACCCAGCAGTTCAAGCAGGTCTTTAGCCATCTGGTCGCTCATAATCACGTCGAAATCGTCTTCTTCCGTAAGAGGTACGGAGCGGATACGCCGCATCAGGGAACGGGCTTCTCCGATGGCCGGTTCGAGCAGGGAAGGGTGGCTTACCCCGCAAAGTATCTCGAAGGAGGTGGAAGAGTTCAGGTATTTTTCTTTGGCTACGGTTACCGGTATACAAACCATACGGTCGGAGCCACTGCCTACTGAACTGCCCTTTTCCTTCAATACCCCGATCACCGTATACGCTGCTGCGCCAACCAGGATATTTTCTCCAATGGGATCCTGATCCGGAAATACCCGTGAGGCAACGTCCTGGCCGATAAGCGCGTAGTTGTTGTTAAGCTTCAGGTCCGTGGGACTGAAATTTCTTCCTTTGTCGACAGTATACCCGCTAACATCCAGATAGTTTTCATCGATACCTGCAACCCGTACATTGGGGTCGGTTTTATTGGAACCGTGTTTGACCGTAGAGCCCCAGGAGGCATTGGCATAGACGCTGACGGTAGCAGCCAGGGTAAACTCTTTTTTGAAACGTTCGGCTTCCCGGTAGCGGATTGGGAGTATCTGCCTCTTTTTCCGGTTACCGGAACCGAAACGAACATCCCCGTCGTGATCGACAATGCTGAAGGAATTGGCTCCGATCTCGGTGAATTTTTCGTTGATGGAATTTTTGATACCGTCTACGGAAGTAAGGATGCCCACAAGAGCCGTAATACCCAGGGCGATGATCGCGCTGGTGATCAGCGAACGCGTAAGGTTGGCACGCATGGCATCTATGGCAATCAGAAAGTGCTCCCGGAGCTTCACGCTGCAAACCTAATGTTACGGCTTCTGATTTTTTGCATGAATCGCCTACCGGATAAAAATCATCGGTCAAAGCGAGCGTGCTCTATCAGGAAGGGAACCCGGACTGTTGCTTTTTTGTCTTTTGCTTTCGCTTTTTCCGCTTCTTCCCTAATTTGCTCCCCTCATGTTTATTCAACTTCATCGCCCTCTGGTGTTTTTTGATCTGGAAACGACCGGAGTCAGTACCGCACACGATCGCATCATTGAAATATTTCTGATCAAGCTTATGCCGGATGGCGAGGAAGATCGCAAACGTTACCTGCTTAATCCGGGTATCCCGATTCCCGAGCAGGCTTCGGCAATCCATGGTATTTACGACAAGGACGTAGCCGGACAACCCACCTTCCCCGAGATCGGAAAAGAGCTTGCCGCTTACCTGGAGCAATGCGACTTTGCCGGTTTCAACAGCAACCGTTTCGATTTTCCCATGCTCGTGGAGGAGTTCCTGCGCTACGATATTCCCTTTGATTCGGAAAACCGCAAGTTTGTGGATGTGCAGCGTATCTTTCATGTTCTGGAACCCCGGAACCTGGCAGCAGCCTATAAATTCTACTGCTCCAAGGAGCTGACCAATGCCCATACGGCCGAAGCCGATACCCAGGCCACATTTGAAATTCTTCGGGCCCAGATTCAGAAATACGATCAACTGGAGCCCAGCCTGGATTTCCTGCACCATTTCAGCGGGCAATCCAACCTGGTGGACCTTGCAGGCCGGATCGTGAAGAACGAAAAGGGTGAGGAAGTATTCAATTTCGGAAAACACAAAGGCAAAACCGTTCAGGAGGTATTCCGTACCGAACCATCTTATTACGACTGGATGATGCGGGGTGATTTTCCCCTCCAGACCAAAAACGTGCTGACCCGGTTGAGGCTGAGGGAATTCAACAAACGATGAGACTGCGTTTCGAAGACTGGATCCTGCACGAGGACGAGCATACCCTGGCGATCAATAAACCCGCCAACCTCGCCTCCCTCGATGAGCGTGATCCGGATGCTCCCAGCATCATCAGGCTGGCCAAAAAGTACAATGAACAATTACAGTTGTGTCACCGTATCGATAAAGACACCACCGGCGTATTGCTTTTGGCCAAGCATCCGGATGCTTACCGGGAGATTGCCATGGCTTTTGAAGACCGTCGTGTGGAGAAGATCTACCACGCAGTGGTGGAAGGAGCCGTGCAACTGGATGAGCAGGTGATTGATTTGCCTGTACTGGTAACCAAATCGGGTAAGGTAAGGATTGAACGGGGAGGGAAGGAGGCTGTTACCCTATTCCGCACCCTGGAAATGTTTGAGCATTTTACCCTGATGGAATGTATGCCGGTTACCGGAAGGATGCACCAGATACGGGTGCACCTGGCCTCCCAGAATATCCCGATAGCCAATGACGCGCTCTATGGAGGTCATCCTCCGTATCTCAGCAAGATCAAACGGAAATTCAACCTGGGTAAATGGGAGGAAGAAAAACCCATGATCCAGCGTTTCGCCCTCCATGCCTATAGCCTCTTCCTCGATACCGAACACCTCAGCCTGGATATCAAAGCGCCGTATCCTAAAGATTTCGAGGTGTTTGTAAAATTGCTGGAAAAGTATGACCGAAGGGGGTGAGAGCCGGGAAGGGAAGATAGGTTTGTCTGCTTATAGATTCCGATACTTGGTTTACGCAAATTTCTTTAATGATATACAACTTTTTCCGGTGAAACAGCATCCATAAAGTATGAGGTATGGCTTAATTCTACTCCTCATTCTGGGCCGTTTTCTTCCTCTTGCCGCGCAATCTACTGAATGGTTGCGTGTGACTAATAACCCTTATTTTACGGGTACTGATCTGGATATAATTGATAGTGACAACCACTATTATACTGTCGATGTTTATGGTCAGCCAGGAGCGGGTTTTATGAACCGTACCTGGCATCTCGTCAAGTATGCCGCCTGGGGAGATTCACTGCGTCAATTCGAACTTCCCTACTCGGTGCAAGATGCGGAAATACGCGGTTCCGAGATCTTTTTGCTTTCGGTGATACGAGGTAAAAGGAGCTTCACTTATAATGGAACGACTTATTCGGTTGATTCTGCCCGCACTTCAGTATTCCTGTTCAAGCTGGACACTTCGCTGCAATTGCAGCGTATCACACCTATTGTGGAACAGGCCTCCTTTGTTTCTCCAATATATCCCAGCCTGGAAACTTATTCAGGTGCCGGTAACGAACTATTGCTTAGCCTCTATTTCCGTGATACGCTTAATGTCGGAGGACATCGTTTTCTATGTAACGGTGTGGGAGAGATTGGAAAAGCCGTATGGGTGATGAAGGATGAGCCTCAGGTTCAAATCCGCTGGGCTCACGAATACCGGCTCTATTTGGGTACCTTGAATGGGGAATATTTATACGGTTATGACCGCGTATTGTCTGACGGAACTGCGCGGATTTTTCTGGGAGGGAAGAAGGGATATTATCTGGATGGAAATTATGTCCCTGCTCCCCGTTTCCGCGGAATACAGGACTTTGACCGAAACGGGAATGCCGGGTTCCGGTGGCATAAAGAGGTAGACATCATGCTGGATGGATATATGGAAATATTGTCCACCGGAAAATTGATGTTTTATTTTCTACTCGATCAGCAAAGTAATATTGAGATCATTCCAGGTATCCGTTCCGGGACGGAATATCAGTGGATGACCCACGTAGCCTGTTTCGACCGTTTCGGAAATTTTAAATGGGACAGGGCTACCGATACCTTAGGGCTTGCACATGGCGATCTTAAAGGATATTTCGGTATCTCGGGTTTGAAGGAGAAAAACGGGTTGATCTATGGAGCGATGGTCTGTAACCAATTTAACGGGAGTTTCGGGGGATTCAAAGTGACTAATTCGACAATAGGGCGTCCCCATCAAACGCGTTTTGTACGTTTTGATTCCATTGGCCAGGTACTGTGGAACTTCAAACTGAATGAAGACGTACCCTCTAAAATGTCTTTCCAGATTGACGAATATGCCAATATCTTGTTGAGTATTGCTTTTATCGATAGCTTCAATTTACCGGACACCCAGGTCTTCCTCCCCCCGGGCTCAAATATGAACCTGGCTCATGCCAAGCTGGGTTCCTTTGCCATATACCGGGGAGACGTGTACGCTGGTCCGTACTGCGCTGGAGATACCATCCTGATTCCATTCACCATTCGAGGTGCATTTGAATCCGGAAATGAGTTCATTGCCGAATTGAGTGACGAGAACGGCAGTTTTGAACAGGGGGTCAGAGAACTTGGAAGGCTGACAGGAAATCAATCTGATACGGTGAAGGGCTTACTCCCGGATTTTCAGGTAGAAACCAGTGCTGATTACCGCATCCGCCTGCGTAGTACGGCGCCACCCGCACAAAGTTTTTACCGCCGTGACACTTTACGTCTGCTGGTTTATAGCCGCGACAGTGCCGATGCCGGAACAGATACCCTGATTTGTTATGGACAATCCATACGACTAAGCACTACCGGTGGCAGCCGGTGGGACTGGAGTCCGGCAAACGTATTGAATGATAGTACTCTCAAACGCCCGATAGCTTCTCCGCTTAAGGGTACCGAATTCCGCATCATCATCTCCGATTCTTCCGGTTGTGGGGATACGGATACCGACTATGTCTATGTTGATGTTCGGCCTCCTTTATCCGTTGATAGCCTGCTTACCACACCGGATACCGCCTGCATCGGGCAGCCTGTATCGGTTAAAGCCTGGTATCATGGCGGGGATTCTTCCGGGTATACTTTCCGCTGGAGCTCAGGTAATCTGGAGTTGGGAGACAGCAATGTGCTAAACTATACCACCTTATATGACACCCTTCTGCAATTCCGGCTTAGCGACGGTTGTAGCAGTCCCGCAGATTCCCTCTCACATTCCATTACCGTCCGAATGCCGCTGTCAGTATCTGCCGCGACAGACTCCGTCTGCTTTACCGACTCGCTTCGCTTTACAGCCGCCGGAGTCGGGGGATTGACTGGTCAGCACCGATACACCTGGTATCGGGACACGGTTTTACTGGGAGAGGGAAACCGATTTGCATACCCTGCGGATTCCGTAACCTACTTTCGGGTGCGGTTGGAAGACGGATGCACTCAATTAATGGCCTGGGACACGGTTAGTGGAACTCCGGTACCTAAGGCTGTTATAGATATACCGCAATACCAAGGTTGTTTACCTTTTATGTTCACGGCATCATTGATTCCTTTGAACCGCATGGTATATGAAGCAGACTGGCAACTTGGTCCATACTCGGATACAGGGTTTTCAGTCAGGATTTCCGTGGAGACAAAGGGGAATTACCCGCTGAGTATTGTCCTGAATCCGGGTGGGGTATGCGAAGACACGCTGTATGCCGACAGCCTTGTTCAGGTTCAGGCTCCTCCCGTGGCAGACTTTGCGGTTAGTCCGGATTTTCTCGATACGGAGAATCCCGATTTTACCATAGAGAACCGGAGTTCTTCCGGTGCCACCTCCTTTATGTGGCTGGCTTCTGACGGGTCTTATTCCACTTTGAGAACTCCGCAGTTTGTTTTCCAGGATACAGGATGGTACCGGGTGGAACTCAGGGCCTATTCTTCTTTCGGGTGTATGGACAGTACGAGCCAAATGATCCGTATCCACGATATTTACAGTATTGCCATTCCCAATGCGTTTACTCCGGGTAATGATCAGCTTAACCCGGTATTTGCTCCGGTACTAACCGGGTTTACACGTTACAAGCTCCATATTTACGACCGTTGGGGAGAATCGTTGTTTCAATCGGAGAACATTCCCTGGGATGGAACTTACCAGGGAATAGAAGTGCCGGCAGGTTTGTATTTGTACCGTATCGATGTGACCAATGAAAGGGGCAACCGAAACTTCTATACGGGATATGTTCATGTGATCCGCTGAGATTCAGTCCCGCACAGGTAAGGGATATCCCGGTATTCAAAATTTTCTGTTAAATTTTCCCGTTATACTACCGAATGAACCGCTCCTTTCTCTTTTTTGCTCTCTTGTTTGCCGGCTTTGTTCTAAAAGCCCAGGACACCCTTCGCCACAAAGTATTTTATCCAACCGACGTTTTTATTCCGGACTCAGCCGAGCTGGACAGGCTGTACGGAGTATTACCCGATGGAAAGAAAGAGAAAATTCGGTCCATACGAATCATTGCGTCTTGCGACGATGTAGGCAGCGAGGCGTATAACCGCGATCTTTCCAGGAAACGGGCACAGACCATAGCCCTTGTTTTATCGGGGAAATACCCCGGGGTGAGTACCGATGTAGAGTGGTTGGGAGAGCTGGAACTGGAGAGTGTAACTACCGATTCCGTTTCTGTTTCCGCCGCCCGTCAGAATAACCGGTGTACCCGGATCATACTGGTTTACGGAAACAAGCCGGAATCTGCTAAAAAGGATCTGGCCACTATGGAAGTGGGGGATAAGCTGGTATTGGAGAACCTGCTGTTTGTAGGCGGTTATGCCGTTTTGCTTCCTGAATCTTTCCCGGTGATGGATACCTTGCTGGCCGTCATGCAAAACAACCCAACCCTGCGGATTAATATCATCGGTCATGTTTGTTGTACACCCAACGCTCCCGACGGGTTGAATCTCGCTACCAATGAGATGAACCTCTCGGTGAAAAGAGCAGAGGCAGTGTATATGTACCTCGTCAAAAACGGGATCAAAAGAGAGCGTCTTAGCTATGAAGGTCGCGGTGGCAGTGAGCCTTTGGGTAAGGGCGACAAATACGACCGTCGGGTGGAAATTGAGGTGAGAGGGAGGTAATGCTCCGTGTTGCCAGCCTGGAATTGACTTCCCCTGAACTGCTTCGGGAATCCTGAATCAGATAGTCCTATCTTTACCACATCCCAGCTCTCCGGATGTACACACATAGGGAGGAAAATACGTCAGACAAGGCCCTTGTCGACCGCCTTAAATCGGGCGACGAACATGCTTATTATGTCCTGTTCGATCGTTACTGGGAACAGCTGTATGTATTGGCTAAAAGCCTCCTGAACGACAGTGAACTTTCCAAAGACATTGTTCAGGATGTTTGGCTCAGCCTCTGGGAACGCAGAAAGGAAATTCTCAACACCAATATCCGGGCATACCTGATCCAGGCAGTTAAATTCAAAGTATACAAGGAATGGCGGGATGGCAAACTTACCGACGAACACGAAGCCTACCTCGAATCCATACCTGCGTCTGATTCCATAGAGGAAATGCTTCACAAGGAGGAGCTTCAACAGCATATACAGGCCTGGGTGGAAGAATTACCTGACAAGTGCGGGGAAGTATTCCGGCTAAGCCGTTTCGAGCACCTCTCTAACCAGGAGATCGCAGAAAGACTTAACCTTTCACAACGCACCGTGGAAACCCACATCTCCAATGCCCTGAAATTCCTCCGCAAAAAAATGAAAATACTGATCCTGTTACTTCCGGGTTTCCTGTCTTGACAGAGGACCCTTTGTGTCTGCACAAAAAAAAAAATCGATTTTTTTTCTTTTCCCTTACGTGTGCCGATCGCTTTCGGGTATTCTAAGGAATATCACCCGGAACGATGACAAAGGAAGAATTTCGTTTACTGTTAGATAAAAAGCTGCAGGGGCAGTGTACGGAAGAGGAACTCAGGCTGATTGAAAGTGTCAGCGAGCATTTCCTGCAACAGAATCAAGAGGCGGTATTTTCCTCCGAAGAAGAGAAACAGGCCGTTTACCACGACTTGCGAAAACGGGTACAGTTGCCACGAAGCTACCGTATCCCGGTATTCCGCATTGCCGCCTCCCTGGTCATTTTACTGGGTATCGGGTTCCTGATCCGGTATGCGGTCAATATCCCGGAATTAAAGACACTGGCCACTTCAACCGGTGAACAACGGGAGATCACGCTGAGCGACGGCACCCGGGTGAAGCTCGGTGCCGAAAGTATACTCAAATACCCCGAAGCATTTGATGGGAGCAGCCGGAGGGTGGAACTTACCGGTCAGGCTTACTTTGAGGTAACCCATAACCCCGACAAACCTTTTACAGTAAGTTCCAGGGGAGTGGAAACCCGGGTGTTGGGAACCTCTTTTGACGTCAATGCCTACCCGGAGGATTCCCTGATCGCTATTTCCCTGGTGGAAGGATCGGTCAGGGTAAGAAAAAAGGACCATACTGCCATGCTGAAGCCCGGTCAGCAAGCCCGCTTCAAACCGGGTGTGCCGGAGGCAGAGGTTAGCGAATTCGAAGCGGAGCACATCCTGGCATGGACGCATAATCAGCTAGATTTTCAGCGCAGCTCCTTTGAACAAATAGCCCGCACCTTGAAGCGGCAATACGGAATCACCATTGGGTTTGATGATCCGCAAATTGCCGGATATACGGTTAGCGGTCGCTTTGAAGATGCCGACCCGGAAACGGTGCTTCGTGCCATCACCCGCGCCCGGCAGCTGGAGTACCGGAAAACCGGTGAGAACGCTTACCTCATCATTCAACCCGCTCAATAAGTACATAATCCATCCATAAAACAACACGGAAACCCACAGATTCAATGAAAAGCAAGGCATTTTTCGCTTTACTGGTTATTCTCCTATTATCCGTCCCGGCATCCCGGGCACAATCCATAACCCTGACTGCGGCCGACAGTACCCTCGGTTTGGTTTTTTCAGCTATAGAAAAACAATCCTCCCGGAGTTTTACCCTCTCCGAAGACCATATTAACCTGAATATGCCGGTGGAGTTCGCCCCGGCAACCTATGAATTGGAAGAACTGCTTCAGAAACTGGCTGCGGCCTGCAAAATCCGTTTTGAGCAAGTTGACGGCACCCTGGTGGTACTGCCGGCCAGGAAAACAGAAGCCGATCAGCTTCAGAAACTAACCGGTAAAGTAATCGATCGGGAAACACGGCAGCCTCTGGAAGGGGCCTTTATCGTGGAAGGGAAGCAGCAGCAGGTCTGGACGATCTCTGCAGCCGACGGTTCCTTTGAGATGCAGCTGCCCACTGGCAGGCCTGTATTGGTGGTCAGTTTTGTGGGGTATGAAACGCGTACTATTCCCTTGCTGCTTACCACGGGGCATCAGCCTTACCTGGAGGTGGCAATGGAAGCCTCCACCTTTCAGATAGCCGAGGTGGAGATACGCGCAGACTTTGAAAAAGATAAGCCCGTTAATCCGGCTATCTACACCAGCGGAAGGAGTTTTTCGCTGGATGAAGCCTACCGCTATGCCGGTACCCTGGGTGATCCGGCCCGGATGGTACGAAGCTATGCCGGGGTGGTTCCCGAGCGCGATGACCGTAACGATATCGTTATCCGGGGCAATTCACCCACCGGACTGCTCTGGAGGCTGGATGGAATCGAAATCCCCAATCCCAACCATTACGGGGGAATCGGGCTGACGGGTAATACCATCACGCTTCTGAATATCAATCTCCTCGATAACTCCGATTTTCTGACGGGTGCCTTTCCTTCTTCCTATGGAAATGCCACCGCCGGGGTATTCGATCTGCATTTGCGCAGACCTAACCCCAATAATTACCAGTTTTGGTTTCAAACCGGCTGGAACGGTCTGGAAGCCGGGGCGGAGGGCCCTCTCAGCAAAAAGAAGAACCCGGCCAGCTTCATGGCCGTTTACCGTTATTCCTTTGTGGACGCCATGTCGGCATTGGGTATCGATTTCGGGGTGAACCCGAAATACCAGGATTTCACCACCAAAGTGGATATCCCTGTTTCTGATAAGCTGGACCTGTCTTTTATCGGCATAGCCAGCACCAGCTATATTGACCTGGATGACCGGGAGCAGGAAGAAGAGCGGACTCCGGCTACCCCATACGGTTTCCATTCACGCGTGGGGTCCGACCTCTATCTGGGTGGGCTGAACGGAATGTACCGCATCAACCGGAAAAGCTACCTCAAAAGCGGGGTATCCGTGCTGCGGAACAATATCCGGACGCATATCGATACGTTCAGCCTGGAAAGCGGTGACAGCCGGCAGATATTCCGGGAAGGCTCTGGGGAAACCAAGTATTCCCTTTTTACTGATTACACCTTGCGAACCAGTGGCCGGAATATGGTACGAGCCGGTATTCGTTGGGATAGCTATGCTATTGGTTATGATGAAGAAGGTTTGCTGGAAGACGGAAGTTTCGGAACTTATGTGAATGCCGAAGGCTGGCTCAACCTGCTTCGGGTTTATGCGGAAGACGAGTACATTTTTAATGAAAGATGGCGGGCAAGGCTTGGCGTTCATGGCCAGTACCTGTTCTACAATGCCTCCTTTTCCCTGGAGCCGCGGGCGGCACTGCGTTATGCGCTGAACCGGAAACAGCAAATTTCGCTTTCCTATGGACTGCATAACCAGATGCAGCCCCGGACGGTCTATTTTGTGGAAACACATACTCCCGGTGGACCGGTCCTTACGAATAAGAACCTGGGATTTACCCGTTCACAGCATGTGGTTTTAGGTTATGACTATTCTGTTAGCAAAGATTTCCGGCTGAAGGCCGAGGGCTATTACCAGCGTTTGTCCGGTGTGCCGGTTAAGGAAGACCCGAATTCCGATTTTTCATTGATCAATGTGGGTGCCGATTTCTATATCCCCAACGAAGACAGCCTGGTGAACGGGGGGGAGGGCCGGAATTACGGTGTGGAGCTTACCCTGGAGAAATTCCTGTCGAAAGGCTACTACTTCATGCTGAACGGTACGGTATACCAAAGCCAGTTCCGGTCGCACGGTACGGAGTGGCACAATACGGTGTTCAACCTCGGTTACATGTGGAATGCCCTGGCTGGTTACGAGTATTGGTTCAATACACGTTTTGCCCTGGGCGCCGACTTACGGGCGACGCAGGCCGGGGGCAAACCCTATACCCCGGTGAACGAGGCTGCATCCATCCTGGAAGGAGAAGTGGTTTATGATCGGGACAACGTTTACAGCGAACGGCTTCCTGCTTATTTTCGGATGGACCTGCGGATTTACTACCGTATCAATTACCGGAAATTTTATTCGGAGTTTGCCGTGGATTTTCAGAACCTGACCGGCCGGCAGAATATTTACCAGCGGGAATTCATCCCGGAAACCGGCCGTTACAACACCTTTTACCATACCGGCTTCTTTGTGATGCCCACGTTTAAGGTGCAGTTTTAACAGGTATAAAAGGAAACTATACAGTGGCGTGGATGAACCTGAGGAGTCATTCACGCCTTTCCTGACATTCCTCATAGTTTCTCTGCTAACATCCTGACATCTTTGTACTTCCGATGTCGGATTGTAAGAATTGTAAGACCCTTCGGTTTCCTGTTTCCGTATGGATGATGGGCTTCATCCTGCTGATTTCGTCTTGCACATTGATCCGTATAGAGGTAAGCGATCTTCGTGATCCTTTACCCCGAAGCGTTGCCCTTTCCGAAAACACCGTGCTTACTACCTGGGGAGCTATCCGGGTGAGTAAATCCGATTTTTTCCCGGCTAGCTTCCGGATCAGGTCCGGAGAAAAAGTGATCTACCTTGATCCGGTGGAAACGGATACCACGGAAAAAGCCGACTATATCCTGATCACCCATTCCCACCCGGACCATTTTTCTCCTTCCACCATTCGGGGCCTGGTGAAAAAGGAAACAGTGATTTTTGGTCCTGAATCCGTAACCAAGCGCTTGTCACGTTACGGGTATGCCGTTTGGGAAGTTGCGCCGGGGGATACGGTCAGGCTGGATGCTTGGTCCGCTGTGGCCGTGCCGGCATACAGTTTCTCCCGCGTTTTTCTTTGGGTGAAAGCGCATCCGGCGAAAAAATACAATGTGGGATATGTGTTAACGCTGAACGACAGCCTGCGGATTTATCATGCCGGTGATACGGAACGAATCCCGGAAATGGATATCCTTACGGATATTGATGTAGCCCTGATCCCGATTGGCAACGATAAACTGACCATGGATGCGGAGACAGCCGCCGCCCTGGTAAATCAACTTCGTCCGGGACTTACAATTCCCATGCATTACGAATTGAACAAAGGCCATCTTACCCGGTTCCGGGAAGCGGTGGACTCCACCCTGCAAATTGAAACGCTACGATGAAACTAAGATCCCTAAGAATACTGTCCATTTGTCTCCTGCTGGTTCTGGGCATCTCTGCCCTGGCAGGTGGTTGGGGCCTGATTGCAGATCCCAGCGGCAGCGATATCCGCATTCCCCTGGAGCTGCTGGAAAATACTCCTTTCGATGATTACCGGATACCGGGCATCATTCTCCTGGTGTTGAACGGGTTGCTTAGTCTGCTGTTTGCCGCACTGGTTATTCGAAAAGTAAAGCGGTACCATCTCCTGGTATTCATACAGGGAGATATTCTCTTCCTTTGGCTTTGTACTCAATTGATCATGAACAAGGACTTTTTCTATCCCCTCATGCACCTGCCCTACTTTTTGCTGGCACTGGCATTGATCCTGCTCGGCGCTTTAATGGGCCGGGAAGAAGTCAGGGTTCATAAGTCGCTTTAGTAAGGAACAACAAGCGGGAATCAGTCCATCACTTCCGGGCGCATCTGCGGGAAAAGCAGCACTTCCTGGATGGAGGCGTTGTTGGTCAGCATCATCACGAGGCGGTCTACCCCGATTCCCATTCCGGATGTAGGCGGCATGCCGTATTCCAGCGCCCGAAGGAAATCCTGGTCGATGAACATGGCCTCGTCGTCGCCACGATCCATCAGTTTCAGCTGCTCTTCGAAGCGTGCACGCTGGTCAATAGGATCATTGAGTTCCGAGTAGGCATTGGCGATCTCCTTGCCATTAATCATCAGCTCAAAACGTTCGGTGAGCTCCGGGTTATCACGGTGCCGCTTGCAAAGAGGAGACATCTCAATGGGGTAATCGGTAATGAAGGTGGGCTGTATGAAGTTCTTCTCGCATTTTTCTCCGAAAATCTCGTCGATCAGCTTGCCTTTGCCCATGCTTTTATCCGTATGGATGCCCAGCTCCTTGCATACTCCCCGCAGCGCTTCTTCATCCATACCTGAAATATCGTAACCGGTATATTCCCGGATAGCGTCGTACATGGTCACCCTTGGGAAAGGACGTTTGAAATCGATGACCTGGTCCCCGAGTTGTACCTTGGTTTCTCCGTTATTAACCTTGGTCACCACATATTCCAGCATGGCCTCGGTATAGTCCATCATCCAGTTGTAATCTTTGTAGGCTACATAAATCTCCATCACCGTGAACTCCGGATTATGGGTACGGTCCATGCCTTCGTTCCGGAAGTTCCTGGAGAATTCATACACGCCATCAAACCCACCTACGATCAACCTTTTGAGGTAAAGCTCATTGGCGATACGGAGGTACAGCGGCATGTCCAGGGCATTGTGGTGCGTCACGAAGGGACGGGCAGCAGCTCCTCCCGGTATGGATTGCAGCACTGGGGTGTCAACCTCCAGGTAGCCGCTGTTATTGAAGAATTCACGCATGGCATTGATGATCTGCGTGCGTTTCACGAAAGTGCCTTTCACTTTTTCGTTCACGATGAGGTCGACATACCGCTGACGGAACCGCTGTTCCGGGTCGGCAAAGGCATCGTGTACGTTTCCTTCGGCATCGGTTTTTACTACCGGGAGCGGTCTCAGGGCTTTGCTCAGCAGGGTGAGTCCGGTTACATGGATAGAGATCTCACCTACCTGGGTAGTGAATACATAACCGGTTACCCCGATAAAATCACCCATGTCGAGCAATTTTTTCCAAACGGTATTGTACAGGGTTTTGTCTTCATCCGGGCAGATTTCATCCCGGTTCACATAGATCTGTATCCGGCCGGTATGGTCCTTCAATTCTCCGAAGGAAGCTTTTCCCATGATCCGCTGGCTCATCAGTCTGCCGGCAATACTGATGTTCTTATAATCCAGTTTGTTGCGTTCGTAGTTTTCCTTGATATCCGCTGCTGTCACGTTCACGTTAAACAAATCGGCCGGGTAAGGCTCAATGCCCAGGTCCCGCAACTGTTGCAGTTTTTCTCTTCGCTGTACTTCCTGTTCGGATAATTCGTGCGCCATGGTAAAAATTTGCGCGAAGATAAAGGCTTCGGTATGAAAAATTGTTCTTCTGTAATACGGAAACAACTTATTGCGAAGAAATGTGGTCTAGCTATTAGTTGAGCAGAATCCTTAATTTTGATTTGATGGGGGTAAAACAGAACTGGCTGGTGGCTATTGCCTTGCTAATGGGCTCTGTTTGCTCTCTGTATGCCCAGGAACACCTTACTTTTATTGCGAATAAGGGGCAATGGCATTCGAATGTCCGCTACCGGGCTAACCTTTCTGCAGGCAGGCTCTTCCTCGAACAACAAGGATTTACCTACCAAATGGTGCATGGCGATGACGAAAGGCAAATCATCGAAGCCGTACACCACCGTCAACCGTTTCCTCAGGGATTTAAAGCCCGTTACCATACGATCCGCACCCGTTTCCTCGGTGCTCAGGAAAATGGTCCGCAGGCCCATTCTCCTTTTCCCTATCACTATAACTTCATCCAAGGCCGTGATCGCTCACAGTGGGCATCCAATGTGCAGGCTTTCGGGGAGGTGCAGTATGAAAACCTGTACCCGGGTATCGATTTGAAGGTTTACAGCGACCGGCAGGGGCTGAAATGCGATTGGATCGTACTCCCGGGTGCGGACTACCAAGATATTCGGGTGCAGTATGAAGGGGCGGAAGACCTTTTTCTGGACGATGGAAAACTCTACATCCGTACTTCGATAAACTACCTCGTGGAGGATGTGCCCAAAGCCTGGATTTTGAAACCCGAAGGAAAGGAAACCGTGGAATGCCATTATGCGCTGGAAGGGCGTGTGCTCCGATACGCAGTTGAACCTTACGACACCAACTACACCCTGGTTATCGATCCGCCGGTGCTTGTTTTTGCCACCTACTCGGGTTCCTCAGCCGATAATTTCGGGTTTACCGCCACCTATGACAGTCGCGGAAGCCTGTACGCAGCCGGCAATGTTACCGAGGCCTATCCCGTGCGGCCCAATGGCCGATACCCGGCTACCAGCGGAGCTTTTCAGTATGATCCTGCCGGCTTTGTCGGAACCAGCGGCCCCTACGGCGGGTTTCAATGCGATATGGCTATCAGCAAGTATGATTCGAGTGGCCATAACTTGCTTTGGGCGACTTATCTGGGAGGAACGGACAACGATTACCCGCATAGCCTGGTGGTGGATGCCGACGACCGGCTTGTGGTGTTGGGCAGCACATATTCAGGGGATTTTCCTATGGATAGCCTCGGACATGACACCATACTGGGAGGGAAATCAGATATTGTTCTGGTCAAATTTGCGTTCGACGGCTCTGCATTACTTGGAGCGACGTACATCGGAGGTCCGGGAGATGACGGGGTCCTTGATGGTTCGGCATTGATCTATAATTACGCCGATAACTACCGGGGCGATGTGCAGGTAGCCCGCAACGGGCATATCTTTTTTGCTTCCTGTACGCAGTCGGATTCCGGGATCGCTATTTCTTCCAATGCCTTGCAAAGCAAAAAGGGAGGAGGCTATGACGGTCTCATTATGGAACTGGATTCCTCGCTCGAAAAAGTGATCTGGGGGACTTACTGGGGCGGCGATCGCGACGATGCTTTGTATTCTCTGCGTATTGACCGAAACAGCAACCTGATCAGCGGAGGGGGAACGTTAAGTACCAATATCGTAACCACTACCAATGCCGTCTATCCGGATCGCCTGGGGGGAGTGGACGGTATGATCCTGCGTATCGATCAGACTAACAAGTTCCTGCTGGCCTCCACCTTAATGGGCACCCAATTGTATGACCAGGTTTATTTTGTGGATTTTGACCTCAAGAACCATGTCTATGCCTACGGTCAAACCAGCGGAACCTTCCCGATAATCGGAAATCCTTACCACTATGCAGGCGGCGGACAGTTTATTGTAAAGCTGGATGAAGCCCTGGATTCCATGCTGATTTCAACCACCCTGGGAAGCAGGCAAAACGATCCCAACCTTTCGCCTACGGCTTTCCTGGTGGATAATTGTTATAACATCTACTTTGCCGGATGGGGTTCTGATGAAGGAGTGGGCCATGTGGGTTCTACGGTAGGATTGCCGGTAACGCCGGATGCGATACAGTCGCAAACCGATGGCAACGATTTTTACCTGGGTGTACTGGATAAGAATGCCCAGAACCTCATTTTTGCCACTTTTTTCGGTGGTACACAGACCAATGACCATGTGGACGGCGGGACCAGCCGTTTCGATAAGAGGGGAGTGGTTTACCATTCGGTATGCGGTAGCTGCCCACCCTCCGGACAGAGTTTTGTTTCCGATATTCCCACCACCCCCGGCGCCGTATTTCCCACCAACCTGAGTCCGCGCTGCAGCAATGCTTCATTTAAGCTTGACTTCCAGATCTCCTATGCGGTGGAAACGGATTTTGTGGCAAACCCGCTGGTAGGATGCCTGCCGCTTACGGTAAATTTTACCAATAAAAGCTACCAGGGAACCAAATTCGAATGGCGCTTCGGTGACGGAACCACGGATACGACGTTTGATGCCACCCATACCTATACACAACCGGGAAAATATGTGGCCTATCTCTGGGCAGAGGATTCCCTGAGCTGTAACATGACCGATTCGGTGAGCATAGAGATCCAGGTGATCGATAAACAACAAGCTGACTTTACTGCGGAAATCGCACCTTGTGCGGATAAGGTTACCTTCTCTCTGATCAGTGGAGACGATGCCCCCCTGGGCTATTTCTGGGATTTTGGTGATGGAAAGACTTCGTCGGTTAAGGAACCGGAACATATCTATGCCGAATACGGAACCTATACGGTCTCCCTGGTGACCAACCCGGGAAGCCCCTGTGCGGATACCCTGAAGAAGGATATCGTGCTGACTCCTCCGGCCAACTCAACGCTGAATATCCCCAATGTGTTTACACCGGGCCCCGATGACCTCAACCCCTGTTACCGTTTTGACGGATTGCAGCCTTGTGACCGGGTGAAGGTGGAAATCTATAACCGTTATGGACAGCTGGTTTTTGAGAGCGAAGACCTGGGCTTTTGCTGGGATGGAAGAGATAAAGATAGCGGAGCACCGTTACCGGCCGGAGTTTACTACGTCATTGCCCGCCATCAAACCACGGGTAAGCCTGAGGTGGAGTACAAAGGAACTGTAACCCTGATACGGGACTGAATTTTTCTTCCATAAAAAAAGCCACCCGAAAAGGGGTGGCTTGACTGATTTCTAACCTTTATGTATCGTTTAGTTGCTGGGTTTAGTTGCTGGCGCCTGCTTTCATCAGGGCAGCCATAGCGCTTCCGATCTCGGCAGGTGACTCCACCACATGGATTCCGCATTTGCGCATGATTTCCATTTTGGCGGCGGCTGTATCGTCTTTGCCTCCGATGATCGCACCGGCATGACCCATACGACGTCCCGGAGGAGCAGTTTGTCCGGCAATAAACCCAACTACCGGCTTGGTACCGTTTTCTTTGATCCATTCCGCAGCAAGTGCTTCGTAGTTTCCACCGATCTCACCGATCATTACGATCGCGTCGGTTTCGGGGTCGTTCATCAGCATCATCACCGCTTCGCGGGTAGGAGTACCGATGATGGGGTCACCGCCTATCCCGATAGCCGTGGAGACACCGAGTCCGGCCCGAACAATCTGGTCGGCAGCTTCATAAGTAAGGGTTCCTGATTTGGAAACGATCCCAACTTTGCCGCTTTTGAAAACAAAACCGGGCATGATACCCACCTTGGCTTCTCCCGGAGTGATCACTCCCGGACAATTCGGCCCGATCAGCACGCAGTCCCGCTTTTTGATATAGGCTTTAACATCGATCATGTCCTTCACCGGAATTCCCTCGGTGATACACACAATAACTTTGATACCGGCATCGGCGGCTTCCATAATGGCATCGGCGGCAAATGCCGGCGGCACAAAAATGATGGAAACATCCGCTCCGGTTTTCTCAACGGCTTCCTGAACGGTATTGAATACCGGACGGTCCAGATGGGTGCTTCCTCCTTTTCCCGGAGTCACCCCGCCTACTACCTGAGTACCGTATTCAATCATCTGAGAAGCGTGAAAAGTTCCTTCACTTCCGGTAAATCCCTGTACGATTATTTTGGAATTTTTATTAACGAGAACGCTCATGTCTAAAAATTTGGCGCAAATTAGCCTTAAAGCCCCACAATCGAAAATGTTTTTGTGACCCTTTTTCTGCTTTATCCGTCTGGGTAAATATGAGATTGACTCCCATCCGTCGTTTTTCCTGCAGACCTTATCTTCGTTGCCTCATGAAGTACAGTTATTTCCTGTTAACGGTTATTATTTTCCTGCTCCTCACCGGAGGGGCAATGGCACAACCCAAATCCGGCAAAGCTGCCCGTGCGGAGAGCTACATGAAGCAGGGTGATTTTCTTTCGGCAATTGCCTTGTATGATGAGTTGTTGAAGGAAGAGCCGAAAAACGACGTTTACCTGATGAACCGCGGCTGGAGCAAGCTCAATGCTTCCTCTTTCACCAAAGGAGCTGAAGACCTGCTGGCTGCACTGAGTCTAAACTCCTCCTGCAGCCGGTGTTATATCGGACTGGCCATGTTTAGTCTTCAAAACGGTTTCCTTAATGATGCCCTGGAACAGGCCAATTATGCCATAGAGGCGGAGGATACCGCTTCATTCAACTATTTTATCCGGGCTCAGATACGCGAATCAAGAGGGGAGGACCTAAAGGCCGGACTGGATTTCAACAAGGCCATTGAACTTAATCCGCTCGTAGCCGATTACCACTATGGTCGGGGCATGTACCTGTTCCGTCTTGGTAAGTATGAAAAGGCTGTGGAGGATTTTTCCAATGCCGTACTCCTGGCTCCTAGAGTGGCTGAGTACCACTTTCAGCTGGGCTATACGTATTATATGATGCGCAAACTCGACTATGCCCTCATTGATGTAAAGAAGGCCCTGCAACTGAATGCCACCAATGCCGATTACTGGTTGGGTAAAGGCGCGATAGAAGAAGCCATGGGTAGGGATGATTCCGCACTGGTAAGCTATACCCGCACCGTGGCGATCAATCCGGACAATGCCCTGGCATACTACAACCGGGCCGGTATTTATTACGGAAGGGGACAACTTGATGCCAGTTGTGCGGATTATGCGGCTTGCCTCCGGGGACTGGAGGTGGCTTCTTTTCCCAGGGAGGATATGAAAACAGAAGCATTAGCCATGTTGAACAATCACTGCGATACCCTGTCGCCTTCGTTTTACTACCAACGGGGTTTTGTGGCGATGGAACTGAGAGATTACCGCTTGGCCATTGAAGCTTTTGATGCCGGTATTGTTAAGTGGCCCTATCATCCCTTGCTCCAGGGTTTTAGGGGGAATGCACTGCTCAGCCTGCGTAACTACCGTCAGGCCATCGATGCCTATTCCATGTCGCTCAGGGAGACCTCCGAAATTCCGGAAGATGTGATCAATTCCTACACCTTGCGCTCGCAGGAGGTGAACCCCACGTTGTATATGAGGCAGATGTATTCCAGCATTTATGACGGCATGGCTAAATCCTACCTTTCCCTCGGACTGATGGATTCTGCCTTGATTTGTGCGGACAAGGCCTTGTTTCTGGCTGAAAAAGTACCTGAATCTCCCTTAGTCTCCCTGAGGGTGCTAAGAGCGACTATTCTCGGAGCTTCCGATCGGGATGATGAAGCCATGCGTATCCTGGATCAGGTAATCCTGGAAGCCCCCGAGTTTTCTCCGGCCTATGTCATCCGTGCCCGCCTCCTGCTGAAAAAGGCCATCCGGACAGGAAATAAAAGAGTCCGGTTTTTTTACCGCACCTCTGAAGCATCTGGGATGTTCTATATGGAAAAGCCGCGTCGTTTCAAAGCGTCGAAGACCGATGCGGTGATCCTGCAAAGTGCCCTTACCGACTGTAAAACGGCTATTTTACTCAATCCCGATTTTGCCGAAGCCTACTTTATCCAGGGACAGATCAAACTGTACGGCAACCTGAATGATTACTGCAACGACTTTTTCCAGGCGGTTACCCTGGGCATTGACGATGCATTTCTGTTGGTGGACACGCCTTGTCAGTTACCGGAAGGAGGCGAATAGCTGAATTCCGTATGATAGTGGTCGTCATGACGGAGCCAACCTTTGTTGTAGGTGAACAAAATACCTTTTAGGGATTCCCCGTATTTCGTCGCGTAAAGTTGCGGAAGGAACTCGGGTGCAAAAATGATCCGTTTGATCCGGATGCCATAAGCGGGTCCCAATGTCTGCAGGAAATAAAGGTGGGCACCCAAACTCTCAAAATTGATGCAGAGGTTCCCACTCCGGGCTGTACTGTCGAATTCATAAGCATACCCAAACCTCCTGAAGATACTGGTTCCAAGTAGTTCCTGGCCAGAATCCCGGCAATCGATCACCGGAACCATAAAGTCAATGACTAGTCCGTTCTGGTGCGTGTAATGCGGCCAAAAGCGACCACCCTTCACCCAGCCTGTTTCTCCATACAGGTAATTCCATTCCGGATGAAGGGTATTGAGTGTATCGTAAACAGCGAGCACCAGTTTTCGCAACTCACTGTGTACTCCGTTTCGCCCCATGGCCAGGAGCATGTCGCTTACTCCGGAGAAGTTCTCTCCGTGCCCTGGCATACGTTTCCCGTTTTCCAGTTTCCCGTTCCAGCTTTCGCCGGTGCTAACACTGGTTTTATCGTTTTCAAGCCGGATCATTACCGGATTCACCGCCCGGCATCCCAATACCAACAGGAAGACCCAGACACTCCACTTCAGAAACTTCCGCATAATCAGATAACCGTTGAAACGTATTTTCGGTTTACTCTATCGTAATCCATCCGCTTCCGTGGTAACTGTGGTATTCTCCATTGTACATAGCATCTCCGGCCACCGGTCCGAGCCGGTAGCGGCCTTTCGACACCGCTCTCACCATGTAGTAATAGTTTCGCTGAGAACTGAAGGCTTCCATATACAGATTTACCCGGTCATCCCTGAAATCATAATAGTCAGGGCTTGACTTATCGCGTATCCAATCCATTCCCGGCAGGTCATTCAACCTGGGGTTTTCCACCTCAAAACCGGCAGGAAGCATATCGGTGACCGCCACGTTTTCAATACTGGTTCCCATAATGGAGCTTACGGAGATCTTCACCACCACCAGCTGATTCTGAGTGAACCGGTTGTTGGTGATTGGGTTCCCGAAACGGTCATAGAAACTGCGCCGCACACGCAGGTAATTGTCGCGTTCATCCACCTCTCCGTTTGCCGGTATTCCGCTCACTTCAGCATAATAATAAAGCTTACCGCTGCCGTTTACCTCAATGCTGAGATGCCCGTCTTCAATATCATCACGCAGAATCTTCAGGTCCTTGCTTCCATCAAAACGACCGATAATTTTATTTCCGGCTTTGACAATGGCAGAACTGTTGGAGCCGGCATTCGAACGGTAGAGTTTGCCCAGGGATAGCAGGGTAAAGACCAGTTCCTGGGTATTGTGGTAACGCCTCAGTTTGAACTGTTCCGAGAGCATTCGGGTCAGGTCGGGGATTTGTTTGTTATCCGGGTCCACCTCGATCAGCGTATGCAGGCTAATGGCCATGTTTCGGACATTGGAGGCAAAGTTTCCGCCCAGTTCCGCACGCAGGGTTTCGTTGGGGAAACCTATGGGAGCCAGTTGCTCGAAAGACTTGCGGTCGCCGATCATGGCAAATGCAGCTCCGAGTAAATAACGGGAATCGGAGGCCAGCAGGCTGGCATTGGCCTTATAATGGTTCATCAGGGGCTTATCGGCCTTACCGGCCAGGGCCAGTACATACAGGCCATATACCTGGGCTCGGTTTACAATCCGTCGGGTGGTCCACATGCCATTGTGCATGTACCATTCGGGCTCGGAGTATTTTTCCCGGTTCTTATAGCTGAGGTAGCTCAATGCCTTGTCCAGCACATTCTGGTTCACTTCATAGCCTGCTTTTTTGGCCTCCAGCAGGAAGTGGGTAGCGAAAACGGTACCCCAGTAACTTTCGTTATAGCTTCCGGGCCAGTAACTCATGGCTCCGTTATACTGCTGCATACTGCTCAGCTTGGTAATGGCTGCCCTTACATTGAATTCCGGGTTCAACTCATCCTCGTCAGAGAGGTAATGCACATGCTCTTTGATAAACTGTGCCAGGTACAGTTGCGGGAAGGCTTTGGAGGTGGTTTGTTCCACACAGCCGTGAGGGTAGCCCAGTAGCTTTTTCAGTTCTTTGGTGAACTGGGTCAGGGGAGAGCGACTCACCAGCACATGCACCGACCGGCTCTGCGGGATCATGTCATTGAATTGACCCAGCGTGATCGGGTGGTTACCGGCTTCCAGCATCCCACTGTAATGGTTAAAGGTAAGCGGGGCAGCGGGTCTTACGGTAATGTCCAGTTCTTCGGTGAAGGTTTCACCCAATCCGCTCACCTCTACGGTAATTTTCCCTGCACCGATATCGGGTTTGGCTTTCAGGGTAAAGGTGCTTACACCTTCTTCGTTTGCCGCAACGGTCAGTTCTCCTCCGCTGCTGCCGTTAACTTCCAGGGGCCCGGATGTTTTTATCCGTATCCGGGTATTGGCGGATTTGCCCGTGGTATTGGCCACGTTTACCGGCAGTGAGACCTCGTCATTCGGGGAGAGGAAACGGGGCAGCCCGGTATTGACCACCAGCGGGTCGGCCACGGTCATACTTTTGCTGGCACTACCGAAAGCGCCGTCCTTCCAGGCTACGGCCATAAGCCTCAATTCGCCGTTGAATTGGGGTATATCCAGTTCGTATGTGGCTTCACCACGGCTGTTGGTGCGCAGGATGCCGCTCCATTTGGAGACCAGTTTCACCCGCTTATTGGCCAGAGGATTGGCGCGTTTTTGTCCGCCCTCTTTGAAAGCACCGGCTCCACCTCCCGTACTTTTTTTGGAGCTGAGTTCGGGGAGCAGGTATTCATAGATATCGTAGCTGGTTACTTCCAGCGCTCTTTTCCGGTAGAAAAAGGCATGAGGATCGGGAGAGTCGAAGTTGCGTAGCTGAAGAATACCCTCGTCAACCGCTGCGAAGGTGACCTCAATATCCGAGCTGGGTTTCGACTTGATGGTGATCTTCTGTTTGGTTTTCGAGCGACTCTTATCCACGGCCATAATTTCCAGCGGCAATCGGGAGCTTTTCTTTTCGGCCATTACAGGAACATACCCGTGTGCCACGGTCAGCGGCATACCGGTTCCATCCATGGGACGGAAAAGGGTGGCGGCAACGTATACGTTCGGAGCATGTTCGTCTTTAAGTGTGAAGGTGAATTCCGCCGACTTTTTATCGGTTTCAATCACCTTATACTCGAATACATCATCCCTTTCGATACTTACCAGCACCTTGCCGGAGAAAGGTGTTTTTAACAGCACCTTCACCTGGTCGCCCACTTCGTAATGGTCTTTGTCGGTTTCCATTTCAATCTGCCCCTCGCTGTCCACTTTGAATGAGCCAGACTGGGTGTTGCCCCATCCATACGCATAGAAGCGGTAATAAGCATAGCCGTTACTGCCGGGCTCTTTGATGCGTACTTCGTATTCGCCGGAAACCAGTGGGGTGTAGGCCAATTCATAGGGAGAGGAACCAAACGTGATATTCTTTTTCAAAACGGTTTTTTCCACTTTCACGGAGCGGTACCGGTAGTGTGACCCGCCACTTTCGATCACATTCTGCCATTCCAGGCGGATCAGTTCCAGTTCGGCCTTGGCTCCCCGGCTGAACTTGTCACGGGAGTCTACAGCAACAAAGCGCATCGTTACCGGCGACCGGGTAGAAACATAGTAGTCTTCCAACCGTATCCCGAAATAGGTTTTCTGGGTATAGATGGAAGTACTTTTCATGATATTTACAGGTCGTCCGCTTTCATCAAAAGCCGTACAGTACAGGTCGAGGCTAACCATGCCCGTTCCCTTGAAGCTATTATCCACGTAAAGGTCTTCCCGGATCATGCCGTCGCTTCCCGTTTTGCCTTCCCGCACCAATCCCGAGGGAGATTTTCGCTCATTACCATGGAAGGAGTATTCCGGGTATTGCTTGCTGATATAGTTCCTCCTGTCGAATTGGTAAGTCAGTTCGTATTTCCGGTTAGCGGCCGGCGGACCGTACAGGTTCTGAACAAAAGCCGAGAAGTGCACGGTATCTCCCACATTGTAGCGGTCACGGTCCAGTTTGGGCTTGATCCGCAGCCTGTCGGGCATAAACTCTTCTACCTGAACGCTGTAAGTGTTTAGCAAAGCATCGTTGCCATTGTATACCTGGAAGCGGTAGTAACCGGTTTGAGCAAAATCGGGCAGGTCGAAATGCGTTTCCACCGCTCCTTGTTTGTTGGTTTTAGCCTTTTCCGATTTGAATTCTTTGCCGTTAGGCATGATTAGTTTCAGTTTCACCGGAATCTCATTCGGAGATTCCCAGGCTTCCGTACGTATGATGGTGTTGAGATCAATACGTTCTCCGGGACGATACAGGTTACGTGGTCCGTAGATATAGGCATCAAAACCGGTACTGCTTTTATAGCGCCCGCCAACATCAAACCGGGAAGATTCCACCCGGGTATCGGAGAAAGGAGCGAAGTTGAAGTCATTGCCCGACCTCACGGTGACCATAGCCGGTTCGAATCCGCTTGCATTTTTTTCCAGGTCATCAAAGACCACGATGCCGTCGTTATCGGTTTTTGCCCGCATCATGATCTGGTTGTTCTTACTTACCAGGCTTACTTCCACGTCTCCCAGAGCCCTTGTGTCCAGGATGCTGTGTGCCATCACCATAACTTTGTTGTCCATCACCTTGGTGATAAGTCCCACATCCGACACGGAAACCAGCTTACTCGCGTTTACATAGCGCTCCTTTTTGGAGTTGACCTTCACATAATAAATGCCCCGGTATTCATTATTTCCACCGGGCAGATCAAGGTTCAGCAGGCGAACCCCGTTAACCTTGGGAAGCCCTGAGGTATGGATGTCTTTTTCCAGGATCACCTGGCTGTAATGGCCTTCGTCGTCTTCGGAGTATGACCGCGACTGATACACATATTCTTCCAGCTCATAATCGTAATCCCAGTCGCCATAGGACTTGTGCCGCAGATAGGACAGGATATTGTTCTCAAAGATCTTATACACCGTCACATGCACTTCCTCCACATTTACGACATGGATACCGATATTCCGCTGCCCTTTGCTGCTTAGGTAAATGCCATCCTGGTGGGTGAAGGTAAGGCTGGGCTTGAGTTCCCCGAAACTGAGTTTTTTGATGTAGTTCTCTTCCAGCTTGCCACCCAGTTCCCCTTCGAGTTTGGTGTTGAGGGTAAGGGTATAGACCTGGGTGAGGTCAAAAGGTCCCTCAATACTGAAACCGTTGTCCAGGGTCCGGGTAGTGGTCGCCACCTGCGGAGAAATCCCAAAGCAGGCTGAGAGGTCGGTGTTTATCAGGGATTGCGAAGTTTCCACCAGGATAGTACCGGTTCCGTTTTCGTAGGTGGCAGTAATATCCTGAATATCCAGTCGCAGGCGGGAGGGGAGAACCTGACTCACTTCCTGAACCTGCTTGCTTGTTTTTTCCATACCGGCGATGGGAAGACCTTCTTTGACTTTTGCCCGAAGCAGGACATCCTCCTTGCCTTTGTCACCCGGGTTGGCCATCACCGTAATGTCGCGGGATGCTCCGCTTCCGCTAACTTCCCAATCAACCCGGGTATCATCGGCATACAATTCCAGGAAGGGCTGCAGTGATCCCGGATCAACGGGGTAATTGAATAGGAGTTTGACCCCGATTTTTACCTGATTGGAAGCCTTGTCACGGGTCCAGTAGGCAGAAAGGCTCTCCGGTTTGAGGTAAGGGGTATGGAAAGTATAACCCTCTTTCAGTTCTTTGGCCAGGTAGAGTTTTTTCTCGCTCGCAAAATCGAGTACGGCGTCATTGATACGGATGGTATATTCCGTACTGGGATCGAAACCCTTATTGGGTGAAAAGACCAGCACCTGTTTGCTTTCCCATTTGAATCGACCCTGAACTTCGGGCTCTATGCGGGCATAGTCCACGGAATCCCATCTCCCGATCCGTTCTTCCGGAACCAGGTCGTGGCTGAAGGTGAAACTCAGGTTTTGCTGCACCTGGACTTCATCTCCGAAATTCCGGGAATTCAGGGCAACTTCATTTTCAGGCCGACGGCTGCAGGAGCTGAGCAGGAGACCGACGGTAAGCAACAGGATCAGTTTTTTCATGAACAAATCGGATTGGTTTTTCTTGACCCCTGTAAGTTAGGGATTTGTATAAAAGGGCAACGTGTTCCGGTCAGGAAATCTGATGTTTGGGGCTGATTTTTTATCTGCGGCCGCTTCCGGCCGATTTTGGCGAAAAAAGATAACTTTGCCGCTTCTTCCCGTATGACAGAAAAAATCATCATCCTAGACTGTGGCTCTCAGTATACCCAGTTGATCGCACGCAGGGTCCGTGAACTGAATGTGTATTCGGAAATCCATCCGTATAACCATATTCCGGAGCTGGATGACAGCGTGAAAGGAGTGATCCTTTCCGGGTCTCCCTATTCCGTCCGCGACCACCATGCCCCGCAGATCGACCTTAGCGGTATCCGCAAAAAATACCCGCTCCTGGCAGTATGTTACGGAGCTCAGTACCTGGCCCAGACAGGTGGAGGGGAAGTAGAAGCCAGCCGGCACCGTGAATATGGCCGGGCGGCGCTTAGCTCCACCGGTAAATCCGAATTGTTCAGCGGAATGAAAACGGCATCGGTGGTATGGATGTCGCACGGGGATACCATTACCCGCTTACCGGATGATTTTGAAGTGATTGCTTCCACAGAATCGGTGGCTAATGCGGCCTTCCGGATCAAAGACGAACTCACCTACGGTATCCAATTCCATCCGGAAGTAACCCACAGCGAAGAAGGCAGCCTTCTCCTGAAAAATTTTGTTCACGGTATCTGCGGTTGTAAAGACGAGTGGACTCCCGAACATTTTATTGAGAGCACGGTAAGCGATATCCGCAAACAGGTAGGCGATGACAAGGTAGTACTCGGTTTGAGCGGAGGTGTGGATTCATCTGTGGCCGCCGTACTGATCGAAGAAGCAATAGGCGATCGCCTTCAGTGTATCTTTATCGATAACGGATTACTGCGCAAGGATGAGTTCGACAGCGTGCTGGCCAGTTACGCGAATATGGGACTTAATGTCAAAGGAGTTCGGGCCGGAAACTTGTTTCTGGAAGCCCTGGCCGGCGTGACTGACCCGGAAGCCAAACGTAAAGCGATTGGTAAGGTCTTTATCGATGTTTTTGAAGAAGAAGCAAATGCCATAGAAGGGGCCCGTTGGCTGGCTCAGGGAACCATATACCCGGACGTAATTGAGTCGGTGAGTGTAAAAGGTCCCAGTGCCACCATTAAATCGCACCACAATGTAGGTGGCTTGCCGGAAAAAATGAACCTGAAAGTGCTGGAACCGCTGCGCCTTTTGTTTAAGGACGAGGTGAGGCGGGTAGGACGGGCACTTGAGATTGATAGCGCCATCCTGGACCGTCATCCGTTCCCCGGACCGGGTCTTGCCATCCGTGTTCTGGGAGAGGTGACTGCAGAAAAGGTGCGTATCACACAGGAAGCCGATGCACTCTTTATCAATGGCCTTAAAGATCATGGTCTCTACGATAAAGTATGGCAGGCAGGAGCCATCTTCCTCCCGGTAAATTCGGTTGGGGTGATGGGCGATGAGCGGACTTATGAAAATGTGATCTGTTTACGGGCGGTAACGAGCGTAGACGGAATGACGGCCGACTGGGGGCATTTGCCTCATGAGTTTCTGGCCCGGATATCGAATCAAATCATCAATCAGGTAAAAGGAATTAACCGGGTAGTCTATGACATCAGCTCAAAACCACCTGCAACGATCGAATGGGAATAAGCTCTGGGGCGTCCTGTTCCTGGTGCTGATGGCCGGCATGGCCTGCAGTGCTTCCCGGACAGGCACCGTTCTGGATAACCGGCAACCGACCGGAGATACGGAACAAACGGAGGAGGAAATTCCCGACAAACTCAAGCAGGAGGAAGAAATAAAGGAACAGAAAGAGGCAGCTATGCCGGAGTTCGACCGCGATTTCCATGTGGTGCTGTTTCTTCCGTTTTCTCTTCATAAAGAAATACTTCCCGGAAGCAAAGATTATAAGGTACTGGAGGGCGTAAGCGACTATTACCAGGGAATATTGCTGGCCTTGCAGCAACTCAAACAAGAGGGCATACAGGTAACGCTTCATGTGCACGATACCCGAAAGGATTCTGCCTATACAGTGAAGCTTGCCCGAAGCCTGGATCTAAGCGAAACCGATTTGGTTATCGGTCCGCTGGACCGGAAAATATTCGAAGCAGTGGCAACGATTTGTGCCGAACAGGAGATCCCGGTAGTTTCTCCGTTCACACTGCCCAACTCTTCCGTTACCGCCAATGCATTCGCTTTTTATTGCGGCCCGCCCCTGGAAGCCTATGGAATGAAGGTGGCGCGTTACCTGCTGGCACAACGGCCGAAAGGAAGCATTCTCCATCTTAGCGACGGTTCGGCTACCGAAAAAGCATTTATGCGAGGTTTCCAGTCGGTTTCCGGCGCTGAAAAGCTCACCCTGATCCGGAAAAAGATAGAAGGCAATACGGATTACAGTTTTCTTCTGAATAAGAAGGATTCCGTTTTGAATTACGTATTGATTCCCAGTGATAACGAATACCAGTCGAATATGGCCCTGCGCTCTTTCAAGAAGGCGGAGGAGGATGAGGTCCCTGTTCGGGTTTTCGGTATGGATTCCTGGCTGAACTTCCGTGATCCGGAAATGGACCACTGGGAAAAGCTTAATACTACACTGGTAACAGCCTTTTTCAGTGACGATAGCGACAGCAGCTACCAGCGTTTCTATCATGCCTTTCGTGCCGAACATACTATCCCTCCGGGAGAATATGCTTTGAGGGGATATGATCAGATGCTCTTTTTTGGCAATGCCATGATGGCTTTTGGAAAGTACTTCCCCGGCTATATAACGGGAACAGCTTTCCGGGGAATAGGAGTCGATTACTACTGGACCCGCGGTTCAAAGGTGGTGGAGAACAGGGCGTTGCGCTTTATTGAATTTGACGAATACCGCTTCCACATAGTCCCATGAGCCGGCTGTTTCGCCGTATGGAGCAGGTGCAGGAGCTGCTGGAGGGATGGACGGATCGTCAACCTTTTCCTCTGTATTTTAAACAATGTTCCCGCCGTCACCGGGAATGGGGGAGTCGCGACCGAAAAGAAATCCTGGATCTTGCCTATACGTTATTCCGTTGCGGACATTGCCTGCCTGCGGATTTGGATATACCCCGAAAGCTTAGCCTCGCCATATTCCTGTTTTCCCCTGATCTCCGCAACTGGCCGGAGGAATTGCTGGAAAATAACCGGCTTCCCGGAGAACTGTTTCCGCGGAATACCAGCGTAACCGGGCGTTTGAAACAGCTAAAAGAATGGCAACCCGGCATCACCACCGTTTACCCTGCCCCTAGTCGCATATCGGAAGCCCTGGATACGGAACGCCTTACCAATCAGCTGGCACAGGAAAGTGCACTGTTTTTTCGGGTTCGTAAAACGTTTACCGGTAAAGTGGAAACACTTCTGCATGATGCCGGTGTCACCTATTCGCGAGAAGGTTCCTGTATCCGTCTTCCCCTGGGTACCGATCTTTCACGTATTCTGGGAAAAGAGATGGATCAATACGGAACCGTACAGGATGCAGCTTCTCAGGAAGTTGTGAGGGGCCTGGAATGGACGGGGAAACGGGTTTGGGATACCTGTTCGGCTTCCGGAGGAAAAGCCCTGCAGCTAATGGAGGAATATCCAGGCATTCGGCTTACCTGTTCGGACATTCGTCCATCCATACTTAAAAACCTTGAGTTGCGCTTCAAAGAAAGTCGTCTACCTCTTCCCGAGATTCAGGTGGTTGACCTTGACAAGCCCGGAGCGTTTCCGCCAAATTCTTTTGATGCCCTGCTCTGCGATGTCCCCTGCAGTGGCAGCGGCACATTCAGGAGGAACCCGGACGCCATGTACCGTTTCTCCGAAAAAGAACTTGCGGATTATTCCGCCCTTCAGCGTGCCATTGTAAGCAATGCCTTACCGGCTCTCAGGGAGGGAGGGGAATTGCTGTATGCTACTTGTTCGGTTTATAGGGATGAAAACGAAGAGCAGGTGGCTTACCTGGAAGCCCGGGGAATGCAATTGATAGCGTCTTCTTACCTGGATAAAAGCGAGGAGGGAGGCGATATCTTATTCCGAGCCTTATTCAAAAAGCCCTGATTCCTTCTGCTTTTCTTCCTTCTCAAAAACTTCGTCAACTTTGAGCGGTCCGTTATCGGCAGCCTGGGTGGCAAGGAAATCACAACGTTCGTTAAGCGGGTGACCGGCATGGCCTTTCACCCAGTGCATATGGGGTTTGTATTTGGCCAGGTATGGAATCAGCAGACGCCAGAGGTCGCTGTTTTTCTTTCCTTTGAATCCGGTTCTTACCCAACCCTGTAGCCAGTTTTTGGTGATGGCATCGTGCACGTATTTGCTGTCGGTATAGATATGAATGGGGAGGTCATTGCGTTTCAGGCACTGAAGCCCGCGGATCACGGCCAGCAGTTCCATTCGGTTATTGGTGGTGCGGCGGAAGCCTTCAGCCAGTTCCTTGCGGTGCGGACCGGCCAGTAATACTACCCCGTATCCTCCGGGACCGGGATTTCCCCGGGCGGCACCGTCAGTATAGATCAGAATTTTGTCCAAGCCTCCAAGTATACGGTTTTTGGCAGGATCAGGCGCAGGAAAAGAAGTCAATTCCCGGCCTGAACCCCTTTTGCCTGAAGAAATCCCTGACTTTCTCTCTGCTCCCGCCTTGTGCAATCAGGCTTAGTACCACCCAGTTGCCTGGTCCGGGAGTGTCTTCCGGCCTGAGGTAAGGGAAAGGATAAGGTTTTTTAGGGAGTATGTCGGTCCAGGCATCTGCCTGCAATCCCTCGTTTTGCAACAGGTTCGATAAACGGTGACAGGTATCGCTGCTTCCACAAAGTAGCACCTTATGTTTCCGGAGATGAGGTTTCAGGAAGCGGGCCTTTACCGCGGCAAATGCTTCTTCCGAATAATTGGGGTGATTTCTGCTGAGCCTTTCGGGAGGGTCGTGCCAGTCGAGCAAAACTTCAGGAACTTTAGCGATCTTAATTCCGTTTTCCATCCAGCGAAGAAGCAGCTCGTAGTCTTCCGGTACGGCTTCCGTGGCGTAGGGGCCAAACTTTCGGATCAGGCTGCTTCTGAAGCAAAGGCTGGGATGTGCAAGAGGAGATTCACGGAATCTTTCTTCAAAGTGGGCCTGCTCCTCCACCAGTGCGTTTTGCCAGTCTACATAGGCAGAATAACCCTTGGCATTCTGATCGGAAACAAAGCGGGTGCGGCAACCTGTCGCACCGAGATCGCTTCTTTTTTCCAGCAGGCGGATTTGTTTTTCAAACCGGGTCGGATAGGCATAATCATCCGCATCCATACGTCCGATAAATCGGCCCCGGGCGGCCAGTAACCCGGTGTTAAGCGCAAAAGATATCCCTTTGCGTGCTTCGGAAAGCGGACGTATTTTCGGGTCGGTATGACGCAGGGTCACCTCTTCGGGAAAGGGTCTGTTATCGTTATGAATAAGGAGCAATTCAAAATCGCGGTAGCTTTGATCAAGTATGCTGAGAATGGCCCTGTCCAGGGTTTCATCATTTTTCAGAAAGGGGAGGAGGATACTAAGCTTCGGCATGGACACTTTCCGGGAACCAGATTTGGAAGCGGCTTCCTTTCCCGGGTTCGGACTCGATGATCATTTGTCCGCCGATGGGCTCAAGGAAACGTTTGATAAGTTCGATACCCATTCCGGTTCCTACTTCTCCCTGAGTTCCTGGTCGGGAATCGGGCTGGGTTCCGTTCATCAGGTGTTCCATAGTAAGGGCATCCATACCAAGCCCGGAATCCTGAACAAAGAAACCACGGAAACCTTCTTTGTCCATACTTTCTACCACCACTTCCGAACCGGGGAAGCTGAATTTTACGGCATTATTGAGCAGGTTCCGCAAGATGGTGCGCAATACGCCCCGGTTGATTTCCAGCAGAAAGTCTTCGTCCACCCGGTTTACTATTTGGATATTCTTCTGTTCTACCTGGATCAGACCCTGGCTCACCCATTCCACTTCCCGGTACAGGTTCAGTTGACCGGAACTCATATCGCTTTGTTCAAAGCTGCTGCGACTCCAGTTAAGGATATCGTCCAGCATCACCTGCATTTTACGGGCATTCTCTTCCAGCAGGTCCAGGTACTGGCCTGATTCTGCGCTTATATCCGGCTCAGAATGGCGGATTACCTGAAGCAGGCCGAGAATTCCTGCCAGAGGGCTACGCAGGTCATGACTGATGGTAGAAAGCACCTCATTCTTCCTCTTGTTCAAGCGAATCAGTTCGTCGTTACGACGGCGAAGACTATTGTTGAGGTACATGAGTTCCGTAACATTGGAAACACATGCAATGATCCCGTTTTCCCCGAATTTGCTCAGCTGTATCCTGGCCCAGTGCTCGCCTTGTCCTTCATCGCTGTAATCTTTGATCTCAGAATGAGGCTCTCCTGTTTCCAGTACCTTTTTGAGCAGGGTATCGAAATGGCCGTACCATTCGGCACCGATATATTCGGAGAACGGGATGTTCAGCAACGTTTCTTTCTTCCGCCGCAGCAGGCGGGCAGCTTCGTCATTCAGATTTTTCCAGTAATAATCGGTGATGTTCCCGTATTCGTTTCGTTTTGCTTCCAGCCACATGATGCCCAGAAAGGCATTTTTAAATACGGCATGGATGAATGCGTCTTTGCGCTGTAATTCGCTGACATCCCTTACCACCACAAGGAATCCGCTTTTCCCGGTAAGTTTGCCTTCAATTCGGGTGATGAAGGCGAGGTAATGGGCCTGTGGTTGTCCGGGACGCTTCAGGCTGTATTGCAACCGGTAACAATCGGTTTCCCCGGAACGAAGCTGTTTCATAGCCGTATGTTCCACTTCGGCACTTACTTCAGGCGGAAGAATATCATGAACGTATTTGCCGATGAACTGTGTCTTGGGGACAATGAGAGCATCGGATTCGGAACTCAGCATATCCGTGAACACCCCTTCGTCATTAAGCACGAAAATGAGGTCGTTAAACGCATTCAGGATATCCTGTATGTAGTTGTCTTGTTCCGGGTTGGTTTTCATTCGTGGGATACAAAATAAACACGAAATTCAACGAATCTAAAAATCGTCCATACCCCCACCGTCTCCATCGGGGCGGTTTCCACCGCGTTTTTTCCCGGAAAGACTGTCGTTTCCGAAGCGATAACTAAAATTAAGGTAGAGAATTCGAGACTCTCTTTTCCAAAGATTTTGCTGTGTGAATCCGGCTCCCAGGGTTTCCATCCGGAACTGACGGGTATTAAAAAGGTCAGAAACCCGCATTCCTATTGAGCCTTTTCCTTTGAAGAGATCCTGCTGCACTCCGAGGTCGAGCGACTGAAAGGAGCGTATAGTACCCTGCAGGGCCCAGCCCGGGCGGAAAAAGTTATAGCTTAACTGGCCACTCAGGGTCCGTGTGATAGTAGCATTGGTGCTTAAACGGAGGTTCCCGCCCCAAACGGAATTGCCAAGTCCGGCCAACAGGTTATCTCCTTTCATGTTCACCTGATAAATATTCAGGTTCACATTGCTTCTGATCCGTTTGTTGAAACTATACTGTGTTACAAACTCGGCCCCGGCAGAACGGCTTTCGTCCAGGTTTTGATAGGAGGTGAGGGTAACTCCTTCCTGCGTGAGCGTACGGTAACGGATGATGCGGTCGTAGGTGGTGCGCCAGTAAAGACCGGCGGTAAGGTTGAATTTTTTGAGGATCAGGTTATAGTTCACCTCGTAAGAAAGAATGTATTCGGGATTAAGGAAAGGGTTGCCCTCCCGCTGGTTCAGGGGATCGCTGAAACTTCGGAAGGGGTTCAGTTGCCTTGCGCCGGGCCGGTCTATCCTTCGGCTGACACTGGCCTGTAGTTCCTGGTTGCTGGTAAGCTGATAGCCCAGGAAGAGGGAAGGGAACAGGTTAAAGTAATTGCGGTTATACTCCTCTCCGTTGCTGAATTGTTTCGAATGGATACGGGTTAGTTCTCCCCGCATCCCTGCACTCACGCTCCAACGTTTGAATTCCCTGGAATAATTGGAATAGAAGGCGTAAACCTCTTCCTGGTATTTGAAGCGGTTGCTGAGATTCTGATCTTCCGTGAATTCTTCCGCGACACTGCTTCTGCTTTCGGAATAAAAGTCATTATCGATACCTCGCAGAGTTAGTTTCATCCCGCTTTCCACGCGACTATTCCCGGTGAGCGGAAGGATATGATCTCCCTGAAGAGTGTGCAGGTAGTTGTATTCGGAACTGGATGTGTTCTGTTGAAAGGGAGGACGGCTGTAGCTCCAGTCGGGAAGGAACATGCTTTGATCGGCCTCCAGGTTGTCTTCCTGGCTGTTGTCGGAGATGCTGAAATTCCAGGTAAGTTGATGTCCTTTTTTGCGAAAACGGTGGTTCCAGTTCATCCCCAGATCCCGGTTCAGCCTTACTTCGTCGTGCAGGTTAAGCCGGTAACCAAAGCTGTCACGGAAACGTGATTCGTTCTGAAAATCGTAATCGGTGAGTTCGTCCTCGTCTTCGTGCTGGCGATTCAGGCTTACGAAAAAACCGAAAGTGTTGCGTTCGTTCGGCAGGTAATCGAGGGTGATTTTTCCGTTATGGATATAGTCCCGGTCAATTCCGTCGGTCGACTGATCCACGATATAACCGGTTGAATCGGTGCTCTCACGAAGGGAACTGTTTCTTTTCCAGGTATGACGCTGGTTAAATCCATAACTGAGTCCAAGCTCCCATTTTTTCCATTTCCTGCTCAGCAGGATATTCCCCTGGTATTTGTCATGGGTGCCTGCATTCAGGGTTACCACGGCTTCATAAGCTCTTCCCGCTCCCCGTTTGGTGACGATATTGATGATCCCTCCTGATCCTTCAGCGTCATATTTGGCAGAAGGGTTGGAGATGATCTCGATCCGTTCGATGTTGTTGGCGGGAATTTGATCGAGAATGGCGGTACGGTCAGAACCGGTTAACGTCGAAGGCTTTCCATCGATATAGACAGTGATATTGCTGCTTCCTCTGAACTGGATGTTACGATCGGCATCAATCTGCACCGATGGAATATTCTGCAGCATATCGGTGGCGGAGCCTCCACGACTGATTAAGTCTTTTTCAGGGTTATAGACTTTTTTATCGATGCCGTAACTCATCATGCTCCGCTCTTCGTTCACCACTACCTCATCCAGTAGTTCCTGGTCGGGTTGCAGATAAACCGGGGTGAAGTTCTTAACGGGGTTTTCGCGGGTGAGGGTTACGGAGTCCAGTACCCGGGTAAGGTAACCGATGAAGCTTATTTCGATGCGGTATTGGCCGTAGCCGGGAGCCTTCAGTTGGAAGGTTCCGGATGAATCACTGAGCGTGCCCTGTAGCAGGCTGCTGTCCCGGTAACCGAACAGGCGTATGCTGGCATATTCCACTCCCTGTTTACTCGCGGCATCCAGGATCCGGCCTTTCACCGATTGGGCATTGAGTGTGGAGGACAGGATTGGCAGAGCGAGGAGAAGCGGCAGCAGCTTTTTCATGAACGCCCCTCTGTAATCAAGAATCGCGCCTTAATTCATGTAATTACAGTTATCCATAAAAAAAGCCCGCCTAAGGGTTAGCAAAGGCGGGCCGGGTTTAAAATTATCGATAAATCTTACTGCTCATCTTTTACCAGGTCTCCGGCAAGCGGAGCACCGATACAGATGGAAGAGTAGGAACCTACAAGGATACCCACGAGCATCGCAAAAGCAAATCCACGGATGATCTCACCCCCGAAGATGAAGAGGATGACAAGCACACCCAAAGTGGTGAGTGAGGTGATCATGGTACGGCTGAGGGTACTGTTCAGGGCGTCGTTGATCACGGTGCGGATGCTCGATTTTTTGTTTTCGTTCAGGTATTCACGCACACGGTCCATTACTACCACCGAGTCATTGATGGAGTAACCGATTACCGTAAGGATGGCAGCAATAAATGACTGGTCGATCTCCAGGGTGAATGGCACCACTCCGTCGAGGAGGGAGAAAAGTCCCAGAACGATTAGTACATCGTGTGTCAGTTTCACTACCGTGCCGGTGGCAAATTGCCATTTGCGGAATCGGATGAGGATGTAGATAAACATCAGCGCCAGGGCTACCAGGATGGCCTCGATTGCCGCATTCTTGATGTCATCGGCAATGGTCGGTCCGACCCGTGTGGTACTTTCCACGGTGTACGCGTTGTTTAGCCCTTGCAATCCTTCTTTCAGGCGGGCAGTTACTTTTTCTGCAGCATCCACGGCGTTATCGTTGATGTTGTAGTCGGTGGTAATCTTGAAGGTGCTGTTGTTTCCGAATACTTTCACTTCCGGTGCACCTTCCAGTGGAGTGGTAAGTGCCTGACGCAGTTCTGAGCTGCTGCTTTCCTGCTCGAATTGTACCACATACGACCATCCACCTTTGAAGTCAACGCCCATGTCCAATCCTTTGGTAAAGATGGAAGCAAGTCCGGCAACTATCAGCAGTCCGCTGATCGTATAGAATATTTTCCTTTTTCCGATGAAGTCAATCTTGGTATTCTTCAGCAGGTTTTCCGTGAAGGGGAAAGAGAACTTAACTGCTTTATCGCGTTTCAGGGCCCATTCGAATACCAACCGGGTCATAAGGATGGCGGTGAACAGGGAAGAAAGGATACCGATGATCAGGGTTACGGAGAAACCGAATACCGGTCCGGTACCGATTACCAGCAGTACCACACCCGTTATCAGGGTAGTAATGTTGGAGTCAAGGATTGCAGAGAGGGCGTTCTTATAACCGTTTGATATAGAGGTTCTTAGGTTTTTGCCCAGGCTCAGTTCTTCCTTCACCCTTTCGTAAATCAGTACGTTGGCATCCACCGCCATACCCAGGGTTAAGATGATACCGGCGATACCGGGAAGGGTAAGGGCGGCTCCCAGTGAGGAAAGCACACCGAGCATAAAGAATAAGTTGAGCAATACTGCGAGGTTGGCCACCCATCCTGCAGTGCTGTAAATCACGGCCATGATCAGGATCACCGAAAGGAATCCTGCCAGGATGGAATACAAACCGCTTTTGATGGCGGCTTTACCCAATGAAGGTCCAACGATAGCTTCTTCCACGATACGGGCAGGAGCCGGCAGTTTACCGGACTTCAGCATGTTGGCCAGAAGTTTGGTTTCGTCCTGGGTGAAATTACCCTGTATGGATGTTTGTCCGTTCGGGATTTCGTTGATAACCCGGGGAGCGGAGTACACCAAACCGTCCAGTACGATCGCCACGTGTCCTTTCGGGTTCATGGCTGCGTTTTCGGCGGTAAGGCGTTTCCATACGCTTCGTCCGTCGGTATTCATGGACATCGATACTTCAAAACCTCCGGTCGGGCTGATTACCGAGCGGGCATCCGTGATCACATCGCCTTCCAGGTCCGGACCACCGTCGCGGCTGGCTTTCAAGGCATAGAGCGGAATAAGGTTGTTGTCGTCGGCCTTATTTCCCCAGGCAAATTTTACGTCGCCGGGGATTACCTCCCGGAGTTCCGGGTCATTGAGGTATTTGTTAATATTGGCTGTATCGAAGGGGTTGGCAAATACCAGTTCGCAACCTCCTCCGAAATTACCATCCTGGGTTAGGTTCAGGAAGCTGGAAGAACCGTTACTCAGTACGGAAATAAAGGGACGGTCTTCCTGGAATTGTTCGAATGTTTGTTGTGCAGTATCGGTTGCGTTACTGTCGGTTTTGTTTTCACCTCCCAGAATACTGAGCAAGTCATCGTTATTGGAACTGTCGCCGGCAGTAGTATCCTCCTGAGTGTTCAGTGCGGTTGTGGGTGTCCCCAGCGGGTTGGTGTTTTCCTCTTCCGTTGCGGTAGAATCCTTTTGTGTTGCTTTTTCACTATCGAGACGGGCTTTCAGCGCTTTGTCCATACGGTCAAAGAAGTCGAAAGCCTCCTGGGGCATGTAGGTGTTCCAGAATTCCAGCTTGGCGGATTGTTGTAACAGGGCACGTGCCTGGGCAGCGTCGCTAACGCCGGGAAGTTCCACCATGATACGGCCGGAACCTTCCAGTTTCTGAATTACCGGCTGAGACACACCGAAGCGGTCGATCCGGGAACGCAGGATACGGAAGGTACGTTCTACGGCGTCATCGGCTTCATTCCGGAGGAAAGAGATCACCTCGTCGTCGGAAGATTCGAAGCTGACTTTACCGTTATTGTCTTTATGGGCAAACCAGGTAGACAGGTTTTGGTTGGGAGCGGTCTCACGGATAGCCTGAACGAACAGGGTCACGTAATTTTCCTGGCTATTGGTGGATCTTTCACTGGCAAGGGTCAGTGCCTGCCGGAAATTCGGATCCTTGTTGTAGTTGGAGAGGGCGTCGATCACCGCGGGAAGGGAGACTTCCAGGGTTACGTTCATTCCGCCCTGCAGGTCGAGCCCCAGGTTCAGCTCGCGCTGCTTCACTTCCATGTAGGTATAATTCCTCAGGCCAAGATTATATACCTCTGTGCCGGCAATGGAATCCAGGTATTTCTGTTTCAGCTTGGGATCCCCGTTGGCATATTCTTCGGCAGCCTTGGTAACCATTCTCGACTTGATCGTGAACGATAGGTGAAAGAGGCATACCAATGCCAGGGCTATGGTAAAAATCTTAACAACTCCCTGATTTTTCATGTGTATGATTTATTCTGTATCTGATTTTTCAATGGCGGGCAAATATATGGACTGCACCTATTTTCTGCAATAGGGCAAACCTTGGCAAAAAAACCGTTTTTCTGCCGATCAGCGGTTGACTTCGATGAAACGTTCGATGTCTACTTCCTGCCCGAGCAGGATGAGAGTGTCGTTTTCATAAATCACCGTATCGGATTTAGGTACTCCGAGAATGTGTTTTTCGACGATCAGCTCCCCGTTTTTCTGCAATTCATATTCTCGCTTGAGGGTGATGAGGTTCAGGTTGTACATTTCCCGGAGTTGCAATTCTCCTACGGATTTGTCCCACACTCCGCGTGGGGGGACGATTTCGGCGATCTCATACCCATCGGGCAACTGAAGAAAGGTCATTACGCTTGGGTGAAGCAGCCTTTCGGCCACGAGAATCCCAACCTCATCTTCAGGGGAAAGGATTTCACTTACTCCCATCTTTTCCAGGATCATCCGTTGCTGTGGGGTGGAAGCCCGGGCAATGACCCTTTTTACTTTCATGTCAAGTAAGTGAGCAGTCGTAAGTAATAATGCCTCAAAGTTTTCTCCGATGGCAACTACGATAGCGTCCATATCCTGGATGCGCTGCGATTGCAGCGATTTGACATCGGTAGAGTCCATGGTTACGGCATAGGCCACGTCATCACGGAGGTTATCGGTTTTAAGTTCGTCGCTGTCAATAGCCAGTACCTCTGCGCCGCGATCCGAAAGGGTACGGGCGATCTTGGTGCCGAAGCGGCCTAATCCAATCACGGCAAATTTGAAGTTCATGGGTGCAGTTTAGTTTTTATATGATCGCTTACTACTTGCAAAGAATTACTGAAGTGATCGTTGTTATTGATTACCATATCGGCCTCTCCTTTATAGGGGAGCAGGTACTTCTCATAGGAAGGGCGAACATGGTTTTCCCACTGGTACATTACATGATTCCAGTCGATCCCCCTTTCCACCGTATCCCGTTGCAATCTTCTTCTCAGTTTGATCTCTTCTTTGGCATCGATAAAGATCTTCAGATCAAGTTGTTCGAATATTTGCCGGAAATGAAACAGGAATAATCCTTCCACCACTACCACTGGGGCAGGTTGTATCTCAATAAGCTCGGCTTCCTGCCCTTCGAGCTGATACAGGTATTCGTGCCGTTTGATCGGCATTCCGCTCCGGAGCTTTTGCAGATCTTCCAGAAAGGCGCTCACATCGATGCATTCGGGGAGGTCAAAATTGATGAATCCCTTGTCATCTCTGAGATGAAGGTCCGGAGAGCGGTAATAATTATCCTGTGAGATGATGCACAGTTCTCCACCATGAAAACGTGCACTCAGGGTTTTCAGGAAGGATGTTTTCCCGGATGCGCTTCCTCCGCTGACTCCGATAAGATAGGGTTGCATTCCGGGTACAAAGGTCGTGACATCGTCCAAAATACACAATTCCTTTTTATCGAAATGGAGCGTTATGGCGGTAACATCCTTTGCATTTTCCGGTAAAACGACTATTTTTACTCTTTAATAAAACCAAACGCGTTATTACTGGCTTGAAAAAGGGGATATATACCTGTCTTGTATGTTTGCTCACTCTGAGCATACAAGCCCAGAACCGGGCAAACCACTGGTATTTCGGTAAGGGGGTAGGTATGTCTTTTGATAATGAAATGGTTACCCCTCTCAGCGGCAGCAATATGGAAGCTGTTGAGGCATCTGCCAGTATCTCCGATCTCGAAGGCCAGCTTCTTTTCTATACCAACGGAATCCAGATTTATAACCGAAACAATTCGGTAATGGATTACGGAGACAACATCAAGGGTAGTAAGAACGCCACACAGGGGGCACTTATTATCCCCAAACCGGGTAGTTCTTCTATTTATTACCTGTTTACCATTGCGGATTCATTCAATAACGCAAATAACCTGTATGTAACCGAAGTCGACATGTCACTTAACAACGGCTTGGGAGGTATAGGGGCGTTTAAAAACCATCTGGTACGTGCGGGGGTTACCGAAAGATTGGCTGCTACATTGAAGAATGGCAGTTCATCCGTTTGGATGATGTGCCAGGACGCAAATGAAACCCAGTTCCATGCTTATCTGATTGATGAAAATGGGGTTGCCATGAATGCCGTAAGCAGCAGCGTAGGGCAAAGTGTCAGCAGCAGTTGGGGCGTGTATGTGGGGCAGATGAAGTTTTCCCCCAATGGTAAATACCTGGGCTGGGCCTGCAAAGGCGATCGGTTCGTGGAAATACTCGAATTCAATGCTACTACCGGTTACCTGAATAGCGTTTCCCGTAAAATACAATACTCTTCCAGTGATTACCCTTACGGGCTGGAATTCTCTCCGGATGGACAACGCCTCTATGTATCCATCATCAACAAAGGAATTTACCAGTATGATATGGGGATGTATATGAGCGAGAGCCTCTTTCTTACATCATCCATTAAAATTACTACAGTACCTTGTTTGGGTCTGCAAACAGGTCCGAACGGAAAAATATATGCAGCTGCCAATTTCCATACACGGCTTCATTCCATTGAAGCGCCGAATAACGGAGGCAATGGCTGTTCTTTCCTTACCAATGCGGTAGTGCTTTCGGATGTGAGCAGGGAAGGGCTTCCTGCATTTATTTCCAATTATTTTATTGAAAACCCGATCCAATACGGAGTATCCTGTTCCGGGGAAAGTACCATGCTCCATTTCCGCCAGGACCAGGCAGATTCTATTGTCTGGGATTTGGAGTCAGGAAAAACCGGAACCGGCTATTCAACCAGCAATACCTTTACTAGTCCCGGTGCCCATACGGTCAAAGCCAGAATTTATTGGGGAGACAAAGTGGATTCGTTCAGCCGTGAAATAGAGGTGAAACCGAAACCTGTATTTGATTTCGGGGCGGACAAGACCATCTGTTACGGTGAAAAGTATTTACTCAACCCTGCCATTAGCCAGGCCAGCTACCGTTGGCAGGATGGTGCCAGTACGCCGGTTTATGAAGCGAAAGAATCAGGCCTGTACTGGGTAGAGGTATCCCGGTTTGGGTGCAAGTCACAAGATTCGATCACCATTACAGTTGACCACCCTAAAGTAGTTGTCTTTTCTAACCAGACAGGTAACTGTGAGAACGATAACAAAGTGGCCCTGAGATTTACCCAGGGTGACGCTGTGAAAGACCTTACCTGGGATCTCGGTGACCAAACAACGTCCCATGCCAATAACCCGGAACACCGTTATACTTCTGCCGGGCTTTATCAAGTAAAGCTGGAAACCGTAAACAAAAACGGTTGTAAGGCGACCGATAAGCTGGAAATTGAGATTAATCCCGTTGCCTTTGCCGGAATAGGAGTTAATGAGGCAGAACAATGCCTTAACGGAAATCTGTTCGAATTTACCTACCCGGGCGTTTCTTCTTTCCCTTTCCTGTCCGATTACACCTTTACCCTTACGGACGGAAATAGTTCGAAAAGTAATTTTACTCACAGTTTTACTCAGGCAGGCGAGCCTGTTGTCAAACTGTATACGGTAACCGACAAAGGCTGTCGGGATACCACTGAACTGTTCCTGAAAGTATTCCCGAATCCTCAACCGGTTATGGTTGTTGATTCCGCGATGGCTTGTGAGACAGGTAACCTGATTAAAGCACGTTCGCTCTCTTCTTCTCCCAATGGGGATCTGGTTTCTCAAACCATTGAAAGCAACGGGCAATTATTTACAGGTGCACAGGCCGATATTTCGTATAACAAACAAGGAAAGTACCTTATTACCCTTGAGGTTGTCGATGAATATGGCTGTGAGTTGAGCCTAACGGAGGAGGTTCAGATCCATGAAAATCCTACCGCATCCTTCAATCTCGTAATGAATGGTAACTGCGCAGGAAATGACCCCATTGTTACCCAGAATCAGTCTACCGGTCCGAAAGACGAGAAGCTGACCTATTCCTGGGACTTCGGTAACGGCAGTGGAAGCGATCAGTTTGAACCGACTTTCTCCTATGAAACAGCAAGTGCCTTTATGGTCAGCCTGAAAGTGGAAACGGAGAAAGGATGCTCGGCAGAAGCGAAGCAGAAGGTGATCAGCTATGAATCCCCGGTTGCAGATTTTGGAATCGAAAACCTGGAACCCTGCCTGAACGAAAATCGGGTTAACCTAATCAATGCCTCGGGTATCACCGGAAACGACCTGCTGTTTTTCGAGTGGCGTGTGGATGGTCAGCTTATCCGGAGCAGAGATATTCACGGACACCATTTCTCCGATACCGGTGAGAAACAAATTCAACTTAAGGTTATCAGTGAGAAAGGATGTATCAGTACCAAATCAGAAAGTATCCGGATCCTTCCTAGTCCTCAGGTACAATTTGCAGTGAACGATCCATCCCAGTGCCTGGCCGGAAATTCATTCGAAGCAGTGGCTAACCTGGAAAATAATCCTAATCCCATAAGTGATCTGATCTGGGATACCGATAATGGTGAAGTACATTCCGGATTACGTACCCGGTTTAACTACCAGGAAGCCGGTGTTTACCTGTTGCAGCTTACTGCCACAAATGAGGCAGGTTGCTCTTCCATGGCAAGTGGAACGCTTCGGGTATACCCTCAGCCCCAGGCAGAGTTTGAGACAGGCACCGTATGCCAGAATCAGAATATCCAACTTGTTGACAAAAGCAGTATCAGCGAAGGTAAGATCACGGGTTGGTTCTGGGACTTCGGTGATGAGACAGGCTCTTCTCAGAAGAATCCCTACCATATCTTCAGCGAACCGGGAATAATTCCGGTGTATCTGGAAGTAACCAGTGACAAAGGGTGTAAGGACTATCATTTCTCCAAGATTACCGTACATGAGTCTCTTCCTGCCGAATTCTCCTTCAGGAAATACAAATACGATACGGATAAAGGGGAGACGGTGTATGAATTCTCCAGTATGCCGGTTCCTTCCGGATATGTAGTAAGCTGGTATCTCAACGGGATTCCGCAGGGTACAGGAAGATCCATTCAGCTTGGATTCGGAGATACGGGAACCTATGATGTTACCATGACCGTATCTAACGGTAGCGGATGTCCTTCCTCAGCTTTAAAGCAGGTGTTTGTAGCTCCTCCGTTCGAACTTTATCTGCCCAATGCTTTTTCGCCGGATGGCGACGGGCTGAACGATACCTTCCTGCCAGTAGGTAATAACTACATTTTGGAATACGACATGATCGTTGTGAACCGCTGGGGAAGCGTGATCTTCCAGTCTCACGACATCGCAAATGGCTGGGACGGCACCTTCGGTGGGAATGCCGCAGAACCTGGAACCTATGTTTATTATATCCAGGTGAAAGATGTGGAAGGTGAATTCCATTCCTACAAAGGCAGCGTAATTCTACTACAATAAAAAAACCGGCCATTTCAGACCGGTTTCCTTAATTCACAATTCAGTTAAAGTTTATCAAAGGATGATCTCTTCCCCTACAGCGTTGAGGAAGTAGTATTCACCGTAGTGGTAGGACTGGTCTTCCAGAACCTGTATCCAGGCTTTGTATTTCCACATCCATTTCCAGTGTTTGGGAATTAATCCGGATTTGAAATAAGCGGCCAGATAGGGGTGAGTCACAATACTGATCTTTTTCAAGTTCAGGGTTTTGACCAGGTAATCCAGCTTTTGTTCGATCTCATCGGCAATCAGGATACTGGAACCGATTTCGCCCGTGCCCTTGCAGGTTGGACACTGTTCGGACACCACAACATTCATTTCCGGCCGCACACGCTGACGGGTAATCTGGATGAGTCCGAACTTGGACATGGGGAGAATGGTATGCTTGGCCCTGTCGTTCCGCATGGATTCGCGAAGGTGCTCATACACCTTACGCTTGTTTCCGGCATTACGCTGATCGATAAAGTCAATCACAATAATGCCCCCCATATCGCGTAAACGGAGTTGGCGTGCGATCTCTTCTGCTGCCTCCAGGTTAACCGATAGGGCATTGGATTCCTGGTCGGCTTCATTGGTGGCCTTACTGCCCGAGTTCACGTCGATTACGTGCAGGGCTTCCGTATGTTCGATTACAAGGTAGGAACCGCCATGAAGGGATACATTCTTACCGAATAGGGACTTTATCTGTTTATTGACCCCGAAATGATCGAATATGGATAGTTTTCCCTGGTAGTGCCGGACGATTTTCTCCAGTTCCGGAGAGATCTGTCTGACATAGTTACGCAGGTCTTCGTATAAATGCGGATCATTAACGCTGATCTGCGAGAAATTTTCGTTGAGCAGATCGCGGATCATGGTAGAAGAGCGATCGATCTCACTTAGAATACGCACAGGAGGTTTGGCACCTTTCAGGTTTTTATAAATGGTGATCCATTTCTCCTGCAGGTTCATCAAGTCTTTATGAAGTTCTGCAACAGGTTTGCCTTCGGCTACCGTACGCACGATAAGCCCGAAATTGGCGGGCTTTATGCTGAGAGCCAGGTTTCTCAACCTGTTTCGTTCTTCAAACGACTTGATCTTTTTGGATATCGATATCTGACTGGCAAAAGGAACAAGTACCATGTACCGTCCTGCCAGCGACAATTCGGAGCTTATCCGGGGACCTTTACTGGATATGGGTTCTTTCTGGATCTGAACCAGAATCTGTTGATTCTTGGAAAGGACTTCATCTATCTTTCCCGTCTTGATGATCTCAGGTTCCGTCTTAAAGTCCTGCAGACTCTCGGTTTTTATGCCGCCCTGCAGGGTAAATTTCGTGAATTTGTTCAGTGAGCGGATCTGCGGACCCAAGTCGTGGTAATGCAGGAAGGCATCCTTTTCGTATCCTACATTGACGAAGGCAGCATTCAGGCCAGGCATGATTTTCCTTACCTGGCCTAAATAAATGTCTCCAACGGAAAAATTGTTCTGGTGCTTTTCCTGATGAAGCTCTACAAGTTTTTTATTGCGAACAAGCGCTATCCAGACCCCAGACGAATCCGACTGGATGATCAGTTCATTCGTCACAAGTGTCTAATTAGATGGAAACCGGAACAGACTTATTTTTTCTTGTGTCTGTTTTTTCTCAACCGCTTTTTTCTTTTGTGGGTTGCGATCTTATGTCTTTTTCTTTTCTTTCCGCTTGGCATACTATCTTTACTTTAATTGTTTAATAATCGCTTCTAATTCTTTCCGGATCTGAGGATTTTCCGTCAGGTCCAGACTCCTGCCGTAATATTCAAGGGCTTTTTCCTTGTTACCCGAAAGTTCACAGGCTCTTCCCGCCTGGAAACAATACTCGGCATTTGAGGGCTGCAAAGATATTAATTTTTCAAATCTTAACAATGCCTTATCATACTGACCAGACTCTATACCGAGCATTCCCAGGGTATAGTTGGCCAGCAGATTATCGGGGTCTTCCCTCACTACGGAAAGGAGAAGAGGAACTCCCATCATCATACTTTCCCGCTTGTCTGCAAGGGCAAGCCCTTTGTACAGGGTCGCCGTCATGTTTTGGGGGTCAGAATCCAATACGGCATCGAAACTCCGCATGGCTTCGGTCATGATAAAATCGCGACGAAGCGTATCCTGCATTTGAACTCCGTAGGTATAGAGATATTGACCGGACAATGCCCAGTCGGATTGTAATTCCGTGTTTTCTGCAAGTTTAAGCTGAAAGTAGGATGCCAGGCTCAGGTAATTGTTTTGCCGGCTGAATTCTACGGATTTGCGCAAAGAGGCGCTATCCGGGAAAGGAATAACCAGCTCTCCGTTTTCTTCTTTGAGAATAGAGGCTGGGATATTTAATGTTTTAAGTTCATTGGACAGCACCTTATTCCAGGTCATGCTGCCACTGAATTCCGGTGTTTCGGGAGTCTGAACCATGGCTCCTTTTCGGTTCAGATTCTTCCAGGAGAGGGCAAAAACCAAAAAAAGGCAGGCCGCTCCAAGGAGCAGCGCTGCCTGTTTTTTAAAGCTCATTAAGGTAGGTTTTTCTTGATGGCTTCTGATTTCTTCACTTTGTCGGCAAAAGTCTTAGCCGGTTTGAATTTCGGAATATAGTGCGCCGGAATTTCCATGGCGGTGTTTTTCGAAATGTTCCGCGCGATTTTTTTCGCACGTTTTTTCAGAATGAAACTGCCAAATCCCCGGAAGTACACGTTGTTTCCTTCTACCATGGAGTTTTTCATCACCTTGAAAAAGGTTTCTACCGTCTGTTGTACTTCCGCTTTACCGATTCCGGTGCGGTTTACGATTTCGTTGATTACCTCGGCTTTTGTCATTTTATTGTAACTAATTGAATTTCCGTTATTTATATAAGGAATTGATTTTTAAAGGGCTACAAATTTAGCCTTTCTTATTGGAATAAACACATGGGCACTTACTTTGTTGGCGTAACTGTTTATTTTTCATCGCTTATGAATGTCTTTGCCGAAAGACTGCTGAACTGGTACAAAGACAATGCCCGTGATTTACCCTGGAGAGCCACTTCCGATCCGTATCGGATATGGCTTTCGGAGATCATCCTCCAACAAACCAGAGTCGAACAGGGCATGCCTTATTACCTGCGCTTTACAGAACAGTACCCGGATGTACATAGCCTGGCTTCAGCCGAAGAACAAGAGGTGTTGAAACTGTGGCAGGGACTAGGGTACTATAGCAGGGCGCGAAACCTGCATGCCGCAGCCCGACAGGTCTGTGAGGAGTTCGAAGGAAGGTTTCCGGTAGAATATGAAAAACTACTGAAACTGAAAGGGGTGGGAGCTTATACGGCCGCTGCGATCGCGTCCATATGCCACAATGAATCCGTGCCGGTGGTAGACGGAAACGTCTACCGTTTCATATCCAGGTACCTGGCTCTGGAAACCCCAATCGCCACGCCCTCGGCACACCGCGAATTCAGCACTTTGTTAAAAGAGTGGATGCCGGATTTGGCCGGAATGTTCAACCAGGCTTTGATGGAATTCGGTGCCCTGCATTGTACGCCCCGTAACCCGGATTGCAGCCGCTGCCCGTTCCAGGTTTCTTGTTTGGCCTATGCCCAAAACAGGGTGGAGGATTTCCCGGTAAAAGCCGGTAAAACCAAGGTTCAGGAGCGATGGATTTGCTTCCTGGATTTCAGATATGGAAATTATCGATACCTGCAGCGGCAAGACGATAGCGGAATTTGGAAAAAGCTCTGGCTTTTCCCATATCTTGAATTTAACGAACCGTTTGGCAAAGATCAAATCGCCGGGTTGTTGAAAACCCGTTTCGGGTTGAATACTCCCGACTGGATACTTGGGGATGAGTGGAATACGCGGCACCTGCTGAGTCACCGGAAACTGCATGTCACTTTTCAAACGATTACCCTTAAACAGCCCTTGGATAAAAATGCTATTTTTGAGTGCGATGCAGAGGAATTGGGGCAATATCCGCTCCCACGCATCATGGAAAAATACCTGGAAAAGAAATAAACGATGTCAGTAAATAAAGTAATACTCGTAGGACATGTAGGGCGCGATCCGGAAGTACGTTATCTGGATAATAACCGGGTGGTGGCCAATTTTTCCCTGGCTACCAACGAAGTATACCGCGATCGTAACGGAAACCGCCAGGAAAGCACCGAATGGCATACGATAGAGATGTGGGACGACCTGGCCAAGATCGCCGAAAAATATGTGCAGAAGGGCAAATTGCTGTACCTGGAAGGCCGTATCCGCACAGATTCCTGGATCGATAAAGAAACCAAACAGGAAAGGAATAATAAGGTGATACGGGTCAATGTGATGAACTTCCTGGGTAGTGCGCCATCCGGCGGACCGCAGTCCAGAGATACAGCCAACCCTGGCAACCAGCGACGCAATGATCCGTCTGATTACAAGGAATCCTCGTCAAACGATGCGGATGATTTACCGTTTTAAATACCTTTGTATAGAAACAACGCCACAAGCATTTGGATATTCCCCCCGGTGAACAACCTCCGTCTTCGCAGCTTTTGCTGCAAATACTCAGCACCCACATGGAAAGTTCAGATTGGCTGACCTTGATTGCATTGCTGGGCGGACTGTTGGTATTACTGTTGTGTTCCGCTCTCTTTTCCGCATCGGAGACCGCCTTTTTCTCTCTCGGCCCTCAATCCATACAAGAGATCAAGGAAGAAGAGGATAAAACCAGCCAGACTATCCTGCACCTGCTTTATCATCACCGAAAATTGCTGGCTACCATACTCATTGCCAATAATTTTGTCAATGTGGCAATTGTATTTCTCAGTTCGCTCTTATTCGAACTGAGTATTTTCAGCTTCACCACTTCGCCCCTGTTGCAGTTCCTTATCCAGGTAATCGTGGTTACAGCCATCCTGGTGATGTTCGGTGAGGTCTTTCCCAAAGTGTATGCTACCGCGAGGCAGATGCGCATAGCCCGCCTGATGGCCAAGCCTCTTTTATACCTTTCCCGCTTATTGACTCCAATGGTGGTTTTGCTGGAACGAACCGGTAACCTGCTTGATCGCCGTATGGCACGCAAAGGACATCAGGTTTCCCTGGATGATATCAATCAGGCTATCGATATCACTACCGACGGAAACAATTCGGAGGAAGAAAAAGATATACTGAAGGGTATCGTAAACTTCGGTAATATTCCGGTGAAACAAATCATGCGTTCGCGTATGGATATTTCCGCACTGGAATGGGAGACCCCATTCTCCGAAGTTCTGGAACGCATAAGGGAGTGGGGCTATTCAAGGCTTCCTGTATACGAAGACAGCCTTGATACGATCCGGGGAATTCTTTACATCAAAGACCTCGTTCCCCATATCCGGGAGAATGATTTTGACTGGATGGAAGTAGTGCGTAAACCGTATTTTGTCCCGGAATCCAAAAAGCTGGATGACCTGATGAATGATTTTCAGGAAAAACGCGTACATATGGCCATTGTGGTGGATGAATACGGGGGCAGCAGCGGGTTGGTGACTATGGAAGATCTGCTGGAGGAAATATTCGGGGAGATCCAGGACGAATTTGATGACGATGACTTCATCTATTCCAGGCTCGACGACCGAACCTATGTATTCGAGGGTAAGTCGCTTCTTCACGACATCTGTCGGGTGCTGGATATCGATATAGCCTTGTTTGACGAAGTGAAAGGCGATGCCGACACCCTAGGAGGTATGCTTATAGAAATGCAGGGAAAAATTCCGAATATCGGCAGCCGTATCCGTTATAATGATTTTGAGTTTGTGATTGAATCTGCCGACCGAAGACGCATCAAACGGGTAAAAATGGTGCTGCCGGAAGACCAGGAAAGAGGAGAACAAGGCGCATGAAAAAATTCTGGATAGGAGCAATTACCCTCCTGTTTTTTGCTTCCTGTGGGAAGCACTATACCCCGAAACCTTATGGGTATTTCCGTATCGACCTTCCGGAAAAGGAGTATCATCCCTATGAAGGAAACTGCCCCTTTGTTTTTGATGCTCCGCAGTACTCCCGGATTGTTCCGGATTCCTCAAGAAATGCCGAGCCCTGCTGGCTGAATATGAATTTTCCTCCCTTTAACGCCACCCTCCACCTCACATACAAACCGGTGGGAGAGGGCTTTAACCTGCAGAACCTTCAGGATGACACCCGTCGCTTTGTTATGAACCACACGATCAAAGCCCAGGAAATCATCGAAACACCGATCCGGCGTTATGAGGACCGGGTGCATGGAGTGATGTACGAGCTTACCGGTAATACCGCCACCTCCCTTCAGTTCTACGTCACCGATAGCAGCAACCATTACCTGAGAGGAGCACTTTATTTCAATGCTCACACCAATGCCGATTCCATTGCACCGGTACAGAAATACCTCAGCTATGACGTGGTTAAGCTGATACAGAGCATACGCTGGAAATAATTAGGGACAAGTTCAGACTACCTCGGCAACCACAAAAGTACTGCCTCCCACAAAAACGAGATCCTTGTTTGCACAACGGCTTTTGGCTGTTTCGTAGGCTTCTTTTACCGTGGCAAAGGCTTCTCCGTGTAATCCGGCAGCAAGCGCTCTTTCCTGAAGGACTTCCACCGGAAGAGCCCTGGGAATTGAGGCCTGGCAGAAATAATAGAGGGCATTGTGGGGCAGGAGATTTAGTATTTTCTCAGTTTCCTTGTCGCTCACCATCCCGATTACGAAATGGAGCTGCGCGTACTCTTCTTGCTCCAGCATAGCCAGTACTTCCCGGATACCGTCCTCATTGTGGCCCACGTCGCAAATCACATGCGGTACACGAGAAAGGGTCTGCCATCTTCCCATCAGGCCGGTCTGTTCCTGTACGGAGGAAAGTCCGTCGAGAAGGGCACCCTCATCGAGGTTCCATCCTTGTTTTTTTAGCTGGTACCAGGCTTCCAGAACACCAGGCAGGTTGAAACGCTGGTAGCTTCCGGGAAGATCGGGTTCAAGTATCAGTTCCGGTCCTCCGTTTCGTTGTGCCCGATATCGAGTTTTGCCTTTTTGTCCGGGAAGTTTTTCCAAAACCCAGTTGTCGGAGGCGAAAAACAGGGGGACATCCAATTCTTCAGCCTTTTTGCGGAAAACGTTTTCGGTTTCTTCCTGTTTCCAACTGATCACCACCGGGCTTCCCTTTTTGATGATCCCGGCTTTTTCACCGGCAATGGTGGCCAGATCAGTGCCCAGGAACTCCATATGATCCAGGCCGATGGAGGTGATAAGGCTAAGTTCGGGCTGAATGACATTGGTGGAATCGAGGCGTCCGCCCATACCCGTTTCGATTACGGCAATGTCCACCTTGTGTCGTGCAAAATGATCAAAAGCCATAGCTACCCCCAGTTCAAAGAAGGAGGGTTGAACCCGGGCGATTGCATCCTCCATACGATCTGTAAATTGTATTACCTCCTGTTCGCTGATCATCGTGCCGTCAATCCGGATTCGTTCCCGGAAGTCGCGCAGGTGTGGGGAGGTGTATAAACCGGTTTTATAACCTGCTTGTTGCAGGATGGAAGCCAGCATATGCGATGTGCTGCCCTTTCCGTTTGTTCCGGCTATATGGATGGATTTGAACCGTTTTTCGGGATTGTTGAGTATCCTGCAAAGTTCAAGGGTATTTCCCAGGTCCTTTTTGAAAGCGGCCGCCCCAATCCGGGTAAACATGGGTAAACGGCTGTAAAGAAACTCCAGGGTTTCGGAATAGGTCCTCAAGGTCTAACGAAGTTCGATAGTGATCAGTCCTGTGGCATTACCGGTATTTCCGGGGATGGGCTCATATTCCCATTGTTTGGCCAGTTGCAGGGCTTCGTTTACACAGGTAGTATTGGAAGTGGTCGAGCCCTCCGCCTCATACCGGGCATTGATCACTTTACCTTGCGGCGAAACCGTGATACGCACCATGATCTTCCCTTTTTCCGTACACTCTGCTTTGGCTGTAGGCTTTCGCGTAATTCCTCGTCCTCCTAAACCATTGGCATTTCCGTTTCCACCTGTACCATAAATGTCACCGTCTTCGCCACCGTTGGGGTCACCCTGTTGCCCCGGGCGGTTATTATTTCCGCTTCCGCCTTCCTGGCGTCCGCTCAGATTGGGTAGGCGAATCTGCCGGGTTGGTTGCGTTTGCGGTTGATCGGTATTGGTGGTTACCTCGCTGGGGTTGCTTGGGTTCTGATTGATGGTTGGGGCGTCTTCAAAGTCCTGGGTAAGGTCCTGGTCCGGTTGTGGGTTGGAAGGGGATTCCGATGAAGAAGCCGGGTCTGTGCTGGGGTCGGAGTTCATACCCGCATCCGGATCTCCGAAAATAACGTCGATGCTTTGTTCTTCGGGTGGGGGGATCTGGTAATACAACCCAAGTGAAAACAATACGGCCAGGATAAGTCCCACACTCGCCAAGGTACCGAGGATACCTGCGTTGCGGTTCTTTTTTTCCTGTTCTTCGTATCGTTTCTTCAAATCCATACGTCAATTAATTTCTTCCGGTACGGATGATCATGCGCAGGTTCATGCGCTGTGCCGTTGCCATTACCTGGGTTACATATTCCAGCGGGACGGATTTATCGGCTGACAGGGCCAGGCTGACTTCTTCCGGCTTTTTCCCGTTTAATTGAGCGAGAAGTGCGGCTTCCAGACCTTCGTAGCTAACTTCTTGATTCATCACATACAACCGGGTTTCTGCATCGATAGCCACCTCAATAGGCGAAGGGGCTTTGGTTTGAGAGACCCCTTTGGGAAGCAGAACCTTGATCGCATTCGGGTTGACCATGGTGGAGGTGATGATGAAGAAAATAAGCAACAGGAAGATCAGGTCAGTCATGCTGGACATGCTGAACTCCGTTCTTACCTTGCTTCGTGTACTTAAATTCATCAGGCAGGTTCTTGTAACAGGTCAATAAACTCAACAGCCGCTCCCTCCATACGGTGCACCACTTTTTCAATCATGGCTGTAAGAAGGTTGTGCGCGATATAGGCAATAATCCCTACGATCAAACCGGCAACCGTGGTTACCATTGCTTCGTAGATGCCTCCGGAAAGCTGGGTAATGTCAATATTGTTACCGGCATTGGCCATTTTGAAGAAAGCGCGGATCATACCGGTTACGGTTCCCAGAAACCCGATCATCGGGGCGGCTCCGGAAATGGTAGCCAGCACGGGCATGCCTTTTTCCAGCCGGTAGATTTCCAGTTTCCCTACATTCTCTATGGCTACTTCGATATTTTTCATGGGCTTGCCAATCCGTGAGATGCCTTTCTCCAGCATTCGTCCGATAGGAGTGCCGTTATTGGCACATAACGTTTTGGCTCCCTGTATATTGCCGTTGGCAACCATGTCTTTTACATTCGCCATGAAGCTGGGGTCCTTTTTATTGGCCTTTGTGATGGTCATGTACCTTTCAATAGTAAGGTAAATCCCGATCAGCAGCAGAATGGCGATAGGGATCATGATGAGCCCGCCTTTCATGGTCAGGTCCAGGAGATTCAGTTTTTCCTGGGTAACCTGGGTGCTTTGTTGCGTGGAATCGCTGAGTATTACGTCAAGTAGCATAGAAGTAGTTAGTCGCTATTAGTAGGAACGGCAAGGATCCAGGCTTTGTTGTTGGCAGAGTGACGGATGAAATCCAGTCTTTCTTCCGCCTCGAAACGGTAAATATGCTTTTCTGCACAAACCCGAATCCATTCGTCGCCCTGGTAGGTGCAGGCTGAATAGCCTTCTTTTTTCAGTTTCCTTTCATACCTCGCGGCATAGGAGGAATGACGGAACGCACCAACCACGATATAATAAACCGAATCGCTCTGCTGTTCGGAAACAGCCGGAGATTCAGAGGTGTTGTCTGTAGAAATTCCTGCTGTTGCAGCCGGGTCTTCTTCTTCCGGTACCGCTATGTTTTCCGGGGCTTCCTGGCTGTCGGCAATCGGAGTAGTTTCTGTGTTGCCCGGAGCGGTTTCGGTTTCTGGGACAGTGTTTTCTTTCTCTGCAGCTGGAGCGGGAGCATGGTCCTGTGAGTTCCAGAATTCTCCGAAGGGATTCAGGGCACTCCATTGTTTACCCACCGGGGTATTAACGCTTTTATTAACCATCCATACACCGAAAAGAATTACCAGTGTACAGGCGGTAAGGGTAATCCAGCTGCGCTTTCTTTTGCGAACAGGAGCCAGGGCCTTGCGGGAAACCTGCGAAGGCTTTATCAGTTCTTTAACGGCAATACCGTGCAAGCCATATTGTTCCGGGTCGAGGTTACACTCGGGGTCCGGGTAAAAGCTGATCTGTCCCTTTTCATTCGGTCTGAATCCGCCCAGTCCGTCCAATACGTATTCCCTTCCGGCTTCCAGGCTTTCGTTGACCAGGTCAGCAAAACGACGGATCTCCTGAATGGCTTCGGCATACTCCATTTTCTGTCTGCGGACCAGGGAGGCTGCCAGCAAGCCGTCGTTCGACTGCAATTGCTTGTTAAAAAAAGGAAGCGCCCTTGGCGGGTATAGTTTTCCTTCTTTTTCATCCAGGGAAGCAGGTAAACGGTTCAGGATAAAGCCGCCCAATCCAGGCACTACGACACAGTCGTTGCGGAACAGGAGCAGACGTATATGTTGGCTGATCAATTTCAATGCACTTGCTTTCAGCGGTAAAAATACAATTTTAAAATCCTATCGCCAGCCCGGCATGCAGGTTAAAACTATAAACCGGATTATACGACCATACCTGGTAATTTTTTCCGAGCAGATTGTTCAGTTTAAGGAAGGCCGAAATCTGTTTTTTCCACCGGTAGTCGAGGCTGAGGTTGAAGTCGGCAATGGTCTTAAGCGTCTGCGGGGTATCCTTGCTGTAAATGGTAGTAGCCTTTCGTGGGCCCAGTACAAACACATCCATCCCTACAAGGATTTTGTCACCCAGGTTATACGTTCCGTTCAGTTTCAGGTCAACCGCCGGTAGCATCCAGGCGTATTGCTGAATTTGCGGATCGTAGCGGTTGTAGTTAAATGCCAGGGCCATGCGGAATTTTTCACTGTATTGATGGGTAAGTTCAGCTGCCAGGCGGATAAGTTCCACATCATCCTGTACAATACGGAAAGAGCGAAGCGCATTGGTATCGGTCATGTACAGGGGCATATTCTGCATGTTTTGATAAAGTACCCTAGCCACAAACCCGGTATTGCCGCTCAGCTTTCCTTTGATTCCGGCCTGGAACAGAAAATTTCTCACACTGATATCCAGGTTGGGATTGGTACTTAGGAAGGGGTTTTCAGAAGCGTAAGACTGGAAGCTGTTTTTCTGCACATTACCCCCTATCTCCCCGAATACGGAAAGTATGTCTTTCTCGATGGTATAAGTACCCTCAACATGAGGGAAAAACTTGAACAGGGTGGATTGGTTTTCCTGTAGGATGATGGAAGAATTGAAACCGAGCTTCAATTCCCAACGTTTTTTGATCAGCTGGTAATTGGGGTTAATGTCAATGTAATGCCGGGTAAATTCCGAGGCACTGTCGAGTCCCTTGAATTGTTGCAGGGTGTATCCCACCGCAATGTTTACCGAGTTTTTTTGCACCAGGAAACGGTAAAGGCCGTTGAGGTTCAGCCAGTTTTCGCTTTGTTTCTTCCGGTCGGCAAAATTGTAGAACTCTCCTTCAAAACGGTAATACGGACGGCGACGGCCCAGAGGTTTGGATTCGAAGGCAAGGTTTCCTCCCAGGTATTGATAATGTTGTCGTAGAGAGTCTTTGGAGTCGTATTCGGCGGAATCGCGGTGGTAGCCGAAATAATAAATACCGTCGCGGTCATAACGAAAACCCGCTTCCAGGTTTCCCTTGGAGAAATACTTTCTTCCGGTGATCCGTCCGCGTTGCTGGGAAAAATCCTGGTATCCCGGGCCGTTTGCCGACAGAAAATGGTAGTTGAAATCCAGGAACCCTTCTTTTCCCGGCATGGCAAAATACACATCGGCCAGCGGTGAAAGGTTATTGCCGTATCCCAGTTTGATATAATTCTGGTGCAGCACCCGTATGGGAGTGCGGGGCATTCTTTCGGCTTCCGGGACTTGTATCACTACCGGTGCGGAAACTTCCGGCAAATCGACTTTAAATAGGAGCTGTGGAGTTTTGATCTCCGGGGTTTCAATTACCGGTTCGGTGGGAATTCGCCGGGCGTCGCTGAGCTCAATTTTGGTACGGCCCTCCAGAATACCCGTATCACCGGGAATGATACCGGGCCTGTTCTGGGCATAACTCATCCCGTTCAGGCAAACCAGCAAGATGCAAAAACCGAGTTTTTTCATGGGCGCATGTACAAAGAATGCAACGAGCCAAAACTAGCTAAAATTACTGCCCGTCACCGGGAAAGGTATCAACAGGTAACCGTCCGATAAGAGAGATTGTAGCGAATAGTAGACGAAGAAAAGCAACCGGGTTTTGGGTTCTGGCGTTTGGCCCTTGGCTATTTGCATTTGGCTTCTCGTGGTGTTAAGCCCGTCAAAACATGACAGTGCGTATGGTTGCCGGCCAAAGCTTTGTGAAGACCGTGGGTGGACTATCCTCCCCTTTGGAGGCTTGTCTGCCGGAACATGTTGTATGCAGGGGGCGGACAACCCTCCCCCTTTGGAGGTTTACCTGCCGGAACATAGTGAAGGCAGGGGGCGGGGGGAGGATCTTTTGGGTATTCGGTTTTAGGTATTGGGTTTTTGCTGTTTGTCCTTGGCCTTTAGCTTCTTGCCATGTCGGCAACTTTCCCACTGGAGGTTTGCTTGCCGGAACATGTTGAAGGCCGGGGGCGGACTTATGGGGGGGCTCGGTTCTGGGTATCAGGTATTAGGTTTTGGCCGTTCAACACGAATTTTCCCGCTGATCCCGCAGAATCAAGTTGTTCGGTAGGCTTACAGGTTTTCTCCAATTGCGGTTCTGCGTATTACGCGTAAAGAAGAGTTTCGCAGATCTCGTTGAAGTCAGTTCGGAAGAAACCGCTATTGAGCAAATGCTCCCGCATCTCAGCGTTTTCTGCGGGAAACAGGTTGCATCGGAAGGTTTATTCTCGTTTTACAAACAGCAAACCGCCAATACCCAATAGCAGATTTTTCAGAGGTACTCGGTTCTTGGTCTTAGGTTCTGCCCCTTACCCCGTCAAGGTTCGACTATCCTAGGTCCAAGCTCGATTACGGCCGGGTTGTGCACGTGTCCGTTCCCTACCTCAAAACGAAGCATGGTTCGCACCTTATGAAACCCATGTTTTCCGGCTGCTCCGGGGTTCATGTGAAGGAGCCCGTTTTTTTTATCCCGCATGACCTTCAGAATATGAGAATGCCCGCAAAGGAACAGGTTGGGAGGGTGGCGGTAGATGTCTGCCCGGATACGCGGATTATACCGGCCCGGATACCCGCCTATATGTGTCATCCATACATCCATCCCCTCACAAATGAAACGTCGGTGTTCCGGATGGATTATCCGGATATCCTGTCCGTCGATGTTTCCATACACCCCTTTTACAGGCCGTATGGCAGCCAGGGCTTCGTGTACGGCAATACTTCCCCAGTCGCCGGTATGCCAGACCTCATCGGCCCATTCTGCATGCCGGAGAATGGCATCATCGATATAACCGTGGGTATCGGAAAGCAGCAGGATTTTCTTCAAGGCTTCAAATGTAAGCAGTGTGCCGTATTATTGAAGGATGAGTCTGACCTTGTTGATAATACTTGCTACAGCGGTTACTTCCATAATTGCGTTCAGGAATTACGATCTCAAATACCGGTTGATATTTTCTCCCACCATCATCGAAGACCGCAACGAATGGTACCGTTTTCTTACCTGTGGCTTTATCCATGCCGACTTCATGCACCTGCTGGTCAATATGTATGTGTTGTACAATTTCGGAGAGGCCGTAGAGCAGGTTTTTAAAATGCAACTCAGCCTCGGGGGGATGCGCTTTCTGCTGATGTACCTGCTGACAATTGTATTGGCCAATGTGCGGACCTTCTATAAAGAACGGCATAATGCTGCGTACTTTTCTCTGGGAGCATCGGGAGGAGTAAGTGGAATCGTGTTTAGCTTCCTGCTGATGTACCCCACGGCAACCATTGGCTTCATTTTTATTCCTCTCCCCATTCCTGCCTATATCATCGGTCCGGCTTACCTGATCTATTCCCATTATATGAGCCGGAGAGGCATCGGAAATGTGAACCACGATGCGCACCTCTGGGGTGCTATCATTGGCTTGCTCTTTACGGCTATTAGTCTGCCTGAGACTGTGATGCGCTATATCCCGGGCTTATAGGAAGAAGCCGATCTGGAATACCCAGGGATTACCGTAGTAAGGAGATTTGGGATTTTCGGAACCAAAGGCATAAAGCGCCGTAGCCGTAAATCCACCCAGACGACCGTTGGAACTGTATCCGGCACCGATCATGGGAGTGGTGTACCAGTACCTGGATTTTTCCAGGAATATGGGATCATAGTATTCGAAGTTGAGGAGTTCCAGTTCTCCATGAAGAAAAACACTCTCCAGGATATAGTACCGCGAAAATAGACGACCGCCGTACAGGCTGGTTTTGTAGGAGTAGTTTGGCGTACGGAAACTGTAGTAGATATAAGTGACACCTACTCCTGCAATAAAATTGTCGGTGATGCGGTAGCCAACAAGGGGAGAGAGGTTGATGGAAGTGATATTGCCGAATTGCAGCCCGAAATTACCGCCATAAGTAAGGCGGGAAGGATCGAAACCCTTTTGTTTCTCCGGGAAAAGTGTGGGAACCCGGTATAACGGGTCATTCAGAGAATAGGCGTTCTGGCTGTAAAGCCCTGCCAGCAGGCAAATCAGGAATAGTGTTTTACGCATCAGCACAAATTAAAGGAAACTTTTTGTTGATTTGGGTCACTTCGCTTATTGCTTTAACTTCGCGGCATCAAGAGAAAAAACTATGCCTAAAGTACACAATTTCAGCGCGGGTCCGGGCATTTTGCCCCAGGAAGCGATCGACAATTCAATTGAAGCTCTTAAGAACTTTGCCGGTACTCAATTGTCTTTGATCGAAGTATCCCACCGCGGAAAAGAATTTGAAGCGGTTATGGAAGAAGCCTGCAATACCGTAAGGGAATTGTTTGAGGTCCCCGAAGATTACAGTGTACTGTTTCTGCAGGGTGGCGCAAGCATGCAATTCTGCATGGTGCCCTATAACCTGCTCGATGAAGGCGAAACTGCCGTTTATGTCAATACCGGAGTTTGGGCGAAAAAGGCGATCAAAGAGGCCAAGTTATTCGGGAATGTTCAAGTAGTGGCTAGTTCCGAAGACAAAAACTTCTCTTATATCCCGAAAGACTGGGAGATTCCATCCGACGCCAAATACCTGCACATCACCTCCAACAACACCATCTACGGAACCCAGTATAAGTCTTTCCCGGAATCACCCATTCCGGTGGTATGCGATATGTCATCGGATATTTTCAGCCGTCCGGTGGATATCACCAAATTCGACCTTGTTTATGCCGGAGCCCAAAAGAATATGGGGCCTGCCGGAGTTACCCTGGTCATCATCAAAAACAGCCTTCTGGGCAAAGTCAAAAGAGCCATCCCCAGCATGTTGAACTACCAGACCCATATCGACGGAGGTTCCATGTTCAATACCCCTCCCGTATTCCCGATATACGTTTCACTGCAAACGCTGAAGTGGGTGAAAAGTATGGGAGGAACGGCTGCCATGGAAAAACGCAATGCCGAAAAAGCAGCGTTGTTGTACGGCGAAATCGACCGGAACAGCATGTTCGTCGGAACAGCTGCCGAAGAAGACCGCTCTCACATGAACGTATGCTTTGTGCTGAAAGAGGATTCGCTGACAGAGGAATTTCTGAAACTAACCAAAGAAAAGAACCTCAGCGGACTCAAAGGCCATCGTTCCGTAGGAGGTTTCAGAGCTTCCATCTACAACGCTCTCCCGCTGGAAAGTGTTCAGGCACTGGTAGACACCATGAAAGAATTTGAAAAAAGTAAAACCGGAGTAAACGCATAATCACATCTCAGGAAACCCATGACAAAATACCGCATTCTGGCCAATGACGGCCTGGAGGAGTCAGCAGTAAAGACCCTCGAAGCAGCAGGATTTGAAGTAGACACCAAAAAAGTAGAACAGGATAAACTGGCAGAGGAGCTGAAGAATTACGACGCCATCACCGTAAGAAGTGCTACCAAGGTCAGAAAAGAGCTGATCGATGCCTGCCCCAATATTAAGCTGATCGGCAGGGGAGGTGTAGGTATGGATAATATTGACGTGGAATATGCCCGTTCCAAAGGCATCCGCGTGGTAAATACCCCAGCAGCTTCTTCCGTATCCGTAGCAGAAATGGTGTTTGCCCATCTCTTTTCGGCCGTCAGGAACCTGGCAGAATCCAACCGCCTCATGCCGGAAAAGGCCACCAGCGATTTTTCCAAGATCAAAAAAGGAAGCGCCGGAGTAGAACTTCGCGGCAAAACGTTGGGGATCATCGGATTCGGTCGTATCGGTCAGGAAGCAGCTAAGATTGCTTTCGGCTTGGGTATGGAAGTGCTTGCTTATGATCCTTATGTGGCAGAAGCCGAACTCTACCTCCACCTGGGAGTTACTGCCGGCCATCAGCGGATCAAAATCCCGATTAAAACCGTTACCAAGGAAGAGGTGCTGCGCAAATCGGACTTCATTTCCCTGCACGTACCTTTTAAGGATGGAGATACACCGGTAGTCGGTAAACCGGAAATCGAAATCATGAAAGACGGAGCCGGAATTGTAAACTGCGCACGAGGTGGTGCCGTTAGCGAAGAAGCCCTGTTGGAAGCCACTGAATCAGGCAAGATTCCGTACATCGGACTGGATGTATTTGCCAAAGAGCCCCCGGTAGACGACCGTATTCTGAAACTTCCCAAGGTTTCTCTGAGTGCTCACGTAGGAGGTTCTACCGCAGAAGCACAGTCAAATATCGGTGCCGAACTTGCCGAAAAGATCATCGATTTCTTCAAAAACGGAAATTAAGCAGATACCTCATTGCCCGAAATAAAACCCTTTTCAGCGCTGCGCCCTCGTCCCGAGCTGGCGCAGCTTGTTTCTTCCAGGTCCTGGGACAGTAACCACAACCATATCTCTAAGGAGATTATGGACAATTACGACCATTCCTACCTGCATGTGGTAAAACCCCACCTGAACTTCACAGACCCGGAACGTATTCCGGAAAAACACTATCCCTTTGCCAGGCAGAAATTCCTGGACATGAAAACGCTGGAAATCCTTCAGAAGGAAGATAAAGACTGCCTGTACCTGTATCAGATCACCGATATGAAGTTTGATCTGACCTATACCGGTGTGGTGGGACTGGCCGCTGTCGACGACTACCTTAACGGACGGATCAAGGTGCATGAAAATACCCTTTCCAAAAAGGAAGAGGCCCTCGTGAAACACGTGGAGTATGTGAAAGCCGTGGGAGAACCCGTCTTGCTTACGTTCAAGGGAGGTGAGTGGTACAACAACCTGGTTGACAAAGTGGAGAACATTGAGCCGCTTTTCAGCTTTACCGGCGATCAGCTGGTAAAGACGGAGGTTTGGCCGATCTGTGAGGCAGAGGATATCCGGAATATCCGGGAACACCTGAAAGCGCTGGACGCGTTTTATATAGCCGACGGGCACCACCGTTCAGCCGGAGCAGTTCGCTACTGCAAAAAACGCAGGGAAGAAAACCCGGACTATACCGGAGAAGAACCCTTCAATTATTTTCTGGGCTATTTTATTCCCACCGACAAACTGCATATTTTCGAGTTCAATCGGCTGGTGAAAGACCTCGGAGAACTTTCTGATGAGGCGTTTCTTGAGGCTTTGTCCCAACGGTTCCGTATTCGCGAACTGGGGCATACTTTGCTAACCGTAAAAAAGAAAAGCCACTTGTTCGGGATGTATATGAATCAAACCTGGTACGGACTTGACCTAAAGGAACCCATACAAGGCGATGTATTGGAAAAGCTGGATGTATCCGTGCTGGAGAACCTGATCCTGAAGGAAATCCTGCACATACACGATTCCAAGACCGACGATCGTTTGAGTTTTGTTGACGGCACCAAAGGCATACACCGCCTTCAGGAGCTTGTAGACATCGGCGAGTTTAAAGTGGCATTTTCCCTGTTCCCCACTAAAGCGGAAGAGGTTATTGAAGTGGCAGACAAAGGGCTTACCATGCCTCCCAAGTCTACCTGGTTCGAGCCGAAGTTGCGTACCGGATTGTTGATCTATGAATTGGAATAATTACCTGCGGGGAATTTTTGTTTCCCTTTTTATATGGATAGCCGGCCATCCTGCCTCTGCGCAGATGGAGGTTCAGAAGGGCATTGAAGGAAAGACCTTCTACGATACGGCACATGAAGTTGTTCATGAAGCCTACGAATACAAACTACGCTACCGCATGATCATTGATCCCCGCACCGGCGATGCCATACCTCTGGGAGAACCTGAAGAAATCAAAAACGGGATCTATATCCGTTACCGGGAAGACGGTACTATCGAATGCACCGGCTACTACAAGAATGATGTAGCCTGTGGCCATTGGAAGTATATGGATGAAACGGGGAAGGTGCTGGTTCGGGAAGAATACCTGGAAGGCCCCTGCATTGTTGGGCAATAATCACCGGGAAAAGAGAAATTCCCAGCGGCATTTTTTTTCTTCAAGTAAAATCCGGTCTCCCTGCATACGGAGTCGCCATAGGGCATCCGGAGCAGTCAGATCCCGGTAAAGTTGTTCTTCCGCCGGTGAATTGAACTCGGTACAGGTAAACTGAGTCGGGAACAAATTCAGCTTTCCGTCGGCGGCAAGGAAGTATTTGATGAATATCCCCGCTTTCCGGCCACAGGTAAGCAGCATAACCGAGTCAGAGATAAAATGGATCCGGGCATTGATACTGTCTTTCGGATTGAGGCAGCTCGCCTGCTGAGCGATAAGCAACTCCCCGTCGAACGGATTTCGGTAAGCATATTCAATGGGTTTGGCAAGACTGCCGTTCCAGCTGCAGCTGAGGTGATTGACTTTCAGGTGTTTTTTCCCGCTCCCGAATTGCAGGCGGTCGATTACCAGGATGCGTAGTCTATCCCTGAAATCCGGATGCACATCTATCAGAAAATCCTGAACCGCGTTTCCCGAAACAAGGTGAAGGGAAAAGACATTGTCCGCAGAATAAAGTTTCCAGTGCTGCCAGATATCATCTTCCGCCCCGAAAGTGATGGAGGCATTGCCGGAATCCACTTGTATGCTCATACTTTTCGGGTTGACCGCTCTTCCCGAAGCATCGTAACACCGGAGGATCAGGTCCAGGGTATCTGCGGTGGCCAGGTTAAAGGCCAGGAGGAAAAGTAAAACAACGGGTGTTTTCATTCGTCAATGATGGTGGTAAAAAGCAACCCGTCGCGTATTTCCGACTGAAAGCGGAACTGAAAGCGTTCCATGGGTTTCCGCGTCGTAAATTCAAAATAGTAGTGCGCGTTGTCCGGGTCCAGGATCATCACCTCCGGGTGCAGGATCAGTGCTTCGTTCAGGTACTCCTGGTTCACCCATTCCAGTAAATCGTCTTTGCGGATAAAGAAAGTATCCTGATCGATTCGTATCTGGAGCTGCAGGTCTTCGAACAGGTGCATGTTCACAAATTCAGGGGTTTCCTCACGTGCCACTACAAAATGATAGGGGACAGGTTCCAGGGCAAGAAGAAATTTTACGGTGTCTTTTTGTCCGGTAAGCAGGGTATCCAGCTTTACCTGGTTTTCACCGACATGGCTGATCTCCCGGGGTGTTTTTTTCGCCGCTTTATTTCCGGAATCCGAACAGCTACTGATCAATATGCCCAGAATCAGGCAGAGACCGGAAGCAAACAACAGGTTTTTCACGGAGTCAAAACTAGCATTTTTGTGCCGTGTTTACCTGATTGGGTCGTGAAACGAAGGAGCACGCAGGGCTGGGTTATGCCGTTTAAGGATATCCGGTTCAATCCGTTTTCCACAGAACCGCTCGCGAGAAGTTTTCCATCCAGACCATAAATTTCCCAGTTGCCTGTTTCCGGAACATCCAGAACTACCTGTTCTTTTGCAGGGTTCGGGTAAAGTCGGAATTGCGCTTCCCCGGTCTGCCGGAATGCCAGATCCTGATCGGGATTGGAAGCAAACCAAACCAGTCCGGCAATTGCCAGCTGGGTATTCCGGTAGAAGAAGGAATCATGGAAATACTGCATGGAGTCGAACTTGGTATGGTAATACCGGTTGAAATCCTGTTTGTCTTCAATGAGCAGAATAGCGGTACGGTTGTGTTGCCAGAAAGCATCATGGTCGCTGGCAGTAGTTCCCGGATCGATGATCTCCAGGTCAAGTCCGATTTCGAAAGTATCTTTAAGTGCTGCCAGTTTGTGCGCTAGCTCCTGGCTGTTCCCGTGTGGTCGGGTATGGATTTCTGTCCGGAAATCCCCATTGTCGTCATAAGCGATCATATCCAGGTTGAATACCGCTTCAATGGTATAGGTATCGAAATCGAATTGCTGGTTGAAGGCTTCGCTGCCAACGAGTCCCTGTTCTTCTTCGTCAAAAAAGAGAAAGAGCAGGGTGAAAGGGTAGTCGCTGTCCTTCAGAAGCCGTGCTGCTTCCATCACGGCGGCGCAACCTGAGGCATTGTCGTCTGCACCCGTAGCCGATTCAAAGGGAACGGCAATGGCATCATAATGGGCACAGATCACAAACGCCCGGTTAGGGTAAACATTTCCTTCCTTGATACCGACCACGTTTTCGCCTTGTGCTCCGAAGTACTGAAAGGAAGTTTGGTAGCCGTATTCCAGCAGACGATTTTCCAGGTACTTTCCGGCGAATTCGTTTCCCGGCTGATCTTTATGGCGGCTGCTGATATGCCTTACCTGGCCATCTATAAGAACAGGTTCGATCCCGGTAAGGCTTGCCGTGGTAAAAAGAAGCGAGTCCAGATTAACTTCCTGAAGTATTTGCTCTGTTTCTTCTTTCTGGGCATGGACCGGTAACACAAACACCAAAACCAGCATGCCTATGAGTATCCGGACTCGCATGCAGGTAAGACACAATAAATATGCTGGATGTGGCTTCATGGGATTTTAAATCGATGGAGGAATAAAAAACCCCGGCCGGTGGGCCAGGGTCTTGGTTTTATTTGTTTTCGGCAGGCTTCTCTGCTTGCGCCTTATCCGGGTGAGCCGGTTTCTCCGGCCTCGGAAGCAGGGCTTTACGCGACAAGCGGTATTTGCCGGTCTTTTTATCAACCTCGATCAGTTTGATTTTGATCTCTTCTCCGACTTGCAGAACGCCTTCCATTTTTTCGATCCGTTTCCAGGAGATCTCGCTGATGTGCAGCAGACCTTCTTTTCCGGGCAGGAATTCAACGAAAGCACCGAAGTCAACCACCGATTTTACTTTACCGGTGTACACCTCGCCAACCTCGGGAACCGATACGATTCCTTTGATGATGGAAAGGGCTTTGTTCATGCTTTCGCCATCGTTGGAGACAATCTCCACATAGCCTTTGTTGTCTTTTTCTTCGATGGAGATCGTGGTTCCGGTATCTTTCTGAATGCCCTGGATAATTTTACCACCGGGTCCGATGATGGCTCCGATAAATTCGGTATCCACCGTAAGCACTTCGATACGCGGAGCATGCGGTTTGTATTCCGTACGCGGAGCATCCAGTGTTTTGGACATCTCATCGAGGATATGCAGTCTTCCGGCTTTTGCCTGGAGCAGCGCTTTTTCCACCATCTCCCATTTCAGTCCGTTGATCTTGATATCCATCTGGCAGGCCACGATCCCGTTACGGGTACCCACCACTTTGAAGTCCATATCTCCGAGGTGATCCTCGTCGCCAAGGATATCACTCAGGATCTTGTAGTTGCTGTTATCGGAGGAGGTGATCAGCCCCATGGCAATGCCACTGACTGCATTTTTCATTTTGATACCGGCATCCATCAGGGCCAGGGAACCGGCACATACGGTAGCCATGGAGGACGATCCGTTTGATTCCAGGATATCGGAAACCACCCGGATGGTATAGGGGTTTTGTTCGAGGCCCGGAAGCATTTTACGCAGTCCGCGCATGGCCAGGTTACCGTGACCGATCTCCCGGCGACCGGGACCCCGGTTTGGACGTACTTCACCGGTTGAAAATGCCGGGAAGTTGTAGTGCAGGATAAACTTGTTATATCCGGTGTTCATCGGGCTGTCGAGCATTTGCTCATCAAGCTTGCCACCCAGAGTAACACTGGTAAGGGATTGTGTTTCTCCGCGGGTGAATACGGCCGATCCGTGAGCCGCAGGCAGGTAATTCACCTCGGTCCAGATAGGTCTTACCTGATCCAGTTTACGTCCGTCCAGACGCTGCTCCTCATCAAGGATCATACTGCGCATGGCTTCGTACTCCACTTCGTGGTAGTACTTTTTCACCAGCGTCATATTCAGTGCTTCCAGTTGCTCTTCATTGTACTGGGCCAGGAATTCCTCCAGTACTTTTTCAAAGGCTTCCTTACGTTCTTTTTTCGGAGCTTCGCTTTTGGCAACGGCATAAACCTTATCGTAGGTTTCTTTATGGATTTTCTGTTGCAGCTCCTCGTCTTTGTCTTCGTGGTTGTATTCACGGAAAGGCTTACGGCCTCCAAAGGCTGCCTCAGCCAGTTCATACTGGGCGCGGCATTGCTTTTTGATGTATTCGTGAGCAATGCGAAGCGCTTCTATAAACTCGGTTTCGGAGATTTCATTTGCTTCCCCTTCCACCATATTGATATCATGCTCGGTACCGGCCACGATAAATTCCAGGTCGGCTTGTTCAAGCTGATCTTTATACGGGTTAACGACAAATTTGCCGTTGACACGGGCTACACGTACTTCCGAAATCGGTCCGTCGAAGGGGATATCAGACATCATCAGGGCAGAAGATGCAGCAAGTCCTGCGAGGGAATCCGGAAGAATATTTTGGTCGGAGGAGATGAGTGAAAGCATCACCTGGGTATCGGCATGATAATCTTCCGGGAAAAGCGGACGGATGGCGCGGTCTACCAAACGGCAGATCAGTACTTCATAATCGGAAAGGCGTGCTTCTCTTTTCAGAAAACCTCCGGGTATACGTCCTACCGAGGCAAATTTTTCCTGGTAGTCTACGGAGAGAGGGAGGAAGTCAACACCCTCTTTGGCTTCTGCGGCGGAAACCACAGTAGCCAGGATCATGGTATTACCCATGCGTACCACAACGGAACCGTCGGCTTGTTTGGCCAGTTTACCGGTTTCGATGGTTATTTCTTTTCCGTCTCCAAAATCAAAGGTTTTGGAGGTTCCAATGTTTACAGTCATTCTGGTATCGTTATGGACAGAATAAAAACAACAAAAGCCTTATTGAAAAATAAGGCTTCTGTCTTGCTTCATTCGGTCGAAGTTTTCAAAATTATTTCCTGATGTTCAGTTCCTTGATGATAGCCCGGTAACGGAAAATATCGCTTTTGGCCAGGTAATCGAGCAGAGAGCGGCGCTTACCTACAAGTTTGATCAGGCTGAGCTCGGCTGATTTGTCTTTCTTATTGACTTTCAGATGCTCGGTAATGTGCTTGATGCGGTGAGTGAACATGGCGATCTGTGCTTCTGCACTGCCGGTATTGGTTTCAGCACCACCGTGGGTTTTAAAAATGTCTTTCTTTAATTCAGCTGTCAAACGCATGGTCTGTTCTTATTCTAGTCTAATTGAAGAGCGCAAAGGTAGAAATAGATTGATTTAAAACAAAATATCCCGGATAAAAAATCAGCTACCCGGAAGCAGTTGTTTCCAGGTTCCTTTTTCCAGGTTATACCGCAGTGTACTGGGCAAAGCACTGAACCAGTATTTATTCATTTCCACGGCAAAAGAGGGCTGCATATAACAGTTGATCACGCAGCCTTCACACTCGGGCAAACGCCCTTCCAGGCGTTTCATTTCCTCCACCTCTTCACTGTAGTACAATTCCGCCAGTTTCCCTTCGATTTCAAGTGCCTTGGTACCCAAATGATAGCAGGGGAGTACAAGCTTATTTTCCGGGGAAATGACCAGGGTGGAAGAAGCAGCCCGGCAAACCGGAGCCTCGACATGATTTCCGCCGTCGCGGCGCAGTTCTATAAACCCCTGGTTCAGGTAGACCAGTTTCCTTTTTCCCCAGCTTTCCATCATACTAAGCCCTTCCTCATCTACGCCGTCGCCATGTTCGTTGTATTCGAAAAGTGGGTTAAGAATAAGCATCAGCTTTCGGGGAAGGCTGATAGTTTCATAAACTTCACGGATCTGATGGGCGTTTTCACTGGAAACGGTAAAAAGAATGTCAGGCCGTTCCCCCCAGGCCAGGGCCAGGTCCAGCGATTCCATCACATGGTCGTAACAGTTAACCCCCCGTGATGCATTATGTCCTTCCCGGTCCGGAGCATCCAGGGAAAAATGCAGCATATCAATCAATCCCCTAAGCCGTTCCCCGTATTTGGGATAGAGCAGGCAATTGGTAGTAACCGTGGTGATAAAGCCCATTTCTTTGGCCAGAGCCAGAAAAACATGCAGTTCACGGTGGAGCAAGGGTTCGCCACCGGTAAAATCAATGACTTTAACGCCCAGCTTTTTCAGGTCACGCAGGTTTTCCCTGACGTTTTCTTCCGTGATGTAAGGGGAGGGTTTTTCCCAGATATCGCAGAATCCGCAACGGGCATTACAGCGGTAAGTCACATAGTAATTACACAATACCGGTTTGCGGATCAGTCGCATCAGGCTTCTGCTTCTGCTTTGGCTTCGGCCTCTGCTTCTTTTTTACTGCGTCCTTTTTTTTCGCTTAGCAATTGCAGCAGATCCGAAAGCTTGGTTTTCAGTTCGGTTCTTTCCACGATAAAATCCAGGAATCCATGCTCCAGCAAAAACTCGGAGCTCTGAAAGCCTTTGGGAAGGTCTTTACCGATGGTTTCCTTGATAACACGCGGACCGGCAAACCCAATAAGTGCTTCGGGTTCGGCAATATTGAAATCGCCAAGCATGGCAAAAGAGGCCGTTACACCACCCGTAGTCGGGTCTGTCATCAGACTGATATACGGAACCCCTTCTTCGCCCAGCAGGGCAAGTTTGGCACTTGTTTTAGCCATCTGCATCAGCGAGAAGGCCGCTTCCATCATCCGTGCACCTCCCGATTTGGAAATTACCAGAAGCGGATATTTGTGCTCCCGGGCATAGTCAATGGCACGCCCGATCTTTTCACCTACCACGGAACCCATGGATCCTCCGATAAAACTGAAATCCATACAGGCCACAACCAGAGGTAGGCCGTCCAGCTTACCTGTAGCCACCCTTACGGCATCATTCAGTCCGGTCTTTTCCCGGCTTTCCTGTATCCGTTGGGTATAGGGCTTGGTATCGCTGAATTGGAGCGGGTCACCCGAAACAATATTGGCATAAAGCTCTTTGCCACTGTTTTCATCGAGGAGGATGGAAAAATATTCTCGGGAACCGATTTTATGGTGGTAGTTACAATGCGGACAAACGTATTGGTTTGCTACATGGTCTGAGGTGAGGGTGGCCTTTTTGCATCGGCCGCATTTGTACCAGAGTCCGTCGGGAGTGGCTTTCTTGTCTTTGGTGGAAGTGGAGATCCCTTCCTTAACGCGTTTGAACCAGCTCATATCGTATCAGTTTAGGCTTTCCTATGGAAAGCGCAGGGTTTCAAAATTAGAAATAATTTGGGCATTAATAAGGAAGGCTGTCTTTCGGGTAGACCAAAAGACAGCCTCTTGGGTATGAATGAGAGGATTAAGCGATGCTGATTTCCTGGCTCAGGTACACATCCTGAATAGCATTCAGCAGCGCCACACCTTCATTTATAGGTTTCTGGAATGCTTTCCTGCCGGAGATCAGTCCGGTGCCACCGGCTCTTTTGTTGATCACAGCGGTGGTTACCGCTTCGGCCAGGTCAGTCGCTCCTTTGGACTCACCTCCGGAGTTGATCAGTCCGGCGCGGCCCATGTAGCAGTTGGCTACCTGGTAACGACACAGATCGATCGGGTGGTCGGTGGTAAGGTCCTCGTATACTTTTTTGTGTGTCTTTCCGAAGTTGATCGCGGTATAGCCGCCGTTATTGGTCGGAAGTTTTTGTTTGATGATATCGGCCTGAATGGTCACACCCAGGTGGTTGGCTTGTGCGGTCAGGTCGGCAGCAGCGTGGTAATCCACTCCGTCTTTTTTGAAATCGCTGTTACGCAGGTAACACCACAGGATGGTAGCCATGCCCAGTTCGTGAGCTCTTTCAAAGGCTTGTGCCACCTCGATGATCTGACGGTCAGACTCGGGAGAACCGAAATAGATGGTAGCTCCAACGGCAGCGGCTCCCAGGTTCCAGGCCTCCTCTACGGAGCCAAACATGATTTGGTCGTAACTGTTCGGGTAGCTGATAAATTCGTTGTGGTTGATCTTTACGATGAATGGAATCCGGTGGGCATATTTGCGGGAGTTTGCAGCCAGCACTCCGAAAGTAGAAGCCACAGCGTTACATCCGCCTTCGATAGCCAGTTTGATAATGTTCTCCGGATCGAAATAAGCAGGGTTCGGGGCGAAAGAAGCACCCGCACTGTGTTCAATACCCTGGTCAACCGGAAGGATGCTCACATATCCGGTTCCGGCGAGCCTTCCGGTATTGTATATTTGCTGAAGGCTTCTCAGCACCTGGGGACTGCGGTTGCTTTGCACAAACACACGTTCAACAAAGTCAGGACCCGGCAAATGAAGAAGATCTTTGGAAATGGTTGAACTCTTGTGGTTCAACAGGGATTCGGCTTCATTGCCGAGCAATTCATGAATTTTGTTGATATCCATTCCTATACAAGTTTTATTCGCGCTGCGAAAATAACCAAATTTTCAAAAGACCATGAGCATGAATCCGTCAAAGGTAGAAGTCGTCAAAGCCACTCATCCGGAACAGATGGAAAAGGTCTGGGCCATACGTCGCGAAGTATTTATTACCGAGCAGAAAGTGGATGCCCGTATGGAATACGAGCACGAAGAAGAAGCCCGTCATTTTCTGGCTTCGGTTGACGGGCATGCCGTTGGAACAGCACGCTGGCGCAAGAGCGGGGAGGGTGTTAAACTCGAACGCTTTGCCGTATTAAAGCCTTACCGGAATCACGGTGTGGGAACGGCTCTGTTAAAAGCGGTGCTGGATGATCTGGATACCGGTGAGAAGGTTTATCTGCATGCACAGACACGGGCAGTGCCCTTTTATGCGCGGCATGGATTTGAAAAACAGGGAAAGGAATTTGAAGAAGCGGGCATTCTCCACTACACGATGGAGCTCATCCGGTAATCTTCAGTTTGGCATATTTAAGTATCAGTTGTTTGATACCGGCTTCCCGGAAATCAATGGTGGCTTTGCGGCTATCGTCTTTACCTTCTACCACCAGCACCTTTCCTGGCCCAAAACGTTGGTGATCCACCAGCATTCCTTCTTTTAGTTCGCTGGTGTCATCCGCCTGGAAATTCGGATCAACCTGCCTGAGCGGGGCATCCGATTTTTTATTGAAAAGCAGGGAAGGCATCGACTTGCCTACGGGAGTGAAGCTCAGGTCGGGAGTACTTTTTTTCTGGTTAGGAAGGGAAAAAGCCTGTTTTGAAGACCTCACCTGGTCGGTATGCAGGTAGCGTGGATCAATCTCCCGGATAAACCTGCTGGGTTCTGCATAGGTAAGTGTCCCGAAACGGAAGCGGGAACTGGCAAAGGTCAATGTCAGCTGTTTCTCGGCCCGGGTAGCCGCCACATAAAATAGCCGGCGTTCTTCTTCGAGATCTTGCCGGCTGCCCAATGACATTTGGGAGGGGAAAAGATTCTCTTCCAGGCCCACCACAAAAACATTGGCGAATTCAAGCCCCTTTGCCGCATGGATGGTCATCAGCCTGACCACATCGTCGTCTTCATTTTTGTCCTGGTCCTGATCGGTAAGCAGGGCAATATCCTGCAGGTAAACATCCAGGCTTTTGGCCTCCTCGCGGGTATCGTCTTCCGTGAATTCTTTGATACCATTCAGTAATTCCACCAGGTTTTCATAACGACTGATACCTTCCACGCTGCGGTCATCATGGAGGGTTTTGAGCACTCCGCTCTGACGGGCAACGTGCATGGCCACATCGTAGGCGTTATGGGTGGGAAGCATGGCGCGGAAACTCAGTATCATGTTCCGGAAATCAGCCAGTTTGCGGATAGCGGACCCGAAGGCCTGAATTTTTTCAATATTCTCCAGCACTACCCAGATACTGCATTTGTTCTGACTGGCAGCCAGAATCAGCTTGTCTACCGTAGTCTTCCCGATTCCCCTTGCCGGGTAGTTGATAATACGTTTGACCGCTTCCTCGTCGTTGGGGTTCACCACCAGACGCAGGTAGGCGATCAGGTCTTTGATTTCTTTACGTTGGTAGAAGGACATACCCCCGTAAATCCGGTAGGGGATATTCATCTTTCTCAGCGCCTCTTCCAGGGCCCGGCTTTGAGCATTGGTGCGGTACAATATGGCAAATTGCCGATGGTCCAGCTGCTCACGCACCTTCTGTTCGAAGATGCTTTCCGCCACAAACTTGCCTTCTTCGTTGTCGGTGGCCAGCTTCATTACACGGATTTTCTCTCCCTCCGGGTTGGAAGTCCAGACCTCTTTATGAAGTTGTTCTTTGTTGATTCGGATGATGGAGGAAGCGGCATTGACAATATTGGAACTGGACCGGTAGTTCTGTTCCAGTTTAAAGACCTTGAGGTCCGGGTAATCCTTTTCAAAGTTCAGAATGTTGCGTATGGTCGCCCCCCGGAAGGCATAGATGCTTTGTGCATCATCACCCACTACACAGATATTCTCACGCATGGCTGCCAGCTTGCGGATAATGGCATACTGACACTGGTTGGTATCCTGAAACTCATCTACCATTACATAGTGGAATTTATGCTGGTAGCGGTTGAGCACTTCGGGAAACTTGCTCAGTAACTCATAGGTTTTTACGAGAAGGTCATCGAAGTCCATGGCCCCTGCACGGAAACAGCGTTCCGTATAGGCCAGGTAAACATCCGAGATACGCGGCTTACCCGAACTGTTATCCGCTTCGGTCAGGTCCTGGCTTCCCGAATATTGTCTGGCGGTGATGAGGTTGTTTTTTGCCGAAGAGATACGAGACAGGACCATGGCCGGTTTGTAGACCTTTTCATCCAGACCCATTTCTTTCAGGATGGTTTTGATCAGGCTCTTCGAATCATCGGAATCGTATATGGTGAAATTGCTTGGATATCCGAGCTTTTCAGCTTCTATACGGAGTATTTTGGCAAAGATGGAATGGAAGGTTCCCATCCAGAGAGAATGGGCTTCCGTACCTACGACCTTTTCAATCCGGCTGCGCATTTCTCTTGCAGCTTTATTGGTAAAGGTTAGGGCCAGGATATTGAACGGATCTACGCCTTTCCGGATTAAGTGAGCAATGCGGTAGGTGAGCACCCGGGTTTTACCCGATCCGGCGCCGGCAATAATCATAACCGGTCCTTCGGTTTGCAATACCGCAGCCTTCTGGGGCTCGTTCAATCCGTCGAGGTATGGGAAATCAGGCTTCGACACGCCACAAAGTTAATGAGGGAAGGGGCTTTGAAGCAGCTTAGATTATCCAGATATCAACAAAAAACCCCTCCGGATTCCGGAGGGGTTCGTTTCAGAGACGAATGCCTTGATTTATTCTTTGATCAGCTTACCGCTGAAGGATTTCAGTGCAGAGTGAACGGTAATTACATACATGCCTTTGCTGAGGCCATCTACGTTCAGTTCGAAACTTTCGCTGTCTACCCCATCAATGGTTTTAACCAGTTTGCCGCTAAGGTCATAGATATTGACAACAGCCTTATTCTCGGCAGTAATACCCGGAAGGTCCAGTATTACCAGTTCCGAAGACGGGTTAGGGTACATGTTCAGGGTTTCCAGATTAGCCCGAACGATGCTGGTAGTATAGTACCTCGGATCGGACATTTCGGAAGGACAACCTTCGCAGAGCACCCTCACCGTATAATCGCCATCTTCTGTAGGTTTAATGGTTTTACTGGCGTACTGGGGTTTCCATACTCCGTTATAGAACCAGATATACGTTTCACAATCCTGATCCGCAAAGAGCAGCGATCCGCTTTTTTGGATAATGGGTTTGGGCGGCGTCGGGATAACCCGGAAGTATACAATATCCGATAGGGTAGTGGCTCCTGCCTGGTTGTCGAGTTCGCAGCGGATGTACCCGGTATAACCTGCCTGTGCATTGGTAATCTCCAGCAAACGGGTATCTGCCCCGCTAAACATAGGTGGAGCCAGGCTGCCTGTATCCGGTACCCAGTGCCAACGGTAACGCAGGTTGGTTCCGGCAGCTACCAGGCTGATTACGTTATCCGATCCTTCACAGATCTCCAGGGTATCATTGGGTTGTTTCAGGATACTCGGAGCGGCGTTCAGGTCGAGAATGGCCAGGTTGGTGGTATCTGCAAATCCCGGACAACCGCCTGTTACGATACAGCTATAGAACGCTACGTCGGAAGGAATCACATTGTCGATTATCAGGGAATCTGTTTGGGTGCCACTGATCCGGGTGTCATCCACCATATGGACTTCGTCTTTTCTCCACTGGTATTGCAGGGCATATCCGGTTGCATCCATCCAGAAGCTTACGTCGGTGCCTTCCAGAACGGCGGGATCAATATTGATCGGATCCTGGGTTACTCGCGGGATATCCCGCATTTTTATCAGGATTTCGCTGGACTCGGTATAAGCACCGCACTCCTCGCTTACACGTACTTTGTAGCGTCCGGAGTCACTCATTTGCCAGCCGGTATTAAAGATAAAACGGGACCCCAGTCCCTGGATATTATCGCGCTGATCCAGCGGAAGATTGTTCCAGAACCAGCGGTAACTGATGTCTTTTCCGGTGGCAGCAATGTAGAAGGTGTTCGAGTCGTATTCACAAAGGAAGAGGGTGTCCCCGCTCATTCCGGGGAAATCCAGGTCGTCTGTGATAGTCGGAGCAGGGATATTCTCAACGCCTATGGAGAATGCTTCCGAAGTATCGGCATAGCAATCGCCCTTGGCAATCAGGCGGTATATTCCCTGATTACTGTAGTCAATCGAAGAGATCTTCAGTGTATCGTCTTTTTGTCCGGCAAGGGTATCCCCGTTAAACATCCAGTGGTAAGAGAACTTTCCTACCGAATCGATACTACCGGTGGTAAAGGAGGGGATGAAAAAGTCAGAATTGATACAAACGGTATCGATGAAGGGGTGAACCTTGGGAACATAAGTAAAGTTCGGGTTGTCCTTAACAAAGAAACGGTTGCTCTGACGGCTGATATAGGTCGGACTGCTGGAAATCACCCGCAAACGGTATTCACCACCGCGATCCAGTTGCAGAGGAAGCTCGGCAGTAATACTGTCGTAATTAGAGGTAATGGTATAGGTTCCCATATCCGATTTGGCACTGATCGGCCATTCGAATATCCCGTCTTTGTCAGATACCTGCAGGCGCATGGTGGCACCTGGAGTAAAGTTAAAGCCGGTTCTCCAGCTTATTTTGATCTCGGAACCTGCACAGAAGGTATCTCCTTCTGCGTAATAACTATTTACGCGAATGGTATTCGTGTCGATCGTCCACCAGCTGAAGGTTTCCATTTCTTCGGAAAGCCCGCGGAAACCGGCACCGTAATGTCCTCTGTTTCCATGAACAAATGCTACACCCAGGGAACGACCCGAATCACGGTAGTCAGGGTAACGCTGCCAGTCTTCATCGGAAGTATGGTACACAAAGAATCGCTTGGACCATTCTCCGTCGAAACCTCCGACGATGAAGCCAAGGTGCTCGTATCCGAAGGATCCGGCAGTTGTTTTTCCTGTGTCAGGAAGACTGCGTTCCTGTGCCCAGGAATTTGTGGCAAAATCGTAAGAGTACCAGTCTTTCAGATAAATTCCGAGCAGCACGATATTATAGGCATCATTGTCTCCCATACCGGCATAAAGCTTCGGGTTGCGACCGACTACGTCCTGGTTACCGTCAATAACCATGGCTACGGCATTGGAACGGCCAATGCCCGGACACATCGGTCCCGCAGTCCAGTTATCTGCCGCAGGATCATAGAAATAAGGTGTTCGGTTAAAGACTTGTTTGACCCATCCATCCCATTTTACTCCCGGCCAGGGGGCATTAGCCGCTGTCAGGGAGTCGAGAGACATGAGCCAGTGTTCGCCCCACATAAATCCTCCTGCGTAGTATTTGGAAGTTCCTCCGTTTACTTTCACCGAAGTATCAATGCTAAATCCTGACGCATTCGCAATACCGAATTGCGTGTTGGCCAGGGTAAGGGCATCAAAATAATTGGCAACGGGGAAATCGTTCTTCTGCGTCCAGGCATTGGAAGCGGTGTCGTATTCCCACCAATCTTTATAAAACTTCTGGTTGTAGTAAGGGAAGGTGTCAATGTCCATCCTGCTGGGGTTGAACTGGAAGAAGGTATCCAGCCAGCCGGTATCGGCATATCCCAATCCGTAATATCCTTTACCGAGGCTGGTGGCTCCGAAAGCCACAGCACCCAGACGGATATCGCCGGGGAAGTCGGCAACACGCGACCAGGAATTGGTAGCATGGGTATAGCACCAAACATCGCGGGTCCAGCGCTTGTAAGCACCGAAAGCCTCGGATGTGTCGCCCCCAATTACATAAGATTTACCACCGACGGTAAAACAGGCGGCAGCCACACGACCGGTATCCAGCGGTGACATGCTGATCGAGTTCCAACGATTGGGAAGACCCGGAATTTGAGCCTGAGTATCCGGGGTGATTGATAAAAAGCCCAGAATCAGTAAAAGTAAGGGTAATACTCTTTTCATAGAGATGATTAATATCCGTTACGGTTAAACCACAAAAATAGAATTCTTCGTGTATTTACAAGGGTATTCCCGATGAAATCCACAAGTCAGTAGCAAGATGCGGAGTAAACGAATAAGGTTGCAGAAGTAAAAAAGAAAAAAAGGGCTGGTTGAAAAAT
>CAXPEB010000063.1:0-48967 GCA_964215915.1 Bacteroidia bacterium
AGACGTGTGCTCTTCCGATCTCTTTTTTATACGCTGACCTAGTGCGGGACAAGAACCGGCATTGTTAATATTCTTTTTCGCCGTCAGACTATTTCATGCTTTGAAAAAACCGGCACAGTTTCCTGGAAAAACTAACGCAGTTTTAAAAAATATTGCTGCAGTTTTAGAGGAAAACTGGTGCAGTTTTTCGTACAAACCGGCATAGGTTTCCGAAATGGTAAAGTGTTTAACCTGCACGCAGATTTTGTTCCCGATTCCTTAAAATCTCAATCCCTGACCCGTGTCCAGGTATCCGTCCGGCCCAGCATGCTTACTCCTAAAAAGCCCCGCAGTTTCAGAACATCGGTATCTCCATTCTCAAACCAGATCTTACAATCGTAGGTTTTTCCGCTTTTCGGGTCGTAAATCGTACCGTTGTCCCAATGATGATCCTCATCGTATTCAAAGCCCTTTAACAATAGCAGGTTCAACAAGGTCCGGTTCCGTTCGGATTCCTCCGGGTTATGAATGTCCCGGCGGGGATTACCCTTTTCGTCATTCGGGTCTTTCATCCAAATCAGCTTCCCGTAATAGTAGTTTCCGGTTTTGAAGATTTTCACGTGTGCTGTTTTAGTACCTACCAACCAGGTGCCTACGATATCATCGGCTTTGTCATCCGATGCAGGGCGAAAGGCCAGAAAAGGCAAAAACAGAAAGAGGAACAGAAGTCGCTTCATGCCTATTTCTCAAATATTTTTTTCAGAATATCGGTAACCTGGTGGCTCAGGTTGTTCCGGATCTTTCCTTCTTCAACGGTTACTTTTTTGAATAGCCCGTCCAGTGCTTTGGTGGTGGTGTATTCTCCAAGTGTATTCTGTGTGATGGGCTTGAGCAGACCCAGGCTGGCATTGGCTACCTGGTTATACGTTCCCACCAGGTCCTGATAAAGGGATTCGGCAGAAGTTCCTCCCACCAGAGGCTTGCTTAGGGAAGCGCTGATCTTGGGAGAGAATGCACCTACGAGGCTATTGTAAGTGGACGAATGAAGGTATTCGGTGGCCGATGAGTCGTGGCCGTTCAGAATACCAAAGGCATCGTTGAAGCTCATCCCGGTGATTGCATCCACAAAAATGGGTTTTGCTTCTATGGCCGCGTCTTCCGCTGCACGGTTAATGGCCAGGATGGTTTGCTCCACCAGCTGACTGCCCCCCGGAATTTTGCTCAGGTTATCGAAGATTACACCCGCTTCGGGAGGAAGCAGGATCTTTACCGCCTCGTCTTTGTAGTACCCGTCAAGGGCATTGAGAATTTTTACCGAAGTATCGGTGCTCACTTCAAGCGCCGCTTTCAATCCTTTCACCACTTCGTCGTTGGTGAGGCCTCCGTCTTCCACAATATCCCCGATTTTTTCGCAGGAGGTAAAAGTCAGCAGACCGGCACCCAGGAATAGTACGATCAGTTTTTTCATGTTAGCTCAAATTTAAGAATTCTGTTTTACCCGCACTATGACAATTTCATGCCATGAATCACCTCGGCTTTTCCTTTTCCGTTTTCATAAAAGAAAAAATAATCCTCCCCACCGTCCTTCAAACGGTGAAAACGTTTGAGTTCTGCTGCCGTGCTCCGGAAATACCGGGTATTAAAATGTGCTTTGTCGATACCTTTCGACTGAAGGTAGGCGCGAAACTTCCTGGCGGAATACGGAAGAGCCTCGACAATACGAAACACTCTTCCGAATACGGAATCCGGCAAGTGGTCGCCACTTTGGTAGACCCCATTCGGAACCAAAGCCTGCCAACCCGTTTCTGCTGCCAGGTTCAGGGAAAGCCCGGTTTTCGACAGCGACGCATCGCATTCCATAAACCAGCTATCCTCCTTCCTAACCCGTGAAAAGCCACCATGCCCAGCGGGTAGTCCCTCGAAGTTCAGGGATCCCTTATCCGTGAGCATTACCGCTTCGCGTAGTACCTGAGAAGGTTGAGTCGTTCCATAGAAAGCCAGGATTTCCTTCAGTTCATGATTGACGGAAACAGCCATGATCCGTTCCAGTCCCGGTAGTTCGTTCTCCAGTATTTCAAGGGGATAGAGCGGAGAAAGTTTAAGCAATTGCCGGTCGCTGCGCTGTCGTACCTGTTCCCACATAGCCGGTAGGTCCGGCTGCAGTTCTTTCATGCCTACCAGGCGCTTCCCCTCGCTGCGCCGGTCGGGATCTGCATAGATGACGTCAAATTTGCGGGTATCTGCCTGCAGAAATTCTTCCGCACTGAGGTTAATGCGTTCCACATTCCCAATGCCAAGCCTGTTAAGGTTATAAAGAGCCAGGTCATGGATATCTTTATCCGGCTCCAGAGACAGCACCCGGTCAAATACGCTGGCAAAGGCCCAATCATCCACTCCGATTCCCCCGCACAAATTCAGCAATATCCCTCCCCTGATCCGGCTGGCTTTGTATTTTGCCGTTTGTTCGGAGCTGCATTGTTCATAGGCCCTGGCAGTGAACAGGGCCCCTGAGTGCAGGTGTTCCGGGAGTTTCAACTGGCCCTTTTTCCGGATATCCAGTTGGGTCAGCACCGGGCCGAGTTCGAAGGGCACCTTTCCCGAATAGCGCAAAGCCAGTTCTGCACCGCTTTGACCTTCATGTTCTTTTAAGAAACGCTTAACGGGATCAGAACACAACAATTCGATCAATTTTGGTTTACTTTGCATGATATTTGCGCCCTCAACCGAAATGAAGAAATTAATCTTATACCTGTTTTTACTTTGTATGGGAAGTGCGCTTTTCAGCTCCTGCCACAAAGATCGCTGTCCCGCTTATAAAATCAGCATACCCCGGAAATAATCCGTGAACTGGAACATTCTTCAACAAATCGACGACCTGGATCAGGTCCGGGAAAAATCGTTTCACAACCCCCAACTTATCTTCAAGCACAGTACCCGCTGTTCCATCAGTGCCATGGCAAAAGGCCGCCTGGACCGCATGGAGGAAGAAAACCGGTTTGAGGCACATTACCTTGACCTCATCCGATTCAGGGACCTGTCCAACCGAATTGCCGAAATCTATCACGTACAGCATGAATCTCCTCAGATCCTGTTGATCCGTAACGGAGAATGTGTTCTGGATGCTTCACATATGGATATCGATCCACAGGAAATCCTGGAACAGGCCGAAAATTGATCACCAGTTAAAGTGAACTTCCTGAACCAGATCAGGATGTAAGCTCAGCGCTACCGGACAACCCAAAGCCGCCTTTTCCAATAGCATTTTCTCTTTGTCGTTATACGGAGACTGGGGAGCAAAATGCAGGTGAACATCTACCTGCGAAATACGTCTTGGGCCGGATGCCATATGCTTAAGCACCTCTGCCCGGCACCCACTCAGGTCAATGCCATGTGCTTCGGCTGCAATCCCCATGGTGGTAATCATACAGGTAGCCAACGCGGTAGCTACCGTATCGGTTGGTGAAAAGTACTCTCCTTTACCCTTATTATCCGTGGGTGCATCCGTGATCATACTGTTCCCTGAGCGAAGGTGGGTCGCTTCGGTACGCAGATTGCCTATATACTTAACTTCTGAAGTGAACATTTTGCGCGTGTCTTTTCTTAAATTTGTTGTATGCGTAAGTCAGCACTCCTGATTTTGATCGTGCTGCTTTCGGTGTCATCAAATATGGCACAAAGCGGAGAAAAGGTCAATCCTTCTGAGTCCGGTATACACCGGGAACTCTCCGGGGGATTTGTCTGGCACCCGCGCGGACTGGGAATAAACGTAAAAAGTACTTCCCGAAAAGCAGGTAATCGCTGGAGGGTGCTTGACTTCGACCTGGTAAGCATGCGGCATATCAAGGAAAGAAGGATACGAAGCGCCAGTTTTTCTGCGCCCGGCTCCTATTTCTATGGAAAACTTAACGCCACCTATTTTCTCAGAGCAGGATTCGGGTACCGCTGGGATTTGAGCTCCAAACTTTACAACAATACCGTAGCGGCCAAATTCCAGGTAAGTGCCGGACCCACGCTGGCTTTTCTGAAACCCGTCTACCTGGAAATCTATTATCCCACACCGGATAACCAGGCCGGGTTCCTGGTAAGCGAACGTTACGACCCGCAAAAACATACCGATCAAACCGTCATTTTCGGAAATTCCTCCTTTTTCCGCGGACTGGGAGAAACACGTGTACGTGCCGGTTTGAACCTGAAAGCAAATGTCCAGTTCGACTGGAGCGATTACAGCGACCAGATCCAATCGGTGGAAATGGGAGCGGCATTAGATTTCTATGGGAGGGAGATTCCCATAATGGCATTTGCCCAAAACAAAAAAGTATTTACCTCATTGTATATTTGCCTCAATATTGGCAACCGTTGGTGAGCCAATGGAAAGGATAGACTGTGATAGAACTTCCCGTATTGAATGCACCTGCCGAAGCACCGGCAAAACCTGAAAGGGCCAAAAAACCTTCCTGGCTGAAAGTCAAACTGCCTACCGGAGAAAATTACCGAAAGGTTAGGCAGATCGTGGATGAAAACAAACTCCATACGATCTGTGAAAGCGGTAATTGTCCGAATATGGGCGAATGCTGGGGAGAAGGAACGGCCACTTTTATGATCCTCGGAAATATCTGTACCCGCTCCTGTTCCTTCTGCGCTGTTGCTACAGGCCGCCCTACCGAATATGATCTGGACGAACCGCGGCGTGTTGCCGAAGCTATTCAACTGATGAAGGTGAAACACGCGGTACTGACTTCGGTAAACCGGGACGAACTCAAAGACAAGGGAGCCGGAGTATGGGCCGATACTATCCGGGAAGTGAAACGACTCAACCCGGAAACCACTCTCGAAACCCTTATTCCCGACTTCAAAGCCAAATGGGAATTGCTGTATCAGGTTATCGATGAAAAACCGGAAGTGGTTTCTCACAATATGGAAACGGTGGAACGGCTTTACCGCAGAGTTCGCCCGCAAGCCAAATACGAGCGCTCTCTGGAACAGATCAGACGTACAAAAGAACATGGTTCCAGAACCAAATCCGGTATCATGCTCGGACTTGGAGAAACCCGTGACGAAGTCTTTAAGATCATGGATGACCTGGTGGAATACGGTTGCGATGTGCTGACCCTCGGTCAATATCTTCAACCGACCAAAATGCACCTGGATGTTGCTGAGTTTATCCATCCCGATTTGTTCGACCTATATCGGGAAGAAGGACTGAAACGAGGTTTTGATTATGTGGAATCCGGTCCCATGGTCAGAAGCAGTTACCACTCCGAGCGTCACCTCGGATAGTTTTCCTATTGCAGATTTTGTTTTAGGTATTGAATCCTAAATTCAGCCCGTAATTCCGTAAATCGGGAACAATCTTTTAACAATCGGGTAATTTATTTTTAAAAAACCGGGCACATCTTTGCAGTGCCAAAGAGGAAGAAATTCGACTTCCCACCAACCCTGAAATCTTGTTAATTCTTCCGTCAATGTCCTCCGGACAGTGGCGGAGTTTTGTTTAGCCCAAGCTTTTGAATTATGTCAACTATGATCCAAAAAGCCCTGGTGCTGGCTGTCCTGATGTTTGCCCATGCGAAGTCCGGATATAGCACCGCTTATGTAAAAACTGCCGACTGCAGCAACGAGTATCACCGGGAAATTAAGGTATGCCCCGGAAGCACTTACCTTTTCGCCGGCCAATTCCTGAGCATCGAAGGTCTTTACACCCACACCTTTACTGACCTGAACGGCTGTGACTCTATTGTACACCTGCAATTCTGGTTCTTGCCAACCAGCACCTATGAGTTCCAGACTTATCTCTGTCAGGGTCAATCCCTCAATTACAGCGGTTACCTGATTGACGCCCCCGGCATCTACAACCTGCATTATACGGCCTCCTGGGGCTGTGACTCAACGGTAATCGTGCATGTCATACAACTACCTGCTTATGTAGGGAATGTAGAAAAGACCCTTTGCGAAGGCGACAGTATCTTCTTTGGTACACGCTGGATCTCGGAAGCCGGCGATTACCAGGCTCTTTTTGCCCGAAACGGGGGCTGTGATTCCGTGGTGAACCTGAAGCTAAATATTACCCAAACCAGGGTCGCGATCAACAAAGAATCCGACGGACTGATGGTTGCCGTGCCAATGGACGCCTATCAATGGATGGTTTGCCCGACTTTTTACCCGATCCCCAATGCCAATAACCGTAAACTTCCGGTTACCAGCCAGGGCACTTATGCCCTGCGGGTAGAGAATAAGGGTTGCGTGGATACGCTCGACTGCATCTTCTTCGATCGGAATGCAACGGCTGTAGAAGAAGTGTCTTCCTGGAACATGAGGGTTTACCCCAACCCTGCACGTGACTTCGTAAATGTGTATGGCGAATATTCGGAAAAAGCCCTGGTAGAGATGTACGGTATAGATGGACAACGGGTATACACCGGTGAAGCGCTGCCAGAACAAAAGCTTGAAATTCCCACTATCGACCTGAAATCAGGAATTTATATCCTACGGGTTACCGTTGGCAGAAGCCTGAAGACCTTCAAAATTTCAATAGAATAACACGGAGCAAATTGCGATAAACAAAAGGGCCCTTTTCGAAGGGCCTTTTCTTGTTTAATGCGTTTCTTACGGTGTCAGTCTATGGATCAGAATTATTGGGCTGGGGGCATGGATCAATATCAAAAACCGCGGGCAAGGAGATACTTCACCATTTTTGAATACCTGTCGCTAAGGTTGTTCTTTTTGTGATGCCCATTTTTACTTGTCTAAAAAATGACCTCCCCACGGAGGAAGACACACTCTCAATACCTCCACCTAATTATAAATCCTATTCTTTATAGCGGGGGCATTCTTTTGATTCCTTGGATGGGAAAAGGGTTCTTCTCTTCTAAATAGCCAAACGTCCGCAATTTTTCGACTTGATCCCTACTACCTTAATCCTTTATCCATCTGTGCCTCAATACTCCCTGCTCCGTCTCTATCTCAAGCAGGTAAATCCCGGCCTGCAGGCTGTGCAGCGGTACCGGTACTCCTTCCGTATACGGGCTTTCGAGCAGTTTTTTTCCATCGACACTCAGGACCTTCCAGGATAGGATCCGGGTTCCCTGCGCATCCATATGCAAATATTCCCTGGCCGGATTCGGGTATACCCGCACGGCATATTCCGGTTCTTCAAGGCCAACTCCATCTGCCCCCGTTTTAAAGAACACAATAAGGCTATAGGCACTTTCTCCAAAGGCGTTTTCCGAACGAACAGCCCAATAGTATTGGGTATTGATGTTCAGCGGACCAATCTGTAAAACCGTATCCGTCGAGAGTTGTTCGGTAGCACCCGCAAGTGACGGGCTTGTTCCGTATTTGGCGCGGTAACGGTCGGCAATGCCCACCTTATTCCAAACCAGCTTCACGTATTTCCCCTGATCGTATTTTCCAATCGGGCTTACCAAAACCGGCACCGTAAGTTCGGGTCGGATGGTGAATGACCAGGTTTCGGACCAGGCACCTTCATGCTCATCGTTCACGGCTTTGATCCTCCAGTAATAGGTCTTACCCGGAGTGAGCCCTTTCCTTTCCTCCGTCGGGTTGACATTCCCGATGAATATGATCAGCACACTGTCGGTTCCCGGACCAAATGCCGGATCGGTACTGATCTGGAACATATAATAGACATCGTCCATATTCTGCCAGGTCATGGTGACATCACGGGCAAGATCCTTTGACCTATCAGGGGGCGATATCAGTTGAACGGTATCCGGTGTAGGCAGTGCTACACCTGTTTTAAAACTGCGGGACGGTGACCAGGCCGAGGTATCCCTTGCATGAATGGCTCTGGCTCTCCAGTAGTACCAGGTGCTGTGTTTGGCCTGCAGGTTCTTCAGTTCGATAAATGCTTGTCCCCAGTCAGGGTCTGCACTTGCCGTATCCCGTACGGATACGGAAAAATCCGACGACTCTGACAATTCAAATTCGTAATAGGAAGACCCGGAGATCTCGTCGCAATAAAGCTCAAGTCCCACACTGAAACCCGTATCCAGGTTATCCGGCCAGCTGAGTACCGGGGCTGCCGGGGTATGGAATATTCGCTGGGTCATCCAGATTCCGGAATCTACACTGTTCAATGCACGAACTCGCCAATAGTGTTTCCGGCCATAATACAACTCATTTACGCTGCTGTCTTTCGATAGGGTGACAAACGTGCGTAGTCCCTGTGAACCGAAGTCTGCAGATGTATCAGTCTCAAAAAGATACAGGCAGTTGGCAGGGCCTGTCCAGGCGAAATCTGCTTGTACGCCGGGTAGCGTGGTATTGTTGGAAGGCTTGGACGGTGTTACGGTCTGATCCACATCAAAAAACATCGTACGCTCCTCCGAAGTGTCCGAGCCATGCACCGCCCGTAACCCGATATAGTTTCTCCCGAAAAAGGGCGCCGAAACCAGTTTGCCATTCAATGGCTCCAGGTTGGCAAGCGTATCCTCCACTTCTCTTCCCGAATTGAAGCTGCTGTTTTTATCCCAACGATACAGGTAATAATCCACTCCCGAATGCTGCCCGGGTCGGATGCTGAAAGGCTGGATATCTTTTTTCGAGGAAAGTGGCTGGAGAATATCCGGTTTGGAAAAAATCGTAAAGGTTATTTCATGCCAGCCGGAGGTATCTACCGGGGTGAAGGTTTTGATCCGGCCATGCCAGGTTGACCCGAAGCGGTACCTTCCGGAAGAATCCTGAAAATGCAGGCTGTCCGTGTAGAGATCAACCAGAAGCGGACTGTTATAGGACTTTGTCGTATCGAGTTGAAACTGGTAACTGACTCCCGGATAGGTGATTCCGGAGTAGTATCCCCGGGTCCAGGTATGATCCTGGATCAACTGCTTCCCATCGGGTGTGTAATACGCCGAACCTCCCAGTGTAGTCACACTGCGCGTGGCAATCCAGGGTGTTGTGTCTTTGTCATGAAGCGCTCTTGCCCGGAAATAGTACTTCTGGGCGAAGAACAGGTCCCGGTATTCATGCCGTGTACTGTCCCGGTGCGGAGAAACATAATCAAGCAATGCCGGACTATTGAACTGAGCGCTGGTATCCACCTGAAAATGCAGTTTGGCACCATTGAAATACGCCACAACGATACTGCCTACAAACACGGTACTGCCATTGGTAAAGGACAATACATCGGGCAAATCAAGTGTGGTAAACTTGACTATGGATGACCAATTCCCTGTTCCACCGCTGTTTACGGCACGAACCCGGAAGAAATAATCCGTATCAAAGAGTAAGTCCTCAAAATAGTACTCATTGGTGTTGGTGGTTGTACTAAACAGAAATCCGCTATTGAACGTATTTACGGTATCCAGTTGGAACTCGTAGTGGTCTGCATTGGTTATAGATGACCATAATGCACGCAGGTACACCTTCTGGTCTTTGCTGTTGTTATTCGGAGTGATCACATTGGGAGTAGCCAATTGTGCCTGCACACCGGATGCACCGAAACACATCGCCACCAGCAGGGTGACAATAACTGACTTTGCCTTCATACAGGCAAGTTCATACAAAATACCGAAGCCCGGATCATCTGTCCGAAACTTTTTAGCAAATGGATGGAAAACCGAATTACCCTGCTACCTTATTCAGGCTTCTGCCGGTAATTCTTCCATGTAGGATTCCAGAGGTGGGCAGGCACAAATAAGGTTTCTGTCGCCATAGGTAGAGTTGACACGGCTTACTGCAGGCCAGAATTTATGTGTCCGAACCCAGGGCATAGGGAAGGCAGCCTTTTCGCGGTCATAGGGTCTGTCCCAGGAATCGCTGATGACCACCTCCGCCGTATGGGGAGCATGTTTCAACACGTTGTTGTCGCGGTCCTGCTGGCCTTTTTCTATTTCCGCAATTTCCTCACGAATACCCAGCATGGCATCACAGAAGCGGTCGAGTTCCGCTTTTGATTCGCTTTCGGTGGGCTCAATCATCAGGGTGCCGGCCACAGGGAAGGAAACAGTAGGTGCATGATATCCATAGTCCATCAGGCGTTTGGCAATATCTTCTACTTCAATCCCCGCAGTCTGCTTGAATTCACGGGTATCCAGGATCATTTCATGAGCCACTCTGCCATTGCTTCCGCGGTACAAAGTCTTGTACCCCGTCGAAAGCCGGGTCTGCATGTAGTTGGCATTCAGAATAGCATATTTGGTGGCATTGGTCAGGCCCTCTCCTCCCATCATCTGAATATACGCATAGCTGATCAGCAGGATGCTGGCACTTCCCCAGGGGGCAGCGGAAATAGCCGTAATGGACTGAAGCCCGCCTGTTTTTACCAGTGGGTGACCCGGCAAAAATGCCTGGAGATGTTCGGCCACACAGATGGGGCCCATTCCAGGACCTCCTCCACCATGCGGGATACAGAATGTTTTATGGAGGTTCAGGTGACAAACATCCGCACCGATCATACCCGGGCTGGTCAGTCCTACCTGTGCATTCATGTTGGCTCCGTCCATGTATACCTGTCCGCCATTGTTATGGATGATTCCGGTAATTTCCCGGATGCTTTCCTCAAACACACCATGTGTGGAGGGGTAAGTCACCATCAGGCAAGCCAGTTTATCTTTGTTTTCCTCGGCCTTTTTCCGAAGGTCATCTACGTCGATATTCCCCTTTTCATCGGTCTTCACCACTACCACATCCATACCTGCCATCACAGCGGAAGCAGGGTTAGTGCCATGAGCCGAAGCGGGAATGATCGCCACGTTACGGTGACTTTCGTTCCGGCTTTTGAAGTATTCCCGGATTACCATCAAACCGGCATATTCTCCCTGAGCTCCGGCATTAGGCTGGAGACTCACTCCTGCAAACCCGGTTATCTCGGCCAGTGCCGCGGAGAGCTCATCGAATATCTGATGATACCCCAGTGTCTGTTCCGTGGGTGCAAAAGGATGAAGGCTGTTAAATTCCGGCCAGGTTACCGGAATCATTTCGGTAGTGGCATTGAGTTTCATGGTACAGGATCCCAGTGAGATCATACTGTGCACCAGGGAAAGGTCTTTTTGCTCCAGGCTATGGATATAGCGGAGCATTTCATGTTCCGTACGGTAGCTGTTGAATACGGGATGTGTGAGGTAATTGCTCTGACGACGGAACAGTTGCGGCCAGTTAAGGTCCATGACCTCTCCCCAGGCCTCCAGTTTCTCGGAACCCGGGGTGGTTTCACCCAGTGCAAACAGTTCGAGTATCTGCATCACGTCTGCCAAAGTGGTGGTTTCATCAAGGGATATTCCGATAGAGTTGTCATCGAAATACCGGAAATTCACTCCGGTCTTCAACGCTTGCTGACGAATGCTCTCGGCAGTACCGCTGGCATCTACACGCAGGGTATCGAAATAATGGGCATGGCGCACGGTAAAACCGATCTCGGCCAACCCTTGTTCCAGAACCCGGGTCAGACCGTGAATTCGTCCGGCAATATTTCTAAGGCCTTCGGGACCGTGGTACACGGCATACATTCCGGCCATGATGGAGAGCAATACCTGAGCGGTACAAATGTTTGACGTAGCTTTTTCCCTGCGGATGTGTTGTTCGCGGGTTTGCAGGGCCATGCGGTAAGCCGTTTTTCCCTGGGCATCTATCGATACCCCGATAATTCTTCCCGGGATGCTGCGTTTGTATTCTTCACGGGTGGCCAGGAAAGCTGCGTGAGGCCCACCGTATCCGAGAGGAACCCCGAAGCGCTGAGAAGAACCGATCACGATATCGGCACCCCATTCGCCCGGAGGTGTCAGCAAGGTAAGCGCAAGAAGGTCTACGGATACGCATACTTTGGCTCCGACATTTCGTGCTGCTTCTGCAAAATCCGCATAATCCAGGATCACACCGTCGTTGGCAGGATATTGTACCAATACTCCAAAGAAAGATTCGTCAAGCTGAACTTCATTGTGATCACCGATTACCAGTTCCACCCCGATCGGTTCAGTCCGGGTTTTCAATACGGATATGGTTTGGGGAAGGCATTGGTTGGACACAAAAAATTTCATGCCCTGGCTTTTCCCTTTCAGGGCAAGGGCCATATGCATTGCTTCGGACGCAGCGGTGGCTTCATCCAGCAATGAGGCATTGGCAATTTCCATGGCAGTAAGGTCCATGATCATCGTCTGGAAATTAACCAGCGCTTCCAGCCTGCCCTGCGCGATCTCTGCCTGATACGGCGTATAAGCAGTATACCAGGCCGGGTTCTCCATAATGTTACGGAGGATCACACCGGGGGTATAGCAATCGTAGTAACCCGTACCGATATACGACTTGAATAATTTGTTCTTAGAGGCAATCTCTTTCAGCTTGGTCAGGAATTCCTGCTCACCCAGGCCCGGAGGAAGGTCCAGCGGCTTTTCCAGTCGGATGGAAGCGGGAATGGTTTCATCGATCAGCTGATCGATAGAATGCAGGCCAAGCACGTCCAGCATTTCAGTGGTTTCAGCAGCATCAGGGCCATTGTGGCGGTGCTCGAAACGGTCTAAGTTGCGTATTGAAAGAGGCATTATTTGCGTATTGAAAATTTGACGCAAATATAAGATTCCGCATTCACACCACGATGAATTCCTCACCCCGGTATTCCAGTATTTCACTAAGCTTTTCCAGATTGATCGGCTTGATGAGATACCCCCTGAGTTTTACCAGGTGTTCACGCGCTTTTTCCATGTCTGAATTCAGTAAGGAAGAGCTTACCATAAAGACACGGGGATCGCTTCCCAATTCCCTGACTTTACTATATATCTTGTCCAGAACATCCCAGCCGTCCAGGGCGTGCATATTGATATCGATCAGGAAAACATCAGGGAAATCGGATTTGTTGAAATTTGAAAGGGCATCGATTGCGCTTTCCGCATCATCGAAAAAATCCGCCTTCTCTACCTGACTAATTTTTTTTAGCAGTGTCTTTACCACAAAGCGGTAAACAGAGTCGTCATCGACAAGGAAAAGCTTCATAGTGCCTAACGAATATAAGTATTTCGCCTATTCATGTCTACTAAAAAGGGGATTACTCCTATGAATAATCCCCTTTCATTAGTTCTGTTAATCAATCAGTTGTATATAGGCAAAAATGAATAATTCTTGCTATAATACAACATTTGATCGGTGAAATTATTCGGATATTCGATCTGAACATCCACAATTTTATCACCCTCCTTCACCGGAACAAGCCGTGGCTGGATGAATCCGGAATAAGGAGCGAGGTTCAGTTTCTTATACCTTTCAAGTACTTCTTTGTGTAATTCATAATCCACTTTCACCCCGTAATTTTCCACCAGTGCCTGTCCTGATTCGAAGTCTCCCTCCGATTTGATCCGCTGTATCTCTTTCAGCAACTCACCGAAAAGGGTTCTCAGTTTTTCGTAATCGTTGATACGCACATAGGTTTTGCCCTCCTTTTTCACAAACTCAATGACATTGTCGGCTTTGCCTTTTTCGTAAGCCCAGCGGGCTACCAGCTGCCGGTTACGCATATGGGCTTCTTCCAGCTCTTCGCCCAGCTGCAGCCGGGTGAGTTGTGTCATCAATCCGTTCATGATATAGCTGTCGTACTCTGCCCTGCCCACGTCAAGGGTATTCATCACTCCGATCTCAATCAGTTTCGGGTCCATGATATAATACAGGGCAACAAGGTCGGCACGCGCTTCCTCCAGGGTGGAAGCATATTGTATCAGCGTCTGGTCAGGAGTCCCGATTCCTTCATTGATCCGGCCGGAAGCATGTCCGATCACCTCGTGCATATCGGTATGAAGGTCGGAAGCCAGGGCTCCGTGTTTTTTGATGCGGGCCGCAACTTCCTCATTGAGAGCAAACTCATCCAGCAGGGAACCTTTAGACTTGGCTTCGTTATAGGCATGAACAATATTTCCGAGGGAAACGGATTTTGATCCTTTTTCTTCACGCACCCAGTTGTTATTGGGCAGGTTGATCCCGATCGGTGTACTCGGTGCAGCATCGCCACTTTCCACAACCACGGTGATCACCTTGGCTTCGATCCCTTTTACTTCTTTTTTCTTGTGCTCGGGCAGAATAGGAGAATTGTCTTCGAACCATTGGGCCTCACCGGAAATCTTACGGATGGTTTCCGTTGCTTTCATGTCCTTGAAAGAAACCACGGATTCGAAACTCCCCTTTTTGCTGATGGCATCCAGGTATACCTCAATAAAGCCGTTGGCTACGTCCACGCGGCTCTTAACATCCTGTACCCAGGCCATGTTATAATTGTCCCAATCGTTTACGTCGCCGCTGCGGTAGTAAGCAATAAGGCGCTCCAGCGCTTCTTTCTGCTGGGCATTTTCAGCAACAGTCACCGCTTTTTCCAGCCAGAACACAATACGTTCAATGGCTTCCGTATACATCCCCCCTACTTTCCATACCTTCTCCATCACCTTACCGTCTTTTTTGATCAGCTTGCTGTTCAGTCCGTATTCCGGAATACGGGTGCCCTTGTCTTTGGTGAACTGTTCGTAATAGGCATCCACTTCTTTCTTGGTAACGCCTTCATAGAAGTTGTTGGCACTTTTAACCACGTTGTCGATACCAGCTGCCTGATTCACAATTTTCGGATCGATCTTCGGGTCGAAAATAACTTCCACGAGGTTTGCGAATTCAGGGGATTCCGGTTTCATCGGGAATCCTGCCTGGTCTGAAGAAGCCACCAGTTCGGCAAAATAGGATTTGGGAATATCCGGAAGGAACTTGGTGTTGGAATAATGGTGATGGATTCCGTTACTGAACCAAACCCGTTTCACGTAAGTCATAAACTTGTCCCATTCTTCCGTATCCTGGTTCCCGGAATACGTATTCACAATATTCTCAAGGGTATTGCGAATGGCCAGATTATGCTTGTATTTCTGGTCGTAGATGATGTCTCTTCCGCAGAGGGCAGCTTCATAAAGGTAATAAAGCAACTCTTTCTGCTGAGGTGATAAGTCCTCAAAGCCAGGCGCCTGGTAACGCAGGATTTGCAGGTCGGCAAATTGTTCCGAGATATACTCAAAACCCGGAACCGAGTCTTTACTTTCTTCTTTCACGTTTTCCGTTTCTTTTGGATTGCTGCAGGAGCCTGCCAGGAATAGGGTTCCCGCAACTCCGAGCATTAACAGGTAAGGCTGTTTCATGGTTTGCTTTTTCCGTTAACTTTGCCTGCAAATTAAGGAAACCCCGTACCAACACAAAGCATGATCCAACGAATTCAAAGTATCTACCTCCTGCTGATACTAACCGTACTGACCTTTCTTTTCAGTGTCAACCCATTGATGTATACGTTCTACGGGGAAGACGAATGGTCGGACGGACAGGAAGGCACCGTAGAAGTAAGCATTCTGGAGATCGAGGCAAAGGTTGGCGACCATACGGAACTGGTACTGAAAAACTCCTATCTCATCTATGCGCTGGCTGCTTCCGGATTGCTGACGCTTCTGGCTTTGTTCTCCTTTAGGAACAGGAAGTCGCAGTTGTTGTATTGCGGCTTCAACTACCTGGCCATGGCCGTTGCCGCAGTGATGATGTACATCTATATTCTGGAAGGGGAATCCTGGGTAAGTCTGCATTCGGGAAGCGAGCCTTCCTACCTGTACCTGGTGGGGATACTGCTGCCTGTTTTTAATTTCCTGGCCATGCGCGGGATTTTCAGGGATGAGAAGCTCATCCGTTCCATGGACCGGCTTCGCTAGAAAACATAGGCAACACCCAAACCGGTCCGTATCTTTCTCATTTCCCTATGGTAAGACACATAGGTCTTTGTTTCCTGTCCCGAACTGATGTCGGTAACCGTAGTTTCCACTTCATTGATGGACTGATCAAACCCGATATAATCGACATTCAGCACCAGGGTCCAGCTCCATTTGAATTCATACCGGTAGCTGAAGCCGCCGTTCCATCCCAATGCCGAGCCGGTGATTGCAGCTTGTTTATAGACCAGTTGATCGCCCGAAGAAAGGGTAGTTCGGGTAAGCGTTAATTCCGGGTTCCCTGCTGCACAACTGGAAACCCCCAGACGAAAGTTCAGCGCACTTTTTTTCAGGTTCCAGTTGAACTGCCCCCCAAAAGACACGCTGGCTCCCGTGGCGACATTTGTTTCTGCCTGCCAGGAATACAACGGGTCCGTGTTGGAGTAGGCGTCAGCCATGGCTTGTGTATTGATGGAATAGGCATCGACTGTAAGGCTGGCATAAACACCCAGATTGCGGTACATGCGGTGACCGAAAAGCGCCTGAATGTTAAGTCCTGTATTTGCAAACCCGGATTGTATCCTGGGATCCCGTTCAGCCAGTTCTCCGCCCATAAACTCCGGACCCAGGCTCAGTTGCAGGAAACCACCCACATTTTGCTGGGCGATTCCTGATACGAATGACAAACAACCGAACAGGATCAGGACAAGTTTTTTCACACGTTACGTATGGTCTGTTCGCGGTCGGGTCCAACCGAGATAACCCCGATGGGAACCCCGCATTCCGCTTCCATAAAAGTAAGGTAATTCCGGAAGCTTTGAGGCAGCTCGTCCATTTTTCTAAGTCCGGTCAGGTCTTCGCTCCACCCTTCGAACCCTTGGTAAATAGGCTCTACCGTATTTCCCTGGACATTGAAAGGGCATTGCTCCTCATCCGGGCACCCTTCATAGGCTACGGCAACCTGTACCTCATCCAGACCGCTCAGCACGTCTGCCTTCATCATAATCAACTCATCCACCCCACTTAACATGATCGCATATTTGAGTGCAGGCAGATCCAGCCAGCCGGTTCTCCTCGGTCTTCCGGTGGTAGCCCCGTATTCATGCCCTTTATCCCGCAGGTATTGCCCCATTTCATCGTGCAGTTCCGTGGGAAAGGGCCCGCTGCCTACGCGGGTGCAGTAGGCTTTGAATATGCCGGTAACCCGGTTGATATGTTTGGGAGCCAGCCCGAGCCCTACACAGGCTCCGCCACTGATGGTGTTGGAGGAAGTGACAAAGGGATAAGACCCGAAATCCAGGTCAAGCAGAGATCCCTGTGCTCCTTCAGCCAATATTTTCTTCCCTTCGGTGATCTGGCGATGAAGAAAAAATTCGGAATTGACCTGTTTGAATCCCCGGAGGTAGTCTACGGCAGCAAACCACTCGGTTTCCAGTTTTTCAAGTTGTTCCTGGTAATCGAAATTGTAGTGGTTGAATATGGAAATGTGTCTTTGCAGGGTCTGCCGGTAAATTCTTTCGAACTCCGGAGATTCCGCATCGCCCATACGAAGTCCGCTACGGCCGGTTTTATCCTGGTAGGTCGGGCTGATACCCCGTAAGGTAGAACCGATCTTTTGCTCCCCTTTGGCCTGTTCACTGGCTGCATCCAACAAACGGTGGCTGGGCAAAATGAGGTGGGCTTTCCGGGAGATATACAGCCGTTCACGAACATCGGCTCCGGCTGCAATGGTTTTTTCAATTTCCGCTTTCAGCAGAATGGGGTCAAGCACCACCCCATTCCCGATCAGGTTGATACAGTTTTCATGGAAGATCCCGGAAGGGATCGTATTCAGAACATGTTTTTTTCCATGGATCTCCAGCGAGTGTCCGGCATTAGGTCCTCCCTGAAAACGGGCCACCACATCGTAGCCTGGGGTAAGAAAATCGGCGATTTTTCCTTTTCCCTCATCGCCCCATTGCAGGCCCAGTAATACATCAACCATTTATCTGTGCTTTAAGAAAGAAGTTATTGTTTGTCGTCCATCACCGTAAGTTTCACTTCCTTGTTACAGGAAGCACAACGGCTTTTGTCATCGAGGATCGGGTTTCCATAGAGGTTCAGGGAATGATTGGTTACCTGAAAATGGAGCAGGTCGCCCATCATATTCTGAATCTGCTGAATACGCGGATCGCAGAATTCCATCACCTTGTTGCACACATTACAAATAAGGTGATCGTGTTGTTTGTACCCGAATGACTTTTCAAAGAGGGCCATGTTTTGCCCGAACTGGTGTTTGGTTACCAGGTTCGATTCCAGGAGCAGGTCAAGCGTATTGTATACCGTTGCCCTGGAAACATGGTAGTTTCGGTTTTTCATCTGCAGGTAGAGTGTCTCTACGTCGAAGTGTCCATCCTGAGAATAGATCTCCTCCAGGATCGCATAACGTTCCGGAGTTTTACGCTGCTTTTTGGTCTCCAGGTACTCGGTAAATATTTTCCGGACCTGTTCCATGATCTGATTCTTTTTGGAAGATGAATTCGGCATTCCTGGGTTGAAAATGCGAAATTAAGGAAAAGCGTCCAAGGAACAAGTTCTCAAGTATCCGCATTCACCCGCATCACCAGGGTATGGGGAACAGCGTCTTTAATCTTGGCAATGAGGTTATCCAGGTGGGAGGTATCGTATATATAAAGGGTAATCTTCCCTTCAAAAGTCCCGGCATTGGATTCTACCGTAATGGATTTCATATTCACCTGCAATTGTTTGGAAATGGTATCGGTGATTTTGGAAATGATGCCCACGTCGTCGATACCGCTTACCTGTATCCCAGCCAGAAAAGGCTGTGCACTTTTCACCGGTGTATTGGCCCAGCTTGCTTTGATGATGCGGTAACCGTAATTCGAAGACAGCTTGATGGCGTTCGGGCAATTGGTACGGTGCACTTTGATCCCTTCTCCAACTGTGATAAATCCTACGATATCATCGCCGGGAATCGGGTTGCAGCAACGTGCCAGGCTGAAATCCAGCTCATCATGAGATTCGCCGAAGAGAACTGTTTCCGCCGAATACACTTTGCTCTTTTTCGGTCCGGTTCCGCTGCTGTGCCGCTGTGTTTCTTTTTTATGCGGGGCGGTATGGAACACATTGTCAAGATCGAGTCTGGGTTTGTCAAACTTTTCGGTGGCAATGGCAAAGAACAGATCCAGGGAACTCTGAAAGCGGTAGTAATTGGTTATGGTATTGATGTTTTCCGTCGTAAACGGAATATTGGCGTGTTTGAATTTCCGTTCCAGCCATTCCTTGCCCAGCGAGGCAGCTTCCCTTTTTTCCTCTTTGAGCAGTTGTTTGATCTTGGATTTGGCTTTGGCGGTTACCACAAAACTGAGCCATTCGTCATTGACTTTCTGTTTTTTGGAGGTGATGATCTCCACCTGGTCGCCATTGGCCAGCGGGTAACTCAGGGGCACGAGACGGTTATTCACCTTGGCGCCGATACATTTGGAGCCCAGGTCGGAATGGATATCAAAGGCAAAATCAAGAGCCGTGGCATTGGCCGGAAGCTTTCGGAGGTCGCCTTTCGGGGTAAACACGAAGACCTCGTCGGCAAAAAGGTTCAGTTTGAAATCGTCCAGGAAATCTACGGCATTGGCATCCGGGTTTTCCAGGATCTCACGCACCCTTGCCAACCAGTCTTCCAGGCCATTCTCCGAAGCGCCACCGCTGGCATCCTTGTATTTCCAGTGTGCGGCATAGCCCTTCTCTGCAATTTCGTTCATCCGGGTAGTCCGTATCTGCACTTCCACCCATTTTCCCCGGGGTCCCATCACGGTAGTATGCAGCGACTCGTATCCGTTTGATTTGGGCGAAGAGATCCAGTCGCGCAAGCGATCGGGGTTCGGGTAATAACAATCCGTAACGATGGAATAGACATTCCAGCAGGCGGCCTTTTCATCTTCATAGGGAACATCGATGATGATCCGGATCGCAAACAGGTCATACACCTCCTCGAAGGTGATCCCCTGTTTTTTCATCTTGTTCAGAATGGAATAAATGGATTTGGGGCGGCCCTTGATTTCGTACCGGAAATCCTGTTTGTTCAGCTCATCCTGCAGCGGTTCCACAAAAGAGCGAATGTATTTGTTCCGCTGTATTTTGGTATCCTGAAGTTTCTGAGCAATTTCAAAATAGCGTTCGGATTCGGTGTATTTAATGCTCAGGTCTTCGAGTTCGGTCTTGATGTTATACAAACCCAGCCGGTGTGCCAGAGGGGCGTACAGATAGAGTGTTTCCGACGCAATTTTCATCTGGTTCTTTTTCGACATGGAGTCGAGGGTCCGCATGTTGTGCAGGCGGTCGGCCAGTTTGATCAGAATCACCCGTACGTCTTCGGAAAGGGTGAGCAGCATCTTCCGGAAATTCTCTGCCTGAATGGAATTGGTGCTCTGATCGAATACCCCGGAAATTTTGGTGAGCCCGTCGATGATCTGGGCGACCTTTTCACCGAAACCGTGTTTGATGTCATCGAGGGTGATATGGGTATCTTCCACCGTATCGTGCAGCAAGGCACATACGATAGAGGTGGTGCCCAGACCAATCTCTTCGGCACAGATCTGTGCGACGGCCAGCGGGTGATAGATATACGGCTCTCCGGATTTACGGCGCATTTCCTTATGCGCTTCCAGAGACAAGTCAAAGGCCTTGCGAATCTTTTCTTTATCGCCTTTTTCCAGGGTTCTCCGGCAGGCACGGAGAAGGCTGCGGTATCGTTTTAGTATTTCTCTTTTCTCCAGCTCAAGAGCCGCTTCGTTGATCACCATAGTAACGTCTACCCCAATTTACGGGCTTTGCTGCAAAGTTCATAGCCACAGTTCATTTTGCAAAGCAAGTTTATACAGTACGGTCTATTTCCTTCCCTTAGCAGGAAACCAAGCGGCACTTTATATCCAATCGGGCGGCAAACTTTCTATTGCCATATGTCGAGGAATCAAGGCACTCCATTCTGTAATTCCCGTTGAATAAAGCATTCGCGCCATACTATTTTCCATAATTATTCTCTACCTTTGCGGACCTTTTACCAGGCACGCGGGCGTGGCGAAATTGGTAGACGCACCAGACTTAGGATCTGGCGCCGAGAGGTGTGGGGGTTCGAGTCCCTTCGCCCGCACAAAAATTAAAGGCCTTGAAAAGGGCCTTTTACTTTTTAAAAACAAGCAATACTGTGGCAGTAGACATGGAAAAAAAGGATGCATTGAATGCCGTCCTCAAAATCAACATCAGCAAGGAAGAATACTCTCCGCGCGTAGAAGCAGAACTCAAAAAAACCCAGAAAAAAGTAAACCTACCGGGCTTCCGTCCGGGTAAAGCTCCCCTGGGAATGGTGAAAAAAATGTACGGCAAGAGCATTTACGTAGACGAGGTAAACAAACTGGCCTCGGAAAAGCTGTACAATTACCTCGACGAGAACAAAATCGAATACCTGGCTCAGCCGATCATGGGTGAAGCTTCCGACCAAAAAATCGATTTCGATACGGAAGAAGATTTCCAATTCACCTTTGAAATCGGACTCGCACCCGAGGTGAACCTGAACCTCAGCGAAAAAGACAAGATCACTCGCTACAAGATCACCGTGGGCGATGCTGACCTCGACAAGGAACTGGAAAATATCCAGCGCCGTTTTGCCAAATCAGAAGATGCCCCCGAATCGGAAGAAAAAGATATCGTGTACCTGAACGCTACCGAACTTGACGAAAACGGAGCGCCACTGGAAGGCGGCATCGCCGATAAAAAAATCTCCACTACCCCGGAGTTGGTCAAAGACAAAAAGACTCAGAAACAATTGCTGGGACTAAAACCCGGTGACACCTTCAATGCTGACCTGCTCAAGGTGTTCAACGATAATGAAACCGTAATTGCCAATACCCTGGGTATCCAGAAAGAAGGCGTTGCGGACCTCAACAAGACCTTTGCTTTTGAAGTTACCGAGATCAAGCGATACATCCCTGCCGAACTCAACCAGGAATTGTTCGATCAGGTGTTCGGGCCAGGACGGGCTACCGACCTGGAAAGCTTCAAAGCACTGTTGAAGGAAGACCTCGAAAAATACTACGCTTCAGAGGCGGAGAATATGCTGGAGCATGAGCTGGATCACCTGATCCACGACAAGCATAATTTCGATCTCCCGGAAAGTTTCCTGAAGCGCTGGCTGATAGAAAACAACAAGGAGGAATTCAACGAAGGCAATGTGGATGAGCGCTACCAGAACGAAGCCCGTCAACTCCGCTATGTGCTGCTCCGTAATAAGGTGCTCACCGATAACGACGTGAAAATTCAGCCTCAGGAAATAGAGGATATGAGCATGGCTTACAGTGCTCAAATGCTCCGTCAGTATGGAATCCCCAATGCCGACGAGGCCATGATCCGTCAGATTTCCGAAGGGAATAAGAGAGAAAAGGACTACATGAACCGTATCACTGACATGGTGGCACAACGTAAGTTCATTGACCTGGTGAAAACCAAAGTGAAAGCCGTTGATAAAGAGGTGGGTGTGGAAGAATTCTACGCCATCATCAAAAAACATAACGAAGAACATAACCACTGATAGTGGAAGGCATTGACCGACAAATCCCGGCCTCAGGTCGGGATTTTTTTATGCCACAAAGTCACGGCTCCCCCGTGGCATCAAATTGGCGCAAGCGATTCCAAACTTTCCTTTATAATTGTTCTAATTAATAGATAGTATGGATTACGGTAAAGAGTTCAGAAAATACGCCACCAAACATGCTGGTATCAGCAGCATTACTACCGATAAGTTTATTTCCTCCGTTGAAGGCATGACCCGTACGGTTATCGAAGAAAGACCGGTCAATTTCCGTGAGATCGATGTGTTCTCAAGGCTTATGGCCGACCGGATCATTTTCCTGGGTACTGCCATAGACGATTATATCGCCAACATCATCCAGGCCCAGCTGCTGTTCCTTGAATCCATGGACCACCGTCGGGACATTCAGATGTATATCAACAGCCCGGGCGGATCCGTTTATGCCGGTCTCGGAATCTACGATACTATGCAGTACATCGGCCCGGATGTCGCTACCATCTGTACCGGTATGGCCGCTTCCATGGGTGCCGTGCTGCTCTGCGCAGGAACAGACGGAAAACGTACCGGACTGAAACACTCCAGGGTAATGATCCACCAGCCAATGGGAGGTGCCCAGGGACAGGAATCCGATATCGAGATCACGGCCCGGGAGATCAAGAAGCTGAAAGGCGAACTCTATGAAATCATTGCCAACCACAGCAAGAACGATATCAAAAAAATTGAAAAAGATGCCGACCGCGATTACTGGATGATCGCCGAAGAAGCCAAAGCTTACGGCATGATCGACGAAGTTCTGGTAAAAAACCAGGCCGGTTAAAATAACCCATGGTATTCCGGGCACGTAGCCCGGTTCCTGTTTCTCCGGGGGGAGAAGGAACAGGTTGCACGGAAAGGCAGGTGGAATTTGAAGCCCTACAATTGCAGCTTCTTTCCACTGGCCTTATCTTTGTAAGCTTAAGCGAAGTCTATGGTAAAAGGGAGAGAACAACATTGCTCATTCTGCGGACGACCTAAATCGCAAACCCTGATGCTTATCAGCGGCAGCGAAGGGCATATCTGCAACTTCTGTATCGATGAAGCCAATAAGATCATCGAACTGGAACTGGGTACTTCGCAAAAAAGCGGCAGCAGCAAGCACAAAGCCAATATCAAACTTCCCAAACCGTCCGAAATCAAGAATTTCCTGGATGAATATGTGATTGGGCAGGATGAGGCAAAAAAGGTTCTGGCCGTAGCCGTTTACAATCACTACAAACGGATCAATCAGAAAAAATCCAAAGGCAGCGAAGTAGAGCTGGAGAAATCCAATATCCTGATGATCGGGGAAACCGGAACCGGGAAAACCCTGCTTGCCAAAACGCTGGCCAGAATGCTGCAGGTTCCGTTCTGCATTGCCGATGCAACGGTTTTCACCGAAGCCGGATATGTAGGAGAAGACGTAGAAAGTACCGTAACCCGGCTGCTGCAGGCAGCAGACTATGATGTGGACGCTGCCGAACGCGGAATCATCTATATCGACGAGATTGATAAAATTGCCCGCAAAAGCGACAACCCTTCCATTACCCGCGATGTGAGCGGAGAAGGGGTACAGCAGGGGTTACTGAAAATACTGGAAGGTACCGTGGCCAATGTTCCGCCACAAGGTGGCCGGAAACACCCTGATCAAAAATACATTCAGGTCAATACCGGAAATATCCTGTTCATCGTAGGAGGCGCTTTCGAAGGGATCGACAAAATGATCGAAAGACGTATTGCCACACAAGCCATCGGGTTCAAATCAGACTCGGCAGAATCATTCGACCGGGAAAACCTGTATCAATACGTCAATGCTTCCGACCTGAGAAGCTTCGGACTAATCCCCGAGATCATCGGTCGTTTGCCGGTGCTCACCCACCTCAACCCACTCGATAAAGAAAGCCTGAAACTCATCCTTACCCAACCCAAAAATGCCCTGATCCGTCAGTATCAGAAGCTGTTTGAGATGGAAGGGAATGAACTGATCTTCACTGACGAGGCCATTGATGCTATGGTGGAACATGCCTTTGAGAGCAAGCTTGGAGCCCGTGGGCTGCGAGGAATCTGTGAAGCAGTAATGCTGGACCTCATGTATGATTCCCCGGAAAATGATAAGGGAGAAGTCACCGTTGATGCAGACTTTGTAAACCGGAAAATCAAAAAAGAAAAGCACAAGCTGCGTGTAGCCTGATCTGACTATGAAAGCTATCTGGAACGGAAAAACACTGGCGGAAAGCGACGATACTATTGTGATAGAAGGGAATCACTATTTCCCACCCGAGTCCATCCATAAAGAATTCTTTTTCCCCAGCGAAACCCATACCGTTTGTCCCTGGAAAGGAACGGCCTCGTATTACACCATCCAGGTTGACGGCAAAAGTAACGCAGACGCAGCCTGGTACTACCCGGAAACCTCGGAACTGGCCAAAAGTATCAAAGGACGTATTGCCTTCTGGAAAGGCGTTGAGGTAGTTCGCTGAACCCACTATTTGATTATTGCCGGGATGGTTTATCTTGCCACCCGATATGGCAGAAATCGTCAAGAATAACCGGAAGATCATGAATTCATGGGCCATTTATGATATGGCCAATTCCGTTTATTCGCTGTGTATTGCCACGGCCATCTTCCCTCCCTTTTACGAAGGCCTGACCTCGGTGAAGGACCCGGAAACCGGTAAAATCATTGCCGACAAGGTCTCGTTTTTCGGATATATTCTGAAAAACTCGGTGGTGTATGAGTATGGATTGTCCATTGCCTTCCTGGCAGTGGCTTTTATCTCCCCTATCCTTTCCGGAATCGCGGATTATACCGGCAACAAGAAGAGTTTTATGAAATTCTTCGTGTATCTGGGTTCTCTTAGCTGTATCGGCCTGTACTTTTTCGATGACCCGGGAATGGAGGCACAGTTACTGATCAATCCGAATTTTTATCCGGATGTAAGCTGGCCCATCACCTGTTTTATCCTGGCCACAATCGGTTTCTCCGGAAGCCTGGTATTCTATAACTCTTACCTTCCGGAGATTTGCACACCGGAAAAATTTGAAAAACTCAGTGCCCGGGGCTTTGCTATGGGTTACGGAGGTTCGGTGATCCTCCTCATCCTGAACCTCGTTATGATCCAGATGCCGGAACTTTTCGGAATTGCCAATGACACCACTGCCGCCCGGATCTCCTTCCTTACCGTGGGAGTATGGTGGGCAGGCATCTCGCAGATCACGTTTTTCAATATCCCCTCCACCTCTCATGTGAAAAAAATCACCCCCGGAGTACTATCCAGGGGCTTTGTGGAACTGAGGCGAGTAGTTATCGCTCTTCGCTATGAAAAGAAACTCAGGGGATTCCTGTTTGCTTTCTTTTTTCTTAGTATGGGTGTGCAAACCGTGATGTTTGTCGCCGCGCTTTTTGGCAAAAAGGTGTTGAACATGCCCACCAGTGAACTGATCGTAACCGTATTGCTCATCCAGCTAATTGCCATTCCCGGCTCCTACTTCTTCGCCTGGGGGGCCAACAAGAAAGGCAATATTCCAATGCTGGCCATGAGTACGCTTGTATGGATAGGCGTTTGTATCGGGGCTTATTACACTACGGAAAATTATCATTTTTACATTCTGGCCGCAGTGGTGGGCTGGGTTATGGGTGGTGTTCAGTCGTTAAGCCGGGCAACTTTCACCCGGCTGCTGACCAAAGAAAAGGATACTGCCTCTTACTACAGCTTCTACGATGCCACGGAAAAATTTGCCATCGTACTCGGAACGGCGATCTATGGCCTGGTAGACCATTACTACAACATGCGCCAATCCGTGCTGGCTCTGATGATCTTCTTTGTTATTGCCGCCCTGATGCTTTACCGGGTAAGGAAGGTGCGTTAGACTCTTCCTTTATTTGTTTCGAGTCTTAATTTTGTCCCGATGAAAACCGTATACGTAATAGACGCCGTTCGCACGGCGGTTGGAAAATATGCCGGAACCCTTTCCACCGAAAGACCGGATGACATGGCGGCTTTTGTGATCAAAGCCCTTATGGAACGGAACCCCGGAATCGATTATTCGGAAACGGAAGAAGTGATCTTCGGAGCCGCCAACCAGGCGGGCGAAGATAACCGGAACGTAGCCCGCATGGCCGGACTCCTGGCCGGGTTGCCCGTAACCACTGCGGGGGTTACCGTAAACCGACTCTGTGCCAGCGGACTACAGGCAATCGTACAGGCCGCACAAGGTATCCAACTGGGTGCAGGCGATCTCTATATTGCCGGAGGTACGGAAAGTATGAGCCGTGCGCCTTTCGTCATGGCTAAAGGCTACAAAGCTTTTGATCGGGTGCCAGAAGTTTACGATACCACTATCGGGTGGCGCTTTACCAATAAAAGACTGGCTGACCTGTACTACCCTTATTCCATGGGCGAAACAGCCGAAAATGTTGCGAACCAATGGAAGATCGGGAGGGAAGAACAAGATCTGTTTGCTCACTCCAGTCAAAAGAAATATGCCGACGCGGCGGCGGCCGGAAAATTCTCGGAAGAAATTGCCCCTTACACCATCCCGCAACGTAAGGGAGACCCTGTTGTATTCGACACCGACGAGCATCCCAGACTTTCCTCTCCCGAAACTCTTGCCGGTCTGAAACCTGCCTTCAAAAAAGACGGAAGTGTAACGGCAGGGAACTCTTCAGGGATCAACGACGGAGCTGCCGCCCTTATCCTGGCTTCCGAGGAAGCGGTAAAACGCTATAACCTGAAACCCATTGCCCGGTATGTGAATTTCGGAGCCGCCGGGGTTGACCCGGCAATCATGGGAATAGGTCCGGTATCGGCTACACAAAAAGCACTGAAACGGGCCGGATTAGGGGTAAAAGACCTGGGACTGGTCGAACTGAATGAAGCATTTGCTTCCCAAAGTCTGGCCTGCATGCGGGAACTTGACCTTAATCCCGACCTTGTGAATGTAAACGGTGGCGCCATTGCCATCGGACATCCGCTGGGTTGCAGCGGCGCACGGATCAGCACCACCTTGCTGCACGAGATGCAGAAACGCCCGGATGTCAAATACGGATTGGCTACCATGTGCATTGGTGTGGGTCAGGGACTTGCTGCCCTATACGAAAGGATGTAACGGAAACGGAAGCCCAATAAAAAAGCACCTTCGGGAATGAAGGTGCTTTTTTTATGGATGCACTTTTGCGCTTAATGACCGGCTTCTTCGCCACCCTGAATAATTACACCATTGGCTTCAAAGCGTAATTCACGCTTAGGCTCGGTAATGGCAGCAATCTCTTCGGGACTTTTTCCGGCATCTGCAGCATAGTGCTTCAGATCGTCCACGGAAGTTTCTTTCCAATAGGCGCGTCCTTCAGCAATCGCTGTTTTACCGGCACAGTCCTTAGGAAGGGTAAAGCTGTGGTCTTTGGTCATGATCATCATTTCGTCTCCGGAAGGAGTCTGAACGGTGTACCAGCAGCCTTCCGACTGGCATACCTGGTTCACGGTAGCAATGATCTTTCCTTCCATTTCGGGTTTGTCGCCAAGTTGAGTCATAAAGTCAGCGACACTCACAGCCCCATCCGGGGTAATGTTCGCACCGAAGTTTCCGGTGGAGGGTGTTTGTTTGCAGGCGGCAAAAACTGCCAGGCTCAATGCAAGAATTCCTAATCGTTTCATTAGCGTACTAAGTTCAGTTCGTCAATAATATTGGTGGCGCCATGGTATTTGTCGATGATAAACAGCACGTAACGGATATCGACATTGATACAGCGTTTGTATTTCGGATCGAATACGATATCTCCGCTCATGGCCTCCCAGTTTCCGTCAAAAGCAAGACCAATGAGTTCTCCATTTCCATTGATAACGGGAGAACCTGAGTTACCTCCGGTGATATCGTTGTTGGTAATAAACCCTACGGGAAGCTCGCCTTTGGCATTGGCATACTGGCCGTAATCTTTTTTAGCATACAGGTCGAGGAGTCCCTGGGGCAGATTGAATTCGTAGTCTCCGGGAACGTATTTTTCCATCACCCCTTCAATCGTGGTGTAATAGTCATAATGCACCGCATCTTTAGGATCGTAGGACTGCACGGTGCCGTATGTAAGGCGGAGTGTAGAGTTTGCATCCGGGTATTGTACAAGGGTGGAATCCATTTCCATCAATCCCTTCACATACATGCGCATTTGCAGGCTTTTGGTCGCGTAGTAAGCGTCTACCTGGGTTTTGAAATTTGCAAAGTAGTTGGTGATGAACGCATTGGCATACTCGTACATGGGGTCCTTGGTCAGCTTTTTGGCGCTGGGTTTTTCCAGGAACGCCAGCATCGCTTCCGGGGAAGTGAACATGGTTTTCTCAAACATGTCCTCGGCATATTCCTTAAAGGCTTCTTCCGGTTCCAGTTTGCGGTACTTCTTAAGAATTTTGGCAATCAGTTCCGGGTGCTGATCCTGGGGAATATTCTTGTAATAAAGGTATAAGGTAGCTGCTACAATGCGCTGGTCAATCACCTTATTATATGATTCGAAATAACCCGGCACCGATTCTTTCAGTCGGCTGAGCACCATGGCCAGCTGTTCTTTCTTTTCCTTGTCCTCGATAAGGGTCTCAAGGCCCATCAAGCGGTATGCATTCAATGCCGTAGCCGAACCGAAGATGCCCTCATTCAGGTAGGTAGGCTGCAGGGCCACCGTTCTGAAATTGTTATGTGCCTGACGCAGGTTATTGAGGATCTCCTCATACTCGGACTTTCCTTTGGCCCAGGATTCGAAACGGGTTTCCAGGTCTCTTTTTCCATCCACCACCTTCAGGCGTTTGAGTTGCTCGGTTTGTCCGATATAATATTTCCAGTAGTTGGCTATCTGGGCATAACGGGAGGAAAGCAACAGGCGGAGGCTGTCGTCTTTGCGCATTTCTTCCATCATGATTTTCAGGCGTGCATCACGCAATTCTACGATGGAAGGGTTAACGAGGTCAATAGCAATTTCCAGTTCGAATGAGCTGGCATAACGGTTGGTTCTTCCGGGGAATCCCATCACCATGGCATAGTCGCCTTCGTCTACCCCTTTCAGGGATACCGGCAGGGAATGTTTGGGTTGATAGGGTTTGTTTTCCGCATTGTATTGGGCGGGCATGTTGTCCGGCCCGGCATAGATCCGGAACATGGAGAAGTCGCCGGTATGACGTGGCCACATCCAGTTGTCGGTATCGCCACCGTATTTACCGATATTTTGAGGAGGAGCTCCTACCAGACGGATATCGGTATAACGTTCCATCACAAAGAGGATGAACTGGTTGTCGTTGAAAATCCCTTTTACCGTAGCCGTATAGTGGTTACCCTCTGTTGCTTCTTTTTCAATCTCTTCGCTGAGTTCTTCGATTTTTTTCTTCCGTTCTGTGTCCCCGAATCCCTCGAGTTTCGGAAGAATACGGTCGCTCACGTCTTCCATACGCACCAGAACAGCAGCCCAAAGGCCTTCCACCGGTCGTTCTTCGTGGTGCCCCTTGGCAAAAAATCCGTTGTCGAGGATATTGTCCTCCACCGTACTTAATGTTGCCACAGCATCGTAACCGCAATGGTGATTGGTCAGGACAAGGCCTTTATCGGAAATGATCTCTCCGGTACAAAAGCCACCGAACCAAACAATGGCGTCCTTCATGCTGGCCTGGTTGGCATTATAAATCTGCTCGGGAGTAAGTTTGAGCCCAAGCTTTTTCATCTGTTCGTAATTGTAATCCTTGAGGAGGATGGGGAGCCACATCCCCTCGTCGAAAGAACCTGCCCAGGTGCTGATCCACACCAGAGAGGCGATCAATAAGGTAAGAAGTCTTTTCATTAATTCTGATTTTTCGAATGCCAGACAAATTTAGTCTTTTGACCGGCTTGTCATGAATTAGCCGATAATCTTTGCAAATAAATCGTGGAAGGCATAAAAGCAGGACAACCCGCAGATAACGTTTATTTAACGTTTACTTAATAATTGAGCCCTTTATGTGCAGCAACTTTGCATAGAATTTATGCAAAGCACAACGAACCCAACGGTAAACGGAAGCATTGGAACCAGCGGACGCGGCTCCTTTTTCGGGGCAGTGCAGAAAGAAAGGACTTTCCTGATCATTATCCTACTTGCCTTTGCGGCATCCTTTCTTTTTTATGGTAACCCAACTATTGCTATGTGGCTTGGGTTTGTCTTTGCTGCATATTCCGCCATTGCCAACGACAGCATTCAGACCATCGGTACTTTTATCGGGGCAAATTCCAATAAAAAATGGTGGGTACTATGGTTATTTATCGGCCTTATTTTCCTGGCGACGGTAACGTATTCGTGGATCGTTTTTGACGGTGATGTTTCTTTCCAGCGGCTGATGTCGGTAGACAAATCCAGCGGGGAACTGCTATATCCTCACCCCAGTGAATTCAATTTTCTGCAGATCGCCGCTCCGCTGATCCTGCTGATCATAACCCGGTTAAAAATGCCGGTTTCCACTACATTCCTGCTGCTGAGTGCCTTTACGCTGAATGCCGGTGGGATTTCGAAAATGCTCTCGAAAAGCCTTAGCGGTTATGCTATCGCCTTTGTGCTTTCCATTTTCGTGTACCTGTTGCTGAATGGCATCATCCGAAAGTATTTCTCTAACCGGAGACCGAATCAAGCCTGGGTTGTTTTTCAATGGCTGACATCCGGAGCTCTTTGGTCTGTATGGATCATGCAAGATGCTGCCAATATCGCCGTATACCTGCCCAGACAGCTTGACCTTGGACAGTTCCTGGGCTTCTCACTGTGTATCTTTTTCGGACTTGGATTGCTCTTCTACCTGAGAGGCGATAAAATTCAGGGCATTGTATCGGAAAAAACCCAAATCTCCGACATGCGAGCGGCAACCCTCGTCAATTTAGTGTATTCCGGCATCATGCTTTACAAGCTCTTTGCGAGTACTATCCCCATGAGTACCACCTGGGTCTTTCTCGGACTTCTCGGGGGACGTGAGATTGCCATAAACCTTATGAGACGTAAAGCGGGCCAGATGCATACATGGCGTGCCGTCAGACTTGCGGGTAAAGACGTACTTTATGCCGGATTCGGCCTGCTTGTTTCCATTATCCTGGCTATGGGAGTAAATGATGGCGTAAGAGACGACATCTACAACATGCTCGGCTTCTGACGGCTCAGTTTATTGAACCGCCAGTAAAGCAGAACCGCCGATACCGTCAACCCGATCAACAATCCATACCAAATTCCTTCTATGCCTAATTCGGTATGAAACCCGAGCAAATAGGCCACAGGCAGTCCGATAACCCAATACGCAAACAAGGTGATCAGGGTAGGCCTTCTGACGTCGGCAATACCGCGCAGTATCCCTAAACCGATCGCCTGTATCCCATCGGATACCTGGAACAGTGCGGCAATGACCAGGAGGCTGGCCGTAATTTTCAGCACTGCTGCATTATCGATATACAAACCGGCAATCTGAAAGCGGAACAAGGCCATAATAATCCCGCAAAGCAGCATCCAGCCTATGCCCAGCAATATTGCCGACTTGCCGGCAATACGAAGCTCGCGGGTATTACCCGATCCATACGCAGCCCCAACAAGAATACTTCCGGCTGCAGACAAACCGGTAACTCCCATATAGGTGAGGGCTGCCGTATTGATGGCTATCTGATGGGCCGCCTGCTCATCCACGCCGATCCATCCGGCCATGATCATGGCACTGCCAAATGCCGCAATCTCAAAAAAATACTGAAACCCGGAAGGGACTCCCAGCCGAAGTACTTTCCAGGTAAATTCCTTCACTCCTTTCGGTTTCTGTATCACAAAATCATGCACCTTACGGTTACGACCGATATAGACTAGCATAGCGCTCATCATACAAAGCCGGGTCAATAAGGTGGCATAACCGGCTCCGTCAAGTCCGGATGCGGGAAATCCCAGGTTTCCATAAATCAGCACCCAATTGAAAAACGTATTGAGCCCCACTGCCGCAAGGGTAATGAACATGGCGGGGCGTGTACGGGAAAGTCCGTCAACAAACTGTTTCGCACACAGAAAAACGAGCATCGGCAACACCGAAAACGAAAGAATGCGCAGGTAGGTTTCGCTCAGGGAAGCAACAACAGTATCCTGTCCCAGCAAATCAAAGCGGAAACTGATCATCCATAAAACAACCTGAATGGGAATTGCCAGAAGAATCCCCGAATAATATGCGCCGCGCAAAACACCCGCCGTCTCGGCCTTGTCATTCCGGGCCACGGCCATGGAAACCAAAGGAGAAACGGCAGAACTTAGCCCGAACCCGAATACGGCAAACAGAATAAATACCGCGTTGGCCACGCCGGCGGCGGCAACCTCTGCTTTCCCCACCTGCCCGACCATGGCCGTATCGATCACGCCCATCAATACCTGTCCTATCTGGCCAATAAATATGGGCCAGGCCAGTCTCAGGGTGCCTTTCAGATGCACCCGGTACTCGGCAAATGATACAGACGACATGACTTACTCGACGTATAAAAGAAGGCCCTTCAGGTATTCGCCTTCGGGATGGAAAATATTGACGGGATGATCCAGAGGTTGCCCCAGGTGCTGCAGAATGCGAACATTCCTTCCTACATCCGCTGCTGCCCCGAATACGATCTTTTGAAACAAGAGCTTATCGACATTCTGGGAGCAGGAAAAGGTAAGGATAAGCCCACCGGGTTTCACTCTCCGCATACCCAGCATATTCAGTTCTTTATACCCCCTGCTGGCATTTTCCACTTTCCTGGCGCTTTTGGCAAAGGCCGGAGGGTCCAGGATGATCAGGTCATAAAAATCAGAATCTGCTTCCTTGAGAAAATCGAAACAATCGGCAATATAACTCTCATGGCGATCGCTGAAGCCGTTCAGACTCACATTCTGCTCGCACATGGCAATAGCATCTTTGGAAGAATCCACGGAATGAACCAACCGGGCTCCACCCTGTAAGGCGTATATGCTGAACCCGCCGGTATAGCAGAAGGTATTTAGCACGTTCTTGCCTTCGGCCAGGCCTCCGGCCATTTTCCGGTTCTCGCGCTGATCCAGGAAAAACCCGGTTTTCTGTCCTTTTTCAAAATCTACCAGCAAGCTGACCTCATTCTCCCTGACGGTTACGGGAAGATCCACAGGTTCGGTGAGCCAGGTGATCTCCTCATTGATCTGCTCCAGTATCTGAGAGCTTTGTTTGGTCTTCAGGTACAGGTGTTTGAAACCAAGTGAAAGAAAGGCCTCTTTCAGTTCCTGTACCAGCTTCTCGGTACCCTTTATCAGCAGCTGGATAACCACACTTTGCCCGTAAACATCGGCAATGATGCCGGGGAAAAAATCTCCTTCGGCATGCAGCAACCGGTAGCAGTCGGTTTCGTGCAAATCCAGAAGTTCCCGGCGAATATTCAGTGCGCGCTCAATTTTCGCCCTCCAGTAATCCGCATCGATGGTCTTCCCTTCCGGGTCAAACTCAAAAACGCGGCAGACTATCTGGCTGACGGTACTATAAAAACCGTAACCCAGCAAGGTTCCGTTGTTGGCATGCACAGCCACGATGGCTCCGTTCTCTGCTTCCGGAGAATAAGCCACTGCCCCGGAAAATATCCAGGGGTGACGGTGCACGAATGCACGTTCTTTTTTGGGTTTCAGAACGAGCTGGGGAAACATTATTTTTTCTTTTTACCGCGTTGCTGCTGTTGCATTTGTTGCTGCTTCGCCATTTGTTCGATACGCTCGGCAAAGCGCGATTTTTTAGCCGGTTTCTTCTTGTTCTCCTGCAGCTTTGCGTGAATCTTATCGTCGTCAACAAAACGACGGATCAGGAACTGCTGCCCGAAGGTGATCATATTGGACAGGAAGTAGTAATAGCTCAATCCTGCCGCATACTTGTTGAAGAAGCCAAGGAATACGACGGGCATAATGTAGCCGATGTATTTCATTTGTCCGCTCAGTCCGGATACCTGGTTGTTAAAATGGGTATACAACAGGGTGGATATGGTCATGAGCAGGGTAAACAGACTCACGTGGTCTCCATAGAGGAAGTCAATTACGGGGATATGTCCGAAAGTCCAGATGGAATCATAGGTAGAAAGGTCATGTGCCCAAAGGAAAGCCTGCTGACGCAACTCAAAGGATACCGGGAAGAAGCGGAACATGGCAAAGAGTATGGGCATCTGCAACAGCATGGGCACACAGCCTCCCAGCGGATTCACCCCTGCCTTGCGGTAGAGTTTCATGGTTTCGGCCTGCATCTTCTGCGGGTCGCTGCCGAATTTGGCCTTCAGTTCGTCCATCTCCGGTTTCAGCACCCGCATTTTGGCGGTGGACACATAAGAACGGTACACCAGCGGGAAGAGGCCCAGTTTGATAATGATGGTCAACAGGAAAATAATCAGTCCGTAGCTGTTGAAGTAATCATTCAGCCAGTTGAATACCGGGATTACCACGAAGCGGTTCACCCAGCCGAAAATCCCCCAACCGAGAGGCACAAGGTTCTGCAATTCATACCCGGCTTTTTTCAGGGTCTGGTAGTGGTTCGGGCCAAAGTAGAACTCCATGGGTACCTCTTCGGAAGGAGTTCCGTTCATTTCCAGGTACATGGTAGCCCTCAACTTTTTCACATAGTCTTCGGTCTCCGGGAGTTCCGACTCCATTTTGGCTTCCTCAAAACTGTGATCGCCCTTGCTGATCAGGGTGGAGTTAAAAAACTGCTGTTTGAAAGAAACCCACTGCAGGGAGCCTCCTTCGGCTTCTGTCTCTTCGTAACTTCTTTCGGAGATATTATCGAAGTCGCCGTTTTTGTAGCGGTAGAATACGGAGGATTGGTCGCGTTCGTTTTGCACCGACTGTTCCTGCAACGGCATTCGCAGGCTCCAGTCCAGCTGGAAATCGCGGTTGGAGGGAGACAGCACCTTGTCGAATCCTTCTGTTTTCAGGGTATACCCCACTTTCCAACCGGATGCGTACAGCGTATAAACCTGGCTCAGGTTTACTCCGTTGCCCAGGGAAGCCGTCATGGTAAGGGTAGCGGAATCTCCGTTTACCTTAACATAGGAAGCGCTGGGTTCGAAAAACAGCTCATCTGTTCGTACCTGCTTGCCTTCCACCGTGGCAAAGGTGTAATTGAGGTGGTTGTCGCGTCCTTCGAACAGCACCAGCGAGTCTTTGGGTTCTTCACCCTCCCTGCCGGCACGTTTATAAGGCTTCAGCCATATCCTGGAAGGGAAACCACCCTTATTGCTAACCTCCATACGGATGGATTCGTTTTCCAGAGTGGCAACGCCGTCGCTGCCTTTGGTGAGGGCAGCAAAGCTTCCCAACCGGTTCTGACTGATCAACGAATCTTTGGCCAGGGCGGCACTATCCCGTTGGGCCAGCAAGGCCTGAATATGGTTGAGTGAATCCTCACTTCTTTTTTGTACAACACGGGCCAGACTGTCCTGTTCGCGTTGCATGCGCTGAGCTTCTTCAACGGTGGGCCGGTTGATAAATATGGTCCCGATCAGAATGAGAAAGATCAGAACAAGCCCGATTACCGAATTTCTATCCATCATTATAACGGCGGCAAAGGTAGTTTTTTCAGAAGTGTTTTGGGAGTGATTTACCGGCTATAACCCCGGATCAATCCAATTCTGTTTACCTTTGTTTCCGTTTTTAACATGAGTCAGAAAGCAGTAGCGCCAGAGGTAGAGGAAGGCTACGTGGAAGTCTACGGAGCCCGCGAACACAACCTGAAAAATATTGACCTTCGGTTTCCGAGAAACCAACTTATTGTAATCACCGGAATGAGCGGCAGCGGGAAATCCTCGCTGGCCTTTGATACGATCCACGCCGAAGGACAAAGGCGGTATATGGAAAGTTTCTCGGCCTATGCCCGCCAGTTTATGGGGAATATGGAAAGGCCGGATGTCGATAAAATCGATGGATTGAGCCCGGTTATTTCCATCGAACAAAAAACAGTTAGCCGCAATCCCCGTTCTACGGTGGGTACCATTACAGAGATCTATGATTTCCTTCGCCTGCTCTATGCGCGCGTTGCTGAGGCCTACTCCTTTGAAACAGGTGCCCGAATGGTTCGCTTCTCCGAAGAGCAGGTCAAGAATACGCTTCTGGAACAATTCTCCGGCAAAAAGATCAGCCTGCTGGCGCCCATGGTTAAAGGCCGCAAAGGACATTACCGCGAACTCTTCGAACAACTTAGGAAACAAGGTTATCAGAAAGTTCGGGTGGACGGCGAGCTGATGGACATGAAGGCCAAAATGCAAGTGGATCGTTACAAACTTCATGATATCGAAGTATTGATCGATCGGGTGGATGTTAGCGAAAAAAGTAAGGTAAGACTGGCCCAGTCGGTGCAACTGGCCATGAAAATGGGGAAAGGATTATTGGGGGTGTATGATGAAGAATCGGGAGCCTATGCCCAATACAGCCGTTTCCTCATGGACCCCGATTCCGGGATCTCTTACGACGAACCCCAGCCGAATTCCTTTTCTTTCAACTCACCGTACGGCCACTGTCCCCGATGTCACGGCATCGGAACGGTGAGCGAGGTGGAAATGGAAAACCTGATCCCTGACCCCAAGGTGAGCATTAACCGCGGCGGACTTACACCGATAGGCGAGATCAAAGAAAACTGGACCTTCCATCAGCTCCGGGCCATTGCAAAAAAATTCAAATTCAGCCTCGCAGACCCGATCGAAAAGGTCCCGGAGGAAGCGATGCAGGTCATTCTCTATGGAAGCGAGGAACCTCTTGAAGTAAAATACACGTATGGAAGCGGTGCCAAACAGACCTATCACAGCACCTTCGAGGGGGTGATTCCCATGATCGAACGTTCTTATCATGAAAAATCCTACGACAGTATCTATCGCTGGGCGGAAGAATTTATGAGCGAAAGCCCCTGTCCCGAATGTGGTGGCGCACGTTTGAAAAAAGAGTCCCTCTACTTCCTGATAGAAGGAAAAAATATTTCCGAGCTGAGCCGGATGAGTATTTCGGAACTCCACGACTGGCTGAAGGAGCTACCCGGCAAACTGAATGAAAGGCAGGGTCTGATCGCTTCAGAAATACTCAAGGAAATTAACAGCCGCCTTGGCTTCCTCAGAGATGTAGGGCTTGATTACCTTAGCCTGAATAGTCCTTCCAAGATTCTTTCCGGGGGGGAGGCTCAACGTATTCGCCTGGCAACTCAGATCGGTTCACAGCTTGTAGGGGTGCTCTATATTCTGGATGAACCCAGCATCGGGTTGCATCAAAGAGACAATCACAAGCTGATCCAGTCGCTAAAAAACCTGCGGGACCTGGGCAATACCGTGATCGTGGTGGAACACGACAAGGAGATGATGGAGGAAGCCGACTACATCATCGATATCGGACCCAAGGCCGGCATTCATGGCGGACATGTTGTGGCAGCAGGCAGTTTGGAAGCCATTAAGGAAGCTGACAGTATCACCGCCGATTACCTGACGGGCAGAAAAGAAATTGCAATTCCCGGGGTAAGGAGAAAGGGGAATGGTCACGAGCTTGTACTTAGTGGCTGTACGGGTAATAACCTGAAAAACGTAAAGGTTTCATTTCCCCTGGGAAAAATGCTTTGCGTCACCGGGGTATCCGGCGGAGGCAAGTCCAGCCTTATCAATGAAACCCTCTACCCTATTCTCAGCCAGCATATCTACAAATCCCATAAAAAGCCGCTTCCCTATAAAAAGATCACCGGATTAGAGCATATCGACAAGGTGATTGAGATCGATCAAAGCCCGATCGGTCGAACACCGCGTTCCAATCCGGCTACCTATGTCGGGGTATTCGATGATATCCGGAAGCTCTTTGCCGAATTACCCGAAGCCAAGATACGGGGATACAAGCCCGGCAGATTCTCCTTTAACGTAAAAGGCGGACGTTGCGAAAACTGCAAGGGCGGCGGGATGCGACTCATAGAAATGAATTTTCTCCCCGACGTTTACGTGCAGTGTGAAGAATGCGGTGGAAAGCGCTACAACCGGGAAACTCTGGAGGTGCGCTACCGGGGCAAGTCCATTTCAGATGTGCTGAATATGGATATTGAGCATGCCGTGGAGTTTTTTGAGAATATGCCTCAGATCCACCGGAAGCTGAAAGCCATGAATGAAGTAGGACTAGGATATATCACACTCGGACAGAGTTCGGTATCCCTGTCGGGCGGAGAAGCGCAAAGGGTGAAGCTGGCAACCGAACTGAGTAAAAAAGACACCGGAAACACTTTCTACATCCTGGATGAACCCACAACGGGACTCCATTTTGAGGATGTCAGGGTTCTGCTGGATGTGCTCCAGAAACTGGTAGATCGCGGCAATACGGTATTGATCATCGAACACAATCTCGATGTGATCAAAGTAGCCGACTACCTGATTGACCTGGGTCCGGAAGGGGGCCAGGGAGGCGGGCAGATCATTGCTACAGGCACCCCGGAACAACTGGTTAAAGTAGCGAAAAGTTATACCGGACAGTTTCTGAAAAAGGAGTTACACTAACGGCAATTCAATCCGGAACAGGGTCCCTTCATCCGGAACCGACTCAAACCGAATGCTTCCACCGGCATTTTCGATGATCTGGTGGGTAATGGCTAGCCCCATTCCCATTCCGGAGTTCTTGGTACTGAAGCTTGGCGTGAATATTCGTGCTGCAACTTCTTTATCCATCCCACAGCCATTGTCCTTTACCTGGATAACTGCTTTCACTCCTTCCCTCTCCAGGGTGATCTCCACTTTGCCCTGCCTGTTTTCGGGTATGGATTGAATGGCGTTTTTAAGGATATTGTGAAAAGCACGCGAAACCTGATTCCGGTCCGCTTCTACTACCAAGGGTTCTTTTTCCGCGCTGAAATGGATATCGGTATCGGGAGAATTGAAATAGAGCTCCACCACCGACTGCAAGCAGGCCGACAGTTCAAACTCCTCTATCCGTGCAACCGGCATCTTGGCAAATGAAGAAAACTCCGTTGCCAGCACAGATAAGCTGTCGATCTGCTCAATCAGTACCGTGGTCACGCGTTTGAAGGTCTCTTCGAGGTTATTGTTCTTGTTCGACCAGGCGCGCTGCAGATGTTGTACGCTGAGCTTCATCGGGGTCAACGGGTTTTTTATTTCATGCGCGATCTGTTTTGCCATTTCTTTCCAGGCAAGCTCCCGTTCACTTTTGGCTAGTAATTCAGCGCTGGCTTCCAATTGATCGACCATAGAGTTGTACTGTTCCACCAGCTGCCCGATCTCATCTTCATTCCGCCATTCCAGCCTTTCGTTCCGGTCACCCAAGCGGGTCTCCGCCAGTCTGGCCTGAATTACGGTCAGAGGCTGAGTGATCCGCTGTGAGATCAGGTAGGCTACGATACCGGCCAGGATAAAAAAGAACACATAGACATTGATAAAACTTTCCAGGAAGGAAGACAGCTCCTGCCGCAGGTCTTTTTCATTGGAAAAGAACGGAACATTCAGGTAAGCGATCAGATCATGACTGCCATCAAAAACCGGAACATAAGTCGCCAGATATTCCAGCTTACCGATCCGCTCCGTCTGGGTATGCTGGGAAAGAGACTCGGCGGAGATCTTTCCGTAAGCTAAGGGATTGATCCTGTCCAGCAACACCCCGCTTTGGAATATGCGCATCTGGGTACTGGCCATCAATTCCCCGTTGAGATTGAACAGGTTGATATCGGTGTTATAAAACTCCGCAAGCTGGTTGAGATAGGCTGCCAGTTCATCGTTGTACTGCATCATATCTTCAAACCGCCGTTCATTCTCAATGGAGCTGAGGATGGACTTAACTTTGCTATCCAGACGTTCATATTGCCTTTGGCTGTATTTGAAATGGATGTATTGAACCGTGAAATATCCCGTTAGCAACAAAGCACTCAATACCAACCCGATCATGGCAATCTGGATACGGGTGGAGAAGTAAATCCCGCGGAAATTGCGTTCCGGCAAAATGCGATTCATCCAGGAATAGAAACCGGCAAATTCTCCTTTTCTTCCGCTCAGGCGGGCTATTGCAGCCCGTAGGTATAGAAACAGCCCGTTTAACGCAGCTACCAGAATAAGAACCAGACTGAAGGCAAGAAACAGGAAAGAAAATATGGTTACCGGTTCCAGGAATGAATCCTGCTTTTTCGACACCACCACGATAATCCCGTTTTCTTCTCCCCGGATAAAATGAGAGAACCCTTCGCTCTGCTCAAAACGGTCATTTACCGAGGTCCTGAATTGGTAGCTGAGCGGATAAGGATAGGCCCCGCTCTGGCTGATCAGTTCCCCGTCCTGATAGATGGCATACGAATAGTTGCGGGTATCGGTTTCGTCTTCATCCTGACTAGAAAGCAGTTCCGTGAATATCTTCTCATCCTGAATAAACTTGGGTTTCAACAGGATAAATAGTTTCCCCAAGGTGGAGGTTTGGGTACAAACCTCATATTTGGCGATATACCCGAACCTTAGGGTAGGATCATTTACAAAGTAAAAATGATTGCTGAGCGTGCTTTGGGTCTTTTGATTATAGACGGCCTCCAGGTAATTGTAGCTGTAATCGTTCCGTTCCCGAAATGAATTCCCCAGGGTGTCGTAGTCATACAAATCCATCTCAAAACGCGAGAGGTAGCCGGTGAAATAGAGTTGTTTCACCCGCTTTTCCAATTGGTCTTTCTGAAGGATAGGACTGCGGAAATAGTCTTTTATGAAATCATCGTATTCGATCTTGGTCTCTATCTCTCTGAACAATGCTTCCGCATTCAGATCCTTGGGAGAATAAGTGCGCTCTGCAAACTCCCTTCTTTGCACGCGTTCACGATCATGTATGGCCCGGTAAAATAGCGAGGACGCAAAAACCGACACGATGAACAGAATGGCTACCGTCTTCTGAAAGAAGTTCTGGTTCATCACGATCTGATAGGTGATGTATATCGCAACCAGATAGGAAACCGACTGAATCAGCAGTACATATTCCCTGCCCGGCAACAACCAATAAACGAGTACAAAAATCAATACCGATGGGAGGAAACGAAGGAACAACTGCTTCGAATCCAGTTTCAGTTTCCGGATGAAGATCACCAGGATGTTCACCCCCAGAAAATGGATGACCAATAACATTGCGGCAATCAGGAGACCGGCAAGTGTTAATGCTCCTGAATTCAGGATATTGGTAATATCAAAATTCAGTGAAGAGTCATTGATCAGGGACTGAAGGATGGTTAATATAACCGCTGTAAGCCCCAGCATAAAGGTGAAAAAGAGCACGGAAACCCAGGCACCGTTCAGCTGTTGCCAGTTGAATTTTTTCTCCTCGCGTGAAACACTCATTGCGCCTTTATAGGCACTAAACACCAGAACAAATCCAAGCACCGTGTTAAGCAAGAGGTCACCCAGAGAAGGGAAAAACGGTGGCAGCGCATAAATATCCGGTCCGAACCAGGATAACGAATCGAAATAAACCGGAAAACCCAGCAGGTAACTAAACGTTCGGATCACGATCACAGACAGAAGAAGAAAAAGCCAGGCGTAGCGGAATCCATACCGGTGTTCCAGGAAGTCGAAGACATTAAACAGAAACACGATCAGGCACAGCACTCCCACCCAAAACAATCCCTTGATCCAGGTAGGTATTGGCAGTTGCGGGATATTTTCGAAATGAACATGAACGGATTCATTGAACACTTCCTGCCCGATCCGGAACCCTCCTTCATTATTATCCCCGAAGTGAAAACTTGCCCTGGCCGGAATGTCCAGGTCGCGATTAAACCCTTCATCGAGCATGGTAATATTTGACACGTCGTAGTGCCTGTACAGCGGGTAGCAAAGCAGGATGCTGTTCTTCCCATTCCGGATATTATCAAACAGGTACCATCCCCTTTTGATCTGAGCCAGTCCGAAGCCGGCAGAATCGCGGTAACGGCCAATACTTTCGTCTATAGCCACACTGGTCCAGTACTTCAGGTCCTCGCCCTCATACAGCATGGCCATGACTCGTTCGGAACGGAGCATACCGATAAACCTGTCGCTAAAACGGCCGGCCGCTATCAGCGCCATGGCGCTATCGTCTTGTTTTATCCGCTCAAAGTCCGCCTTCTTCTTATGGATGAGGGTATTGATCCTTTGCTGATAAAGGAGCTCCTGGTCCTGATTCTGAAACCGGTTGGAGAGCAGGGATTCCAGCAGGATTAGCAAAACGGCAGGAAACAGCCACCACACATCTTTAAAACCAAGGGTTCTCATTTTCCTTTTCGATACAAATTCCCCGCCTATCTGAGCCGGATATCCAACGCATCGCGTAATCCGTTCCCTACAAAATTAAAGGCCATCACCATGAACATGATAGCCAGACCGGGGATAACAGCAAGGTAAGCGCTATCCAGCACAATATACCCATAATGCTCTTTTATCATCTGTCCCCACGAAGGTGCCGGTGCCTGAACACCCAACCCAAGAAAACTGAGCCCTGCTTCCAGCAAAATTGCCGACGCAAAATTGGAGGCCGCAACCACGGTAAGCGGACCGGTAAGGTTAGGCAGTATATGACGGAACAGGATGCGGAAATCGGATATGCCCAACACCCGGGCCGCCTCCACATATTCCTTCTCCCGGATACTCAGCACCTGTCCCCTCACCAAACGGGCCACATCCACCCACATACTCAGCCCGATGGCAATGAATATCTGCCACAAGCCCTTTCCCAGCGCCAGGGAAAATGCGATTACAAGTAACAGGGTAGGTAATGACCACATGACATTCATCAGCCAGCGGATTATCCGGTCTGGCCAGGAACCGAAATAAGCCGCAAAAGCTCCCAAAAAGGTGCCTGTGATCATGGAGATCAGTACCGCAATGAATCCGACGGCAAGGCTGATCCTTGCTCCCAGCAGCATGCGGCTCAGCAGGTCCCTTCCGAAACGGTCCGTTCCCAGGTAGTAAGTTCTTTTCTCCACGGCACCCGGTAAATCCGACGGGCGCAATCCAAGTTCTTCCAGTGTGGTCCTTTTTTCGGTGGCCAGAGCTTCCTCTTCGTAGTATTCTTTATAGATCAGCGTATCCCCTTCCAGTCGCCAGCTTAACACCGGAATGCCTTCGTAATCCGGCTGTACCCCCGAAAAAAAACGAAACAGATTACCGTCCTTCTCCCGGCCATTGGGAACTTTTAATATCCAGGTTTCAAAGCCGGGCTTTTTGGCAGCCAGCGGAAGGTGTATGGAATTGGCGTCGGGACTTGGATCCGGCGAAAGTGGTACGGCAAACAATGCGATCACACAGGTGATCAGGATCAGCAACAAGCCCGATCCGGCCAACCGGTTCTTTTTGAATTTCTTCCAGATGAGCCGCTTGCTTTGCTTCATGTGAGAGATTCACGGTAACCCATTCCCAAAGCACTAAGCTGGTAACGGTATTCACTCAATCGGTCGGCATCATACAAACGGGTTCTTTTCCATGTATTCTGATGCGGTTCCCATTCATAAAGATGTATGAGGTTTTTCCTTAGCAGCGAGCGGAGACAATCTCCCAGTATATAAGCTGATCCACTGAATTCGGAAAGTATGGAATCAAACGGTTCGGCATGAACGATCAATTCCAATACCTCTGATTCATAGCGATCCAGCTCCTTTATTTGTGTCTTCTTCCCTTCCATTCGTATGAAACAAATTTACCCAGTAGTCCGATAACAAAAACATAAGCTGCCTCTGTCAGCACAGAAAAAGCAAAAAGCCCTGTTCTCTGCTGCATCCGGAAAAAAGGCAGTACATCCCGGTAAAATACATATTCGACTGTACCTTTCCATATCCAGCCGGCCAACATGGGATAAAGCAACATATACCGAAAGGGGAATAGGAAAATACCGGCTATCAGAATGGCATTGACTATCCATACGGCAAGCATTTCCCTATTGACTCCTTTGCGTTCGAAGCGGCCGTTTTTGGAAGCCCAACGGACACGTTGCAGGATAAACCCCTTCAGGGAGCTCACAATTTCCGTGTATACAATTGCCTCACGGTCTGCATGGAATACCACTTGTTCCGGGTTTTTATGGAAAACTTTGTGCATGATGAACTGGTCGTCTCCTCCGGGATGATCCTCATTCCCGGCAAATCCTCCGACTTCCTCAAAACACTGCCGGGTATACAGAATATTGGCACCGTTGCACATGTTGGGGCGACCGGTTTCTATGGCAGCTGCTCCTATGGCAATCAACCCGGAAAACTCAAGCTCCTGCCAACGACCGAAGAAACCCTTCCCTCCGGTTAACTGCACCGGACCGCTAACAAAGGAGGCTCTGCTCATTACCAATCGGTTATGCATGGAACGCGCCCATTTTTCTCCTCTTGTCGTGTCCGCATCGCTGAACAGAAGATGATCGTAGCGACTCTCCCGGATCCCTTCCCTGATAGCCTTTTTTTTTCCTGTTCCCGATGATTGCAAAAGGCGGAAACGGGTATCTCCCGCGGTTAGTTCCTGCAGCCGGGCGAAGGAAGAGTCTTCACTCCCGTCATCGATTAACAGAAATTCAATTTCCGGATGATCCTGTATTTCCAGGCTCCGGAAAAGGCTCTCCACATTCTCTTGTTCATTCCGGAATGGGATAATCACACTAAGCCCGGGCAATCCGGCAGATTCCTCAGGCAGCTTTTTTCGGGTGAGTTTCTTCCATGCGCGGGCATAATGCATCATGAGAAGGGTATAATACCCCATCCATATACCGATAAGCAGGCTATAGATCCACATCCGATTTCCGGTTGAATTGAAATAAAATGGCACCGATGAATCCGGGCAGGAAAACGTTGATCAGCCAGACTGTATAGGAAGAAAGCAAAAGAAGCAGTTCATAGGAAGGTGCAATATCAAAGGCATAGTGGATGGCTAGTCCGCGCGAGGTGAATTCCAGCAGGGCAATGCTGGGCAGTATGCTCTGAACAAGGAACATTACCCCCACCCCGGTTATCGCTTCTCCAAACCCGACAGGCAAGTTGAAGGCCTTGAATACAAGAATAAACTGCAGGGAGAATACCAGGTAGCGCAGGGCCGATAAACAAAGGACAGATAAGAGGCGGGAAGTTTCCAAATGCCTAATCGGTAAAAAGTACTTCAGCCACCGCCTCTTCAGCCCCAGGTAGCGAAGAATAACCACCAGACGGTCGAGATTGAAATAGAAAAACAGGGTTGCCGCAGAGAAGGGAATAAAAAAGCCCAATGCCAGCAGGCTATCCAGGGTGTTCTCTGTAAAAAACATCAGTGCTGCCAACCCACCGAACAGGAGCGTACAAATGTTCTGGGCCAGACTCCCTGCCAGGGTTAGTACGGAAGCTTCTATCTTTTTTTGATGAACATAGATTACACGACCTACAAACTCACCTGCACGGTTGGGAGTAAAAAAACTGACGAATACTCCACTAAGAACCGCTTTAAAGGCTCTTAACCAACTTTGTTGCTCAAGGTCACGGATCAACACCTTCCACTTTGCAGTTTCCAGTCCCCAGTTTATGCATACCAGCAAGAGTGCGGCGAGGAAGTAAGGAAACCGAACGTCCAGTTCTCCGCTGATAACGCGTTGTGCATTGTCTCTGAAATCGGGGTTATTGATGACTTCCGCATACAACAGCCAGACACTCAGACCAAGGACCAGTATCTTAAGTCCCCATAACAACACGTTTCTGTTAATGCTCTGCCTGAGATCCAAAATAGCCTAAATTTGAAGCGATGCCGGAGAATGGTGCATTTGACAAAGTTATCCTGGGTATTGACCCGGGAACAAATATAATGGGATACGGGTTGCTTGGTTGCAAAGGGAAGGCTTTTACCATGATCAACACGGGGGTAGTCCACCTGGGGAAACTGGATAACCAGGCACTGAAACTCAAAAAGATCTTTGAACGCTGCCTGTACCTTATCGATACCTACCATCCGGATGAGCTGGCTATCGAAGCTCCTTTCTTCGGGAAAAACGTGCAATCCATGCTCAAACTGGGCCGTGCTCAGGGAACCGCCATGGCTGCCGCCCTGTATCGCGATGTCCCGATTTTTGAATATGCCCCGAAAAAGGTCAAGCAGAGCATTACCGGAAACGGAAACTCCAGCAAAGAACAGGTAGCTGCCATGTTGCAGACGCTATGCAAATTTGACGAAATGCCCGCTTACCTGGATGCCACTGACGGACTAGCTGTTGCCGTTTGCCATTATTTTCAGGGAGGCGTGACCAATACCGGTCTCAAAAAAACAAAGAAAGGCAGCTCATGGACTGCCTTTCTGAAAAATAACCCTGACAGGTTAGGATGAAGTTTTACTAGAAGGAATCGAGGTCGATCTGCCTCATCACTCCGAACCACTTGATCACTTTCTCGCCCAGCTCACCACCATCAACATGGATGATGTACATCCCGCTGGCTATCGGAACATTCGCATTGTTCTTCAAATCCCAGTCAACATACGTGGACTCGTCGTCTTTCTTGATCTGCTTAACCAAGGATCCGTTCAACGTAAAGATGTTGATCGTACACTTCTGTGGGAGGTTGATGATCTTGATGCGGTTATCCAACTGGCTACCCTCGTAGCTCGAATACGCATAGTATGGGTTCGGTACCACATTGATCAGCGCCATCGCATCCTTACCGTTATCCGTGCTAACCTCCGGTGCGATATCCCGGGTGCTGAACTCATAGTGTGGCTGGCTGTAACCGCTGTTCGGATCCGACAGATCATTCAGCTGAGTGCCGTAGGCACGCTTAACCCGCAGCTTGATCGTTACCTCCGTCAACGGTACGCCGTCTCTCATGCTGTAGCCAGGTGCACACAAGGCAGGCATAACCCACATACACTGTGCATATACACGACGCATCTCCGACACAGACCCCGAATTCAGCTTCGGTAAATACTCGTTCCCTTCGTCATACGCAGGTCCGGTATAATTCGCAAACGTCTTACGACCCATGATGTATACATAGTGCTTCCCTCCGATCGTAGGTACTCCGCTTGACGATACCAGGTCGGAAGTCGGGTTCCAGATCATGTCACTGCCATTCGCTCCCGACAGGTACGAGTCTTCTCCGAACATGATGTTCAGACGCTCGCCTGTCTCCACATTGATCGCATAACCCGGGAACCAGCTACGACCCATATCGCCCGATGACTCCGGCTTAAGGTCTCTGCCAAGGGAGGGGCTGTTCCGAGGAGTATGCTTTGACGCATTACCGATGGAAAGACCCGGATCCTCGCTCATCTCCAGGACAATAGCACGTGTCCACTTGCTACGGTCCGGGGTGATCACCAAATCCACACTGTACAGATCCGACAACTGGTTGTCAAACCCGATCTGGCTTGATGCATATGCCGGACCGTAGGTAACCTGAGTCGGGCTCTGGTAAGGGGCACGTGATGCCAGAGCATATGGAGCGATCGCTCCTTCGAAAATACGCTCATAGCGCTCAAAAGGATCCATCGCATTCAGACCGATCGGATAGTCGTCCTCATACGCCGTCGAGTTGAAACTCGAGTTTCGGCCTGCATTACCCGAACGAATCCAGTTCAGCCATGTTACACTGTTGTCATTATCCTGCATCCCTGTCAGCCATTGACGTGCATCGTCTTCCCAGATGATCTCATAACCGATAAAGCCGTTCGCATCATCCAGCTCGTTCTCCGGATAGCCCGGGGAAACAGCCTGGCCTACCGTTACCGATAGTCCCCATTTGGCTATTACCTGCTCATTCGGTACATGGATATTCGTATCCGAATAGATGCTATCGCCTGTCGTCTTGTTGATCAGGTACCAGTAGGTTGTCGCATCATGAAGCGAATCTCTTCGCTCCCCTGCATTCAAACTCGAATCGTAATCCATGATATACAGCTCAAAGTCCGCAACAGGTACTTTGATAGGATCCACTACACGGATATTTACTGGACCGGCTCCGCCAAGGTACATCGGCTTATTACTGATATAAGGAGCACGAAGGATTTCCTCTACCGTCTCTTCACTCAGGTCCAGGAATACTCCGCCGTTACCACGACCACTCAGCTTGGTGATCTTCGGTCCGTCGGCATAACCCGACTGAAGTTTCGTGCCGCCGTTACGCGGGTTATTCTTATGCGGAATACCCCGGTAGGTACTCACATTCAATCGGCCTTCCAGGTATTGGATCGGTTCCGAAGGATCGTTCACACATACCGCATAGGCTACCACTACATAGTAATACGACTGGAAGTTGACAAGGCTTGTAGCGCCGGTGGCAAACAGGTCATCCGTCACATGGAAACTGTGCGAGATCCCTTCGTTCGTGCCGTTAACCTTGATCGTCGGGATATTTACCCCTAGATCCGGATCCAGCTCCTGGTTCACGATTCGGGAGAACGCATCGCGCTTGTCTACCTGGAACAGCAAACGTGCTCGCTCCACGTTGTCCAGTTCGCCGGTGGTTACCGTACCATCACGCAACTGGTAGATCTTATAACCCTGGAAGCGGTATTCCAGCGTGTTGTTCGTTCCTTCTGCGATCGCGTTGAATGACTCGATATCCTTCAGTGTACGGCTGGAATCAATCATTGTGATGATCAGCTCCTGGTCCAGCTCCTGGATCGTCAGTGTTGGTGCAGGAGGGCCATCCAGGATCTGGAATTTATTGTTGAACAGCTTCTGCGCCTTGTCAGAGGCCAGCTTCAGAAGATTCAGTGATCCGGTGGCACCACCGGTAGTAGTACGGGCCCAAACAACACCCACTGTCACATAGTTTACTGCACCGGGTTTCAGGTTGAAAGGTCCGGC
>CAXPEB010000064.1:0-28631 GCA_964215915.1 Bacteroidia bacterium
TTTACTTCGGTGGATAGAGGTCATGTTTGCCGATTTAAAGGGTCGTATCTTCAAATCTAATCAAACACACTCTGTCCACTTTCTAATTTACCGGACAGCAGTGATCGTCCATGGTCCATGGTCCATCAGCTATCGACCAGGGTCCACCCCTCACCCTTCCCCGAAGATCTTTCGTTTATGCGGCTTGACGGGTTTGAGGCCGAAGCGGTTGATGGAATGTTCGCGCAGGTATTCCATGGCATCGTCCACATCGTCTGTGATATAGAACAGATCCTTGTCCGCAGGATCGATGGTTTTTTCTTCGATCATCTCGTTCACAAAAACCAGGAACTTATCCCAGTACTGGTGCCCCATAAGGATGATAGGATAATTGGTGATCTTACGCGTCTGGATCAGGGTCAGCACTTCGGCGAATTCATCCAGGGTACCGAATCCACCGGGTAAAACGATCAGTCCGTAGCTGTATTTCACCAGCATCACTTTGCGCACAAAAAAATAGCGGATATTCACCCAGCGGTCGAGCCAGCGGTTGGGATATTGTTCATGCGGCAACTCGATATTGCAGCCCACCGAAATTCCACCGGCTTCCTTGGCACCCCGGTTGGCTGCCTCCATCACCCCGGGTCCTCCTCCGGTCATCGTAGTAAAGCCCAGTCGGGCGAGGCCGCCGCCTACTTTCATACCAAGCTGGTAATAGGGGTGATCTTCTTTAAAACGGGCAGACCCGAAAACGGTGACGCAAGGACCTACAAAATGCAGTACCCGGAATCCCCGGATAAACTCGATAAACACCTTGAAGGCAAGACTGAATTCTGTTAAGCGCGGGCGCGGGCCCTGAAGGAGGACAACTTCCTCCTCTGATTTGGGTTTATTATCTGTCATGAATGGGCGTAAAAATAGCGATCCCCCTGCAAAGAGGGGGATCGGAGGGTTCTCGGATTGTATAACGCAAAAAGCGGACTAAAGGTTTCCGCGGCGTTCCTGCTCTTTCTCCAGAGCTTCGAAAAGAGCTTTGAAGTTTCCTTTACCGAAGGATTTTGCACCTTTCCGCTGGATGATCTCATAGAACAAGGTCGGGCGGTCTTCCACCGGTTTGGTGAATATCTGCAGCAGGTACCCTTCGTCATCACGATCAATGAGGATACCCAGCGGCGCCAGGTCGTTCAGGTCCTCGTCGATTTTTCCGACGCGGTCCAGCAGGTCATCGTAATAGCTTTGCGGAACCTTGAGGAACTCTACGCCACGGGCTTTCAGCTTGGTCACCGTATCCACGATATCATGAGTAGCAATGGCCACATGCTGAACACCCTGGCTTTTATAGAAGTCCAGGTACTCTTCCACCTGCGATTTTTTCTTTCCTTCCGCCGGCTCGTTAATCGGGAACTTGATACGGCCGTTGCCGTTGCTCATCACCTTGCTCATCAGCGCCGAATATTCGGTAGAGATGTCTTTGTCATCGAAAGAAAGGATGTTTTTGAAGCCCATTACGTCTTCGTAAAACTTCACCCACTTGTTCATCTCATTCCAGCCCACATTGCCTACGCAGTGATCCACATAGAGCAACCCGGTTTCGGTGGGATTGTACTCGGATTTCCATTCTACGTATCCTGGCAGGAAGGCCCCGTTGTAGTTGGTGCGCTCCACAAAAATGTGCACGGTATCGCCATAGGTATGGATTCCTGAACGAACCACTTCTCCGTTGGCATCGCTTTCCACGCGGGGTTCCATAAAGGACTTAGCACCTCGCTTGGTAGTCTCCTCCCAGGCTTTGCGGGCATCCTCTACCCAGAGGGCCAGCACTTTCACCCCGTCGCCGTGTTTGGCGATATGGGCGGCAATTTCCCCTTCAGGTTGAAGCGGAGTGGTGAGTACAAAGCGCAGTTTGTTTTGCGTCAGCACGTAGGAAGCCCGATCGCGAACTCCGGTTTCCGGTCCGGCATAAGCACAGCTCTGAAAGCCGAATGCCGTTTTATAAAAATGAGCGGCCTGCTTGGCATTGCCCACGTAAAATTCCACGTAATCGGTGCCATTCAGAGGCAGGAAATCAACGGTGGTTTCCACATCCTGGCTGGTTAATGTCTCATTCATCATGGTACAAATTTATAATGTCTGTTTAAACTCGGTTACTCTGTCCAGCTTTTCCAATAGCCGTCCTGTTCCATCTTCATCGCTTCTTCGGTGATCATAAGCGGATGGAAAGGATCGATCATCACCGCAAGCTCCAGGGTTTCTTTAGCCCCGATGCTCTTTTCCACTGTTCCGGGGTGCGGACCATGGGGAATGCCTTTGGGGTGCAGGGTGATCATCCCTTTCTCTACATGCTTACGGCTCATAAAATCGCCATCTACATAGTACAGGATTTCATCTGAGTCCACATTGCTGTGGTTGTATGGAGCGGGAATCGCTTCGGGATGATAATCGTACAAGCGCGGACAGAAGGAACAAATTACAAAATTATGTCCCTCAAAAGTCTGGTGCACGGGAGGCGGCTGGTGTACGCGCCCGGTGATCGGTTCGAAGTCGTGTATATTGAAGATATAGGGGAATACCAATCCGTCCCAGCCGATCGCGTCAAACGGGTGCGTGGCATAGGTGTATGGATAGATAAGTCCCTGCTTTTTGATCATTACCTGAAAAGCGCCTTTCTCGTCGTGTGTCCGGAGGTTCTGCGGAGTACGGATATCGCGTTCGCAGAAGGGAGAATGCTCCAGCAACTGACCGAAAGAGTTGCGGTACCGTTTCGGAGTCACCACCGGGGTGGGTGATTCCACAACAAAATGACGGTTCAAATCGGTTTCAAACTCCATACGGTAAATGGTGCCGCGTGGTATCACGATATAATCGCCGTACCCGAATTCCAGTTCGCCATAGATGCTCAGCATTTTTCCTTTTCCTTCATGGATGAAGATCACCTCATCGGCATCGGAGTTCTTAAAGAAATACGAAGTGTTGGCAGAAGGTGCCTGCGTTCCGATCTGCAGGTCGTTATTCATCAACAGGATTTTCCTGCTTTTGATATAATCCGCTTCATAAGGCCCGAAAGTCAGGTAGGCCCGGTGCCGCATATTCTTCGCCATTGCGATCTTAGGCTCCACGGAGAAAGGCTCTCCGATATCGCTTACCAGGGTAGGCGGGTAGCAATGGTAGATCAGCGAATAGATATTGGAAAAACCTTCTGTGGAGACCAATTCTTCAGCGTAAAGGTCGCCATTGGGTTTTCTGTATACGGTATGTCGTTTATGGGGAATTTCCCCTCTTTGGTTATAAAATGGCATTAGCTCCTGTTTGTAACGCAACTAACGGAATAGCCGCGTCGTTCCTTAATTGTGTTCAAAATTAGTGAAATTCGCAGGCAGCATTCTATGAGAAAAGTCACCTTTTTACACTTTGTTACCGCACTGATCCTGCTGTCTTCCTGTTCCGACACGCCCAAAAAAGACCCGGAAACTTCGGCCTGGAAAGATTACCCCGAATATACGGCGGAGCTAAATTCATCCATCGAACAGGACCCGGAAAATGCCGGACTTTATATGGAGCGTGCGCGGTTGATGTTCGAAAAGGGAGACGATTCCCTGGCTTACCTTGATGCCCGCAAGGCTGTGAGCCTGAAGCCCGAAAACCCGCTATATCAATACCTGCTGGGCAACCTTGCTTTCGAAAACAACGAAATTGCCGAGGCACAAACCGCATTGCGGGAAGCCATCCGCCTGGACCCAAGGTATAAAGAAGCCTGGCTGCGACTGGCGAAGATCCAGTTCGACTTGCGCGACTACGAAGCGGCCAACAAAACGCTGGAGAACATGAGCAGGGAATTGCCGGAGCAGGAACAAGCCTATTTCCTTTTCGGGTTGATCAAAAGGGAAATCGGAGATACCGCTTCGGCCATCCGGAATTTTAAGGAAGCCGTAAAACTCAACAACGACTATTTCGATGCCTACATGCAACTGGGCCTCGTGCTGGGAGCCCGCCTGGATCCTTTGGGTATCGAATACCTGGACAATGCCGTACGCATTGATTCCAACAGTACGGAAGCGCTGTATGCCCGGGGCAAACTCTACCAGGACCTTGGGAAATTCAGAGCGGCCGTAGCGGACTACGACCATATCACCCGCATCCGGGATGATTATGCGCCGGCCTATTACAATGTGGGCTGGATCAATTTTAAGGTTGGGCAGTATGAGGCGGCCATCGGGTATTTTAATGAAGCCATCCTTGCCGATGACACTTACGCCGATGCCTATTACATGCGGGGCCTCTCCTACCAGGCCTTCGGGAACAATACCGAGGCACAGCGAAACTACGAAGCCTGCCTGAAAGTCAACCCCAACCACAAACTGGCAGCAGAGATGCTGGCTTTGGTGAAGGAGGGGCAGAAATGATTTAGCGCAATTTGCTAATCAATTTATTTACCTCTATCCATTTCTCTTCTTCGATCTTGGGATCAAAACACACTTCTTTACCGAAGTACATTCTGTCGTCATGATAGTAGAACAACCCCCACTCTAAAGTGCTATCGAAAATCACAATGTCTTCGGCGAAGAACAGACCTTCCAAGTACTTGATTACCATTTTCCAAGTTAACAACAGAGCGTGTCCACTCCGATCCTGGCTAACGAAAACATACCGGGAAAATGGTATTCCTCTTTGATACAACCACTTTTTCAATTTTTGATTAGAAGCTCGTGCAGGTCCCGGCTCTTCAATACTCCTGAAATAATCTTGGAGCGGACTATATGGTTGATGGATGTCCATCGCCGTTGATTTCAGATACGAATTCAAAATTCGGGTTCCTTCATCATTCAAAAAATGGATCTGATCCTTGTGGCTATCGGGAATATTGGCTGCCTCTTCCGGTGAACCGAGAAAGGTCCACATCATTGGAAAGTCCATTCTAAACCGAACCATTTGGGCTTCAAACGCTCTCATCTTATTACCAAAGATAACTTGACTTGTATGGCGGAATTTACCTGATACATTCTCAATCCTTACTATAACCTGGCATCTTCAACCTAATTGCATCTTTCTATTAGATTTAGTTTTGCTTTGTTCTCCTGACCAAATAGGTCAACAACCATCTCCCTGGAAAAAGCACGAGTAGGAATACATATGCATACAGGGTTACAAATTCCACAAATTGAAGCTGCAGCTTAAGAGACGCCATTACATCTGAATATTTGTTTATGATAAGCCCCCTTATGGAATCCCGCGTATGCCCCAATTTTTGGTGCTCTGATAATCCCAGGCTGTCCCAAATTTTATCACTTTGACAAAGTATATAGTTCAGGCTATCCACGCGATACTGTTTCTGTGCTATGTTCTGTTCGGTATAATGCAACATATAGCTCCGGACATCCGAATAATGGAACGAATCGGGGCGTTTAGGGCCCAGAGAGTCAAAATTTTCATATATCAGGTTTGTCAGCGAATCCATTATATGTATGGACCGGTTCGCTGATATTTCCTTTTCCAGAACGGTACACTTAGAGTCCAGGGAATTAAATTGAGTTTTCAGGAGTAATGTCTCATCAGAATACGATTCGGTTTGCTTCAGCCAAAGCTCAAATAAGAGGTGCAAACAGACAAAAGCAAATGTCACAATACGCAAGATCTTCAACTCTCTTCTCTGATTCATTTCGGATTATCCATCAAGCTAAAATACAGACCCAGTGTTGAATTTATTAGCTTTCAAAGGCATTTCTCTCCTGAGCTTACGGGGCGGAAATCTTTTGCCTCATACGCTCCGCGCCTACAGAAAGGGCAATTCGCTATTATTGCTTGATGGTCAGGATAGTCCGCAGAAACAAAAAAATCGATATCGGATGGCAAATGCTTATTGCCATTGTGATTTTCCTGGCCGGCATGTACCTCCTTTTCAACTATGGAATAATTCCGTACAGCAGGCTTGAAGAAAAGAACCTTGTGGAAGAAGTTTCCGAAGCTCCGCATTGGACAGCTGGCCACATCGAAAAAATCCGGTATTTTAAAGGGGACCTGCGCAAAGCCATCATCCGTTATAAAGACACTCAAGGCAGAACACATTCTATCGAAGAAACCCTTGTACCCAGAAACCTGAACGGAGTAGACAACTATGTGGTGGTATACAATGAAAGAAAACCGGATCAGGCCTATGTGAAATGGGAGTACCCTTTGCTCCCGCTAGATGCCGGATACAGTTTGATAAAATGTAAGCTTGACAAGGAAAGCACCCGGAAATTCGGCGTATACCTGATCTATGCCCAGCTTAAAAGCCAGTGCCCCATTGGCGAACAAGAAAACCTGCTTGAATTCACCGGAGACAGCAGCTACTTAAACAAAGACTCTGCACGAATTGAATTCCGGATGGAAGGCGACAAACTGACTGCCAGAATCTATAATGAAAAAGCCCCCCTTTACCTTGACGGAAGCAATGGCGGTTCGCTGGTACAGAAATTTTTTTACACTGAAAACTAATCGGACAGTAAGGTAATTCCCGTAAAGTGGCATCCGCCTCTTTTGCCATTCGCCGGTGAAATCCGTAGCTTTTTCCTATGAAACAAACCAGCCCCCCCTCCATGAAACTGATGGGTATCAAATTACCACAGAAGACCAGCAATCTTAACGGACAATCTTCCGTCGACTGCGGAAATCTCTGGCAGCAATTCGAAAAGGAAAAGGTATTTGACCGGATTCCCGGCAAACAGAACGACGCGGTATATGCAGTCTACTACGACTACGAAGGCGATCACACAGCCCCCTTCTCCTATTTTATCGGTTGTTGGGTAGATGAAAAGTCTGTTCTACCGGAAGGACTGGAAAGTCTGGAACTGCCCGAACAAAACTGCACGCATTTCCTGGCCAAAGGCAAAATGCCCGACTGCATCGCAGAAGCCTGGAGAAATATCTGGGAATCGGATACCCGCAGGAGTTATGGTTTCGATTTCGAGGTATACGATGAACGGGCTTACGATTGGAACAATGCCGAAGTAGACGTATTTGTTTCCTCTGATTAACTAGGATAATACTCGAGGCAAAAAGTAAACGGCTTCTGAGTATCCCGGTAAACGCTTACCTCATCATCCATTAACAACCCGGACAAGGCTCACCCAACCCTGCCCTTCCTGCTCCCGTATATGGAGGTAAAGAGAATGACTATGAAAAGACTTTATACCTTCCTTTTAGCGGCCTTCTGTATAATGGCCCTGGGAACAGAACAACTGCTGGCCACCAATGTACCGGCAGTGATCTCCACAAACCAGGTTTGGGACGTCAACGGAAGTCCTTATTACTTCCAACAGAACAGTACCATTGATTCCGGGGTAACGGTGACTATTATGCCGGGAACTGTTATAGCCGGAGGCAATTACCTGTTAACCGTTAACGGGGAATTGCAGGCTAAAGGCAACAAAGACTCCATCATTTGGTGCGACTATTTACAAATTGAGTTTACTGAAATTGCGAAACCCTATAACGGAAGTTCAGGTGCCTTTCTAAGTTATTGCCAGTTCAGATACCCGGTTGCCGGAGGAAGTATCCTTAAAATCAGGCATGGGATGAAGGTTAGGGTTGAAAACACCACTTTTGACAAAGCCGATTATGGAATCAACCTGCTCTCTTCTGTAGCCAACCCAAGCACTCTGGAGGTGGAGAACTGTAATTTCCTGGATTCCTCCGGGTCATCCTTCCCTATCTATTCCGTAGGGACAGGGGCGGATATCGATATCAGGGGCTGTATCTTTAATCATTACTTAAAAGGAGGTGGAATGATGCTATATGGAAAAAAGGTCACCTTCCTGAAAAACGAAGTATACGGGCTTGACGGTGTAGCTTTTACTGCCGAAGCCTCTGAAATCAGCTGCAACACATTCTGGAACCTCAGGAACAGCGTAGTACTCACCTTCTATGCGCTAGACAGCACCAGCAGTCATATTTTCACCCATAATTCTTTGGACACCTTCATCTACGGTCCTTTGCTCCGCTTGAACAAAAACCCGAACTACCGGGTGAATCAGTCCCGCTTCAACAACAATAATTTTGGGACAGTGGGTATTGGCACAATGAAAATAATGGTGAACGGCGCCAATGCCAATCCGGCTGACTTCGAATACCTGGACTTCCAGGAAAACTTCTGGGAAACCACTGACTCTTCCATTATCGAATACGGGATACTCGACCGTGGTGACAGCACCAACCTTTACGGAAGGCTGGATTTCTCCGACTACCTGTCGGGGCGTGACACATCCTGTAACGACTCCAACTCTTCCAGTTGTTCCGCCTCGTTCTATATTGCTATCGATACTACCAACCTCTACGCCCTTTACGTAGTGAATACCAGCACAGGTACAACCTCTAACACCAACTACCTCTGGGATTTCGGCGACGGCAACACTTCCACCTCTGTCAACCCGGGCCATACCTACGCCAACTATGGAAAATACCTCCTGTGCCTTACCCTTTCCAATACTGCTGAAAATTGCTCAAGCACCTATTGCGACAGTATCGGGCTGGATAGCAACGGGAACCTGCTGAAGAATGGGTTTACTATCCAGGTGATCAACGAATCAGACCTCACGCATATCGGCAACAACAAGAACCTGGAAGAAGTACGCATCTATCCGAACCCAAGTAAAGGACAACTTGTAGTGGAATTGGCTGAGGCCTCCGATGCTCCCGTTTCCGTGCGGATTATCGACCTGAGCGGCAAAACAGTATTTACTTCACAATCCCAGGTAACAGATGGCCGTCAGTTCCTTGACCTGAGCACACTAAAAGAAGGGGTCTATCTGCTGAACATACAACAGAACGGTGCTTCGTATACGACAAAAATTGTCATCAGCAGGTAACAAAATACCGGATTGGAACCTCTGGTGAATACAGAGGTTTCTTTTCCCCTGGCGGGACATCCGGAAAAACATCGCTGGACAACATACCGGTGATACAGTGAAATCCCGGCTGTCGGAAGGCAGCCGGGAATTTTGGCAAAAACACTAAAAAGGGAGCGGGGCGCGCAAGGCCTCCTTTTCATGTGACAGAGAAAGAACTGATAGCAGGTTGTATTCGGGATGACAGGCGTTGTCAGAGTGAACTGTACAAACGGTACTTTACCATGATGAGCAGTGTAGCGATGCGCTATTGTCAATCTGAAGACGATGTGTTACAGGCGATAAACCATGCATTTTTGAAAGTGCTTCGAAACATATCCGCATACAACCCCGAATTCAGCCTGGCAACCTGGATCCGGACCATACTGGTTCGTCACCTGATCGATGAATACCGGAAATCGGCAAAAACAATCCGGAACATTTCTATTGACGATCCGGACATTCCGGAATTTGCCCTGGAGATCAACCTTGCCGAATACCGCTTTTCCGAATTGCAACTGCGGCAAATGTTGGAACAACTCCCGGATATGACACGCACGGTATTTAACCTTTTTGCCATTGAAGGGTACAAACACTCGGAAATTGCCGAAGCCTTCTCCATTTCAGAAGGGACCAGCAAATGGCACGTCAGCGAAGCGCGGAAACGGCTTCAGGAAATGTTTAAAAAATCCTCTCTGGAGGAAAATAAAGTGAAAGGAGCGAGCATATGAGCCGGAAAAACCGACTGGACGAACTCTTCCGCCGAGGCTTGAGTGACAAGGGTATGGATTTCCGTCCCGAATACTGGGAACAGATGGAATCCCTCATACAGGAAGAAGGAAAGAAAAGATCCCTGCGCAAGCTATGGAAGTGGGCTATCCCGGTATTGATCCTGATTCCCCTTTTGTTCCTGATTCCCCTAACCTGGGATAGTGACAACTCCGGAGATTCCGCAATCAGTCAAAACTCCGGTGAAACACAAAAAGCACTTCCCAATGGCAACACCCTGCCAGAAAAACCCAATAAAGAGACTTCCCATAAAAAGAACAGTACCGCTGCTGCCGGAACCGATGCCCTTTCTACAGATCCGGACCAAAAGACAGATAATGCCAGCACCGTACCCGAAGGAGTAAACCCGTCCACTGCCGGCACGGATAAACCCGCGACGTCACCCGCTGCCGACAAAGGGATTGCCCCGGGTAAGGAATCCGATCCCGGCCACCAAGCTCAGAACCCGGAGCCTGCTCCCGGTGCCCCTCATAAAAACACGAAAAACATGACCTCCGATCCTTCCGGGAATACTCCGGAGGAAACCTTTCATCCCTCTTCCGATGCTCCGGAAACCGGAAAGGATCAGGAGGAAACACCTACCGCCTTTGGCGACGCTTCCAATGAAGTTCCGACTTCGTCTACCCAAAACCCGGATTCGGGAACCCCTACACAAAACAACACAGGGGTTCCCGTAAATCCGCCTGGTGAAGCCTCTACCGACCCAACCATTGACCCCATTGAACCGGATCAACCGGTCAACAAGCACGATCCGCTTGCAACCAGCTCCATCATGGCCAAGCCCCCCACGGGTATATCCTTGCCGGCAGACGGTGTGCAAAAACCTGCTCATCCGGAAAAGTTGAAAGGCACTCAACGCCCCCCGCTGTTTCAGTGGTATCTGATGCCCTATGTTCAATACGGAAGCCTGAACCACCGTTATGAACCCCGCATCCGCGAATGGAAAAACGCTTATGAGAAGACCACTTCAGCGATGGATTATGGGCTCAGCCTGCGATTGAGCCGTGGAAGTTTCAGCCTGCTGACCGGTTTCGGCAGCCGGCAATGGACAGAGCAGACGAATTACGTCAGCCCTTACGAGCATTATACTTTCGATACCACCCTGAAAATGGTAAATCGGGAGTATATCCAACGCCCGGATGGCTCCTACTTTGCCCTGGTCAGGAAACAGATTGATACCGTTTCCCGGTACACAACCGATACGGTATACTGCCCGGATTGCAACGTAAACTTCCGGTATATTACCGTACCGGTAAACTTCCAGTATGCGTTCCGATACCGCAGGTGGTCCTGCTTTGCTTCAGCCGGAATTAATTTCTCCTTTTTATCCGGAGTTTCCGGCGCATATAGTGTGGAGTGGCAGGATGAATCCGGAAAAACACCCGGTATGCGAACCCCGGATGCTCCTGGATTATTCCTGAATAAGGTATGGATGCAAGCCGACCTCGGACTGGGCGTGCGGTACTATTTCCGGCATAACGTCTCTCTCTCAGGGCAAGTTGTCTATCAAAGGGGGCTTAACTCCCTGATGCGCAACTACGACCAACAGGCAGATATTTTCGGAGGGCGATTTGGAATAGAAATGTGGATTCGCTGATCCTTATTAAAAGCGGATCACCTTCCCCTTCTCCATCAGCATCTTTTTCGCGTCTTTCCAAACCGGAAATGCTGTGGCAGGATAGGTATAGGTCCATATCTCGGTTGCAATATTTTTGGTAATCTGCATCGCATGCAGATGGGCTCCGGAAGTATAAAAGTGCTTGCGGTCTTCCGGGGTTTCCCACAGACTCATGGTAAAGTGCAGGTAGCCAAACCCGGTATTCTTATACCCTTTGAATCCTTGCTCCTTGAAACACTGACGGATGATCTTCATGGCATTGAAGGTCAGCGGGAAATAATGCCACCATTTGCGCAGGCGTATAGCCGTAATCGTCACTTCCATAATGCAAAATGAAAAAAGGCGGGAATATTCCCCGCCTCTTTTTTTATTATTTCCGACAGACGCCCTTAAAACTCCAGTTTGTAGCTGAGAACAGGGATTAGCGGAGCCTGGTACCAGCTTTTGATTTTTCCGGTGTTCTGGTCAAAATACCTGCCGCCTACATTGGACCGGTTACTTACATTTTGAATATTCAATGACAGAGTTCCGGTGCTGCGTTTGTAATTCCGTTTAAGGGTGAGCCCCAGATCGGCCCGGAAATAATCTGGATTCTGCCAGGCAAAAGCGTTCTGAAAGTCGAATACGGGTTTTCCATCGGCGATACTTTCTTCCAGTTTGATGGGCATGGTACGCATGCCACCGCTATAGATCAGCTTAAGGTTCCATCCGACAATACGGCTCTTGTACTTTTCTGCCAACTGGTATTCCTTACCGGTTGTGAGTGATACCACCCTTCCTGTATTGAAACGGGTATCGTGCCAGGAACCGTCTACCGCTGCATATTTCGATTCGAAAAGAGAAGCGGAAAGAAGCAGGTAGAAATCGTTGGCCAGGAAACGCTCCACGGTAAGTTCAAGTCCGTAGTTCTCTCCTTTACCTTCATTCACCAGGAAATAAGGAGCATCGTCTTCGGTGTTGTTCAGCACGCTGAACTGGTACTTAGGATCGGCACTTACCGGGATATTAAACAGACGCTGGTAATAGGTTTCCACTTTGGTTCTCCAGTTTTTGCCGAAGCTGCGATCATAAGCCAGCACCAGGTGATGGGCTTTGGACAAGCCGAGTCCTTTGTGAACGTCTCCCCCGGTGTTCCCCTGATTGTCCTGCACACGTGAAAAATACATGGAAAGGGGCTGCATCTGGCTGTGAAGCCCATAACCCAGGCTCAGGGAATTGTCCGGGTTGATCTGGTAACGGATGGATGCGCGGGGCTCCAGGGAGCTGCTGCCATTGAGGGCAAGAGTAAGGAAATGCAATCCTCCCTGAACCATCCAGCGGGAATTGAGCTGATGCTGCCACTGGGTAAAGGTCTGGAAAAGCCAGGTAGCCCCATCGAAGTCGCTGAGGGTGACATTTTTGTTCAGGCTATCGTGGTGGTAAACCTTTTTGGTATTGAAATCCATATTGGTGAGGATGACCCCGCTGCGCATGCTGGTCTTTGCATTGAATTTGGAATTCAGGGTGCTGCTTAGCACGCGCTTGTTCTGTTGATAGGCCTGTTCGTATTGGAAATGATTCACCAGGTTATAGTCGAGCTCGTTTTCTTTATAGCCGATATCGGCGGTGGAGAGCAGGAAGGCGGATTTGAGGTAATGCTGCTTATTGAAATGATAGGTATGTTTGATTCCACCCGCCAGGGTATTGGAATGGTAGCGGCCTTCCGACGGGTCGCCATCCAGTTTCCAGGAAGCGGTATCACGATCGGCTTCAAATACCTGAGAGCTCAAACCGCCAAAACCGAACAGGGAAAAGGAACCGGCCTTCCGGGTTGGCAGGAAAACGTGGTAGGACAAATCCTGAAATGTGGTAACCCCATCACCGATGTTCACCCCCATCTGGCCAAGCAATCCGAGTGTCGAATACCGGTAGTTGACAAGGTAAGATCCGGCATAGTCTTTTTTAAAGGGGCCTTCCGCAGCCAGGTCCACCCCCAGAACACCGGCGCGGAAGGTATATTCCCTTTTCTGGTTGTTGCCTTTGCGCAGCTGCAGATCAAATACCCCGGAAAGGGCATTGCCGTATTCGGCGCTGAAAGCCCCGGTGGAAAAATCGGAATTGGAAAGAAGCTGAGAACTTAGAATACTTATCCCACCTCCGGAAGTACCGGGAGCGGTAAAATGGTTGGGGCTCGGCACATCGATACCTTCCATACGCCAGAGCAAACCACCCGGAGCATTTCCACGGATGGATATGTTGTTATTCCCGTCATCGGTGGTAACCACACCGGCAAAGGCCAGCGACATACGCAACGGATCATTCACGGCTGCTGCGTACTTCTGGGTTTCTTCCACCGAAAAGGTCCGGGAACTGACCGTAAGCATTTCGTTCTGAGGCCGGTTTTTGTCGACCGTGGCGGTTACCGTAGCCTCCGCTCCTTCGAAGGCTTTTTCTTTCATACTTACCTCCAGCACCAGTTCTTTGGCTGCGGTCAGGCTCAGGTCATTCATGATCACGGTTTCATACCCCACCATACTGAATTGAAGGGTATATTTTCCGAGAGGCACCTGATTCAGTTCAAATTTTCCATCAAGGTCGGTAACCGTTCCGATCAGCGGATCGCTACCCGGAATGATCACGCTTACCCCGAAAAGAGGTGTTTTCGATACCTGATCCACCACGGTGCCGCGGATAGTTTGAAACTCGTTGCCGGCAGAAGAATACAGGAAGGTAAGAAGACAGAGGAAGAGTAAACTGAGTTGAGCGATTCGTAAATGTTTCATGGGAGTATTTTGTGTTTCCTATACAACACTCTTGTCCGGCACCCCCCTACCGGTTTCTTAAACTTTTCGCATTTAATTTTAAAACAGGCGCACGGCTGCTTTCCATCCCAGCCATCCCTGCACCCGGTAACCGGGCTCTATTTCTTCATGGAAAGAAGTTCGCGGAACGGTGCTCAGTCCTTCGGCAAAGCGCGGATGGGCGGGTTCATAGAAGAATGCATTGGCCGTCACCCCGCAAGCCAGAGAAAATTTACGGGTCAAACGGAAATCCATACCCAAATAGACCTGCCCCAGGGTACTCAGGTAGAATTCCGGTGTTCCGCTGTTAATCCAGCTACCTGCAAGATCAAGGTCCAGGTAATGGCGCCCGATAGGCAGGCTGGTTCCCAACCCGTAACCCAGGAACCAGTTGGTATGGGTGGCAGTTCTTGGATCAATACCGGCGGAAAAGATGCTGTGCAGCCAGTGGGTACCGCTGCGGAAGGAGGTACGGGCATAAAAGATTTCATCTGCCCCGATCTCCCATTTGTGATACCCTTTACGGACATAGTTAAAAAACCCGATCTGCACTCCGTTCATAGAATCGGCAATATTGAATAAACCGATCTGTACCCCATTCATGGTATGCGCCCGGTTGAACAAGCCCGCTACCTGAATGCCATCCATAGCATGTGCCTTGTTGAATAGCCCTGCAGCTTGTCCCCCATATACGGCATCCCTGTTTTGATTGAAGAGGCCGGCGGCCTGAAATCCATACACGGGTGCATGACCGAGGTTAAACAGGCCGGCAGCCTGGAACCCATAGGTAGCAGCATGATTCACGTTTAACAGTCCGGCGACCTGCACGCCATCCATACTTCCATGATTCATATTAAATAAACCTGCCCCCTGAAAGCCGTATACACTGGAGCGGGTATAATTGAAAAGGCCCGCTGCCTGGAATCCGGTGACTTCGCCTCCCACAACATTAAACAAACCGGCAGCCTGGACATAGTGTACATCACCCCGGTCCAGGTTAAACAAGCCCCCCAGTTCCAACACATTCACCCCTTGTGAATAGCCACCGAGAACATTGAAGGAATAGTCGTTCACCACGCTGCCCCCCAGCATCTTGTTGGTGCTGACTCCGGGTACGAGCGAGAACTGCACTTTCCGGAAAAAGGTATCGTTGATATTCCGGGAATTGAGCCTCAGCTTGCTGTTAAGAAAAGTACCGATCTCTTTGAAATCCTGGCGGATCTCATTTTTCCAGTCGCGTACCGTATCCCGGCTGCTCGAATCCGGTTCGGATTTTCCCAGGGTGGTATCCGGAGCGGGTATTGGGTTAACGGGAGCCGGAGGGATCAGTGGATGGATATACAGCTCAACGGATTGAAACGCTTCTTGCGGAATATGGTAGGCCGTATCCCGGTATCCGGAACGTCGGATGAGCAGGAACAACGCCTTGGAATCCGGTTCCAGGTCGAAGTAGAAGTGACCGCTCTCGTCGCTCAGGGCTGAGGAAAAGGAGATGGAATCGAATATACTTACCCCGCTCAGGTAGTCGCCGCTTTGTGCATCGATGACGTAACCGCTTATCGTCTTTTTGTGCTGACGAGGTGCTTCCTGCTGCCTGGGCGGGTTGGAGTTGGGGGTAAGGATGATATAGTTGCCGCGGCTTTTGTATTGCACTTCTCCGCGGAACAGTTGGTCGAGGATGAAGCGCAGGGGTTTGGACCGGAACACCGCATCCTGGGTTACAGTCACCTCAATCTGTTGCGGACTGTAGGAGAATTTCACCTGGGCCTGGGTTTCCAGTTCCTTCAGGATCGTTTCAATCCGGGCATCATAAAGATTGATACTTACCCTTCTTTCCAGCGGTTCCAGCGCCAGGCAATTGAATGTAAGTAAGAATAATAGGGCTCCGAGGAGCACGAGACGTTTCGGGTCAGTTGCAGGCATTTCCTTTGATGATGATGGTTTCCCCCTCCCTGTGTATATCAACATGAAGGGTGAGGCTGAGTATGTCGAGAATAGCCGGCAGGGATTCATTCTCAAAACTCACCGAGATCTGGCAATTGCGCAATGCCGGGTTCTCCAGCACGATCTTCTTGCCAAACCGTTCTCCGAGTTGGCTTACAGCATCTTCCAGACGCGTTGCCCGGAAATCAAAGGTGGCCTGTTGCGGGTATACCCGGGTAACGTACAGGAACCGGGATTCCGAACACAGGTACATGGCCTCTTCTCCTGGTTTCAGTACCAGTCCGGAATCGGTATCGGTACTGAAACGGACCTCACCGCTGTAAACCTTCACTTTGATGGTGTCGCCTTCGGGCGGGGCATCAAAACGAAATTCTGTGCCCAGGTCTTCCACCTGAACCATACGGTGATGCAGGATAAAGGGACGACTTTCGTCGTGTTCCACCTCAAAGGTGCCTTTTCCCTCGAAGGAGTATTCCCTGGAGTGGGGATCCTTCCGTAGTGCGGTCAGCTTTGATCCCGCTTCCAGTTCTGCCCGGCTGCTGTCGGGCAGGTAGAAGGTGGCTGCTTCCTTCCGGGTTTCGGCCATGTATGGACCGTTCTTTTCCGGGCGTCCCAGGAAGTAGAACATGCTTACCGCCACAAGCACCAGGGAAGCGGCGGCCGCCCAACTCTGCCAGTTACCTATGCGGAAACTGCGTGCCCGATGTGCCGGGGCGATCTCCCGCCAGGCCTTATCGGTGTCATACTGGCGGTGTTCCGTGATGCTGGCCGTGGCATGGAATACGAATTCGAGGTCGCGGAAATAGGCCTCATGCTCCTGGCTTTCGTCGCGCCATTGCTGAAGCTCCAGTTCTTCCACGCCACTGGCTTCTCCCGAAAGGTATCGGGCGATCAATGCATCGATATGTTCGTTTCCAATCATGCCAGGAACCCCTCCATAAAAATTAAGATCAGCGGCAGATAATCGGAAAGGGCTTCACGCATCATGCGCAATGCTTTTCCCATCTGCTTCTCAACGGCCTTTACCGAAACTCCCTGTTGCTCGGCAATCTCTGCATAACTCAGCCCTTCGTAACGACTCATTTCGAAAGTCGTCCGGGCTTTTTCCGGTAATGCTTCGACTGCTTTGCGTATCTCCCTGCTCAATTCCCTGGAAATCACCTGTTGCGCCGTATGTTCGGCATAGCCGGGATTACCCGCAAGCACTTCGTTGCGGTGCTCCCCGCGCACCTTCATGTGGCGGATTTTGTTGAGAGCAGCATTGTTCACAGCCCGGTACAGGTAAGCCTGCAGGGTGGAGCCGATGCTGATCTGCTCACGTTTGTTCCAGATGGTGACAAAAACCTGTTGCACGGTTTCCTCTGCTTCGTCAGGATCCTTGAGCAGGGTGCAGGCATAATTGCACAGGGCCTGGTACCAGTTACGGAAGGCTTTTTCATATTCCTTCACGTCGCCGGCCCTAATGCGGTCAAAATGCACTGCTTCAGGTTGCACGCGGCAAATATACCCCTTGAGCCTGAATCCCTGCCTCTTTCTCTGTTAACACCTGAGTGATGGGATACCCTACCCCGGAAACGGAATATTTACATGTTTAGGTTTACCCCTGGCGGATCAACGATTTTTACAAGACTTTGATAAATCTGAATAACCTTGATTGCAGCAGGATGACCTTGTCTGGAACGAACACGGATAATCTCTCCGTCCTTGTTATACTTCACCCGCACCATAGGCCCACCAACCAATCTGATGGTGGCGGGTTTCCCTATTTTGTTATAGCTGATTTTTAACTCATACTGTCCGTTTTCAATTCGGGAAATTTTCCCCCTTTTACTGTAAAACAGCCTAACCGTATCCTTGCCATCCGTAGCGAAAACGAGATCATTTTTCTCGTTATAAGTAAAATAGGAATGGTTTCCATTATGGTCTACCGATTCCATCTTTCCCCGGTCAGTATAGGTAATGCGGGTATAATCACCGGTTGTGGATTCCTTTTCCAGCAATCGCCCTTTACGTGAATATTTATAGGTGGTAACCAGGGAACCACGGCTTTTCTTTAGGGGCAACCCTTTGTAATTATAGATGGACTCAAGTCGGGTTCCATTGATTTCACTTAGGATCCGGTAAGTATAAGCAGCACCATTGAGTCCACGACGGATTTCATATTCGTAGTAGTTGGTGTTGAGCCTTCCGTTGAAGTTCCTCCGGGTGACCCGGGTATAATAGTGGTTTTCGTTTTTTCGCCCGAGATCGTCGTAAAAAAAACCATAGTGGTAACTTACCGTATCCTGGTACCTGTCAATGACTCTGGCCACGTTCTGAGAACCGGGATGGTAACTGATCCGCAGGTCTTCTCCGTTCCCATACAAAACCCGGGTTAGGTTATGCCAGAGGTCATAGGACATCCGGTAAAGGGTTCCTTCAGCATCTTCTACAGAAATCAGGTTATTGTTCCGATCGAATTCATAGACCGACTTTCCCCTTTTGCTGGTAATTTTTTCCAGGTGACCACTGGGATTGTAATGGAAGCGGAGCTTTTCTTTTCCTGCTCGGATCTCCCTGAGTTTGTCTTCTTTCCAGGTGAGTTTTTGAGACAATCCGCTTCGATTCTCGTAACTTATCAGTCGGCCTTGTTTATCGAAACGATAGATCTCACCATCGCCTTTGTTCCATAAAAAACCTTCCCGAAGCACCGTCAGGTCGCCTGATTCCTCTTCCGAAACGAGCTTCTGCCCAACCGGAAATTCCGGGTCATCGATCCATTTATTTGCACGGTATTTTCTCCAGGTAAGGTACCGTCTGTGCTCACTATTTCGGAGGGTATGCATGTAATGCATGATTTCCAATGGGCTTCCCTTTATGGCATCGTTTTCCAGTGCTGCTGCCATCAATGTCTGCAGGCAGGAATCAATCTGACTTTCGTTAGGTTTCAAGGGGGTAAATGTGCTGCGTCCTCCGGTACCGTAATGGACAAGATGGATACTGCCGTCGCCCACACACCAAAGGCGTGTTTCCTGAAAGGACCCCCATCCATAACCGAAAAGTCCGACCCCTGCAGACTTGGAATTGTAGGTGAATGTGAGTTCGAATTCTCCCCATTTTCCGATCAGTGCATGGTCCGAGTAGGACATATAGTAATTCCCGTTTCTGTAGTTTACCAATGCCCTGACTTCTGTCAAAGAATTGCAGAACAAGAGGAATGCGAGCATGCCGAAAACAATGCCATATTTACGGGATATTCTATTCATCGGATTCGGTGTAGTGTATTCGTTTGCGGTTTCTATAGTATTTCTCGGGATCAAAAGTCTCCGATTCTCTCATAATACTGATTAGCTTATTGTACCGGTCTATCAGCAAGCGGGTAACGGAATTCAGGGTGCTTATTTCCAAAGCGGTATCGGACGCTGTTACGGGAAGCCAATCACCATTGACCCGAAGGGCTTCCGGATGAACGGTTTCTCCATAGCGGAAATGCAGGGTGTCTTTACCAATGGATATTGATCGGATATTTTGCCTGGAAAAGCCCAGCCATATGGAGTCTGTATCCATTACGATGCAGTCAATCCGACCGATCAAACTGAACTTGAAATTCAAGGTGTCGTCGTTCAGGATAAACCGACTCAGGGTTTTATCCGGACGGTAACGCCATTCTTTGAAAACATCCGGACCACTTGCCCGGATCATTCTATTATAACTGCCGCCAAAGGCATTTCTGCCCAGATCAAACTCCCAAAAGACTGAGTCCCGGGAGTCCAGAAGGTTCTTTTTAATAAAATAATAATGACGGGAGTTCACTTTTCCGGAAGCGTCGTAATAGTAACCGTAGTGGAATCGGAATCCGGCACCTTCCCCATCACGATAGCCCTTGCAATCCACAGTACGACGTGCATATTCAACCTGCAACATGGTGTCGCCGTTTTCCACGCAATTCATCATGCAGAAATTGTCGTCATACTGATAAGCAAGCCTATTTCCTTCTGTCCATTTTGCCTCTGCCTTAAGAAGAAGGCCATTTCCAAAGCTTCCGTCCTGGTTATAGAAATAATCTACCTGTTGTTCACCGTTGCTCACAGATGCTATCCGTCCGTTGGATCCATAGCGAAAACGCAATACCGCCTTCCCTTTGACAATGCTGTCCAACTGCTTGCCATGCCGGTAAATCTTTTCGTCCTGTTCTCCCCCGACACGACGAAGGATCAGGTAGCCTTCCGGGTCAAAAATCCAGCACTCCCCTCCGGACTGATGGCAGATCAGGCTGTCGCCTGAAACCTTCAGGCTTACCTTACCTCTTGAACTTTTGTATTCGGTGGACTGCTTCAATACAACAGGGTCCACCCATCCTAATTTTCGGTATCGGTTCCAGGTTACCTGCCGTTGTGTTTCGTTGCTGAATAAACCATTCACGTAGCGTACCCCCGCAACCGGATCTGCTTCAACTTCTTCATGTTGCATTGCTTCCCGGTGCATCAACTTTACGGACTGTAGTATCGTGGAATCCTTGCCGGCAAGGGGATTCATTACGGTAGAACCTCCTGCCCCATAATACCTCAGTACGATCGTTCCGTCTCCGGAGAACTGCAGGTATGTATCATAAAAATACCCCCACCCGGCACCATAGCTGGCAAAGGAGACGGATTTGGAATTGTAGGTACGGCTGACCCAAAGTGTATCGATCCCATCTGCGGCAAACAACTCCGTTTCCGTATACCAGAAATTCCCGTTTTTCTCATTCAACCCGTATTTACGCGACTGCGCCTGCACCGTAGCGGAAACCAGAAAACAAAAGAACAGAAGGCTCAGGGTTCTCATTGTATGCGGCGATAATAGATTTGGAACTGAGGCCCGAATTCATCCGGAGTATCCCCTTGCCTGATGAACTCTTCTTTGGCGGCAAGTGCTTCCTCCGATTCTCCGTTAAGGTATTTTACCACGGACAATAGTGCCAGATCCGGGCGGAGCGTATTTTCCAGATATAATGCAAACCAGGTATTCATCCCTGCCGTATCTTTTCTTTCAATTGCCATCAGGCATTTGTAATAAAGCAATTGGGATTTGACTACCGGAGACTCGGTAACCGCCGCGATCAGTGAGTCAGAGGAAGGCAGATCCTTGTCATAGAGCCCTTCTTTGTAAGCGTATGACATCGCTGCAATGTTTAGCCTGGCCGAATAGGAATCCAGCACCAGCAATTCCAGAACCGCCTGGTGGCGTTCACCCTTTTTGACTTTTTCGGAAACCTGCAGCAAGGCATAGCTGAGGTATTCCTGCTTGTCCAGGGCGATGGGGTTGGATTCAAGTGCCAGCAGGTAAGTTTCCAGGGATTCCGTGACTTTGCCTTCGTCCAGGTAAAGTACCGACAAAGACAGGCGGGCGGTGGTAAATGCCGGGTCTATTTCCAGCGCCTTCTCGTAATTTCTCCTACTCTTTTCTATGTCGCCCGAAGCATAATACAGGTCTCCAAGGTCTGTCCACCCTCTGGGGTTCCCCGGATTCAGGCTGGCATAACGGGTCAGGTAAGCTTCCGCCTTCTTCGGATCCGAAGCGGCATAATGCCTTGCCAGGCGGGAATAGGCATGACGGTAAAATGAATCGGTTTCAATGGCTTTTTCAAAATACAGCATTGCCGAATCTCCCATTGGGCTTTTCCGGCCTTTGAAATACCTCCCCAACTCAAACCAATACGCGGCTTTAGGGGCATTCCATTTTGCAGATGCCAGCACCAGGGAATCCGCCTTTTTCTCCTGTTTGAATTCCGACCTCAGCAGGTAGGCATAGGCAAACCAGGGCCAGGCTTCGTATGGATTCAACTCAATGGACTGTCGATACAGGGAATCTGCCAGAAGATAATCGGAGTCATCCTGCCCATAATGCCTGTAAAAATCCGCAAGTTCACTATAGGCACCTGCATAGTACGGCTGCAATTCAATGGCTTTTTGGTAGAACATGACAGCACTGTCGGTCTGCATGAGATGCTTCGTATAAAAATCGCCAAGCTGGATATAGGTATGGTAGTAGGTGGAATCTGCCCCCAAAGCAGAGAAATAATAGTTCTGGGCCTGGCGCAGATTTCCCCGATAGGTGGCCAGTACACCCAGGTTATGAAAGACCATGGCCGAATCATCGGAACTATGATTCAGGGTTTCGAGGTACAAACCTTCTGCCTTCGCATAATTTTCGATACTCAGGTATACATTGGCCAGGTTGTTATAGGAACTGGAAAAAGAAGAATCCAGGTGAATCACCGATTCAAAAACCGGAATCGCCTGATCGTACCGGTAACTTCCTTTCAGGGCATTGCCCTTGGAATTCATGGGAAAGAGCCAATTGGGAATCAGCTCCAGAGCCTTATCGTAGTAAAATATGGCAGAGTCGTATTCGTCGCGGTAACTGTGCAGCAGGCCTTTTGCATGATATAGATATGCTGCCCGCTTTTCCATAACAATTGCGGAATCGAGCAGGTCCATGGCTTCGTTGTAGGATTCGAACTTCTCTGCCCTCAGTATCGAATATGCCTGCAGGAAAAGGTGACTGATCAGGGCCGCTTCCTTTTGAGGATTTTTATCCTCCAGCAGTTCCAGGCATACCTTCAGGTGCTGTGCTTGCTGACTGTAATACGCGGAAGAGGGTAACTGAACTTTACCGCGAAGTATTTCATTGATGGATAATTGTGCGGAAACCAGCAGTTCTTCTGCCAGAAGTGAGCGCATACGTTTTGTCAGCCGCATGGGAAAACCCGGAACAGACTCGGATCTGCGAATCAGTGTAAGGCAACTTGGACCTTCTCCGTAATACATCCCTAGTCTCATTGCCGAGTTAAAATCCTTGACAAGAGCGGTAATGGCAGGATCGATCTCGCCGGTTTGTTTTTCTCCCTTGCCCCGGTTATCTCCTCCCAGGGCCAGCTGGGTATTAAGCTGTACCTCGGCGAGCAATTCCCGGGAAACTTTTCCTACCACCTGAGAAGAATCGGTGGTAACGATCCGGGGATGCTGCGGACCCGGAGCATTCAGCGGCACCTGTATCTCCAGGAATTTCCTGACTTCATCCAGGGTGATCTCGCCGTTGGCTGGCTGATCGGCCAACCCGGATAAACCCCGGATAAGTTGGTACGTAAACACCCCTTGCCGGATATGGTCATTTTCAAAGGAGAGCTCGTCGGGCTGACAACTCAGAAGTTTGTTGGCTACCTGGAAACGGTCGTTGAAAAGTTGCTGGATGGATCCGGCACCTTCCAAAGGTGTAAAGCCGCTGTGGCATGCATCCACTACCAGGAATACGCGGCTCCCGGTAACCTGGATAAGGTCGTTGATATCCAGTTCAAGATTCTGCAGGTCAATTACCCCTCCCGTTCCCTGGTAGTTTCGGGAATCGGAAGCATCGTAGGCCAGAAGATACGCTTTCGACCTTCGCCCGAGATCCAGCTTGTCGCCATGACCGGCAAAATAGATGTATATGTCTTCCCCTTCATCGGCTCCGTTGATCAGCTGGTTGATACTTTCGTAGATAGCCGTGGCGGTGGCCTGCTCATCAAAGAGGGTTACCACGGTATCCGCCCAGTTAGACCGGCTTAGAAAAGCGGCAAACAACTCAGCATCACGGCGGGCATATTTCAGCCTGAGTTTTTCGCTGCTGTAGTCCGAGATTCCGATAACCAGTGCATTAAAAGGTGCCGGTTGGATGATCCCGCTAAGGTCATTCAGGGGAATGGCTCCGCGTTGTGCTGCGGCCAAGCCTGATGTCAGCAACAGGCAAAACAGAAGAACGTTTTTCATGAGAAGTGAATTCAAAACAACTAAAATCAGCCGGAAAAGGCTCTACCGATTATTCGGTATTCGCAGAAAAGGTAAACGACCTCCCTTACGAAAGGCTGTTCTTATCCAGTCCCGAATATTCGTATCCGGGCCCAAAAAATCAGGTTATGGCTGCGCTTAGTGAACGGTGACGATCACCGGAGACAGTGTTTTTTTGTCTTCACGGATTTTGAGATTGTCGAAGATAAAACGGTCTCCGTATTTACCCTGGGATGCGTGCAGGATTTTACGGATTTCTGTGGCAAAGGATTCATTATCCGTAAAAGGGTGTATCACGGCATCTTCCCTGACCGGCACATATACAATAATGCCCGAGCATTGAATCGATTTGCCGTCATGCAGAAAGTCTACCTCAATAAGGGAATCGCTCCAATTGTTTGTGCGGATAGCCTGAAATGGAAAGGATTCTTTCTCCCCTTCCTGATTCAGAAAATGCAGGCGGATTTCAGGGTCGGAGGTGTGTTTGGTATGAAAAGAGAAGAGGAAGCCGGTGGCCAGACTGATTATCAGGAGTTTCAACGCGTTCTTCATGAAGTGAAGTTACGGTTAATCTTTTAGTATGGCAAGAGCCGTATGTCGGTAAAAAACAGATGGTTTAGTATCGAATCTAAGAAAACAGGAGTAACCGGACCGGAGAAGTTTCCTTTTGATGCGGAATTCACTGGTTACTTCGTTGCGTTTACCCGGCTGAAATTCGCTAAAATTGCAGTCTTTTTATGGCAGACAAGATCAAGATAACACTGCCCGATGGTAGTATCAGGGAGTACGATGCCGGCACCACTTCAATGGAGGTAGCCCGCAGCATCAGTGAAGGCCTGGCCAGGAATGTACTTTCCGCCGAGGTCAATGGAGAAGTTTGGGACGCAAACCGTCCGATCACGACGGACTCCACCCTGCGTCTGCTCACCTGGAACGATAAAGAAGGAAAAGCCACATTCTGGCACTCTTCGGCTCACTTGCTGGCTGAGGCGCTGGAGGAGTTGTATCCCGGCGTTAAATTCGGGATCGGACCTCCCATCGACAATGGGTTCTATTACGACGTAGACCTGGGCGACCAGGCGATCTCTTCCGATGATTTCGAAAAGATCGAAAAAAAGATGACCGAGCTTGCCCGCCGCAATGTCAATTACGAAAGGCAACCGGTTTCCAAAGAGGATGCCCTGGCTTATTTCCGTGAAAAAGGCGACGAATACAAGCTGGAACTGATTGACGGACTGGAAGACGGATCCATCACCTTCTATACCCAGGGAAATTTCACCGACTTATGCCGTGGCCCGCATGTGCCCGGTACCGGCGTCATCAAAGCTATCAAACTGATGAGCGTGGCGGGCGCCTATTGGAGAGGTGATGAAACCCGTAAACAGATGACCCGGATTTACGGTATCTCCTTCCCTAAGGAAAAGGAACTGAAAGAATACCTGACCCTGCTGGAAGAAGCCAAAAAGCGGGATCACCGTAAACTGGGCAAGGAGCTGGAGTTGTTCACGTTCTCCGATAAAGTGGGCGGCGGACTTCCGCTGTGGTTACCCAAAGGCACCATGATCCGTGAACGCCTTGCCAACTTCATGCAAAAAGCCCAGGTAGAACAAGGCTATCAGCAGGTGGTCACTCCACATATCGCAAAAAAAGACCTGTATATCACTTCCGGTCACTACGAGAAATACGGAAAAGACTCTTTCCGCCCGATGACCACACCCAATGAAGGGGAAGAATTCATGCTCAAACCCATGAATTGCCCGCACCACTGTGAGGTGTACAAGTTCAAACCGCACTCGTATAAGGACCTTCCTTTGCGAATCGCAGAATTCGGTACGGTATACCGTTACGAACAGAGCGGGGAACTGAACGGACTGACACGGGTACGCGGGTTCACCCAGGATGATGCCCATATCTTCTGCCGCCCTGACCAGGTAAAGGAAGAGTTCCTGAATGTGATCGACCTGGTTCTGGAAGTATTTTCCAAACTCGGATTTGAGGATTATACCGCGCAAATCTCCCTGCGACACCAAACTGACCGCAGCAAGTATATCGGTAGTGAAGAAAACTGGGAAAAAGCAGAGCAGGCTATTATCGAAGCAGCGGCAGAAAAAGGACTGAAAACCGTAACCGAATATGACGAGGCCGCATTCTACGGACCGAAGCTTGATTTTATGGTGAAAGATGCCCTCGGCCGTAGCTGGCAGTTGGGCACCATTCAGGTGGATTATAACCTGCCCGAGCGTTTTGAGCTCGAATACATCGGAAGCGACAACCAGAAGCACCGCCCGGTAATGATACACCGTGCACCCTTCGGGTCACTGGAACGGTTTTTTGCCATTCTCACCGAGCACTGTGCCGGAGAGTTCCCGTTGTGGCTTGCTCCCGAACAGGTAGCTGTGATTCCGGTTAGCGACAAGTATCAAAATTATGCACTGTCGCTTTTTAATTACCTGAATAAATACGATATTCGCGGCCTTATCGACGATCGAAACGAGTCGATCGGAAGAAAGATTCGTGATGCAGAAGTCCGGAAAATACCGGTAATGCTGATTGTCGGTGAGAATGAAGAGAAGGACTCCACCGTCTCGGTACGTATCCATAAAGAAGGTGACAAGGGTACGATGAGCTGGGAAGAGTTTCTCTCCTTGTTTAACGAATTAAAAGAAAGGAACTAGAACACCTATTGTGAACAGGCCCAGAAGAGGACCCATAAGAAGACAGGAACCCGAGCACCGGATCAATAGCCGGATACGCGTGCCGGAGATTCGATTGGTAGGAGATAATGTACCGAGCCAGGGGGTTTGGAAGACATCCGAAGCCCAGAAGCTTGCCCAGGAACTTGAACTTGACCTGGTAGAAATTTCACCAGGTGCAAACCCACCGGTTTGCAAGATCATGGACTATGGCAAGTTCCTGTATGAACAGAAAAAACGAGCCAAGGAGATCAAGGCCAATGCGGTAAAAACCGTGGTAAAAGAGATCCGGTTCGGACCGAATACCGATGAGCATGATGTGGATTTCAAACTCAAGCATGCCGTCAAATTTTTAGAAGAAGGAGCCAAAGTAAGGGCTTACGTCTTCTTTAAAGGAAGAAGCATCATTTACCGTGAGCGTGGTGAGGTATTGCTCCTTCAGTTTGCCGAAAAACTTCAGGAAGTAGGCAAAGTGGAGCAAATGCCCAAGATGGAAGGAAAAAAGATGATTATGATGCTGGCGCCGAAAGGAAAAAAGTAAAAGGAATACGAAACGATTTGCCATATGCCTAAAATGAAGACCAACTCCGGAGCGAAGAAAAGATTCAAGGTTCTTTCTTCCGGAAAAATCAAAATGAACCATGCGTTCAAAAACCATATCCTTACAAAAAAGACCACCAAGCAAAAGCGTAACCTGACACAGGGAACCTTTGTGCATGAGTCGGATATGGGCAACGTTAAACGCATGCTGACTATCGGAAAATAAATCATGTTTAACCTTGCCGGCCGCAGCTAAGTCTCCTGCAACAATGGAGCGCACCGGCAAAAATTAACTATACAATGCCAAGATCAGTAAATCACGTCGCTTCTAAGAGAAGAAGAAAAAAGATCCTTAAACATGCTAAGGGTTATTTCGGTACACGCAAAAATGTGTGGACCATCGCCAAAAACGCCGTTGAAAAAGGCTGGCAGTACGCTTACCGCGACCGCAAAGCCAAAAAACGCAACTTCCGCAGCTTGTGGATTCAGCGTATCAACGCCGGCGCCCGCCAGGAAGGAATGAGCTATTCCGTATTGATGGGAAAAATGAAAAGCAACGGAGTGGAAATCAACCGTAAGGTATTGGCCGACCTGGCCATGAACCATCCCGAAGCCTTCCAGGCCGTGGTGAAGTCTCTGAAATAAGAAGCACACACACAAAACAAGCAATCCCGGGCTCCTGAGTCCGGGATTTTTTTTTGCTCTTCCCTTTCATTCGGAAAGACAATACTTTCACGCTCTTCGGGGATCTAGGGCAAAACCTGTGGGCAGAGAGATACTTTAACGTTGTGTTCTTGCTTAGATGCCCATTTTTTACTTGTCTAAAAAATGGGCGAAAAAAAGACAGTTTTCCTGAAGGCGCCTTCCTGCCGCACCAGCCTCCCTCCGCAACAAAAGCCTGGCCATCGCTGGAATCTTTTCCATGACCGTATTCCTTTGGAGAACTTCGGTTTTCAAGATAATGGAATAGGCAACTCGCTGTTTCGTGAGTAAAGATTAAGGCGATTTGGCGCACAGGCTCCCGCGCGCTTTTGCTGCGGCACGCGCTGCAGGAAAACGGCCTTACGGCGGAGAAAGATATACGCTCAATATTGCCGAATACCCTATTCCTTATGGCGATTGGCATTCTTTTGATTCGTTGGATAGGGTTCTCTTCTTTTGAATAGCCACATGTCCCCACAACTTTTTGACTTGATCCGAGAATACTTAAAAAAACACTAGCGGGTGAACAAGTGGAGAATATTGAGATTATCCAAACAGATAGCAGCTACAAACTAGTCGTTAATGAAACCAACCGTCTTTCTCAAATCGACTATTACCTCAATACACGAACCGGTCGCGGCAACTATACCTTTTTTATGGATTAGATAGCAATTACTTAAAATAAAACACCTGAATACCTGGCTCTTAGACATTTTTTGAAGACATACTCCCTCTCTCAATTAATAAACTTCAATTAGAAATATGCCTGCTTCAAGTGTCTTTCATACCGACGCTCATCTATTTTTCGATTCTAATTCAGTATGTAAAGACAAGATTTTCAGAGACTAACTCCGGGGTATGCTGGAACCAATCTCTGAAAATCTAAAGTTGAAAGCAAATCACAACGGAAGATCGGAAGAGCGTCGTGTAGGGAAAGAGTG
>CAXPEB010000065.1:0-12831 GCA_964215915.1 Bacteroidia bacterium
ACACGACGCTCTTCCGATCTAGTAATGGTTAGACACGTTTTCCCCTTGAAGTCCATGAATAGGTTGATCGCCATAGCATTTGTAATTTTTCCCATCCTTTCTTCTGCGCAAAAGTCAGTAGATGCCGGTATTATGCTAGGCTTTTCTCACTACAACGGGGAACTGGTGGACAGCTGGACGGACGATATTCACTTTGCCGGCGGTTTGGTGGGCAGGTACAACCTGAACGACCATTTCAGCCTGAAAGGAAATGTTTTTTACGGAACGATTTCCGGAGCGGATTCAACTTCTTCGAAAGCGTACTCCTTAGAACGTAACCTGAGTTTCAAATCCGGTCTCTTTGAATTTGCCGGTTTGATAGAATGGAACCTCTGGGCATTTGATCCTGTAGGGTCTAATGGCAGAAAGGCCTTTACTCCTTTTGCTTTTGCCGGAGTAGCCGTTTATAAATACAATCCCAAGGCATATTACTACGATCCGGTTACCGGTACTTCCGCTTGGATAGAATTGCAACCGATTGGTACGGAAGGGCAAGGAACCACGCAGTTTCAGGACCGCAAAAAATACAACCTTACCCAGGTATCTGTCCCTTTCGGGGGTGGATTAAAACTACGGATTACAAAAGGATGGACTGTTGCCGTTGAATACGGCTTAAGGAAAACATTCAACGACTATCTGGATGACGTTTCTTTGACCTATGTGGAACCTGGTATTCTGGATGCAGCGTTCGGAGAGTCTTCTTTCTCTTCCGCGTTGGCCGATCGTTCCATTTCCGGGGAGCCCAAAACATATGACCCCTTAACCTTTGAAGGACCTAGCAGAGGAAATAGTAAATCTAAAGACTGGTACGCCTATGGTGGAATAACGATTACCTATACAATTTTCGGAAATCGTGTTAAATGCCCGACTTTTTAGGCTTTGTAGCCTATTTGTGTTTTTACTCCTATTTCGTTTTCATTCCGTAGCACAATTCTGGGAGGCGGGAGGATTTGTTGGTGGAGCCAATTATACCGGTGATCTTGCTGGTAATCTGGTGCTCGGTGAGACGAACCTGTCTTTCGGGGCTCTCGGCCGTTATAACTTCAATGAATATTACAGCTGGAGATTTGGGATCAACTATGCCAAGTTATCTGGCGGCGACTATAACTTCGATGCCTACAAATACAGGAACCTCAGCTTTTTTTCTCACCTCTGGGAACTGGATAACCGTATTGAATTCAATTACCGGCGCTTTGGAACCAGTTCGTTGGCCAAAAAATCCAGCGGTTTTGTATTTACCGGCCTGAACTTTTTTTATTTCAATCCCAAAACGAGCTACAACGGAACTGTACTGGCACTTCAGCCCTTGGGTACCGAAGGACAGACCCTTGAAGGAGGAAAAAAATACAAGCGTGTAGGAATTGCCATTCCCATCGGTATCGGTTATAAGTTCAGTTTGTCTCCGAACTGGGTACTTGGATTTGAAGTGAGCGCCAGAAAGACATTTACGGATTATCTGGATGATGTAAGCAAAACCTACCCGAACTTCGAACAACTTCAGGCTAAATCAGGCAGCACGGCAGTGGGAGTATCCAACCGGACCGATGAGGTCTATCCCTATACGGCTCAGGTAAGAGAAGGAGACTTTCGGGGAGATCCCAGGGTGAAGGACTGGTATTTTCAGGCAGGAATTAGCCTCACCTACAGGTTCACTCCCATTCGATGCATGTTCTCAAAATACTGAAAGTTCTCCGGGCTTATTCCTATTTTCGCAGCGATTCGCAATAGCAATGAGTCTCGAAGAACAAATACGCAAAGACCTGCTGCCTCGTCATATAGCCATCATTATGGATGGTAACGGAAGATGGGCAAAGGGAAAAGGGAAATACCGCGTTTTCGGGCATCATAAAGGGGTAGATACCGTTAAGGAGATCACGGAAACTGCTGCAGAACTGGGGATTAATTACCTGACCCTCTACGCCTTTTCAACCGAAAACTGGAACCGGCCTGTGAGAGAGGTCAATGCATTGATGGATCTGCTGGTTAAGACGATTAAGAAGGAGTTGCCCACGTTGCAGAAGAATAATATCCGGTTGGATGCAATCGGTAATCTGCAAAGCTTACCGGCGGGCTGCCAGGAAAATCTTCGTTCGGCAATGGAAGCTACCCGTAACAATTCGGGTACGGTGCTCGTACTAGCATTGAGTTACTCGGCCAAATGGGATATCTGTGAAGCAGTCAAACGTATAGCCCAGGATGTGCAAAGTGGAAAAGTGGAAGAGAAAGACATTAATAACGAATTGATTACAAAGTATTTGTCTACGCACAATATCCCGGAACCGGAATTGCTGATACGCACCAGCGGTGAGTTGAGGATCAGTAATTTTCTGCTTTGGGAGATCGCATACAGCGAACTGTATTTCACAGACGTATTGTGGCCTGATTTCAGTAAAGAGGAACTCTTTAAGGCAATTATCGACTTTCAGCAAAGAGAAAGACGATTCGGAAAAACCAGTGAACAACTGACAAAATGAGATTAGGCAAATACGTACTTATTGTCTGTTCCCTCTTGTTTACCATGCAGTGGGCAAATGCCCAGGTTGGTGACGGAGATACGCTTCATCCATACCTGAAACTGAACTATCAGCGCCCGGCTAAATACATTATAGGAGGGCTAGAGGTTAGCGGCATCCATTATTTTGACCCCAATATCGTCAAGCTGTTTACCGGAATGTATATCGGGCAGGAGATTACTGTTCCGGGCGATGAAATCACCGATGCCATAGAAAATTTATGGCAGCAGAAGCTGTTTACGGATGTTAAGGTGCTGGTAACCAAAATTGAAGACGGTAAGATATTCCTGCTTTTTCAGTTGCAGGAGAACCCTCGTCTTTCCGAGTTTGTTATCCGGGGATTGCGCAAAGGAAAAGCAAAGTCATTGCGCGAAGAACTCAGCCTGAGAGCGGGGGATATGATTACGGATAACCTGAAACAGCGAACGATCAATGAAATAAAAGAGCATTACATTGATAAGGGTTACCTGAATGTGCAGGTGGAAATTGCTGAAACCGAGCCACGGGAAACCGCCAGAAAGAACATGAAGGACCTGGAAATACACGTAAGCCCGGGTACCAGAACCAAGATTGAAGAAATTGTTTTTGTCGGTAATTCCGGTTTGAGCGACAAAAAGCTTCGCAAAGCAATGCCGGAAACCCGCCAGAAATCCCTGTTCAGTTTCAAACGTTCCAAGTTTGTGGAATTCAATTATGAAGACGACAAGAAACAGATGATCGCCTTTTATAACACAAAAGGGTATCGTGACGCCCGAATCTTGTCTGACAGCATTTACAGAATTTCGGATAACCGGATTGGCATTCAGATTAATGTCTACGAAGGCCCGAAGTATTATTTCAGAAACATCACCTGGAGCGGCAATACCAAATACCGTTCAGGCCAGCTGGATACCTTGCTCGGCATCAAAAGAGGAGACGTATACGATATTTCCAGACTTGAATCCAGGCTGTACATGAGCCAGAATGGAACCGACGTATCTTCTTTGTATATGGATGACGGCTACCTGTTTTTCAATATCGTGCCGGTTGAAACAAGAGTAGAGAATGACAGTATAGATATTGAGATACGGATGACGGAAGGTCCTCAGGCCACCGTGAACAAGGTGTTGATCACCGGGAACACGAAAACCAGCGACTATGTGATCCTTCGTGAAATCAGAACCAGGCCGGGCCATAAATTCAGCAGGTCGGATATACAGCGTTCCGTTCGGGAACTGGCCTCACTGGGATATTTTGATCCGGAAAAAATTGATGTGAACCCGATGCCCAATTATGCGGCGGGGACTGTGGATATTGAATATCGGGTGGAAGAAAGGCCTTCCGATCAGATCGAATTATCGGGTGGTTTCGGTGCCGGCTTCATTGTTGGAACCTTAGGACTTAACCTGACCAACTTCTCGACGCGGAAGATGTTTGATCGTCGTCAATGGACACCTATCCCATCCGGTGATGGACAACGTCTTAGTCTGAGGGCACAATCGAACGGGTCTTATTTCCAATCCTACAACGCCAGCTTCACGGAACCCTGGCTGGGAGGGAAGCGGCCACAGTCGTTATCGGTTAGCGTATTCCATTCCATACAAACCAATGGAGCAAAAAAGGGTGACCCCAACAGGCAGTCGATTGTAATTACCGGGGTGACGGTAGGAATGGGGCGTTTGCTCCGTGTGCCGGACGATTATTTCTCCCTGAGCTATGGCATGACGTATCAGCGTTATCTATTGAGTAACTATAGCTCGCTATTCACTTTTGCCACCGGGATTTCCCATAGTCTGAATTTCCGGATTGCGCTGAGCAGGAACTCGGTGGATCAACCGATTTACCCGAGAAGCGGCTCCCAGTTTACGGCCTCCCTGCAACTCACGCCACCGATTTCATTTCTGAGTGGAAAGAATTACGAGAACGCCACAGATCAGGAAAAATACAACTGGATCGAATACCACAAGTGGAAATTTGAAGCTGCCTGGTATACCACATTGGTGGATAAGCTGGTGCTTACGGCACAGGCTAAGTTCGGCTTTATGGGTTATTATAATAAGCATATCGGCTACTCACCCTTTGAGCGATTCTATGTGGGTGGAGCCGGCCTGATCGGGTTTAACCTGGACGGTCGTGAGCTGATTGCCTTGAGAGGATATGATAATAACTCGATCACTCCCCGTAACCCGTATACGGGAAATACCATAGGGGGAGTGGCCTATAACCGGTTTACTGCAGAACTGCGTTATCCCATTTCATTAAACCCGCAGGCAACGATCTATGTACTGGGATTTGCCGAGGCCGGAAATAATTTTGCCAGCCTCCCTGAATACAATCCATTCAATATGTTACGTTCTGCCGGTGGTGGGGTGCGCGTATATCTGCCCATGTTCGGCTTGCTCGGACTGGATTACGGATACGGTTTTGACCAGAATCCATACAATCCCGGTACGGGTAAAGGACAATTCCACTTTTTTATCGGACAGCAATTTTAGAAGCATGAAGAAGTCAACAATAATAGTATTGGTTCTCCTGGCAGGTATTCCAACCTTCAGCATGGGCCAGCGTTTTGGCTTTGTGGATACCGATTATATCCTCAATCAGATGCCGGAATATCACAGTGCCCAGAAGCAATTGGATCTTTTGGCACTGGAATGGCAAAAGGAGATAGAGAGTAAGAAAAATGAAATCCAGAAGATGCGGAATGATTATGAAGCGGAGAAGATCTTTCTGGTGGACGAAGTCAAAAAACAAAGATTGGCGGATATCAGTACCCGGGAAAAGGAATTGCGCGACTATCAGCAACAGAAGTTCGGGGTGAACGGGGAACTCTTTAAGAAAAGACAGGAACTTATTCAGCCTATCCAGGACCGGATATTCGATGCCATACAGAAAGTGGCCAAAGACAATGCCCTGGATTTTATTTTTGACAAAGCCGGTGGAGTAAGCATGCTTTACACTAACCCTAAATACGACCGGAGTGATGATGTACTCGAAGAGTTGGGGATCGTACCCGGGGCCCAACCGGACAACGACGGAAACGATAGTGATGAACCTCCTACCGATCAAAACCCGAAATAACGTTAATATTGCACACGATGAAATCAACGATGAGAATGCTGCTGCTTGCTTTTGGCCTATTCAGTCTGGCCAGTGTGGCGAGTGCACAGAAGATTGCCCATGTGAATACCGACAGCCTGCTGGCTGATATGGCAGAGAGAGACTCGGTACAGATCAAACTGGAAACAAAACAGAAATTCTACGAAAGCGAGTACGAATTGCTTTCCAAAGATTTTGAAAGGGCCCAGGCTGAATTTGAGCAGATCGATAAGAATCCGCAGGCACCTCCCTCAATCAAAGAACTGAAGAGGAAAAAAATGCAGGACCTGTATAACAACCTTACCCAGTTTCAGCAAAGGGCACAGCAGGAAATGCAGGATTATGAAGTCGAGTTGCTACAGCCTCTGATCGACGATATGAAAAAAGCCATTGAGGAAGTAGCTAAGGAAAAAGGATACTCTTACGTTATCAACGACCAGTTCCTGCTGTATTCCCCACCCTCAGATGACATTACCCAATTGGTGAAGAAAAAACTCGGATTCTGATTTTCACAGGAATTCGAAGCATCTTTGAAGCCGGATATAATTCCGGCTTTTTTTATGAAATCGCCACAAGCACCCATAGGTATTTTTGATTCCGGAATTGGCGGACTTACCGTAGCTAACGCCATTCATCGGTTGTTACCGGAGGAACGAATTGTGTATTTCGGGGATACCGCACATTTACCCTATGGGGACAAATCCGCCCACAGCATTCAATCCTGGAGTAAGGCCATCACTCACTTCCTAATCGGGAAGGGGTGTAAAATGGTGGTTGTAGCTTGCAACACCGCCTCTGCCGTTGCATTCCGGGAGGTGAAGAAAATATGTGGCAAAGATGTTCTGGCCGTCAATGTAATTGACCCGGTGGTAGACTCTCTCACCGCTTTTGACCCGTCAAATAAAGTAGGAATTATCGGCACCAAAAGAACGGTTAGTACCCGGGCATATACCAAGAGGATCCGCAAGCGGTACAATGGGCAGGAAACCGCCGAACTGGCCACACCTCTGCTTGCCCCGATGATTGAAGAGGGTTTTTTCAATAACAAGATCAGCCGAACGATCATCCATTCATACCTTTCTAAAAAGACCCTGGAAGGAATCGGGACACTGATCCTGGCTTGTACCCATTATCCGCTTATTCAAAAGGAAATTGAAGAATACTACCGCGGCCAGGTTGGGATCATTGACTCTGCCGAAGCAGTTGCCCGATCCGTAGCCAATATGCTCGAGAAGGAAGGCATGAAGGCAGAAGCACTGTCCGGTAAGCATGAATTCTATCTCTCCGACTACACAGAATCTTTCGAAAAGACAGCCCGTATATTCTTTGATACGCCCATCCGACTGAAGGAAATGAATCTTTGGGCCTGATGCAACCCTTTTGGTTTTACTTCGCGTTCCCCTTTCAAAACCCGTACTGTTGCAGATTTCAGGGGTGAAAGTCTGCAGCTTTTTCGTTCTTTGAATTCGGAATGAAAAACAGACTACCTGTATTGATTGCGGATGAAATGCATCCGGCATTGATGAACGGGTTGGAGGCTTATGGTTTCCCATTTGATTACCAACCGTCACTTGATGCCGAGGAGATTCTGCGCTTGCTACCGCATTACTGCGGTTTGGTAATCCGGTCCAAGTTGTATGTAGATAAGAACGTACTGTTGGCCGGTCCAAATCTCAGGTTCATTGCGCGGGCAGGGTCAGGTATGGATAATATCGATGAAAAGGCAGCTGCCGAACTGGGAATAGTATGTCTTAACGCACCGGAAGGAAATGAGGATGCAGTTGGCGAACATGCTGTTGCCTTGCTATTGTCACTGACCCGGAATCTTTCCGCGGCTTTTGAAGAAGTTAAGGCTGCTCAATGGAACCGGGAGAAAAACCGCGGATTCGAATTAACGGAAATGACTGTTGCCGTTATTGGCTTTGGGCATACCGGAAAGGCTTTCGCACGAAAAGTTTCCGGCTTCGGGGGCAAGGTTCTTTTTTACGATAAAAATCCTGAAGTAGTTCCAACCTCCTTTGCTGAGGCGGCGTTATGGGATCAGGTGCTGAAGCAGGCTGATGTGCTGAGTTTTCATGTACCATTGGATGAAGAGAACAGGGGGCTTATCTCTAAAGCATTGATTAACAGTGTTGAGAAGCCATTTTTCCTTTTGAATCTATCTCGTGGTGGCATCATGAAAACCCGGGACATCCTGTTAGGTTTAGAGCAGGGAAAAATCCTTGGAGCAGGATTAGATGTTCTGGAGAATGAAAAACCGGATACCTGGACAGCGGAAGAAAATGAGTTGTTCAGGTCACTGATCGCCACCGGTAAGGTAATAGTTACTCCCCATATCGGAGGCTGGACATTTTCATCCTACAGAAAAATTTCAGAAGTCCTTCTGAGCAGGATTATTTCCGTGTTAAGCAGAGATTAAAAATGGCTGAAAGCCTTTTTGGATAATTGCTCAAATAAATTTTAACTTGTCCGCCTGTTTATCGCCGCTTATCGAAATTTATAACTAACTCATAACAAGTATGATTAGGAAGCTCTACGCGTTATTTATCCTGGTATGCGCCTCCGTTTCTCTGACTTTTGGGCAGTCCCAAAGGGGAGAAATCAGGGGTGTGATCAAGGATGCAAAGACCAAACAACCTCTCGATTTTGTGCAAATCGCCGCACAATTGAACGGCTACAATGCCGGTGGTACCGTTTCCGATTTGGATGGTAAATATTCCATCTCGGCTCTGGTACCTGGAAAGTACACGATCCTTGCCAAATTTGTCGGATACAACGACGTGGTAATTGAAGATGTACTGGTTAAACCTGACCAGATCACTTTTCTGGATATTGAGATGGAAGAATCCATCACCGAGATCCCGGAAGTTGTCAAAAAGGTGTACAAAAATCCCATCATCCGGGCTGACGACAACGGAAAGACCCTGGATGGCGACCAAATCAAAAAAGTACCTAACCGGAACACCAACTCCATTGCCAATATGGGGTCCGGAGTATTCAGCGTAGACGGCGGGACACCAAGTTTCCGTGGAGCCCGGGCTTCCGGTACCGCATACTATATTAATGGGGTACGGGTAATAGGCAGTGTGGCACTTCCTCAAAACGGTATCGGGCAAACCAACGTAATCACCGGGGGAATCCCGGCGGAATACGGCGACTTTACCGGGGGTGCGATTTCCATTACCACACCTCCTCCGTCCACAAAATTCCGCGGAGGCGTAGAACTGATCACATCCAGCCTGTTCGATAAGTATCACTTTAACCAGGTTGAGTCCTATTTCACCGGGCCTATCTGGGTTAAAAACAAAGGGAAACAAAACGAACGTGCTGTATTGGGATACATGTTTGCCGGTAACTTCAATTTCCAGGCAGATTACTCACCATCCGCTGTTGGCGTATGGACGGTTGATCCGGACAGACTCAAACAACTGGAAGAAACTCCGCTACGGCCTTCTCCAATTGGTCAGGGCTTTGTCCCTTCTGCGGAATTTATTACCCAGGATGATCTGGTAAAGCAAAAAGCCAAGCAGAATACTCCCCGCTACAATGTGAATGCAGTATTCAACTTGAACTATGCGCCGAATGACCGTATCAGCATCTTGCTTGGTGGTACTTTCAACTACTTCAACATCAGGGACTATAGCTTCCAGAATTCGCTGTTCAATTACAACAACAACCAGCAGGATATTCAAACCAGCATGCTGACCTACCTTACCTTTACTCAGAAGCTGGTGGCCCCGGTTGATCCTAAAAGTAAGGAGGCCAAAAACAGATTGATCTCCAAAGCATATTACTCCGTCAGCCTTCAGTACCAAAGTACCTGGGTCACTTCTCAGGATGCTGTTCACCAGGATAACCTGTTTGACTACGGATATATCGGACGCTTTAAAACCTATTCCACCCGTACCTACGAGCTTAGCGGAACAGGTGACGGCCCTAACGGTGGCGCCGATCTTTATGTGATCGACGGAGATTCTGTTTGGTTGAAGAACTATTTTAAACAAACGGGCTACGGAGATACCTTATATACATTTGACCGTACTCCTACCAAAAACCCGATTCTGGCCAACTATACCAGCAACTATTACGACTTTGTAGATGGTGACGTACTGAGTTTCTCTCAACTGAGGGGAAGTAATGCCGGTCTTACCAATGGTCAAAGCCCGATCGGTATTTATTCCAATATGTGGGTGAACGTAGGTAATGTAATTTCAGGATACACCAAATCCCAACAGGAACAGTATTCGTTGAATGCTGTAGGTGAGGCTTCTATTAAAGGCCATGACTTGAAATTCGGTATTTACTACGAACAAAGGGTAACCAGAGGGTATGGTGTAGGTGCTTCCGGCCTTTGGCAACTTGCCTGGCAGCTCTCTGCCCGGATCAATAACGGAATGCGTCTGGATGAATCCAACCCGCTTCTTCAATACGACGAAAACGGAGTATTTACCAATACCGTTAACTTTAATACCGTAGTGGATGAAAGAACTCAATCCACCTTTGACAAGAACTTCAGAAAATACCTGATTGAAAACGGAAAGGTAGATTCTTACGGGAACCCCGTGGATGAGTCTACCATCATCGACGTGAATTCTTACGATCCGTCGGATATGAAACTGTCTTTCTTCAGTGCGGATGAGCTTCTGAATAATGGTAACTCTTTGGTTTCTTATTATGGATATGATTACCTCGGTAATAAGGTTAGAGGAAAACAAAGTATCGAAGCCTTTACTGATGACCCGTTAAATCGTTCCGTCGGCGCCTTCATGCCTATCTATACTGCAGCATTTGTACAGGATAAATTTGCCTTTAAAGACCTGATTTTCCGTATTGGGGTTCGTATCGAGCGTTATGATGCCAACCAACAGGTGCTGAAGGATCCGTTCTCTCTGTACCCGCTTAAAACAGCAGGTGAAGTAAAAGAGATTAACGGTGCTCAGGTTAGTCACCCGAACGGAATCGGAAGTGATTATTATGTGTACGTAAACAACAGCGAAAACCCAACATCTATCCTGGGTTACCGTAGCAACAATATCTGGTACAATAAAGAAGGTATCCAAATCCAGGATCCGCAGACCATTGCGAATCAAACGGCTAAAGGTACTATTCAACCTTACCTGGTTGATCCCGATAATCAGGATGTTTCAGCAGCTTCGTTCCGTAGCTATGACCCACAGATCAATGTGCTGCCACGTGTATGGTTTGACTTCCCGATCTCTTCGGAAGCGCGCTTCTTCGCTAACTACGACGTAATTGCTCAGCGTCCGGATGCCGGGCCGAGTTTTGCTCCGATCAATTCATACTACTACCTGCGTTTTAACCCGACCGGTGTTTATGCCAACCCGGATCTTAAACCTCAGTTAACTACTGACTATGAGATCGGATTCAAGCAAAAGATCGGTGACAACTCCGGTTTGAGTATCATTGCCAACTACCGTGAGCAGCGTAACCTGATCCAGCAATTCCGGTTTAACTACGCTTATCCGGTGAGCTATATTTCATATGCGAATATTGACTTTGCAACGATCAAGGGTGTTCGTTTGGAATATGAACTCCGTGATGCCGGTAACCTGAATATGGATGCCAACTATACCCTGCAGTATGCAGATGGTACCGGTTCGGGAACCAACTCACAGCAAGCTTTGGTATCTGCAGGGCAACCTAACCTGAGAAACCTGTTCCCGCTGAACATTGACATTCGTCATAACATCAAACTGAACATCTTCTATGACTACAAAAACGGGAAAGATTACAATGGCCCGGTGGTTAATGGTAAAAAGATATTTGAGAATGCCGGTGCAGGTCTTCTGCTCAATGCTTTCTCCGGTGTGCCTTATACAGCCAACCAAATTGCCACTCCACGCGTTCAAAGTGGTATAGTGCTGAGAAGTCCGATCAAAGGAACACCTTTCGGATCAAGACTTCCCTGGCAATTGCAAAACGACATTCAGATCTACAAGGGTTATATGGTTAAACTTGGAAAGAACAAAGACGGACAGGTTAAATACGGCCAGCTTCGCTTTACCCTGTGGGTTCAGAACTTCCTCAATGTCCAGAATATTCGTGCCGTTCACCCCTATACCGGCTCACCGGATACCGATGGATATCTGAACTCACCCAACGGACAGCAAGCCATTGAACAAGCTGTATCTTCCCAGGCGTTTGTTGATCTTTACAATACCGCCCTTGCAAATCCGGGCTATTACGGGTTGCCCAGGAGAATCCGTTTGAACATCAAGTTGGATTTCTAATCAACCTCAATTACAAGAAACAATGAAGACGCACATTATAAAAGGACTTAGTCTTGCAGCATGCGCCCTTTTGTTGACCGGTGAAGTATCTGCCCGTGAAGTGGTAGGTACCCCGAACAACGGAAGGCAGAATCAGAATATATTACAAAGAAAGGCGGCGGGCTGTCTGCCGGCTACAGCTCAGGTTGACATTGATATCAATAACGTACGTGCCCGTATTCTGAACGGGGGCGATATGTGGTGGGACCTTAACTCGGTTGCCAAGTATGAGATACCAAAAGTGACCGATGCCAATGCAATCCGGAAGAACTCCATGTTTGCCGGTGCAATCTGGGTAGGCGGACTGGATGTGGGTGGTAACCTGAAGATGGCCGCCATGACCTACCGCCAAAGTGGAAACGATTATTTCCCGGGTTCTCTGGATACCAGCAGTGGCGAGATTGATAAGGTTCGCTGTGAGGAGTACGATAAAATCTGGAAGGTAAATCGTGAGGATATTGAAAAAGTGGCCATTGACCCGACCGTAGTTACGGATGATATTTCTTCCTGGCCGGGTAACGGAGACCCGTTTTACGGAGAACCGAGAATATTGGCACCTTTCTTCGATGCTAACAACGACGGCTCTTATGACTACGAGCTTGGCGACTATCCGATCCTTGACCCGACCCGCCCAGCCGATCGTAACCGGCCGGAAGACCAGCCCGATCAGATGCTGTTCTTCGTGTACAACGACAAGGGTAATATTCACTCTGAAACCGGTGGTATACCCATTGGTATTGAACTTCAGACGATAGCGTTTGCCTTCGCCACCAACGACGAGGTAAACAACATGACCTTCTATAAGACAAAGATCACAAACCGCTCCTTCGATGAGATCCGCAACTGCTACTTCGGACAGTGGGTGGATGCCGACTTAGGTAACTATTCGGATGATTATGTGGGCGTGGATA
>CAXPEB010000066.1:0-102914 GCA_964215915.1 Bacteroidia bacterium
CAGAAAGGATACGAGCCCGAGTATGTCAATGAAATTCTGAAAGAACTAGCCGAGGTAAGATTTTAGAATCTTACTCTTGCTGGATTTTCTCAATCTTCTGAGGGCTTTTTCTTTGATCTGTCTAACCCGTTCACGGGTGAGACCCACTTTTTCGCTGATGTCTTCGAGGGTATGGGCCGGACCACCGTCCAGTCCATAGTAATACTTCAACACATCCCTTTCTTTTTCGGAAAGTGTATTGATTACCCTGCTGATTTCTTTCTGCAACGATTCATTGATGAGGTGGAGGTCCGGGTTAGGCTCGTCATTATTGTCGAGTACCCCCAGTAGAGTATTGTCTTCTCCTTCTGTAAGGGGCGCGTCTATTGACAGGTGACGGCCGGAAGTGCGCAACGCATTCTCCACCTCAATAACGGGAATGTCCAGGGCTTCTGCGATTTCTTCAGCGGTAGGTTCACGTTCGAATTTCTGCTCCAGTTCGGCAGCAGCATTGCCTATACGGCCAATGGAACCTACTTTGTTAAGAGGCAGTCGCACAATTCTGGACTGGTCAGCCAAAGCCTGCAGTATGGATTGACGGATCCACCATACGGCGTAAGAAATGAATTTGAATCCACGGGTTTCATCAAAACGTTTGGCTGCTTTGATCAGTCCGAGATTGCCTTCATTAATCAGGTCACCGAGGGTCAGCCCCTGGTTTTGATATTGCTTCGATACCGAAACCACAAAACGCAGGTTGGCGTTCACCAACTTTTCCAGTGCAACTTGATCTCCTTCGCGAATTCTTCTGGCCAGTTCAACCTCTTCCTGAGCGTCGATCATTGGCACTTTGCTGATCTCGTTGAGGTACTTGTCGAGTGATTTGTTTTCCCTGTTGGTAAACTGTTTGCTGATTTTAAGCTGTCTCATGAAATGCTCCTGATATTAAGGATAGTTTTAGCAATCTGCAAAAGTAGCAAAAATCTATCCAAATTGCCGGAAAATGAAGGATTTCCGAAGGCTGACAGGTGCAATGTCTGAATTGCAGCCGCTTAGTTTTATTATACGGATTTTCTCTTGTCAGCGATTGGTTACAAAATCCGGTAATGTCGTCTCCTTTCTGTACACTTTGTCCGATTATGACAAAAGCTGAAAGGCAGCCCAGGCACTCAGATAAGCCAGACAAGCCATAAAGCTGAACTGAATCACCGGCCATTTCCATCCTCCCGTTTCACGCTTCATAACGACCAGAGTACTTGCGCACTGAAGGGCAAAAAGATAAAAGAATAGCAATGATACCGCACTTGCTGTTGAGATCCCTCCGGGTCTGCCCAGTATGGTCAGGATGCCTTCTTTATCTTCCGGGTCTTCCAAATGGTAGAGGGTGGATATGGAACCTACGAAAACCTCTCTGGCAGCAAAGCTGGAAACAATGGCAATCCCGATCTTCCAGTCGTATCCGAGCGGTTTGATCACAGGTTCGATAAATTTTCCTCCTATTCCGGCAAAGGATTCTTCCAGGGGGGTCCGCGTTTCGTGGCTGCCTTCCCGGAAATCGGCAGGGCCATAATTGGATAAAGCCCATAACAGGATGCTGACAGCCAGGATTACCTTACCGGCCTCAGACATAAAACTCATGCACCGATTTCCCACATGCCGCATTACTACGGGCCAGTGCGGTAAACGGTACTCGGGTATTTCCATCAGGAACAGGTCCTGCCGGGTCTTTTTCATTCCCCGGTTCAATAATATGGCAGTAAGAAAGGCGGCAATAAAACCTGCCAGGTACAAGCCGGTCAGGGCCAACCCCTGGTAATTAAACACGCCCAGAAAACGTTCGTTGGGAAGTATCAGGCTGACCAGCAGGATAAATACCGGCAGCCGGGCAGAACAGCTGATAAAGGGAATAATAAACATGGTGATCAGCCGATCCCGGGGTTGTGAGATGGTTCGGGTAGCCATGATGGCCGGGATAGCACATGCTACACCGCTAATCATCGGAATAACGGACCGCCCGTTTAATCCTGCCCGCCGCATCACCTTATCCATCAACAAGGTAGCACGCACCATATAACCGCTGTCTTCCAGGATGATCAGAAACAGGAAAAGAAGCGCAATCTGAGGAAGGAACATCAATACCCCGCTTAAACCCGGTAGAATCCCGTTTACCAGCAGGTCGCGGATAGGGCCTATTGGCAGGAGCTCTTCCAGTTTTTCTGCAGTGAACAGGAAACCACTTTCAATCCAGCTTCGGGGAAATTCTGCAAGAAAGAAAACCCCCTGGAAGGTCAGAAAAAGAATGAGAAAAAAGCACACATAGCCCCAGACGGGGTGCAGAAATAGCCGATCCCAACGGTCGCTGCTGCGTTGAAAGATACGGTTGGCTTTCCACGATTGCACCTTCTCCAACAGCTTGTCTATCCGCTTGAAGGCAGATTCCGCATCCAGCTCCAGTGCTCCCGTACGCCGGGGACGAGCAGGGAAGTCATGCAGCTGTTCCTGAAGTTCTTCCAGCCCTTTTGATTTGGATGCGGTGAGGACGGTAACTGGTACCCCAAGTTCCCGGCCAAGTATTTCCGTATCAATCTGCAGCCCGCGTTTTTCGGCCATGTCATACATGTTCAGTGCAAGGATCATGGGGCATCCCGCTTCCTGCATCTGAAGAAAGAGATAGAGGCTTTTTCGCAGTTGGGTGCTGTCTGCCACGAACACAAAAAACTCTGGCGCATTCGGACTGTCATCCAAAATGAGGTCTACGGCAATACGCTCATCTGCGGTACGAGGGTTCAGGCTGTAAATTCCGGGGATGTCTTCAACTGCAAACAGCGTATTCCGGAACCGGAATTTCCCTGTCTTTTTTTCAACCGTAACTCCCGGTAAATTGCCCGTTTTTTGGTGCATTCCGGTAAGCACATTGAACAGGGTTGATTTGCCGCTGTTCGGGTTTCCGGCTAATGCAAAACGACGGGTTTCAGTCAAGAGGAGAAATTTTTATGAGTGCCGCCTGCTCTCTTCTGAGTCCGATACGGGTTCCTCCGGCTTCCAGCATGATCGGGCATCCGGAAGGAGCGCATCCGGTAATGCGGATCAGACTTCCGGCAAAAATGCCAAATTCCTGCAGGCGAAGGGCAAGCACTTCTTCATGGATTTCTGCAATGGTGGCCTCTTTGCCACGGTGAAGATCTGACAGATTCACGCCCGCAATTTAGAATATTTCTAAATAAAAAACCGCTTCCCCTGGAAGAGAAGCGGTTCGGGAATTAAATTTCGTGTTAGCTTATTGGAGCATGAATTTAACCGGCAGGTTCATCCTTACCCGCACAGGGTTACCGTTGTTTTTGCCGGGTGTCCATCTGGGCATGGATTGAATTACGCGGATGGCTTCCTCGTCACATCCCCAGCCTAGACTTCTCAGCACTTCAATGTGGCTTATGGATCCGTCTTTTTCGATGATAAAACTCAGTACCAGGCGGCCTTGTATATTGTTTTCCCTGGCCAGTGGCGGGTACTCGATATTTTTACTGAGATACCCCATCAACGCATCAAGGCCACCGGGAAACTCCGGGTATTCGCCCGGGATCAATACAACCTGCTCATCCTTAGGATTGCTGAAAACAGGTTTGCTTAGATTGGGCCCCTTGATTACCATATGTCCGATGGGATTTTCTCTGGGTTTCGGTGCTACAGGGTCCGGAGTAGGTGTGGCATTGCTAACCACCTTGAATTTGTGCGAAGGTTTGCTGGTTTTTGTTGTTGTCTCCGTTTGAGTGGGTTTGGGTTTTTCGATATTGATGGGAGGAAGCATGGTATCACTGGCCCAGGGATCATGGATAGAATGATCAACCAGGACTACATCACTGGTTTTTGAAGAAATGTTGAATGCCCAGAGAGAGAAGCAGAGGGCAACGATAAGTCCGGTTTCAAAAAAGAGGATACTTCTCCTTTTTGTTTTTTGGGTATGAACATGTTTGTAGCGCATAGGAATGAACGTTTGATGTATTCCTGAAACGACTTTCCGGAAGCATGAGGTTGGAAAAATACCCAAATAAAAAAATAAAGTCCGGCTCATATACGAACCGGACTTTCAAGTCGTTATAGCCTTTTATGCTTAGTGGATGATTAACTCAACTGGAAGCGGATAGGAAGCATGAACCAAACGCGTACGGGCTTGTTCCTTTGCTTACCCGGTTTCCAGCGGGGCATGGAATTCACTACTTTGAGGGCAGCTTCGTCACAGCCCCAGCCAATTCCTTTAACCACCTGGGCATTCATTACTTTACCGTTTTCATCTACCACGAATTTCACCACTACACGGCCCTGAATATTGTTTTCACGGGCAAGAGGCGGGTAATCGAGGTTTTCTGCAATGTATTTCAACATCTCGGCTTCTCCTCCGGGAAATTGGGGTGGGTCTTCCACTACCATAAAAATTTCCGGTTCAGAAGTTTGCTCAACCACTTCTACCTGTTCCTGAACAATAGGTTCGATAACGGTTTCCTGGTCAAAGTCGGTTGCCTCTATCTCCGCTTCTTCTACATCGGCATCATTTTCAACGACCTCAATGGTCTGAGGAGGAGGAGGGGGAGGGGGAGGAGGTTGCTCCTGACGGGTAATGTCCGTCATTTCTTCGATTTCCTCAACTTGGTCAACCATCAGCATCGAGGTGTCGATCTCGTCGTGAGTGGTAATACTGAAGGCAGCGTAAGTGAAGCCAACAGCGACAACAAGCCCAATCATAAAGTGGATATCGGTTCTTCTTCGAACGTCTTTTTCCGGATATTTTCTGAGCTCCATACTAATTAACAAAATTAAGTCATAGGGTTAATACAGCCAAATGACAAAAGGTAAACGAATTATTAAATGCTAAAGTTGTAAGAGGATCTCAAACAAGTGGAAATCCAGAAACGGTAATAGCTGAATCCCAGAAGTGCCCCTGCAGCATCGGCAAGCATATCCAGAATTTCAAAGCTCCGGTAATCCAAAAAATACTGGACAAATTCCGTAGCAATTCCGAAGGCGATGGCAATAAGCAACCCGTACTTTCCCGCACTGTGTTTCCGCATACTGAACCGGTACTGTTTAACCAGACCGGTAATCAGCAAATAGCAGAAAACACCGAAGAGTGTGGCATGAATGGCTTTGTCCAGGGAACGAATGGAAGTTCCTTCCACTCCGGCAGAAGGAAGAAAGAGCAGGGCGATGATGATAAGGCCCCAGATCAGAGAGCCTGAATGGTATTTCAGGATTTTTTTCAAGCGCCTACCAGCGATTTGTATGCATCTGCATCCATAAGCTGTGCGGCTTCATCCGGGTTGCTCATGGTTACTTTGATCATCCAGCCTTCTCCATAAGGATCATTATTCACGTTTTCCGGGTTGGTTTCCAGGGTTTTGTTGAATTCCGATACTTCTCCGGAAAGCGGCATGAACAGATCTGATACAGTCTTTACCGCTTCAACGGTGCCGAATACATCGTGCTCGTTCAGGTTTTCACCTTCGGTCTCAATTTCTACGAAAACGATATCTCCCAATTCGCCTTGGGCAAAATCGGTGATGCCGATAGTGGCGGTGTTACCTTCAATGCGCACCCACTCATGGTCTTTGGTGTACTTCAGATCGGACGGAATATTCATGACATCTAATAATTTGCCCCGAAATAAGCGAAAAAAATCCTGTTGCAAAAATAGCCTGTTGGCAATTTGTTCCGCCAGGTGGGATCCGCTATCCTGCAGACATGCTCCGATATAGATGCGGAAAGCAGGAATTGTTACTCTGTACTCACTTCTTTTGTTCCAGATAAGCCTGGTAACCGAGGGATTCCACTTTTTCCGCTTTGCCCAGTACCTCGCTCTTCATACTTGCCTTAAAAGCGGCGACAGTATGGGCAACTGCTGGATCTGAAGCTCCCAGCACCTGGGCAGCAAGTATCCCTGCATTTCGGGCTCCGTTGATGGCCACAGTAGCTACCGGTACACCGGGAGGCATCTGTACGATACTGTAAAGGGAGTCCAGCCCGCTCATGGTTTTACTCTGTACGGGTACCCCAATCACGGGTAACTCCGTCATGGCGGCTACCATTCCCGGAAGATGAGCGGCACCGCCGGCGCCGGCAATAATTACCTGTATTCCCCGCTTGCGGGCGCTGGTGGCATATTCGTACATGCGTTCAGGGGTACGGTGGGCGGAAACAATACTCAATTCGTATGGGATACCGAACTGGTCGAGGATCTTTGCCGCTTCCTGCATTACAGGCAGGTCGCTATCTGATCCCATGATGATGCCTATGCGTGGATTCATGCGGGTATAAATCGAAAATTATCTCGGACAAATTTAGCTTTTTCAATAGCCTCCTCCAGAGTAGGTGCCAGAATGGTGGCATGGCCCATCTTCCGTTTCGGACGGGTTTCGGCCTTTCCATACAAGTGCACATAAACTCCCGGAAGAGCTAATATTTTTTCCAGACCACTGATAGCGTAGTTACCCTGAACCCCTTCGCTGCCCAGGAGATTGATCATTACGGCGGGTTGGATAAGGTCGGTTGACCCGAGCGGAAGATCCAGCAGAATCCTGTTCAACTGCTCGTATTGGGAACACAGGTTGGCCTCTATCGTATGATGCCCCGAGTTATGTGGCCGCGGGGCAATTTCATTCACCAGAATGTCGCCCTTGCGGGTAAGAAAGAGTTCTACGGCAAAGATGCCTTCTCCGTCAAATGCATCCACACATGCGGAGGCAATTGCCCGTGCTTTTTTGTCTATGGAATCCGATACCCGCGCCGGACAGGCCAGGAACTCCACCAGGTTAGCCACCGGATCGAACTCCATTTCCACCAGAGGGAAAGTTATGGACTCACCATTTTTTTTCCGGGCCACGATTACGGAAAGCTCTTTCTCACATTCCACAAACGCCTCGATCAGGGTCGGGCCTTCAAACGGATAATTCCCGGTTTCCTGTAGCTCCTTTACCGTACACAAGGCAACCCCTTTTCCATCATAACCACCGGTTCTGCTTTTGGCGGCAAAACGGTCAATGCCCATTTCTTCGGCAGCTGCCAGCCATTCTCCCGTATTCTCTACCAGGCGGAATGGTGCGGTAGGGATATCATGTGTGGCATAGAATTGTTTTTGCAGTCCCTTGTCTTTGATGATCTCCAGGATACGGGGAGACGGAACAATACGGTGCCCCGCTTCTTCCAGTGACTTTAGGGTGTCTACACCAACATGCTCAATTTCATAGGTTAACACATCCGTTCCGGCAGCCAGCTCCCTGATCTTTTCGTCGTCAGTCAGGGTGCCCAGTACCTGAGAGTCGGCAATACGACTGGCCGGTGCGTCATCCGTTGCTTCCAAAATATGAAAGTAGGTGTTCCAGGGCTGGGCTGCTTCAATCAGCATTTTTCCCAGTTGCCCGCCACCGATGATACCGATGGTCTTTCTTAGATTAACGCCGGATGACATGCGGCAAAGGTAGGATTTAACGGCCTATATTTGCCCAATGCGCGCAGAATCCCTCATCCGTTCCGCGATACCCCTGATTAAGGAAGTGGGGAAATTTATCGGTGATGAACTTACCCGGTTCGACCGGAACAATACCGATCTGAAAAGCCAGAATCAACTGGTTTCCTATGTTGATCTCACCGCGGAAAAACGTTTGGTCGAAGGGTTGAAGGCAATTAGCCCGAATGCAGGGTTTGTAACCGAAGAAGCCACTACAGAACGAAACCGCCATGCCCCTGAGGTCTGGATTGTGGACCCGCTCGACGGTACCACCAATTTTGTTCACGGCCTGCCTGTTTTTAGTGTCAGCGTTGGACTGCTGCTCGATGGTAAGCTGAGTGGCGGCGTAGTTTACGAAGTGAACCGCGATGAGTGCTTTTATGCCTGGGAAGGCGGGGAGGCTTATTGTAATGAGAACAAAATACGGGTTTCCTCTGCTCCCAAGCTGGAGGATTCCCTGCTGGCAACCGGCTTCCCGTATTACGATTACGAACAGATGGAAGAATACCTCGGTCTTTTGCGGGAACTTATGCGCGGAAGCCGGGGCCTGCGCCGTATGGGCTCGGCGGCAGTGGACCTCGCCTATGTGGCCTGCGGACGTTTCGATGCCTTTTTCGAATACAGCCTGGCGGCCTGGGATGTGGCAGCAGGGGCTTTTATCGTGCAGGCAGCGGGAGGAAAGGTCTGTGACTTCTCAGGCGGCGACAATTTCCTCTGGGGCAGAGAAATCGTGGCCAGCCAGCCGCAGGTGTATGATGAATTCCTGGAACTGGTCAAAGGCTATTTCAAAGCATGAATGCCCGCAGGTTTCTGTTTGTGCTTATAGGGCTGCATGCCCTGTTCTATGTGTTGGCTCTGAGTATGGATGGAATACGGATCGCCGATTCGTACGACTACCTCTACCAGGCCGAAAATATCCGCGAAGAAGGCTCCTTCTATGCCTGGACGCATAACGATCCATACAAACCCGATTACGAAACCAAGCGCACCCCGGGATATGGTCTTTTCCTCGTACTTACCGGCTCCGTCCCTGCTTTGGTACTTTTTATACAAAATGTGCTAAGCATAGGCCTCTGGTGGTTGGTTTTCAGATTGCTGCGAAAAAAAGGAATGCGGGAAAAAAGGGCAGCCTGGCTGTTGCTGTTGGTAGTGGCTCTGCAAAGCAATACACTCATCTATGCAAACAGTCTGCTGGCGGAAACCTTGTTCCAGTTCCTTGTTTTCGCCGGTTTTGTGCAGTTGATGCAGGATGCTTCCGCGCCCTATGCCTGGGTAAAGGCATGTATTCTTTTTACCCTTGGCCTACTTGTAAAACCGGTGCTTTTGTTTTTCTGGATCCCGCTCGGGATTTATGCCTGTATCAGGGCCTTTCAACTGCGTAAAATGCGCCTGGTATGGCCGGTATTGCTGATGCCCCTGGCCGTGCTGGCTTGGAGTTACCATAATCAGCAAGTAACCGGCTGGGCGCACTATACTTCCATCAGCTCAGTCAACCTTAAGGATTACAATACCCGCCTGATGCTGGAGTCGGCATATGGAACTTCCTATGCCGACAGCGTAATTGCCGGGATCAATGATTCGGCGGAAAAAATCTCAAATTATCAGGCCAGGAATACCTTTATCCAGGATACCTGTAAGGCCTTGCTCACCGCCAATGTCGGGGCCTATGCCAAGGTCCATCTTAAAGGAATGCTGGCCATGTTGATTGATCCGGGTCGCTATGATTACGTGCAGTTTTTTAAGGCAGAGGGCAGCGATGACGGACTGATGTACAAGCTGGCCCGCGGTGATTTCAAAGGCATGTACCGCACGGTTATGGATCAGCCTCCCCTGGTGACATTCTTTTTCTTCCTGAATCTTCTGGGGTCCCTGTTTTTATTAGGCCTTGCCGTTTACGGGTTAAGGAAGTTGCCAAAGGAAACGCTCATGGTTTTGCTGATCTGCGGCTTCATTGGCTATTTCTGGGTATTGACAGGCCCGGTGGGAACCGCCCGCTACAAATCGGTGATCCTTCCGTTTATGGCTTTGTTGGCCGGGTTGGGACTGATCTCAGCAGAGAAAAAACCAACCGGAAGCAAGGGAAAAGGTTCAAAAGGTTTTCCTTCTACATAGGGAATCTCATCCCATAACGAGCTACATGGAATCCTGCCTTTTCTATCGTGGCACTTGCCTCTGATCGGGGATCCAGTGCAGGGTTGGTATGATTGAGATGGATGAAATGAATCCGGTTTCGGGTCGTGTCCGGAAGGTCTGCGAAACGTTCCATACTTTCACAAATAAACGGATGCGGTATAGTTCGGATATCCCGGTGCCCTATCTCGGCAGAGTCGTAGAAGGTGCCGTCCAGGAAGGCATAGTCCACCGTGGCAATCAGGCTGTCAATATTCACTGCCCATTTTTCCCATTTATCGATATCGGGCAGGTATAATGCTATTCGGTTTGGTCCACGGATGATGAAGCAGGCAGTCTCGGAAAATTCATCACGGTGAGGCACCAATAAAGTACGTACCGTCATTTCCCCGAGAGGAAACCAGATGAGCGTGTCCGCATCCAGCGGTTCCAGCAGGATATTTTTATTGTCCGTCAAAGCGTTCCAGGGTGCCTGGGTTTCCAGAAACCGAAGCATCCTGGGGAGCCCATAAACTGATACGTCCCTGGTGTTCCAGGCTTCTTTTCCAAGGTACATCAAACCGGTGTAATGCCCGATATGAGCATGGGTAAGGAAGATGCCATTGGGTTCGGTTTTTTTATCGAATCCCGGTTCCCGCATCACATCTGCCCATTGCGCCGGAAAATCGGGGGTGGCGTCATAGATCCAGGCACTTTCATGCTGCCGGTCGATGTAGGCCAATGAACTGACTCTTCTATAAGGATCCGGGTTTTCAGCCAAACCGGCACAACACGACCTTCGGCACCCTGCCTGTGGCGAACCGGCGTCCTGTACATTACCCAGTACCATCAGGTAGGGTTCCTCCAGGACACGATCTTCCTTCAATCCGCAGGAAATAACGGATAAGCCTAGAAACAGAAGAGTGAGTTGTCGGATCATAAGGGGTCCGTTTTCAGGTAATCGGGTAGGGGAAGGGGTTGACTGTATGCATCGGGAAGAGGTGTTCCGAAACCGGTTTCCAGGGGAAGTAATCCGGTCCAGAGTTGCTCGCCCCGTTGGGTTTCGGGGACATTCGGACCGCCGCTGCGTTGTTTCAATATGGCTGTTTCCAGCGAAAACCGAAGAACCCGGGTTGCGAGCAGGTGTTCGCGGGTGATGGCAGGAAGCTCGGCCATCCTGCCCGGAATATACCGTTCGGTAAATGCTTCAAGGGCTTCCCGTTTCTCTTCTTCTTCAAACACTTCTTCTGCTTTGGTAAACAGGTTTACCGAAAGGTAATTGACCGAATGATCGAAGGCCGTATGAGCCAATACCAGTGCTTGTGCAGAAAAGATATTCAGGCATACGGTTTCGTTTTCCATTACATCCAGCAGAAAACCGCTTTTGACCGAACCATGCACATAAAGGTATTCCGTATCGAAACAGAATCCGGTTGGCAGTGCATGAGGAATACCTGCCCGGTTGAAGGCAATGGTACAAAACAGAGATTCGTGAAGTGCTGCAAGGATGGAGGCCTTGTCTTCACTGCTTCGTGAAGGGTAGCGACTGGGCTTAAGCCGGAAAGTATCCATTGCCGGAAGTTCGGGTATTTGCAGGAGGCCGGCAACTGAATTAATGGGAGAACAACTTCTTACTCCCACCAGTTTTCCGTTTCCGGAAGGTCCCGCAGGTTCAGCGGCTGGCCGATTTTAGGAGTGATGATGGGTATATCCAGTCGGTTTGCTTCTGCTACCACTCTTTTTACCGGATCGTTCCAATCGTGCAAGGCTAAGGTAAATGCTCCCCAGTGGATGGGCATAAAAACATTGGCCCCCACGTCTTTTGCGGCCAATGCCGTTTCCTCGGGCATCATATGGATTTCCTTCCATTTGAGGTTGTATTGCCCGCACTCCATCATGGCAAAATCAAACGGGCCGTATTTTTCACCGATCTCAGCGAAGTGCCGGCCGTAACCGCTATCACCGCTGAAATAAACGGAGGTGCCGTTGTGCTTCACTACCCAGGAGCACCACAGGGTGGCTCCGCGGTCGGAAAAACCCCTGCCGGAAAAATGCTGGGCCGGGGTTGCTGCAAACAGGTAGCCTTCGATCTCCAATTCCTCCCACCAATTGAACTCGGTAATTTTGGAAGAGTCGACTCCCCAGCGAATTAGGTGAGCAGAAAGTCCCAGGGGAACCAGAAACCGACCGGTTTTGTCTTTTATTTTCAGGATGCTTTCGTAATCGAGGTGGTCATAATGGTCATGTGAAAACAGCACAATATCCAGTTCCGGAAGTTTCTCTGCCTGAATCGGAAGCCCCGGGCTGTAGCGGTTTTTACCCAGGGTGGGATGGGGCGCAGGGGTTGGGCCCAGCATGGGGTCGATCATGATCTTTTTGCCATGCAGTTCGAGAAGCAAGGCACTGTGACCAAACCAATGCAGTTGAATGCTGCTGTCTGGTGTTTCCGTAAGTGTCAGGGAATCCATCATCATACGTGGAAGCAGATCCTGCGGTTCACGACCGGGTGCTTTTTTGAAGTATTCAGGGATCATTTTCACCATATCCGCAAACCCCACCTTCATTTCCACATCATCCAGGTTACGAAAACTCCCGTCGCGATAGTGGTCCAGTTTTTCAAATCGTGCAAGGGCTTCCGGGCTTTGTTTACCCCCGAATTGCGGACTGGTTTTGATGAAGATGAAGCCCACTACTACGATGAGCAGGATGAGGGACAGAATTCCGTAAAGCAGCATTTTGAATAACCTTTTAATCATGATCCGGCTTCAAAACTGCCTCCTTTTTTCATAATTGAATAAATATTCGGTTTAATGAATTGGAAATGGAGGTGAACGGTTATTCCCCGCTATTCCTTGGTCCTCTGTCGGAGGAACCGGAAAATCAGTGCTTCAGTATTTTATACTCCCAGGAATGCGTTTGCCCATTGGGTACCACTTTTACGAAGTATAGGCCGGGGCTAAGTTCACCGGTGTCCAGGTTGAGGTATTGCGCATCGTTGAGTTTGTGCACGGAAAGAACCGAACCGTCGGAAGCGATCAGTTGAACCTCTCCCCGCATAGGCGAATTAAAGGAAACGGTTAGTCGGTTCCCGGCAGGGTTGGGAAAAACCTTAACCCCCAAGTGTGTAAGATCAGGTTTCATTCCGGTTGTATTCACCGTGATGGTATCTTGTTTATCCATGCTGCTGGAGCAATGGTTCAGCGTAAGCCTCACCGTGTAGACGCCGTCGCCCATATATACATGAACAGGATCTTCCGCTGTGGAACCGTTTCCATCCCCGAAATCCCAGGTATAGGAAAAGGGATCAGGGCTCTTCGACAGATTGGTAAAGCGAATCGAATCACCGTACTGACTGTACTTAAAATCAGCGAACAGGGTGTCTTTAGGGTTCCAGTCCCTGGCAGAGTCAAAGACGGTTTGTTTTGCGATTTCTTGAAAGTAGGCGGCAGCCGGACCGGATAAACTTCCGGAATAGTTGGAGCCAACAGGATTTTCGTTCCATAGTACGGAATAAAACACGCAGGCAGCCAGGTAACTTCCGCTGAAATTGGGGTGACTCTGATCTGCCGAATGCAGGACGATACTGGTATCTTCCAATACCCTTTTCCAGGCAATTCCAACGGGGGAAACCCCACCCCCGATTTTGGCGGCAACTTCCGTATACGCACTTTCCAGCGAGTCTTGCATATGAGAAAAGTCCTGGAAATCAGGGCTGCAATACATCCCTGAAATGTCACATTGTTTTCCTCCGTTTTGTCGGCCCCAGGTCATGTACATCAGAACTTTCGTACAGGGACCGTATTTCTTTATACTGTCGTTAATCCGTTCTACGGCCGGGTACATGTAGTTATAGCGGTAATAGTCTATCGTGGGTATCTGGCTTTGTTCCTGAAGCACCACATAGTCCCAGTTGCCCTGACGAATCTTATTCAAAGCGGTTGGGTTGTTAACGTGGTCATCAATGGTATTTCCGCCGGGAGTGTGGCTATCATAGATCAGAGTTTTTCCATGCCCTGCAGAAAAATCTTTACAGAGTTGAGGCAGGTTATTGACGCCTGTGTAGCTGTTCCCGATAAATAATACCCGGAGGGTGTCATTTTGTGCAAGGCAGCATGAGCAGGTAAGGCACAGGATAAAGAGGAGGGTAAGAGGTCTTTGCATAACAAGGGTAATCAGGAGGTCCTGTATTTTACTTGTTTAAAAAAGGATACAGGTTTGGCGGAAAGAGTGCAGGAGCCATCAAAAGGATGCAGGTCCGGAAAAGATGTCCACCTGATGTCCCTCTTTTTAGGTCAGGCAGAATATTGAGGAAGCAAAAACTTCTCGGTTTCTTATTTCTCTTCGTGGTATTCCTCTTCCGTATTGATCTCCCAGAGGTTGGATTTATCGGTTCGGCCTGCCAGGATATTGTCGACAGCCGTCATGGCCGTGAGCATGCTGTGGTCCTGGTTGTTGTATTTGTGCATGCCGTTCCGCCCTACCGGGAACAGGTTCTCAAATTGGTCAAGGAACTTAACGATATGATCGAAATCGCGGTATGCCCCGAAATAGGCCGGATAGGTTTTGGGCATGCGGATAACGCAGGCGTCAAGGACCTGATGAGATTCGATGATTCCGATACGCGACAACTCTTCCTTGCCCATGGCAATGAGTTTTTCGTCGCTTTCTTCCCAGACAGGATCCGTATCCCGGCAAAAGTATTCCAGTCCCAGCCAGACAGTGTCCGGGTCTTTGACCATAAAGGGGCTCCAGTTATTGAATACCTGAAGCCGGCCTATTTCCACGCCGGGTTCCTGTACATAGATCCAGTTATCCCGGATCAGCTGATTTGCCTGTTCGTGCGTTTCTTTGATACGAAGTTCCCGTACCAGCAGACCCACCGTAAAGAAGTCGCGGTATTCAAGCCCTTCGGCGGTTTTTTTCACAACTTCGGGAACAGGAGCCTGCCAGGCGGCAATGAGGTCACGGATCGGCATGGTAGAGAAAAAATAGTCGCCGTCAAACCGATGTGTATTGCCCGATGCATCCCGGGTGCTGATTCCGGTAATTCGGTTTCCTTCGCTGTGAATGGCAATACAGGTTTGCCCCATATGCAGTTCAGCCCCCGCTTCCAGAACTTCATCACGTACGCATTCCCAAAGCTGTCCGGGACCGAGCCTGGGGTATAGAAATCGTTCGATGAGGGAGGTCTCTTTGTTCTTTTGCTGCAGGTCGTCACTTTTTCCGAAGATCCCTGCAAAAAAGTTGGAAAGAGCGCTGCGGAGGTTTAGTCCCTTGATGCGCTGCCTGCCCCATTCGGCACTGATCTCTTTGCAGGGGTGTCCCCAGACCTTTTCGGTATATTCCTTAAAAAAGGTAAGGTAGAGTTCTCGCCCGAAACGGTTGATGAAGAATTCTTCCAGGTTTTTTTCCTCCCGGATGGGAAAGAGGCTGCTTTTCAGGTAGCTGATCCCGATCCGGAACATTTTAACCATCCCGAGTTTTTTAACGGTGTCCGGGTTTAGTTTGACCGGATAGTCGAAAAATTTCTGGTCATAATAAATCCGCGATTTCCGGTTCCGGACCAACAACACCTTTTCCGGGTCATCAATCACCGTGTTATTGGTAAGCTCTCTTGATCGGTTGTGGTAATTGATGGAAAAGGTCTCCCCGGGTTTTGCTTCCACAGGCATTATATCCATCCACCAATTCATTACCCTGTCTGATTTGGAAAAGAAGCGGTGTCCGCCAATATCAATGCGGTTGCCTTTGAAATTAACGGTTCTGGCGATACCACCCACATATTCGGGGTCGGCTTCAAGCAAAACGGGGCGAATAGTGCTTCGTCGTACAAGTTCCCTGGCGGCGGTTAGCCCTGCAGGTCCTGCACCAATAATGATCGCCTTTTTTCCCGGGGTGGATGACATGGAGCCGCAAAAGTAATCAATTGCGGGATTGAGGACTTATTTAATGATGACCGGTGCAGAGATGCACGTATACTGGGTTTGGTTATCGAGGTTAATCTGGAATTTAAAGGCGCATGTGTCGCTGAGTACCGGTTTTTTATGAAGCAGAAAGCCCAATACGGGTTGTTGTATTCTGCATTCATCCGAAGACAGAAAATCATCAATCCCCATCCGTCCGCCCATCTGGTCAATATCAAAAAGGTCATTGACAATCGCGCCTTTCTTGTGGTTTTCGTCCAGATCGAAAAGGGTGGTAATGGCAATTTCCCGTATGGATTCCTTGCAACCGTTCTGTCCGTTTTCCGGACAGGATAAGGCGTAGGCGGTGTTGAAGAGTCCCGGTTTCGGTGCAGCCCGGAAGGCATAGTATGAAACATCCATTTCCAGGTTAAGCAGGAAGTAATTGTATTCTACTTTGCCGTAAGGAGGTACTTTGTTAAGACAACATCCGGGTTGGTTCCGCATGTTTAGCACCTGCATGTCCTTGACTTTGAACCAAGTCCCCTGAACAGGCGGACAATGCCCTTCTTTGCTCTCGAACAAGTCGCATGAAAGCAAGCCGCATAGCATTATCAGACCCAGGATGCGTAAACTTCTCATCAGGTTTGGTTTCTGTTTTTGTTTATTCCACGTTTCGTAAAACGTTTAGGCAAGGTAGTGTCCCAAAACACATAATACAATAGGGAAAGGTAACTAGTGCTCAGTATATGAGCGGATTGCGGACCTTATGCTCCGAGCCAGCTTTTAAATTGAGCCGCTTTATCCCGGCTTACACTTACCTCCGAATCGGAGGGCGGGGGAGTGATATCAATTTTCAGTTTCCCGTTAAACGTGGCCCTTACCTCACAGATGCAGTTCAGAGAAAGGATGAATGCGCGGTTGGCGCGGAAGAATTTTTCCGGATCAAGCTCCTCTTCCAGCTTGTCCAGGGTATAGTCCGTGATGAATGATTCCTTGTTATGAGTTACCAGCAGAACAACCTTTCCGGAAGCCTGGAAATAAGCTATTTCGTCCGTTGAGAGAGGCACCAGGCGTTCCCCTTTTCGCAGCAGAAAGCGTTGCTTGTATTGAATGGGGCGCAGGCTGGCCAGAAGTTCCCGGAAATCGGGCTGAACCTTGCCCCGGTTTTCGAATTTTTCTACTGCCCTCTCCATGGCGCCGGACTCAAGCGGTTTCAGCAGGTAGTCGATGGAGTTAACCTGAAACGCCCGAATGGCATATTCGTCAAATGCGGTAGTAAAAATAACCGGAACCCGTATTGAACGTAATTCAAACAGCTCGAAGCTGATCCCGTCTGCCAGCTGGATATCCATAAAAATCAGATCCGGATCATCATTGGATTCTAACCAGGCAAGGCTTTCTTCAATACTTTCAAGCGGACCATGAAGGGTCCATCCCGGCCTGAGAGTGGCCATCATGCTCATCAGGCGTTTGGCTGCAGGCAATTCGTCTTCTATGATCAATACATTCATGGGTGTCTCAGGGGTATTTTTACGGTAAAACGGGATTCGGTTTGTTCAATTACCAGGTTGTCCGTTCCCAGTAACAAAAGCCTTTCACTCAGGTTAGCCAGGCCCAGCCGGGTAGAAGGTTCCGAGGTGCGTTTGGGCTGAACCGGATTACTCACCAAAAGGTATTCACCCTCGGTCCGGATCTCGATCCGGAGGGGCTTTTGTCTTGAAATGGTATTGTGTTTTACCACGTTCTCCAGCAGTATCTGAATACTCAGCGGCGGGATCAGCCGGTTGTGAAGCCGGTTATCCACCTCAATATTCCAACTCAGACTCTCGCCGAAGCGCATGTGCTGCAGGAACAAATAAGCTTCTATGGCTTCAAGTTCCGTATCGAGACTTACCAGATCCTGATCCCGGTACTGCAGAATGTACCGGTAGAAGTTGGATAGCTTTTGTACAAAATCTACGGCAAGTTTTGGGTCTTCCGGGATGATGCTTACCAAGGTGTTCAGGCTATTGAACAGGAAGTGGGGGTTTACCTGGTTTTTCAGCGTTTCGTATTGGGCAAGCAGGTTTTCCTGTTTCAGTTTTTCCGTATCGAGTTTGGCCTTTCTCCAGAGATCGAAAAAATTCAGGGCCTCATAGATGGAGGTGATCAATGCCGTGATAAAGAGGCTGATCTTCAGTGTGCCCAGGTAATAGGGCAGGTTGATATAATCTTCGCCCGGAAATATTAGTTCGAGTAGCCCGCACATCAGAAAATTGGCGGCAGCAACGTAGAGGGCAATACCAACAGCCTGGAAGATTACCCTTTTCCGGGTGTCTTCGAAGGTGCTGTATTTTTTCCTAGAGAAGCTGGAAATAACCCAGGCGCCTTCCCAATAAACAAGGGTATACAGGATGTTCATTACCAGGGCTGTCCAGGAGAATATCCTTACGAAAAGGAGACCGACCAGAAGACCCACCAGGACAATGGCCACATACCGAAGCAATGGAGAATGTTTGATACGCATAATCAAAACTGAAGGCGGTACAAAGGCACGGGAAATATACCGATTTGGTACTGATCGCGGAGTTCGCCGCTAGCCGGATCGTATTGGCGGGTAAGGATGTTACGGATATTGAATACATTCTGCAGGTCGAGCGCCCATTCCTGCGTTACCCGTTTCCCGTTGATCTTAAACCCGATGCGTACGTCAAAGCGCAGGTAGTCCGGAAGCCGTGTCTCATACGCCCGGTCAAGGTCATAAACAGCCCGTTTTTCCAGGGCAGATTCCACGAAATCAATGGGGATCTCCCTGCGCCCTCCGGCCCAGGTACCTTTGAAGTTGAAGGCCAGAACCTGTCCCTTTTTCAAAGTGAATTCCTTTCCACCCAGGGCATTGATCACGTAGTTGCCGTTATAGGCCGTGCTGCGCCACTTGCCGTCGCTGCCCATATACTCGCTTTGATACAGGGAAGACGTGATCAGGAAATAGTACCCCTCGCTGAAGAATTTTTCCAGGGTGATTTCCAGGCCATAATTTCTCCCAAACCCTTTGTTAGTGAGGCTGTCTATATTCGGAAGCCCGCTGAAATCCGATCCGAAATTGATGATGCTGTAGGCGGAGGGCGATTCCGTTACCGCCACATTGTTGAGGTACTGGTAATAGGATTCTGCTTTCAGGCGCATGCTTTTGGCTATTTGCCTTTCATAGCCCAATACAAAATGGTGATTTCGGGTGTATTTCAGGTTGGTATTGGTACGAATTGTAGTGCCGTTGTCCAGGTTGGTTTCCTGGAAATAAACCGGCAGCGGCTGTCCCTGTCCGTGCAGGCCATAACCGAAACTGATCCGTGAGCGGGAATCCAGGTCGTATTTGATCCCTGCACGAGGTTCAAGGCTCCAGGTATTGTTCAGGAGAAGTCCCTGGGCATGAAGTCCGGCATTAAGCGTAAGCCGGGAGTTGAATTTGTGCGTCCAGTTGGAATAGGCCTGCCAGGTCCAGGCCGATTCGTTGATCGCGTAGTTGACCCGGAAGCCGCTGGGCCTTTGGCTTTCCCATCGCCGCAAACTGTCATCCATATTAAGAGAAAAGCGACTGAGAATAAAGCCCGTTTTCAGGGAGTTCCGGGCATTGAACTTATGGTTATAAAAGCTGTGCAGGGCTGTTTTGAAAACCCGGCTGTCGGAATGAAAGTAAAGGGCTTTTTCCGTTCCGCTGGTTTCATTCACCAGCGTGTCCAGGATGGTCTCGTTCTTTTCTCCGGAAAAACTCAGCACAGACTTGACATACCCCTTTTTCCCGACCGGCAGGAGGTGTGTGACACCGGTAGCGAACATCCCGCTGGAAAAGCGGATATCTTCCGGGCGCACTTTATCGGCCCGTTCGGCGCTGTCTTTACCGGAATCAAAGATATCGGTGGAACTCAGTCCCCCGATTCCCCAGAGGCTGAAGGTTCCTGCCTTTTGAGTAGGTACATTGACTTTCAATGAAAAATCCTGGTAGAAGGGTATTCCCGAGTTTCCAAACTGTATGCCTATCGCATCGAAGAAAGAGAGGGTGGAATAGCGGTATGAGAACAGGTAGGAAGCTCCGTTTTTGGTGAGTGGCCCTTCGGTCATCAGTTCCAGTCCGTTGAACCCGATCTGGAAAGTATGTTCCCGTTTTTCGTTGTTTCCGTTTCGCATTTTCAGGTCGAAAACCCCGCTGGTGGCAGCTCCGTATTCTGCGGGCCAGGCACCGGTAAGGAAGTCGGAGTTGGCCAGGGTATTATTGTTAAGTATGGATACCGGGCCGCCGTTGGCGCCCTGGTTGCTGAAATGATTTGGGTTGGGAATGTCCGCTCCCTCCAGGCGCCAGAGCATACCCAAGGGAGAGTTACCGCGTATCACAATGTCGTTGCGCTGGTCGTTCCCGCCCCCTACCACACCGGCAAAATTGGAAGCCATTCGCGAGGGGTCTCCCAGCGAACCGGCATAACGCTGGGTTTCGTCTATGGAGAATTTCCGGCCGCTTACACTGACCAGTTCGTTGTTCGGACCGCCTTTTTCGGTAGCTGTCACTACAGCTTCCGCTCCGGCGATTACCGCTTCTTCCATTTCGATATTCAACACCACCTCTTTGGCGGAATTCACGATAAGGTTGCTGAGCACCACTTCGGTATAGCCAACATAGGTGATGCGGATACTGTGCCGGCCCGTGGGCACCGCCTCCAGCCTGAATTTGCCGTCCATGTCACTGGTGGTGCCGATCAATGGCTCGGATCCGAGCAGAACCACGGTAGCCCCGATCAGGGGTGTTTTGCTCTGAGCATCGGTAATCGTTCCCCGGATGGTTTGCACCGTTTGGGCATTCAGCGCAGAAAAACAGATCAGGGTCAGAGCGGCTAACAGGAGTTTTTTCATGACAGTATCAATACCCGACAAAGATGTTTTCTGCTCGGATCACGAAAAACCATAAGCGCCTCAATTGCCGTATCTCCGGTGCCAAAGGGAGGATTGCCGGGATCAATCGTTTTGTACCGTTGGGTATGGATTCAGTGCCGGATTCCCTGTCCATCCTTTAACTCATAAATTTCCACCAGCCCTTCCACCTCAAGGCGCTGAAGCAGAAATTGTTCGGAGAGTCTTTCCACCTTAACCGGGTCGGCAATAAGGATCCGGTCTCCCGTTTTCAATTCCCCTGCGGGGCTGTATTGCAGGTTCACCCCCGCTTCGTTGAATCGGCGGGTATAAATGAGTACCGGATACGGGTATTCCTCATAAATCCAGGTAACCTTATAGCCTTCCAGCGTTTCCGGCTGGGTTTCCAATGTTCGTTTCAGGTAGGCAGGAAGGGCGTAAAAATCAGCATCCCATCCCGGATCACCGGCATAGATGCGGTGCCAGTTACGCGCATAGGAGGGTGCTGCCAGGAAAAGTAGCAGGAGGGTGGGTGCCAGTATGGACCGAAGCCTTCCTTGAGGGGCGAAATGGGATTTTAGCGCATCGAGGATCTGCTCGGTAGCCAGGGCGAAAAGAATGGCAAAGAAGGGATACTCGGGCACGTCGTACCAGGCCAGCTTTGTATGGGAGGAGGAGATCACCAGCAAATGAACCAGCAGTACCAGAATAGAGAGCCGGGCCAGCCATTTGCGCTTTTCTTCGCGGATGAGCAGGGTCAGCAGGATAGCCGGTACGGCAAACCATTTCCAGAGGCTCAGGTCTTTTTCGGTATAATGCCTGAGATAGAACCAGAAATCCCCGGTATTGCTGCTGTCTCCACCGAACCGGCCGCCCAGTTCCTCTTGTTTTACCATCAGCCAATAGCCCGGGGTAAGCTGTTCACGCAGGTAATAATAACCGGGGATAAGCAGTATCAGCGAGAAGGCAAGCCAGGTGTCTTTCCGTTTGAGTATGGAGGGGATTCCTCCTTTCCAGAGCACAAAAATCAGGTAGGCAGGTGCCGGAATCAGGGCGGCAATTCCTTTAGTCATAACCCCCAGGAACAAGGCCAGGAAAAAGAGGTACAGGAAACGGTAATCGTCGCGTATCCGCCAGAGGTAGAGGCATAATGCCGCAGCTGTGATGAACAGGGTAAGCATGGCATCGAAATCTCCGGTACGGATGGCGTGGTAGTCCACATAGCCTTGGAAAGACAAAAGAACCGCAGCAGCCAGCACTCCGTAACCGGGCCTTCGGAAAACCGCACGAAACAACAGAAAAAGTAACAGGCAGGTGGCAAAGGCAGACAAGGCCGCTGGGAGACGAATCGCTAACTCATTCCATCCGAAAACCTTGATGCAGAGTGCCTGGCAGATCACCATCAACGGAGGTTTGGCGTTCCAGGTTTCGGGCTCGCCTTCAAAATACAGCGCCAGCCAGTGGCCGTTATCAGCCATCTCTTTGGCATTCAGCGTCTGCCTTGATTCGTCCCACAGCCGTATGGGGTAGCGGTCGAGATTGTGAAAGACCGGCACGTAGCTGAGCAGTAAAAGCAGCAGAAACCACAGGCTGTTGACGTACCTTGCTTTCATCCTTGCAAGATAGAAAAGTCAGGCAATTGCGGGCGGCTCAGCATCGGTTTGACAGGCTCTATCCCTTTTTTTCCTGGCAGAGTTCGATCAGGACGCCATTGGTGCCCTTGGGATGCAGGAAGGCAATGAGTTTGTTGTCGGCACCTTCTTTGGGTTCTTCATGGATCATACGAAAACCCTCTTCCTTAAGTCGCTTGATTTCTGCGCGGATATCGTCCACCTCAAAAGCAATATGATGGATGCCTTCGCCCCTTTTTTCAATAAATCCGGCAATTGCCGATTCCGGTCGGGTAGCCTGCAGAAGTTCGATCTTGTTTTCACCGCTGCGGAAGAAGGAGGTGATAACCGACTCGGATTCTACTGCTTCCTCTTTGTACGGAGGTCTTCCCAGCAGCTTGGTAAATAAGGCGTTGGATGCTTCCAGATCTTTCACGGCAATCCCCAGATGTTCGATTTTTCCGATCATGCAGCGAAGTTAGGCGCTGTTGCGTTTAGAAAGAATGCCAGGCATGGATTGTATTCGAAATGGAAAGCGAAAAGATAATTTCGACGGAAGACTCTTCGATACAGCCGTAATTTTGAGGCATTTCCGTACTTTTTAAGTCTCTAGTTCCGTATGGTATTCATGAGTGAGGCATTTACAAAAAGGATAAACTTCGGCAAAGTTCCGAAGGGAATAGGGATAGCCATGCTCTTGTTTCTATGGTCGCTTACCGGGTTGAAAGCTCAGGTAATTGATCCCGGGATTACCACCGATTTTTTCACCACGCTTCACAGTACCGGTCGTTACCTGGTTGTTCCGGAAAGCACCGGGAACTCCGTGTTGGTGGTGGATTCGGTAGATTTTTCCAAAAAACGCTATGAGTTCCCGGGCGGGATTCGAGTGGCCAGCAACACCATTGATTCCTCTGTGATTATCATGCGGGTGGAGGTCAACATCACGGGAATACGTTTCTGGAGAATTCGCGATGACGGTAAGGTTTATCCTATTGTCAATACCCCTAACATTCCCGGCATCCCTTTCTGGACGATACTGAGTTTGCCGGAAGGCGATAGGGATCGGGCTTATGCTTATACCCGTAACGGGCAGATGGCTGTGTTCCGCTTTGAGAGCGACAGCATGATCGAACTATTGGGAATTGCGCAATTCCCGTCGAGTAATCTTTTCATGAGCACGTTTAACGGCAAAGACACGCTGCTTGCGTCAAGCAATTTTGGCGGGTCCAGGCACCAACTTTGGAGCGTGGCCAACGATAGCTTTATCCGGCTGTATCTGTTCGAGTCGCCCGATTATATTTCAGGTCCGAATTTGAATGAATCGGTATTGATCGGCCATTTCCGTTATTTCCTGATCCTTGACAAGAATCTGAAAAATGAGTTGTGGAAGACGGATGGTACGGTGAGCGGGACCCAGAAGGTTATGACTCTAAGCAATATGGGGACTTATGTGCAGATGGGAGAAGCGAGTAACCGGCTTCTGTTGCATGATGAAGGGGAGCTTTTTTATATGGATGACCAGGAAAATATTATTCCTGCAGGGGTAGATGAGAACCTGGGTCCCACCGCATATTCCGAATTCGCCTCTTTTACCACACGGGGCCGGTATCCGCTGGTTCCCGTCTCCACGGACCTGGCCGGTATGGAGATGGGCTATTTTAGGGATTCGGTGATTTATTCCATGGGCGATCTGTTCCCGGGGAAAGTAAGCGGAGCCTATTTTTACGGCCAATCCAGCCTCTATGGAGAAAACATATACCTCATGCTGACCTCACCCGGTTTCGGAAGGGAACTGCATGAGTTCAATACCACAACGAATACGTTACGTTCCTTGCCGGAAATTGTTCCCGGCGCCGGTGGAGCCGATATCAACGAAATGTATCTTTGGGGTGACCTGCTCATGTTCGGCATGCGGGCAGATTCAGCATTTGTTTCCAGAGTGAAATGGAAAGCGGTACGAAGAAGTGAATCGGCTGCGGCTGATCCACCGGTGTATGATCCTCAAACCTGGCACCGGCAGAACGGGGCCAAAAACCGAAAAACCGAACCTGCAATGCTGGGACATGATCTGCTCTGCGATCAGGATGGGAACACCTATGTGTTAATGGGGAACAGGGGCGGGGAGTTCGCTTTTTCGGATACGGCATTCTTCAATTCCGGAATCAATACCACCGCGCTTTTTTCATATGATTCTTTAGGGAACCTGCGCTGGCTGACCCGACTTGGCAGAAGTACCCTTACCTCGGTTCTGAGAACGCGTGCAATGTGCCGGATATCCGACCACGAAATACTGGTAGGCACCTATACCCAGCCCGGCGATTATCTGGGAACGGACCTGATCACTCCTGCCATTAGCGGCTTTTACCTGGTGTGGATCGATACCAAAACCGGTGCAGTCAAGCGAAAGAAATACATTGATGCTACGGGAGAAGTTCTCATTCAGGCAATTGACCGGGATGAAAAAGGAGATTTGTTCATCTGCCTCAGTCACAACACTACGCTGACCATAGCCGGAAAAACCTATTACAGCGGGGGAAGCTCCTTCCCGGAAGCACCGGTATTGCACCTGGATAGCGATGGAAACCTGCTGAATCAATGGCCGGTGAGTTTGGGGACCTCCTTTTTACCGCCGAGTTGTCACGGGCTGGTGGCTTCGGGCGGGAGGGTATACCTAACCCTTTCCTGGACGGATATAGGTTCTGTTCAGACCTGTACACCCGACTTCGCTGCTGCCCGCCTCGATTGTTATACCGGGGAAGGCGAAAAAGTGTATTCCATCCCCTTTCAATCTTCTGCCATGATGGGAATAACTTCTCTGGTGATGAACAACAAGGGACAGCTTTGGGCCAGTCTGTTTTTCTCCGGTTCCCTGTTTAGTGGTGAAAAGTTCCTGGGCACAACGTCTTGTCCGGATCGTGCAGGAATCTTGCTAAAGCTCGAGGCAGCATCCGGAACGTTGATCAGCAGTGAGGTGTTTGAAAATTTCTATCCCTCCGATATGTACCTGGATGAAGAAGACCGGCTCTTTATGGCAGGATACGGTGATGAATTTGAGTTTACTTCTGCGGCAGAAGGGTTCGATGAGACCGTTACCGCGTTCCAGGTAAGGCGTATTGATCCCGATGGGGTTGTTTACGAAAGCCGCATCTGGCGATTTTCTGATTTTCTGATTCATGGATTAGATACCCGTCATGCGTATATCAGCGGCTGGCAAGGTGCTAACCTCGTGCTGGGAACGGAAATGGCAAGCCAGTACCTTGACAGCTTCCTGAACAGTATCCAGTCCAATACCGCCATCTCCGTTTGGCGGGTTAAACCTGGCGAATGGGAGCAAATCGGGGAGCAAAGTACGGGCGGCAAAACCGGTTATGAGGTCTTTCCGAATCCGGCTGGGGATGAGTTCCGGGTAAGGAACTTAAGCGGGTTCTATCCCTTTAAAAGTATCCGCATGTATACCGCCAGCGGGGCTTTGGTGAAAAGCTTTGTGCTGGAGCGAACCGAAATGCAGACATTCTACCTGGGAGACCTAAGCCCCGGGCTCTATTTTCTGAGGTTTGAAGGAGGTTCGGCAACAGAAAGTCACTTGTTGTTGATACACTGAAATTTTAATCGTTCTGAACATCTTTTTCACAGAAGGTGTTACCTTTGTAATTAGAATTAGTCTAAATAAGAAATGTTGCAATTGCCCATATACCTGGATAATAACGCTACCACACCTCTGGATCCCAGGGTGCTGGAGGCGATGTTGCCTTATTTTCAATCTAAATTCGGGAATGCGGCCAGCCGTTCTCACAGCTTTGGCTGGGCAGCCGAGGAAGCCGTGGATTACGCACGCGAGCAGATTGCTGCGTTGATCGGAGCCAACCCGAAGGAGATTATTTTCACCTCCGGAGCTACGGAATCGGATAACCTGGCCCTGAAGGGAGTATTCGAAATGTACGGCGAAAAAGGCAAGCATATCATCACTGCCAAAACCGAACACAAAGCTGTGCTCGACGCCTGCAAACACCTGGAAAAACTGGGTGCTGAGATAACCTACCTGAATGTAAACAGCGAAGGCCTTGTTTCCCTGGAGGAGTTGGAAGCGGCCATCCGGCCGGATACCATCCTGGTGAGCATCATGTATGCAAACAATGAGATCGGGGTGATTCAACCCATTCGGGAAATCAGTGCGATTGCGCACAAACACGGTGCGTTGTTCATGACCGATGCCACCCAGGCCGTAGGGAAAATTCCTGTGGATGTGAATGCTGACGGGATAGACCTTCTGTCCTTCAGTGCCCACAAGATGTATGGTCCGAAAGGAGTGGGAGCATTGTATGTCAGACGTAAGAATCCCCGGGTTAAGGTAACTGCCCAGATAGACGGAGGAGGCCACGAGCGCGGCATGCGTTCCGGTACTCTGAACGTGCCTGGCATTGTAGGCTTTGGTAAAGCTTGCGAGTTGTGCAGGCTGGATATGGAATCCGATACTGCCCGGATCAAAGCATTACGCGACAAGCTGGAAAAGGAGTTGCTTACGATTGAAGAAGCCTATCTCAACGGAAGTAAGGAGAGCCGTCTTCCGCATGTGAGCAACATCTCTTTCAAGTATGTGGAAGGAGAGGGCCTTATGATGGGAGTAAAAGATATTGCCGTATCTTCGGGTTCGGCGTGCACTTCGGCTTCTCTGGAGCCCAGCTACGTACTGAAAACACTGGGGCTCGACGATGAGCTGGCACACTCTTCCCTGCGTTTCGGCCTGAGCCGTTTTACCACAGAAGAGGAAATTGACTATACCATCAGCCACGTAAAAGAGGCTGTTGAAAAACTGAGGGACATGAGCCCGCTTTGGGAGATGTTCAAAGAAGGAATTGATTTGAAAACCATTGAATGGTCGGAGCACTGATAAGCGCTCCAGCAATACATAAAAAAGAAGAATATGGCATACTCAGATAAAGTGATCGATCATTATTCCAATCCCCGTAATATCGGGACATTGGATAAAGGCAACAAAGCGGTGGGAACCGGATTGGTAGGGGCCCCTGAATGTGGCGACGTGATGCGTTTGCAGATTGAGGTAGACGAAAGTACCGGAGTTATCCGCGACGCCAAGTTCAAAACATTCGGCTGCGGATCAGCAATCGCTTCTTCTTCCCTGGCTACAGAGTGGCTCAAGGGAAAGTCGCTTGACGATGCTATGAAAATCGACAACATGGATATCGTGGAAGAGCTGGCATTGCCGCCGGTAAAAATTCACTGCTCCGTGCTGGCCGAAGACGCGATCAAGGCGGCTATCAACGATTACCGCGTAAAGAACGGATTACCCCCAATTGAAAATTTATAAGTATGGATACAAGTATGATCACCGCAACGGAAAAAGCGGCAAGACGTGTGAGCGAGCTGAGACAGGAAGCAGACCTGGACAACAGCTATTTCATCCGTGTGGCTGTTGAAGGCGGAGGTTGTTCCGGCCTGTCCTACAAACTCGATTTTGATAATGAGGAAAAGGCCGGGGACCAGGCCTTTGAAAGCAACGGAGTGAAGATTGTCGTAGACATGAAAAGCTTCCTCTACCTCTGCGGTACCGAGCTGGATTTCAGCGACGGGCTTAATGGCAAAGGTTTCGCTTTCAATAATCCCAATGCTTCCCGCACCTGTGGCTGCGGCGAAAGCTTTGCGGTATAAAACAGTTTAGTGTATGAATGTCTAAAGGCCGTTCCATCTGGGGCGGTCTTTTTTTGTTGCTATTCGCCGTTTGCCATTTGCACTTGGCTTTTGGTTCCTTATCAGCCCGTGAGGCTCTACGCTCCATAGCAAACCGCCAATAGCCAACAGCAAGAACTTAAGGAGAGGCTTGCCTGCCGGAACTTAAGACAGTTCGGGGCATGTAACACTCCCCCTTTGGAGGTTTACCTGCCGGAACATCGTGAAGGCAGGGGGCGGGGGGAGGACATAAGGGGGCTCGGTTCTGGGTATTGGGTATTGGGTTTTGGCCGTTCAACACGGATGCTTCCACATATCCCTCATAGTCAGGTGATTAGGTAAGATAGATGGTTTCCTTCCACCTTAGGTCTGCGTATTCCGCGCAAATCGGATTTCGCAGATCCCGCAGAGGCCCGTTCGGAAGAAGCGGTCTCTGAGCAAACGCTCCTGTATCTCCGCGTATTCTGCGGGAAATAAGAAGGAAAGGTCTAAGGGAGGGTGCTTCGTGAGGCTCTGCGCTCCCACGGCAAACTGCCAATGGCCAACAGCAAGAACCTAAGGAGAGGCTTACCTGCCGAAACCAGGGCAGGCTTAGGCAGTGAAAGACTCCCCCTTTGGAGGTTTACCTGCCGGAACATCGTGAAGGCAGGGGGCGGGGGGAGGACTTAGGAGGGCTCGGTTCTGGGTATTTGGTATTTGGTTTTGGTCGTTCAACACGGATGCTTCCGCAGGCCCCGCAGAGGCCCGTTCGGAAGAAGCAGTCTCTGAGCAACCGCTCCCGTATCTCTGCGTATTCTGCGGGAAATAAGAAGGAAAGATCGTTGGGTTGGTTTCTTGTTAGCCTTATCAAAGCCGAAGAGTGACAACCCGTGAGGCTCTACGCCCCAATAGCAAATCGCCAATAGCCAACGGCAGCAGAGCTATCAAGGTACTTGGTTTTAGGTCTTAGGTTCTGGCCGTTCGGCGCCTGTGTTTTCGGGTATATCCATTTAATCCTGTTTCCCGAAAATCTCCCGCAAATACCCAAAAGTCATTTTCTATTCCCCACTTTCTCCCACCGTGAAAACCATTGGTATTTCTGTAATAAATGCTTCCTTAATGCGTTGTGGAAAAATAAAGAGCTAAGAATGTGGTTTGATGTGGGGAAAAGTGGAATGGAATGTTCTAATTTTACATGCTGAAAAGGTGCAACATGGCGCATTTCATAGGAGAATACGAGTGCAAAACCGACGCAAAAGGCCGTATAAGCCTGCCGTCAAGCCTTCGCCGGCAGATTCCGGAAGAGGCAGGCGACAGGCTTGTGGTGAACCGCGGTTTTGATCAATGCCTCGTGCTCTACACGCGCCAGGAGTGGTTGAAAGAGACGGAGAAGCTTAGTAAGCTGAATTCCTTCAATAAGCGCGACCGAATGTTCATCCGCCTCTTCAATAACGGGGCAACCGAAATACAGGTCGATGCGGCCTCGCGGATCAATATCCCGCGTAAGCTGCTTGAATATGCTTCCATTGACGGCGATGCCGTACTCTTCGCTTACAACAACCGGATAGAGATCTGGTCGAAAAAGCACTATGATGATCAGTTGAATATCGATCCCGATGAATTCAGTCGCCTGGCTGAGGAGGTGATGTCGGGAGATACAGGAGATACGGGAGGGCCCAATGAGTAATTACCACGTACCGGTGATGCTCAATGAATGCCTGAATGGCCTGAAAATACAACCCGGAGGAACCTTTGTCGATGTTACATTCGGCGGGGGAGGGCACAGTCGTGCCATTTTGGAGCGGCTGGATAAAGGAAGGCTCATTGCCTTCGATCAGGATGATGATGCCCTGGAAAATGCACCGGATCATCCCGGTTTTACCCTGGTTAATCACAATTTCAGGTACCTGAAACGCTTCCTCCGTTACCACAACGCCATGCCGGTAGACGGTATTCTGGCCGACCTGGGAATTTCCTCCCACCAGATTGATGAGGCAGAACGCGGCTTTGCCCACCGTTTCGATGCGTCCCTCGATATGCGTATGAACCGGAAATCGGGAAAAAGTGCATTCGAGGTATTGAATCATTATGAGTCGGAAGCGCTTGCCGGCGTTTTGTTCCGTTACGGGGAGCTTAGAAACTCCAGGCAACTGGCTACGGCCATTATCTCAGAACGGGGAGTGGCGCCTATTGCAAACACGGCACACCTGAAAAAGACGTTAGCCCGGTTTGCTCCGCGGGGCAAAGAGAACCAGTTCTATTCCCAGGTGTTTCAGGCGATCCGCATCGAGGTGAATGACGAGTTGAAGGCGCTGGAAGCCTTGTTGGAGCAGAGCATAGAAGTGCTGCGGCAGGGCGGTCGCCTGGTGGTAATGTCCTACCACTCGCTGGAAGACCGCATGGTGAAAAACTTCATGCAAACGGGAAACGTAGACGGAGAGGATATCCGCGACATGTACGGCAACCGGATTCGTCCCATGGAGCCGATAGGCAAAGTGATCAAAGCCAGCGAAGAAGAAATAGAACGAAATCCGCGAGCGCGAAGCGCCCGCCTTAGGATAGCAGAAAAACAATGAACAAAATCCGCGAAAAAGAAAACAAGGAGCAGGGTACACCGGAAGAAACCAAAGCGAAATCGTCGCTGAGCAATCTTGCCGACCTGAATTTCCTGCAGGGTGACCTCAGGAGGTATCTCCCTTTTCTCTTTTTCCTGGCAGCCCTGGCTATCGTGCATATCTACAACTCCCATCAGGCCATCAAGATCGTGAAGCGCTGCGATGAACTGGGTAAAGAGATCAAAGAAGCCCGGGCAGAATACATCAGCGTGAAATCCGAACTCATGTACCGGAGCAAACAATCCCAGGTGGCCAAACGACTCGAAGGCACGGGATTGAAAGAGCTGAAGAGCCCGCCGTTTAAAATCATCGAAACAAAGGAGGACCGCGATGAACATTAAACGGGCCATACTGTGGCGGGTGTATTTCGCCTTTATCGCCGTAGCACTTTTCGGGGTGCTGGTGATCTGGTATGCCTTCCGCATCCAGTTTGTGGAGGGCGATAAGTGGCGCGATATGGCCGAAGAACTTACCACCGACTTTCAGACTATTGAAGCGGTGCGCGGAAACATCTATTCCTCCGACGGCTCTCTCCTGGCTACCTCGGTGCCGATCTACGAGCTGCGAATGGATTTTAAGGCAGGCGGACTAACCGACGAAGCTTTTGAAGAAGGTATCGATTCGCTGGCTTACCTCTTTGCCTCCACTTTCCGTGACAAGCCCAAAAGCGAATACCTGCGCCAGTTTCGGAAAGCTCGGAAAGAAGGCAAGCGGTATTTTTTGCTCAAGCGCCGGCTGGGATTCCGGGAGGTGAAAGAAATGCGGCAATGGCCTATCCTGCGTCGGGGTCAGCATAAGGGCGGACTTATCGTCATAGAAAAAGACCAGAGGCAAAAACCCTTTCAAATCCTTGCTTACCGAACCATCGGATATTCCATAGACGGTGTAGCTCCCGTAGGACTGGAAGGGGCGTACGATCAGGTGTTGGGCGGGATATCCGGGAAACGCCTCATGCAAAAAGTGGCGGGAGGAGTATGGATCCCCGTAAACGACGAGAATGAAATTGAGCCCGAGAACGGCAAAGACATCTATACCACCATTGATATCAACCTTCAAGATGTGGCGGAGGATGCCCTGTATGAAACCCTGGTAAGGCATGATGCCCTGAATGGCTGTGCGGTACTGATGGAAGTGGAAACCGGTCATATCAAAGCCATCGCCAACCTCAGCCGCAAGGAAGAGGGCGTCTATACGGAAGCCTACAACTATGCGGTAGGAGAAAGCGGCGAACCGGGTTCCACGATCAAGCTGGCTTCGCTGATCGCCCTGCTGGAAGAAGGGATTTCCCTGGATGATACGGTGGATGTGGAAGGCGGGGTTACCCAATACTTCGACCGGAAAATGAAGGATTCCGAACCGGGACATTATGAAAAACTCACTCTCCGCGAATGTTTTGAGTATTCCAGCAACGTGGGGATATCCAAGCTGGTGTACCGTAGCTTCAAAGAGAATCCGCAGAAGTTCGTGGATTATTTCCGGCAGATAGGCCTGGCCGATGACCTGCAACTGCAGATCACCGGAGCAGGGAAGCCGAGGATCAAAAATCCGGGAGACAACGACTGGTACGGGACCACATTACCCTGGATGAGCATCGGGTATGAAACCCAGTTCACACCCCTTCAGATCCTTACGCTCTACAATGCCATTGCCAATGAGGGGCGTATGATGAAGCCGATGTTTGTGACCGAAGTCAGACAAACCGGTCGGCTGGTGGAAGAATTCGATCCCGTTGAACTGAAGTCGAAAATATGCAGCAAAGAGACTCTGAAAAAGGTTCGAATGACTATGGAAGGGGTAGTTCAAAACGGTACTGCCCGAAACCTGAGAAACCCGGATTATTCTGTGGCCGGTAAAACCGGAACAGCGCAGATGGCCCGGGGAGGCCGGTATACCAAATCCTTTTACAAAAGCTCTTTTGTGGGCTATTTCCCCGCTGATAATCCCAAGTATACCTGCATTGTTTCCATCAACGGAGCCTCCCGTGGCGTGTATTACGGATCGGCAGTGGCCGGACCGGTGTTCAAAGAGATTGCCGACAAGGTATACGCCAGCAGCCTCTACATGCATAATGACCTGGAAGTGACCATGGAAACTCCCTCCATGGAAACCCCGGAGAACCTGGCCGGAAATGCGGAGGAGATCCGGTTTCTGATGAACCGGCTCGGGATTTCCAACAAGCTGGAGTCGGAAGACAACGAATGGGCATACACCTCCCGCTTTGAGAAGAATATGGCCATACGGCCACGAAAGATAATTCCCAACCTGGTTCCCAATGTAGTGGGAATGAACCTGCGCGATGCGCTTTACCTCCTGGAAAATGCGGGCCTGACGGTTCGCGTATCCGGCAGCGGAAGGGTGCGCAGGCAATCGCTTTCTCCGGGCACCCGCGTGCTCAAAGGTTCCACCGTAAGCCTGCTGCTGCAATGAAAAAGCTGAAGGATCTCATACAGGAAATTACCCCTATGGAGGAGAGCCGCTTTGACGGCAGCACGACCATCAAAGGGATTACCATGGACTCCCGCAAGGTGGAGCCCGGTTTTGCCTTTGTCGCGATTCGTGGAGCGGTTGCTGACGGGCATGCTTTTATCGATAAGGCTCTGGACCTGGGAGCGGTACTTATTGTGGCCGAAAGCTCTCCCACCACAGAGGCCGGCAACTGGATCCAGGTGGAATCCACCCATGAGGCGCTGGGCCAGATGGCTTCCGCTTTTTATGATCATCCTTCAAGACAGCTGAAGCTGGTTGGGGTTACCGGCACTAACGGAAAGACTACCGTGGCCACGCTGCTGTATGAATTATTTGTGCGCCTCGGATACCGTACCGGGCTCCTTTCTACAGTCCGCAACCGGATCCATGACAAAGTGCTTCCTGCTACCCATACCACACCCGATGCAGTGAGCCTCAATGCCCTGTTGGCCGATATGCTGGCCGACGGTTGCGATTACTGCTTCATGGAATGTAGCTCACATGCCATACACCAGCGCCGTATTGCCGGCTTGCATTTTACTGGCGGCCTCTTTACCAACCTTACCCACGACCACCTTGATTACCACGGCAGTTTTGAAGACTACCGGGATGCGAAGAAGCTGTTCTTCGATACCCTGCCTGTCGAAGCCTTTGCGCTGACGAACAAAGACGACCGAAACGGCAACTTCATGCTTCAAAATACAAAGGCTTCTAAGTATACCTACAGCCTGCACAGCATGAGTGATTTCCGGGCCAGGATGCTGGAACAGGATTTTAACGGAATGTTGCTGAAGATCGGGGAGACTGAAGCCTGGTACCGGCTGGTTGGAGGCTTCAATGCCTATAACCTGTTGGCCGTATACGGTGCCGCATTCCTGCTGCATATCCGTGAAGACGAGATCATCCATCACCTGACCCAACTGGGTAGCGTGGCGGGGAGAATTGATTACGTAAGGGAAGGAGATCTCACGGGCATCATCGACTATGCCCACACCCCCGATGCACTGAAAAACGTGCTGGAAGTAATTAACAGCATTCGCACGCGCAATGAGAAGCTTATCACGGTGATCGGCTGCGGGGGCGACCGCGATACCGCTAAGCGCCCCATCATGGCTGAAGTGGCCGTGAGACTCAGCGACCAAGTGGTGTTCACTTCCGATAACCCGCGCAGTGAAGATCCGGAACGCATACTCGATGAGATGGAAAAAGGAGTTCCTCCCGAGTTGTATAAGCGTACCGTGCGCATTAGCGACAGAAGGGAAGCGATCAAAACGGCCGTGAGGCTGGCCAAAACCGGCGACATCGTACTGGTGGCCGGCAAAGGCCATGAGACTTACCAGGAAATACAAGGGGTGAAACACCCCTTTGACGATAAGGCGATTTTGAAGGAAATGATGGAAAAACTAAAAGCCTGAGCCATGCTGTACCACCTTTTTCAATACCTCGATAAGCATTTTGACCTGGCCGGAGCCGGGGTCTTTCAATACCTGTCTTTCCGTACGGCGGCAGCCATCATTCTGTCGCTGATCATCTCCCTGGTTTTTGGCAAACGCTTGATCAACTGGCTGCAAGGCAAACAGGTAGCGGACGAAATACGCGATCTGGGACTGAAAGGCGAGGAGCAGAAACGTGGAACTCCCACCATGGGCGGGATCATTATCCTCATGGCCATCATCATTCCCACCCTGCTATTTGCCCGTATCGAGAACCTCTATATCACTTTGATCCTCGTAAGTACGGTGTGGCTGGGTTTTATCGGGTTTCTTGATGACTATATCAAAGTATTCAAAAAGGACAAGCGCGGGCTTGCCGGCCGGTTCAAGATCATGGGCCAGGTGGGCCTGGGACTTATCGTAGGAAGCACCCTGTACTTCAGTGAGGTGGTGCGTGTCCGGAATTACATCACCAAGGAGCAGGCGATCGAACAAGCTGGTCCGGAGGTGTTTTCCGAAACCTATACGTTCGATGCCAGCAAGGGAGAAGTGGGGCGCTTCATTGACCAGGGCGATACGCTTTACTACCTGGATGCCAAATCCATGGCCACCACCATTCCCTTTATCAAGGAAAATGAGTTCAACTATGCCGCCATCACCCATGCAATGGGGGATAACAATGGTCGTATGAACTGGCTGCTGTATGTATTGATCGTCACCTTCATCATCACGGCGGTATCTAACGGAGCCAATATTACAGATGGTATTGACGGGCTGGCTGCAGGAACTTCGGCCATCATCGGGCTGATCCTCGGGGTATTTGCTTACCTCTCCGGGAATATCCTCTTTTCCAATTACCTGAACATCATGTATATCCCCAACCTGGGAGAACTGGTGATCTTCTCCGGGGCTTTTGTCGGTGCCTGTATCGGGTTTCTGTGGTATAACTCCTTTCCGGCACAGGTGTTTATGGGCGATACCGGAAGCCTTGCCCTGGGTGGAGTGATCGCCACGCTGGCTATCATGGTTCGTAAGGAACTGCTTATTCCTATTCTCTGCGGCATTTTCCTCGTGGAAAATCTCAGTGTGATGATACAGGTAAGCTACTTCAAGTACACGAAAAAGAAATACGGTGAAGGCCGGCGCATATTCCTCATGTCGCCGCTGCACCACCATTACCAGAAGAAAGGATACCACGAAGCCAAGATCGTAACCCGCTTCTGGATCATCGGGATCTTCCTGGCCATACTCACCGTAATCACCCTAAAACTGCGCTGATGGAAAAAAGGCTGGTCATATTGGGGGCAGGCGAAAGCGGAACAGGTACCGCCATCCTGGGCAAAGCCCGGGGTTGGGAGGTGTTTGTTTCCGACCTGGGAACCATTCAGTCCCGGTATAAAACCGAACTGGACGGGGAAGGTATCGCCTGGGAGGAAGGCCGGCATAGCGAGGAAAAGATATTGAATGCCAGCGAGGTGGTGAAAAGTCCGGGAATCCCCGATAAGGCCCCGCTGGTAAGAAAACTGAAAGAAGCCGGGATACCCGTTATCTCCGAGCTGGAGTTTGCTTCCCGCTATACGGATGCCAGGCTGATCGGCATTACCGGTACCAACGGTAAAACCACCACTACTTCACTTATCCATCACATTTTTACTAAGGCCGGACTGAATGCCGGGCTGGCCGGGAATATCGGCGCCAGCTTCGCCCGGCAGGTGGCCCGGGAAAACCGCGATTACTATATCCTGGAGATCAGCAGCTTTCAGCTTGACGGCTGTTACGATATGCGCCTTCACGGGGCAGTATTGTGCAACATCACCCCCGATCACCTCGACCGCTACGATTACAAACTGGAGAACTACATCGCTTCCAAGTTCCGGATCACCCGGAACCAGACGGCAGAAGATGTTTTCGTGTACTGTGGAGACGATCCCATCACCCTGGAATGGATGGACCGATTTCCCATTAATGCTCAAAAGATCCCTTTCACCCTCAATGCACAAAGCCCACAACATAATGGGGCTGGAGCCTGGCTGGAAGGGGAATATATCCATATACAAACCCAAAAACCGGAAAACACATTTACCATGGCAATACAAGAACTCTCGCTAAGAGGCAAGCACAACACTTACAACTCCATGGCTGCCGCCATCATCTCCAATGCTTTCAGCATTCGTAAGGAGGTGATTCGTGAAAGCCTTTCCGATTTCCAGAATGTGGAGCACCGCCTGGAAAGCCTCGGAAAGGTGAAAGGAGTGGAATTCATTAATGACTCCAAGGCTACCAATGTCAACTCGGCCTGGTATGCCCTGGAAAGTATGGATCGCCCTGTGATCTGGATTGCCGGGGGAGTGGACAAAGGCAATGATTACAGCCTGCTCCAGAACCTGGTGAAGGAAAAGGTACGCATCATCGTATGCCTGGGTACCGACAACCGTAAGATTCATGAGGCCTTTTCCAAAGATGTGGACATGATCCTCAATACCACTTCCATGCAGGAAGCGGTGAACGTGGCGTACCACATGGCCAATAAAGAGGAAGCGGTGCTGCTTTCGCCGGCCTGTGCCAGCTTCGACCTTTTTGAGAACTATGAAGACCGCGGCCGGCAGTTTAAAAAATTTGTGAAAAACCTGTAAACGATGAACTGGCTGTTCAATAGAGTAAAAGGAGACCGCTTCATCTGGGCGATCGTCATTGTGCTGTACCTATTCGGCCTGCTGGCCGTTTACAGTGCAACGGGGTCGCTTGCGTTCAAACGCGACGGAAATACGGAATTCTTTTTCTTCAAACAGCTGGCCTTTATCCTGATCGGTTTGGGCATGATGTGGTTGTGCCATCTGCTCGATTACCGATACTATTCGCGTATTGCCCAACTCCTGCTTTACCTGTCTTTTCCGTTGCTGGCGTATACCCTGTTCTTTGGGGTGGAAATCAATAATGCGGCACGCTGGCTGGCTATTCCCGGTACCGGACTGACTTTTCAGACTTCCGATCTGGCCAAACTTGCGTTGATCATGTATGTGGCGCGCTTTCTCTCAAAAAGCCAGGATTATATCCACGATTTCCGCAAGGCCTTTATCCCCATCCTTGCTTCTGTTACCCTGATCTGCCTGCTCATTGCCCCGGCAAACCTTTCTACGGCCCTGGTGCTGTTTTCCACCTGCCTGTTGCTGATGTTCCTGGGGCGTATCCCCGTGCGCTATATCCTGTTGGTGGTAGGTACGGGAGTGGCTGGCTTTGTTCTGGCGGCAACACTGGTGCTCAATATTCCCGATGAGAAACTGGAAGGCTTTGCCCGCCTTCCTACCTGGAAAAACCGTATCGAGAGCTTCCTGAGTGATGAAGAGAACATCAACGAAGATTACCAAAATATTCAGGCGAAGATTGCCATTGCTCGCGGCGGGCTGATGGGAAAAGGACCCGGAAACTCCGTACAGCGTAATTTCCTGCCGGAGTCGTATTCGGATTTTATCTATGCCATTATCCTGGAAGAATACGGCCTGATGGGAGGGGCCTTCCTGATCGTGATCTACCTGCTTTTGCTGTTCCGCTCTATCCGTATTGTCATACGCAGCCCGCGTGCTTTTGGGGCACTGTTGGCGGTAGGGTTAAGTTTCAGTCTGGTGGTTCAGGCCTTTATTAATATGGGGGTAGCCGTGAATGTTTTCCCGGTTACGGGCCTGGCACTGCCGCTTATCAGTATGGGAGGAACCTCTACCTTGTTTACCAGTATTGCATTCGGGATCATACTTAGTGTCAGCCGCGACTCGGAGCCCGAGGAAGAAGAACCGGCGGCAAAAGAGGAAGGAGGTAACGTTGTCGTTGCGTAGTGTGATTATATCGGGTGGAGGAACCGGAGGTCATATCTTCCCTGCGGTGGCCATCGCCAATGAGATCCGGGAGCAGTACCCGGAATGCAATATCCTTTTCGTGGGTGCAAAGGGGCGAATGGAAATGACTCGTGTACCGGAGGCAGGCTATGATATAGAAGGGCTGGATATTGCCGGGCTTCAGCGTAAACTCGATCCATCCAATTTCCTCTTGCCATTCAAAGTATTGAAAAGTTACCGCCAGGCTTCTGCCATACTGAACCGGTTCAAACCGCAGGTGGCCGTTGGGGTAGGAGGCTATGCCAGCGGGCCGCTGCTTTTTGCAGCCCAGATGAAAGGCATTCCCACGCTGATCCAGGAACAGAACAGTTATGCCGGCCTGACCAACAAAATGCTCGCCCGAAATGCCAGTCGCATTTGTGTGGCCTATCCGGGTATGGAAAGCTATTTCCCTGCCCATAAGCTGGTGCTTACCGGTAATCCGGTTCGTGATGAGATGGTGGATACGGAAGGCAAAAAAGCGGAGGCGCTTCAGTTCTTCGGCCTGAGTCCGGATCAGCCCGTGGTTCTTTCCATTGGCGGAAGCCTGGGAGCCCGAAGCCTGAACAGGGCTTTACACGAACATATTAACCGTTTTCCGGACAGTGGGGTGCAACTGATCTGGCAAACCGGAAAGCACTATGCGGAAAAGGCTGCCGGAGAGAAACAACCGGGCATAGCCGTAGAGGCTTTTATCAAAAGAATGGACTTGGCCTATGCCGCTGCGGATGTAATTATTTCCCGGGCCGGTGCCATGTCCATTTCAGAGCTCTGCCTTGTGGGGAAACCCTGTATCCTGGTTCCTTCTCCCAATGTAGCCGAAGACCATCAGACCAAGAATGCCAGGGCATTGGTGGATGCAGGAGCAGCACGTATGATCCCCGATGCAGAAGCACAGGAACACCTGGTGGAGGAAGTGCTGCAGTTGCTGAAAAAAACGGAAGATGCCCGGGCTTTGTCCGAGCATATTCGCCGCCTGGCTATTCCCGATGCGGCCGCCCGGATTGTTGAGGAGCTAAAAAAACTAACCGATGCGTGAGTCCTTTTCCCATAGCGCCATCTATTTTCTGGGTATCGGGGGTATCGGTATGAGTGCACTCGCCAGGTATTTTCAGGCCCTGGGATATACGGTGGCGGGGTACGACAAAACGCCGTCTCCACTTACCCGTGAGTTGGAGGAGTCGGGAATTGAAATCGTATACCGCGAAGAGGTAGAAGCCCTGCCTGCAGCAATACGTGATCTTGATCCGGATAAAGTACTCTGGGTCTATACGCCTGCGGTGCCTGCTGCAATGAAACAGCTTGCCTGGTTGCGGGAGCAAGGAATAATGCCCGTTAAAAGAGCCAGGTTGCTGGGTATGGTTACCCAAGGGCGTTATGCCCTGGCAGTAGCCGGTACCCACGGTAAAACCACAACCAGCGCTCTGCTGGCACACCTGCTCAGGGCAGCGGGGAAAGACTGTACCGCATTTTTGGGGGGCATTTCCGTAAACTATGGTACCAACTACCTGGAAGCTACCGATGTGGAAGACGCCCCGGTAGTGGTGGAAGCCGATGAATTCGACCGTTCCTTTTTACAGCTTCGGCCCAATTGTGCGATTGTGACCTCGGTGGACGCAGATCACCTGGACATTTACGGAGGAGCTGAAAGCTTCCGGCAGGGTTTTGAAGATTTTGTTACGTTGTTGCCTGAGGAAGGACTGTTATTGCAGCGCAAAGGACTGAATCTGGTCACCGGCGCCACGCAGTATACATACGCTGCCGGAGAAGAAGCCGATTATGCCGCACTCAATATTCGTATTGGCGACGGTGCCTATCTCTGGGACCTGAAAACTCCCGATGGCACGCTTCATGACCTGCGTCTGGGTTTGCCCGGAAGGCACAATATGGAGAATGCCGTAGCGGCTTCTGCCCTGGCATTGTATCGGGGGGTGAAGGAAGAGGAACTTCGGGCCGGACTGGCTTCATTCCTCGGAGTAAAACGACGCTTTGAAAAGATTGTGGAGCGCCCGGATTGTGTGTATATCGATGACTATGCCCATCATCCCAGGGAGCTCAGTGCCTGTATCGAAAGTGTGCGGGAACTTTATCCCGGTAAAAAGATCACCGGAATATTTCAGCCGCACCTGTATTCCCGTACCCGTGATTTTATGGATGACTTTGCCAGGAGCCTGAGCCTGCTGGATGTTTGTGTATTGATGGATATCTACCCGGCCAGAGAACTGCCCGTTGAGGGAGTCAGTTCTGCAGCGTTACTGAAAAGAATTACCTGTGCCGAAAAAGAGCTGTTGTCTGCGGAAGCGATACCCGCGTGGGTGCGCAGAGAGCAGCCGGAGCTTTTACTTACTCTGGGTGCCGGCGATATTGATCGACTGGTGCCGCAACTCAGGGAGGTGTTGGTATGAAAATACGCGGCTGGTCATTGATTCGTATCCTGCAGCTGAGCCTGTGGACACTATTGATCCTGGGAATCCTGATCATTTGGGGCTTTGCCCGTTCGGGTCAGGACAGCATGTTGGTTAGGGAGGTCAGTATCCGCTTCACGCCAAATACCGAAATGGTGTTTACAGACTGGAATGATGTGGCGCTGATGCTTACAGGCGATGGCAATGTTGCCGCAATGCAGGGCAAACCCGTTTCGTTGTATGATGTAGGGAAGCTGGAACGAACCCTGGAAGAGAGCCCTTATATCCGTAATGCCGAAGTATACACGGAATTGGATGGGGTGTTGAAGATCGATGTGGAACAACGCAGGCCCATCCTTCGGGTATTCAGGCAAGACAGTAAGGGGTTTTATGTGGATGAAGAAGGGTGGAAGATGCCCCTGTCACCCCGGTATTCCGCAAGGGTGCCTGTGGTTAGGGGAGCCATTGCCGAAGGGTATGAGGGAAACGACAGTATACGCACGGAACAACTGGCCGATGTGTATGGATTGGTTCTTAAGCTGAAGGCAGATGATTTTTGGGACAGGCAGATTGATGAGATCCATATTGACAGCAAGGGCGAATATGTATTGATCCCGAAAATCGGGAGTCAGCGTATTCTTTTGGGAGACAGTAAGGACCTGGAAGAAAAGTTATACCGCCTTAAGATGTTTTACCGCCATGCCATGAACCGCGTGGGCTGGACGACCTATAGAGTGATTAATTTAAAGTACAGTGGGCAGGTTGTGTGCGAAAAATAGCCACATCCATGCCGGATAAATCGATATAATTGGATGAGTATGCAGAACTCCAAAATCATAGTCGGACTGGATATAGGCACCACCAAGGTGTGTGCGATCGTTGGTCGTTACAACGAATTCGGAAAAGTAGATGTGCTGGGCATGGGAAAAGCCGATTCCCACGGGGTTTCGCGTGGAGTGGTCAGCAATATCAACAAAACCGTGGATGCCATCCACAAAGCGGTGGAAGAAGCTTCCGAGCGCTCCGGAGTGGATATCAAGACGGTGCATGTAGGGATTGCCGGACAGCATATCCGCAGCCTTCAGCACCGTGGTATCATCGCTCGTAGCAATGTGGATAACGAGATTGATGCGGCGGATCTGGCCAAACTGGAGGCCGATATGCATAAGCTGGCCATTGCGCCGGGAGATCAGATACTGCATGTATTGCCACAGGAGTATATGGTAGACAATGAGCCGGGGATCAAAGACCCGGTAGGAATGAGTGGGGTAAGGCTGGAAGGAAACTTCCATGTGATCACGGCATCCATCAATGCAGCACGTAATATATATAAGTGTGTAAGGCTTGCCGGGCTCGAAGTTGCCGACCTCATCCTGGAACCGCTTGCTTCTTCCGAGGCGGTGCTCAGTCCCGAAGAACTGGAAGCAGGAGTTGCCCTGGTTGACATTGGTGGCGGTACCACAGACATAGCCATCTTCCATGACGGTATTATCCGCCATACTGCCGTTATTCCTTATGGAGGTAACGTAATTACCGAAGATATCCGGGAAGGCTGCAATGTAATGCGCGATCATGCAGAACTGCTCAAACTGAAATTCGGTTCCGCACTGGCGGAAGAGACCAAACAGAACGAGATTATTTCCATACCGGGGCTACGCGGCCGGGAGCCTAAAGAGATCGGGGTACGCAACCTGGCCAGGATCATACAGGCCCGTGTCGAAGAAATTTTCGAACTGGTTTATTGTGAGGTTAAGAATAGCGGGCTGGAGAAAAAACTCATCGGGGGCATTGTGGTTACCGGTGGCGGGTCACAGCTGAAACACATCACACACCTTATAGAATACATTACCGGACTGGATGCCCGAATCGGTTATCCGAACGAACACCTGGCCAAAGGAATGGTGGAAGAGGTGAAGAGCCCGATGTATGCCACGGGTATCGGTTTGCTGATCAAAGGACTTAAAACCCAGGATCGCGAAGAGAAAAAAGCGAACGGAACGGGCCCGCAGACCCAGGCCGAAAAAAGAGAGGCTACCAGCCAACGGCAGCGCCTCGGGTTCCTCAATAACATTAAGAACAAGTTTGAGGAGTTCATGAAAAACGACGGAGATTTTGAAGATTATAAAAACTAAGTGCCAGATACCATGACGAAAGAGCCGAAATTTATCGTAGACCTTCCCAAAGAACGTTCGTCGATCATCAAAGTGATCGGTGTGGGAGGAGGAGGCAGCAATGCCGTCAATCACATGTTCCGTCAGGGTATTGCCGGCGTGGATTTTTTTGTCTGCAATACCGACTCACAGGCATTGGAACTGAGTCCGGTGCCCAATAAAATTGCAATAGGAAATCACCTTACAGAAGGACTCGGTGCCGGACAGGAACCGGAGATCGGGAAAAAGGCGGCACTGGAAAGTATCGAAGACATCATCGATCGTCTCGGGGTAAATACCAAAATGCTCTTTGTAACGGCTGGCCTCGGAGGGGGTACCGGAACCGGTGCTGCTCCTGTTATTGCAGCTACAGCCAAAGAGTTGGGGATTCTTACCGTGGCGATCATCACTACTCCTTTCCGTTTTGAAGGAAAGAAAAAGACCGAGCAGGCTCAGCGCGGATTGGAAGAGATCCGTCGTTGTGTGGATGCGCTTCTGGTTATCTCCAATGATAAGCTGATCGAGATGTACGGGAATCTGTCGCTGAGTAATGCCTTTTCTCATGCCGATAATGTCCTGACCATTGCCGCCAAAGGTATTGCGGAGATCATTACCCTGAAGGGAATTATGAACGTGGACTTTGCCGACGTAAAGACGGCCATGACGGATAGCGGAGTAGCCATTATGGGGAACGGAGTGGCCGAAGGAGAGAACAGGGCTATTGATGCTGCCCGCACTGCGTTGGAGTCTCCCTTACTGGATGAAAACCGTATCCGTGGCGCTAAGAATATCCTGCTAAATATTACGTATGGCACCGAAGAGATTTTGATGGAGGAAGCTGCTTCCATCAATGAATTCTTCCAGGACCAGGCCGGCATGACTGCCAACCTCAAATGGGGTTATTGCAAGGATGAGAATCTGGGAAAGAAACTTTCCGTTACGATCATAGCTACCGGTTTCGAATCTAAGGAGAATACACTGCGTCAGCAGGAGGAGAGTAAAGTACGTATCAATCTCGAGACTTCTGAAAAGGAGGAGAAGAGTGAAACTGCAACCGGTACGGAAAAAACCGGCGATTTGTTCACCGGAGCGGAAGAAAAACAGCCTGTAGCCGAAGAGCAAGCGGATGCCGTTGAAGCCGCGAGTCAGGAGGATATGGATGCGGAACGAATTCGGCGGATCAAGGAAAGAATGCAGCAGTTGCGCAATTTGAGCAACACCTACAATTCTCCCAATGGGGTGGATGAGTTGCACGATGAACCTGCCTATATGCGAAGGAAGGTGGATTTTGAGGAAGTCAAGCCATCTTCTGAAAACAGTATCTCACGCTATTCCCTTTTTGAAGACGAAGAGAAAAAACCCGAAATTCGGAAGAACAACAGTTTCCTGCATGACAATGTAGACTGATCCGAAATCCCGTAGAATTTATTGAAAGCCGCGTCCCTAAAGGGATGTGGCTTTTTTTATGATCCGGAGAAATGGACGGAAAACGGCCCTTTTATCAGCTTTTTCGCCATGAAGAAAAGTCCGGGATTTTGTAAAAAGCTGATAATCAGAGGTGATTTTCTGAGTGGTGGATTTCGGTTGGTAAACGGAACGCGCAAAATATCAGCTAGTTGTGCGTTTTATCGACGAATGAGTACGGGCCCTCATAGAATATATTTGACATATAGTTAAGAGTAATTATAACTTCGGGTAATACTAAATCTTTGTACAAGCCAGAAGTACAGTAAAGATAAGGGTTCAGGGGAAAGGCTATTAGCCATTAATGGGAAAGGTCTACGTGTGCCTCTGTAGGGGAGATACGGCTTGTCTAGAAGCGAATACAAAGCGTATAAATGATAATTAACTTAGAAATGGAAAGAAGACTACTTAGTTTTTGGCAAATCACCCGACGGCGATTTAAAGTGCCTCTAACCTTTATGGTTTTGATGGCCTTTGGTTACGCGGTGAATGCGCAGAGTTATTGCACGCCGACTGTAACCAACCAGGCCTATTATTACATGGGCATCGTCCAATTTAACATGGGAGCCATATCCAACAATACTGGCCAGCCCAACCCTAACACGTATTACAATGATTACTCAGGTACCTTCTCCGCAGCCTTCCAGGCAGGGGATTATGTGAGTTATTCGGTTTTGATGGGGCAGAGTAATAATACCCAGGTTACCATATATATAGATTGGAACCAGGACAGGGTGTTTTCGCAATCGGAGCTGATGAGTAATACCGGCTCGGTGAATGCGAGCAACTGGTATAATGGAGGGTTCCAATTACCGGCCAGCCAGCGTGAAGGTGTTTACCGCATGCGTGTGGTAGGTGATTACGGAAGTGCCCCGGCCAATAGCCCCTGTCACCTGAATTATACAGGTGAAGTGGAGGACTATACGTTTGTAGTAAGATCTAATAGTCTGGATGTGGTGGCAAATGACGCTCCTTTAAAACTGGAGATGGGTTCTAATATAATTACCACTGCCATTGGTAATGTTAGCCCTTCCACGACTGTAACCAGCTGTGAGATCGGGTACCGGTTGGACAACGGAACTGTAACCACGCAAAATATCAGCGGGGTGAATCTGAGTCCGCTGACAGCTACACCGGTTAACTTTTCGACTCCTTTGAATATTTCCACTCCGGGAGTCTATACGCTGAAAATCTGGGCTAGAAACCCGAATGGTACCGGTGCAGGTATTGATGACAATGACACGATTTACCGCACCCTTGATGTATGTTATTCTCTTTCCGGAAATTATACCATCAATCCTTCCGGAAGCGGACCCACAAACTTTACCAGTTTTGCAGCAGCCATAGCAAAGTTGCATACTTGCGGAGTGAGCGGACCGGTTCGCTTTACGGTATCTCCGGGTACTTATAATGAACAACTGGAGATCAATTCCATTGACGGAGCATCGGCCAGCAATCCGGTTATTTTTGATGGAGTAAATGCTGCCAGCCGAACGCTTTCTTACAATTCTACCGATGCCAATAACCGTCATGTGATCCGTTTCAATGGAGCTAGTTTCGTTGAATTCCGTAACCTGACCATTAACGCAACCGGTTCTTCATACGGATGGGCGGTGCACATGTATTCCAATACCCATAACATCCGTTTGGCTAAAAATATAATCCGTACCTGGGATTACAATACCACTACCGGATCAACCAACTTTATCCCCGTGGTTTTAGCAAACTCTGCTACGAGCTATACATTTGGTTTGCAGAACACCTACGATATCGAAATCGATAGCAATACCATCCAGGGTGGGTACATCGGTGTATCCTGTTATGGATCAGGATCCAACTCCGGTGTATACGAGGTTAAAGTTCGGAATAACCGCATTGAGAACTTCTACTACTTCGGTACTTACATGGGGAATTGTGCTAACATGCAAGTTGAGCACAACAGGATTTCTCAGCGAACCAGCACAACTACCGGAGGATACGGTATTTATATGTCGGGTGTTTATGCTTCCGGCTCCTACCAGACCCGCGTTGTAGAGAACATCATTGAACGTAGCTACCAATACGGAATTTACCTGAATAGTGTAGACAACAATTCGCTGCGCGGACTGGTTGCCAATAACATTACCGGACAAGGGCTGATCAATGTGAATGCTTACGGTATCTATTCCGGGAACTCTGATAATATTGATTACTGGCATAATACCATTCTTAACCCATCGGCTACGACAAATACCGATGCTGCAGCACTGTTCCTGAATAACTCTTCGGGTTCCGACGTTCGGAACAATATATTCTATGCCAACTCGGTTGGTGCAACGGCTTATGCCCTGCATGTGAGCAACGCGTCACAGATTTCCGTACTCGATTACAATAACTACTATAAGGTTGGTGCGGATAAGTCTTCTCCTATCATCAAAATTGAGAATGACCTTTTTTCAGCCAATGACCTGAAAGGCGGTGGCGGTTTTAATACCAATAGTGTGAGCGAAGCCCCGCTCTTCCTTTCGCAAACCGATTACCACCTGTCGTCTATTGCCGCATCTCCTTTTGGAGAAGGCAGCCTCGGGCTTACCAAGGATGTAGATGGCAATGCACGTTGTAGCCTGTTCCCGACAATCGGTGCGGATGAGTCTACCTTTATCTCAGCCAATAATCCACAGATCTTTGTGGATGACACGGTGTTTGTGGATGCTCCTACCCGGTTCTTTAATTCTGCCGCTCCCGGCGAACCAAAGAAACACAGCTGGGATGTAAATAATGGTGCCGCAACCTTCAGTACCCTGCATATTACGTATACCTTTAATCAAGCCGGTACGTATGCAGTGAAACTGGAAACAGAATCCTGCCAGGGTGTGGCCACTGATACCAAACAAGTAATTGCGGTAGTTCCGGTTGTTCCTCCTGTTTCCGACTTTATTTCCAGTGCCAACAATGTTGACCAGGGTTACACTCTGAATCTGGTTGATCAGAGTACAGGCGGACCATCTTCCTGGGTATGGACGATTACTCCGGCCGCCGGTGTGCAGTTTACAAACGGAAACACCGTACAGAACCCCGAAGTGGTATTTACGGAAACCGGTAGCTATGAAGTTTGTCTGACTGCTTCCAACAGTGCCGGACAAGGAAACCAGATTTGTAAAACCGATTACATCCAGGTTACCGAAGCCAACAATATGTGCGCATCTAACAAGGTGAGCAAAACCTCTTCAGGTAAATTGTTTGACGCGGGCGGACGCTTCGGCGATTATTCAAACGGATCCAACTGCGGATTCCTGATCGATCCTTGTGCAAGCTCCGTTACTCTGAGCTTTACCAGCTTCAATGTTGACCTCGGTGATTACCTGCGTGTTTATGACGGAAGCGATGCAAACGGGACTCCATTGCATACCGGAGCCGGATTTACCGGAACCATTGTACCTACCGACCTTACCGCTTCTACCGGTAAAATGTATGTACAGTTTGTAAGCAATTCTACCTCAACACGTTCAGGATTCGAAGCTTCCTGGACTTCAGTAAGTAAGAGCTTTAATGCCCCTGTGGCAGCCTTCCGTGCACCGGATACGCTTTATACCGGTACTGATTTTACCTTTATCAGTAACTCTACCGGTACCGATCCGGAAATCTCCTGGGACTTTAACGGTGATGATATTACCGATGCCATGGGTGAAATAGCGAGTTACCAGTTCAATAACCCGGGAACATACCTGGTGCGTTTGGAAATTGAAGATTGCGGCGGTATAGACGGCGCCCTCAAATCAATTGTGGTAATTGACCCCAATGCGAAACCCGATCCTGATTTTGTGAGCGATGTACGGACAATCGTACCGGGACAAACGGTTCGTTTCTATGACCGCTCAACTCAAGCGCCTCAAAACTGGCAGTGGAAAATCACTCCGGGAACCATCACGTATAAAAATGGTACGGATGAATACTCTCAAAACCCGATCATCTCTTTTAATCAGGTTGGTAACTACGATGTGAAACTTATCGCAACCAATGCTTTTGGAACCGATAGTGTGCTGAAGACTTCTGCCATCAACGTAGTGGAATACTGCTTCCCGGGAGCCGGACTTAATACGGACCTTGGAATTACCCGTGTGACTTTTGCCGGTATTGATAATGTATCGGTAATCGGACCGCAAACGTATTCCGATTATTCAACCAGCGTAAAATCTGCAGCCGTTCAAAAAGGTACCAAATACCCGATCACCATCCTGCGTGCTACCAATAATGAGGATATGTCACGTAAGGTATGGATTGATTATAACGGTGACGGAGTATTCTCCGCTAATGAAGAAGTCGCTGGTCATGTAGCAGATAAATCCATCAGCTGGACGGATTCCATCGCTATACCGACAACAGTATCGGAAGGTTCTACACGGATGCGTATCGGAACCAGTTACGGAATTACCAATAACAGCCCATGCGGCGTGAATCCTTACGGGGAGTTTGAAGACTATACCATCACCATTTATGAAAACCTCACCCGTCCGGTGATTACACTCATCGGCTCTGAAGTGGTGAATATCGAAGTGGGTCAGTCTTATTCTGACTCAGGAGCCACCGCTACGGATGATCTCGACGGTAACCTGACTGCCAACCTGATTAGCAGCACCAACCTGAACACCCAAGTGGTAGGTACTTATTATTACCGCTACAGTGTAACAGACAACAACGGTAACAGTGCTGAAGAAACACGTATCATTAATGTAACACCTGATATCACTCCTCCTCAAATCACCCTGTTGGGCAACAACCCCTTCAATGTGGTATTGGGTAGCCAGTTTGTAGATCCGGGTGCTACCGCCGTGGATAATCTTGACGGTGTAATTACTTCCCGCATCCAGGTAACCGGTTTTGTGAACAGTTTCCAGATCGGACAGTACACCCTGACTTACAGTGTGAGCGATTTGGCAGGTAACCTTACCACCGATCAGCGTACAGTGATCGTGGGAGATACCACACTTCCGAATATCTACCTGAAAGGCGCGGATACCGTATACATCGCTCTTGGCGCTGCGTACAATGATCCGGGTGCTATCGTGATCGACAATGGCTCTGCCAACCTACCGTATAATGTTGACCTGAGTGTTATCGATAATACCGTGGTAGGTGACTATACATTGACCTATACAGCTACTGATAGTTCAGGTAACCAAGCTCTTCCGGTTTACCGTGTAGTAGGAGTACGTGACATTACTGCTCCTATGCTGACCCTTCTGGGAGACACGGTTCGTATGGAAGTACATACCTTCTATAATGAGCCGGGTTATCTGGTAAGTGATAACTACGATGCAACTGTACCGGTTGTGATTTCCGGATCGGTAGATACGGCGCATACCGGCCTCTACCTCCTGATCTACAGTGCAACCGATGCCGGTGGTAACAGCTCCGCCGTGCGCTACCGGATTGTGCAGGTTATGGATACAAAAGCACCGGTTATCGAACTGAATGGCGATAAGATACTTACCCTTTGCCGCTGGGAGAAATACACAGATCCCGGTTATGTGGTAACCGACAACTACGATCAAAATATCGAAGTGGAAGTGGAAAGCAACCTGAACACCAGCTGGGAAGGTCTGTATTCTATCCGCTACACTGCTGAGGATGAAGCCGGCAACAAAGCTCTTGCCCAGGAACGCCTGATCCGTGTGATTGCCTGTGTAACAGGTATAGACGATCAGGAAGACATGAAGCTGAGCCTGTATCCGAACCCAAGCACGGGTGAAGTTCACCTCAGATCTGAGACCGGATTCCGGTCTGAGCCGGAGATCCTGATCACCGATGCTCAAGGCAAAACGGTCAACTTCCACAGCGAAAAAACTTCCGATGAGGTCCATATCGACCTTGGAAATAGTGCTCCCGGAATCTATTTCGTTCGCGTTAATCTGAACGGAAACCTAAGCACATTTAAGATTCAACTTACACGTTGAGATTTGGTTTGGCAGGCTGGCGGACTTCGGTCCGCCGGCCTCTTTTAAAGTGTAGACATTCAATGAAAAACAAATACCCAAAACACATGAAAGCCAGAGTTTTATTACAAAGCCTGTTCTTTCTTATTGCCCTAACGGCAGGGCCATGGGCAAGAGGACAATCCTATTGTACGCCTTCCTTCACCAATTTGAATTCCTACAACTGCGGTATCAGTGCCCTTACCATGGGGTCTCTGTACAACAGTACAGGAACGAACTATCAGCAACCTTACACTGATTTTTCTGCTTCCATGTTTGTCAGCTACACCGCTGGAGCTACCGTGAATTATTCGGTGCTTGCCGGGCCAAGTAACTCGACAAACGTTGCGGTGTACATTGATTGGAACAACGATTACAACTTCTCGGCTTCCGAGAAAATGGATGAATCCGGTCAGTTTAACTCAAACAGCACCTACAACGGTTCATTCGATGTGCCCATTACCCAAACCCCCGGTGTTTACCGGATGCGGGTTGCCGGTGATATCGGGTTCATTTCTCCTCCCGGACCTTGTAGTATGACTTATTCCGGAGATGTGGAGGACTACAGCTTTGTGGTTCTGAACAACTCTCTGGATGTTATGGCCATCGATGCCAATAAAACGCTGAATATCGGTAACAATACCATTTCACTGACTTTTGCTAACGTAACCCAGGGAACAACGGTAAATACCGTTGACATCGGTTATAGCCTGAATAACGGGACTCCTGTTACCCAATCCCTGAGCAGCCTTGGGCTGACGCAGGGTGGTATTCAATCGGTAAATTTCAGCCAACTGCTGAATATCTCTACTCCGGGTATCTATACCCTGAAGGTGTGGGTGCGTAACCCTAACGGACAGGGTGGAGGTATCAATACCAATGATACCATTACCCGGGTTATCCAGGCCTGTTACCCCCTGAATGGTACGTATACCATTGACCCAAATGGTTCAGGTGGATCCAACTTCACCACATTTGAAGATGCGGTTAGTCAACTGATCACCTGCGGGGTGAATGGCCCTGTGGATTTCCAGATTGCTTCCGGCACTTATGCCGAGCAGATCAGTATCCCGGAAATTTCCGGTGCTTCTTCCACCAATACGATTCGTTTCGTAGGTGCCGGAAGAAGTTCAACCACGCTTACCTATGCCAATCAGGATAATGATAAACGGCACACGCTGCAATTCAACGGAGCTTCTTATATCTCTTTTGAAAACATGACGATCCGCTCCACAAACGGTTCGTTTGGCTGGACTGTGCATCTGACCGGTTCCGGCGGGGTGCATGACATCAAACTGAGAAAGCTGGATATTCTTTGTGACGGAGGAGGAACCAGTACCACCAATAATAATTTTATCGGGGTGGCATTCTCTGCTTCTTCATCCAACAATACCTCTAACGTACTGGCATACAACAACCTTGTGGATAGTTGTTTGATTACCGGTGGTTATTGCGGAATTTCCTTCTATGGGGTAACCAGCAATAACTCCAACTACGGAAACTACTTCACGAACAATACTATCCAGGACGCCTATTACTACGGGATCTATACCGGCTATCTCCATGAGATGAAAATCATGGGCAATGTGATTACCCCGAGAACTACCGGTAATACAACTACAAACTCACAAGGTATCTACTCTGCAAATAGCAGTAACAGTTACCCACTTCTGCATGAAATCAGCGGAAACCGCATATATAACTGCGGTACTTATGGCATCTACCTTACTTCTTCAAGTGGTTCGGTGGGTTCCCGCGGTGTGATCAAAAACAACATGATCGGTGGGGACTTCCGCAGTACTTCCAATAACTACGGTATCTACATGAATTACAGTTACTGGTGGAATGTGTACAACAACTCCATTAACATGAATTCTAACCCGAGTGGAGATAATGTTGGCTTCTATACTACCAATAACTCCAACCAGTTCAACCTGGATGTGCGGAATAACATGATTCAGGTAACAGGTACTTCAGGGAATTTACTGGCGCTTTTTGCCTCTGATGCAACCGTATTCTCCAACCTTGACTACAATAACTATGTGGTTAAGAACGGACCTAACCTGATCAATATCGGTCAGTCTCTGAGCGCGGCGAACTTCAAAGGAGCGTATTCTTTTAACAGCAATTCCTTTTCTATTGAGTCTCCGTTCCAGAGCAGCACGAACCTGAGATATTCTAACGGTTGTGTAACCGGTATCCAGCTTGCAGAAGTAACTAAGGATATCGATGGGGACACCCGTACCTCCACTCCGAATGTGGGTGCCGATGAGTTTATCAATGCCTCTACCAATGACATTGGTATATTGAGCATCGTTTCACCTTCCACCCAGGTTTCTCCAGGGGCTCAGGATGTGGTGGTTCGTCTGAAAAACTTCGGAACCAATACCATCACTTCCGCACAGATTTCCTATATGCATAACGGAGGAACTCCTGTAACGATTTCCTGGTCAGGTGTTCTGTTACCCTGCGGTGAGGTGGATATTACTTTCACCGGAAGCAATCAGGTAACCATTGTTGCGGGTATCAATAATATCCATGCATACACAACACTTCCTAACGGTGCTGCCGATAACTTCCCGGGTAATGACGGAACGGAAACACAGGTTTGTCCTGCCATGAGCGGAAACTTTACCATTGATCAGAACGGATCCGGTGGTAGTAACTTCAAAAGCTTCAAAGCGGCAGTAGATGCCCTTTCCTGTTCCGGTCTTAATGGCCCGGTTTATTTTAGCGTTGCAGCCGGTAATTACAACGAGCAAATTGAAATCCGCAATATCCAGGGATCGTCTTCTGTTAACACGATCACTTTTGACGGAGGCGACGGTAATGCGGCCAGCCGTGTTCTGACATTCTCCAATGCGCAGAACACCAATCGCCATACCTTGCTTTTGGACAATGTTAAGTATCTGACGCTTAGAAATATCAGTGTTCTGGGCCAAAGCCCCAACTATGGCTGGGTTATCCACCTGTTTGGAAACGGTAACGAGAACATCAGTATCGAAAATTGCCGTGTAGGTTTGTCCGGTTCACCGGCAAGCTCCACCAGCAGCAACTTCATTCCTATCGTTGCATGTAACAACAGCACCTCGCAGTATAACAATGCGACGTTCAAGAACATCACGGTTGATAGTTGTGAGATCCTGCGCGGATATTTCGGAATATTCTTCTACGGTAACAACAACAGCAACAACACAGACATTTTTGTTACCAATAACTATTTCGATCAGCCTTATTACTATGGCTACTACCATTACTACACCAATGCGGTAAAGGTTGAAAACAATGTGGTAAGAATGCGTCCCGGGAATACCAATAGCTACGGGTTCTACATGACCAGTACATATGCTACCGGTTCTTCCTTTACCAGCTTTGCCAACAACATCATTACCAATGCCGGTCGTTATGGTATCTACCTGTCCTCAGTTGATAATAACAGCTCATCCAAAAAAGGGGAGATCGTAAACAACATGATCGGAGGTGGTTTTACCCATTCTTCAAGTGTTGGTCTGTACATGTCTTCTTGCGATGCCTGGAACATTTATCATAACAGCATCAACATCGATTACAGGATTACCTCTTCTACTTCAGCAGCCTGGTACGCCAGCAGTTGTACGCAGTTGGATGCAAGGAACAACGTTTTTGCGTTGACCAATCCTTCACAAAACAGCGGTTCGGTATTCCCGGTATATATGAACGGAAGCTCCGGACTTGTATGTGATTATAACAACTACTACAAGCCTGGATCTACCAGCAACTTTATCCGGATTAACGGATCGAACTACAATGCCAGCAACTTCATCGGTGGCGGAGGATTTAACAACAATTCTTATTTCCGCTATCCGGAGTTCATCAGTTCAATGGATCTGCACTCCAATAATGGTTGTTTGATCGGAACACAGCTTGCTTCCGTAACAAAGGATATCGATGGCGATAACCGCCCATCTAACCCAAGCCTGGGTGCCGATGAGGGGTATAGCCTTGATGCCAATGTCAGTGCAATCATCGCTCCTTCCGGAACTACTGTTACCGGCACACAGGATGTGATTTACAGAGTGAAGAATGGCGGCAAAACCACCATCACTTCCTTTACGGCCTACTACTCCATTAACGGTGGCGCGCCGGTAAGTCAAAACTGGACTGGCACCATGGATCCTTGTGATTCCGTGACCATCACCTTTACCGGTGGACAAGCTGCAGCCATCCCGAACAGCGGTGTGGTTACACTGGCTGCCTACATCGGCGGTGTAAACGGAGGTAATGACGACAACCAGTTGAATGACTCCACTTCCAACGCTTATTGCAACGGTCCGATGAGCGGTGTTTACACCGTAATTCCGGGTAATGCGGCTAACCGTAACTTCCCTGATCTGGCCACAGTAATGAATGTGCTCAACTCTTGTGGTATGAGTGGCGATGTGGAACTGCAAATTGGCACCGGAGTATTCCAAAACCAGGTTCTGCTTGACCCCAACCAGATCAGTGGTTTGGCTAGTTACCGCCTGTCCTTCATCGGGGTTGATTCTGCCAGTTCAATCATTACCTACAACAGCGGAGGATATACAGTACGGCTTAACGGTGCAGACAATGTAACCTTCCGCAACCTGGGTATTCATAACACAGGTACCAGCAGTGCCTTTGCGGTTCACCTGACCAATGGTGCGGATAACAACCTGTTTGAGCATTGTCATATCTCTGCTCCCTCGGTTTCCAATACTTCCGTAATCGCATTCGGAATTATGGGACCGAGCTATACCAATACCGGTCAGATCTGGGGTCAGAACAACACCCTGCAGGATAGCCGTATAGAAGGCGGTTACCGTACCGTACATATCTACGGATCAGGTAACTCCAGCCTGCTTGCGCCAAGCAACCGCGTACTTCGCAACTACATTGTTGACGGATACAACTATAGTGTTTACTTCTACTTCCAGTCTTCACCGGAATTAGTTGACAACTATATTACCGCTCCCTCAACGGCTTCTGCGGTTAGCTACTACAGTTACTGCGAATCCATTAAAGTTGAGCGGAACTTCATTTATGGAGCAAACCAGTATGGTCTCTACCTGACACAGTGTAACCCCAGTACCAGTTACCCAACCGGTGTGGTTACCAATAACATGATCGGTGGGCAGAGCAACACAGGTACTCCTTATGGTATTTACACCATCAATACCTACAACATGAACTTCTTCCACAACTCGATCTATATGAACGGTAACGGAAATACTTCCCGTGCCTTCTATCAGAGTAACGGATCAGGTAACCAGTTGGTGAACAATATCTTTGTAAGTGATGCTCCGAACGGGCATGCCATGTACTTGAACTCCAACAACGCGTTCAATACCGTGGATTACAACATACTCTACTCAGCCTCTGCCAACCTGGCTTATACCTGGGGGACAACGTTCTATGACATGGCTTCTCTGCAAGCCTCGAACGCTAACTTCAACGTAAATTCCCTGTCTCAGTTCCCGAACTTCATCAATGTAGCGGGTGTAGAACCTAACCTGCACCTTACCAGTGATGTAGCTGCTCCGCAGGGTGATAATACCCTGGGTGTAAATGTGGACATTGACAATGATAGCCGTTGCCCGGTTTCCAAAACCATTGGGGCGGATGAGTCCGAGTACATTGATGCCGTGACCATTCGTTTCACCATGTCCGATACCGTATTCGTGAACGCTCCCTTTACCGCTATCAATGCGGATATCCCGGGAAGCCTGCGTAGCTACGAATGGGACTTCGGTAACGACGGATCCATTGATGCGACCACGTTCAACGCTACTTATGCCTTTAACACCACCGGTGTTAAAGAAGTAAAACTGAAAAGTTCTTCCTGTAACGGTGCAGACAGTCTGATTCTGACTGTTGTCGTGATCAACCCGACCGCCATCCCGCAGGCTGACTTTATCTCTGATAAATACACCCTGGCTCCGTTTGAGACCATGAAGTTGCAGGATCTCAGTACCAACGGACCTACCGCCTGGACCTGGAGCATTACACCTAACCCGAACGGATTGGTGTTCTATGATCCATACGCACAGAACCCTGAAGTATTCTTCGGAGAGCCTGGTGTTTATGATGTCTGCCTGACTGCCGAAAACGGCCTGGGTACTTCTGCACAAAAATGTAAGTCGCTTTACATCACCGTACGTGACGTGAACAATATGTGTATCGGTAACCTGAGCTCTGAAGCAGCTACCGGTGAGATCTACGATTCGGGTGGTCCTGACGGTCCTTACGGAAACAACGAAAACTGTTTCTTCCTCATCGAGCCTTGTGCCTCTTCGGTAACCCTTAAGTTCTCTGAGTTCAATCTGGCTAACTCCGGTCACTTCCTGAAAGTGTATGACGGTGTGGATCAGAACGGAACCCTGCTGGGAACATTCAGCAGCAGTTCCGGACTTCCCGGAGGAACCAACGGTTTGACTGCAAACAGTGGATCCATGTACCTCAGCTGGACAACTTCAGCTACCGGAAGTGCAGGCGGATTTGCCGCTACCTGGACCAGCGTTCCGAAAAGCGGAAATACACTTACAGCAGGTTTTGACCTGCCGGATAGTGCTTTCGTTCTTGAAACCGTTGATTTCACCAATACTTCTACCGGCAGTGGTTTGACCTACAGCTGGGATGTTGATGGAGACGGAAACGAAGATGCTCAGTCCAGAGACGTACAGTATATCTTCAGCTTTGACGGCACTTACTACCCACGCCTTACCATTAGCGATGCCTGTGGAAACAGCCAGTCCATCGTAGACACGATCGTAGTAGTTACTCCTACTACGGCTCCTGTTGCTGACTTCACTGCAGATGCACGTGTGGTAAACGTAGGGGATACGGTTAAACTGAAAGACCTGAGCACTAATGGTGCAATTAGCTGGAACTACACTTTCTCACCGGGTAACGCTTCCATCGTAGGAGGTACTTCCCGTGATCCTTTTGTGACTTTCTCAGCAGTGGGCACTTATGATGTAACACTTGATGCCGATAACGCCGCCGGTACCGGTAGCGTAACCAAAACAGCCTATATCAATGTGGTGAACTACTGTGAGCCTGATGTGAGCACCCTGGTGCCGGATATCGGAATTAACAGAGTTAGCCTGACCACTATGGCCAATAACTCTGCATCCGGAGTACGTGCATTTACCAGCTATTTCGGAGATCCTTCCATAACTCCTGCTCAACTGGATGCGGGTGGAACTTACGACCTGCAGGTATCTCGTAACACTACGCTGAATGCCATGAACCGTAAGGTGTGGATTGATTACAACGGCGACGGTGACTTTGATGATGCCAACGAATTGGTTGGTCATGAAACAGCGGCTAACACCGCTACCTGGACCCTTAACTTTACCGTTCCGGTATCTGCCCTTCGCGGTGCTACCCGGATGCGCGTGGGTACGGCCTTTGCCGATTCAACCAACGAGCCTTGCGGTACCAACTTCTTCGGTGAAGTAGAGGAATACCGTGTAGTGATCAATGATGATATCACACCTCCGGTAATCACCCGTATCGGCGGTTCTCCGCAGTACATTGATCTGGGTCAGACTTATACCGATTCGGGAGCTACTGCGACTGACGCTGTTGATGGAAACCTGACTTCAGCCATTGTCGTGACTAACAATGTCAACATCAATGTGTCGGGTACCTATTATGTGTACTACAACGTAACGGATGCTGCCGGTAATGCTGCCGCAGAAGTAAGCCGTGAAGTCATTGTTAGACCTGACCTCACACCGCCTATCCTGCAATTGGCTTCACCGACTGTGATCACAATTCCATTGCTTGGAACCTTTGCCGAGCCGGGTTATTCCGCTCAGGATGCGATTTCCGGAAATGTAACCGGAAGCGTACAGGTTGATCGCTCTGCCTTCGATAGCACCAAAGTGGGAACTTACGCCATCGTTTATGTGGCTTCCGATGCCTTTGGCAACACCGATACCGCTTACCGTATAGTAAACGTGATCGATGACATTGCACCGGTAATTACCCTCAACGGAACTGACCCGATGAATATTGAAGTGTTCAATACCTTCAACGACCCGGGTGTAACCGTTTCCGATAACTACGATGCCGTTGTGAATGCAAGTGTCAGCAGCAATGTGGACGAAAATGTGGTAGGAACGTATACCATCACATACGAGGCTAAGGATTCCAGCGGAAACATCAGCTTCCTTACCCGTACCGTAAATGTGCATGACACTACTGCACCGGTTCTCATGGTAGCCAATACCGATACCATTGTGGTGGAAGTATTCGGTAACATCGTTCTGCCGGACAACAGCGCTACGGATAACTACGATACCGATCCGCAAGTAAATATTACCGGAACTTATGACCTGGATGTTCTTGGTGAATACACCATTACACTGGTTGCAGAAGATGCTGAAGGTAATCAGTCTGCAGGTGTTGACATCGTGATTCAGGTAGTAGATACCGAAGCACCGGTAATTACCCTGAACGGAAGTTACCTGACCACCATCATGCGCTGGAGCACCTTCAATGACCCGGGTGTTACCATTACCGATAACTACTATACCGGACTTACCGCCACTACAGGAGGAAACTTTGTAACTACCTCCGAAGAAGGCCTGTACTATATTACCTATGATGTAACTGATCCTTCCGGAAACGTTGCAATGCAGGTAACACGAGCCATCAATGTAGTGGAAAACACCACTGGCGTGGAAGAGGTGAATGGATTGAACATCTCCATGTATCCGAACCCGGCTAACAGTAGTGTGGAAATATCACTGAGCAATGCTTCCGTTGCTTTGGATGATGTTGTGATCGTAAACAGCCTCGGCCAGCAGGTAATGCTGCACAAAGTAGCCGCCGGAGCACGTAAGACCACCATCGATCTCCAATCACTTACACCTGGTGTATACTATGTGAAAGTGAGCAGTGCCGGTAAAACTGCAGTGAAAAAACTGGTGATAAGCAGATAATTAATAAGGGAAATAAGGGGAGGCGTAATGCCTCCCCGTTTTTAAATAATTAGCGATGACCACATCAATACACAAAAAAATTACAAAAGGCTTCCGGAACGGGTTGCTGTTTGCCGCATTGGGAGTGGGACTCCCTGTGTTTGCTCAGTACTCTTCTTCCGAAGCTATTCAGAATACCCAGGATTGTTTTCCCGGAATGAATAATGCTTCCGTACTGGAAGTACAGGTAGTGACTTCGGGAAGTTCTTCTGTGTTGACTGCCATGCAGTTCAATACCAATGGAACCAACAATACATCCAACCTGGAGTCTGCAAAGTTATACTACTATAACGGCGGCTCCTTCAATGCTCCGTTGACAAACGCCACCCAGGTTGGTTCGGTGGTAAACAGCCCGAATGGCTCCTTTAGCTTTACCGGGATGAGTGTCAACCTGAGTTCTGGGACCAACCGTTTCTACCTGGTATACGATCTTCCGTATACGGCTAGTGTCGGAGATTACATCGATGCCGAATGTACTTCTATCACTGTTGACGGAAATTCGGAAACACCTTCGGTTACCGCACCGAGCGGGGAACGCGAAATCGTGAAAAACGGAGTGGCGTATAACTACTGTCCGTATAACGCGTTGGTGTTGGGAAACTACCAAATTGGTATTTCCCGTCTTCAGCTGGGATCCATGGTTATCACCAATGTGATCGCTACGTCCGGTACGGTGCAGACCATCGATACTCCGGTTATGACGCTCATCAAAGGCGTTACCTATGACCTGAGTTATCGTGGAGGTTCCGGGAATAACCAGAACGAAAAGATCTATGTGGATTTCAATAATGACGGTTTCTACGAAGAATCAGAAGCTATCTTCTCCGGAGTAACACCGGCAAGTACGGAAACAACCGGAACGATTGACGTTGACTGCGGTCTGGAAAACGGTATCCACCGGGTACGTATTGCCACAGACTTGAACGGAGTTGTACCGTATGCCTGCGGTCAGAACTTTTACGGTACTGCCTTTGAGGTGCTGGTTGACTTCCAGGATGCTCCTCAGCCGACAGCGGCTTTTGATGCACCGGCAACTGCCTACAGAGGTGCTTATATTCCATTACCGAACAACTCTCAGGGACTTAGCTACGACTACCGCTGGGATTATGACAACGACGGAACGGTTGATGCCACCACAATTGACGGAGAAGCACAGTATACTACTGCCGGCAATAAAACCGTGGAACTTGCCATGAGCAAGAACAGCTGCGGTAACATGCTTAGCGACAGTACAACCAAGCAGATCAATGTAATTGACCCTCCCGCGGTTCCGTCCTGCGAGTTCATCGCTAACCGTAACGTTACCAACCAGACGCTGGAAGTTCGTTTTAAGGATCTGAGTACCAACGGTGCCAACAAATGGCACTGGAAAATTACACCGGAAAACGTAAACGGTAACGTTGCCTATGTATACGCCAATGGAACCGATTCCACTTCGCAGAACCCTGTTGTTCTGTTCCTGGAACTGGGAGCTTATAACGTAGAATTCTATTCCGAAAACGTAATTGGTGCAGGAAACTATATTTCCAAACCCGATTATATCCGGAATATTGCCATTAATGATTTCTGTTCTATTACCAGCACTACATCTGAATCAGGATTTATTGCCGACGAAGGCGGGGTATTCTCTAACTACCCCAATTATGCCACCGTGGGTAACCTTTGCGGGTTCCTGATCAAACCGACTTGTGCGTCGACCATCAGTTTCAATTTCCTGGATTTTGACATGAGTTCATACCAGGTAACAAACTGTAATATCCCCGGAAGCAATCCTCCAGTATTGCAGCCCAGTGACCATGTGAAGATCTATGATGGAGTAGATAATACAGGAATCCCGCTTCACGTTGCTGCTGGTTTCCCTAATGGATTTACCAACGGACCTGCCAATACGCCGCTGCCTTCTCTTCCTCCAACTGTAACCGCAACTTCAGGCTCTATGTATATTGAGTACTCTGTAAACTGCGCGTTCAACGGAAGAGGATTCCTCGGAGAATGGTCAAGTACGCCGAAAACACTCCCCACACCGGTGGCCTCTTTTGATGGCCCGGATACGGTATACACGGATGCCCCTTACATCTTTACCAATACCAGTACCGGTGATTTTGACGAAAGCTCCTGGGATTATGACAACAATGGTCTCAATGATTTCAGCGGTAAGGATGCCGAGATTACCTTTACTCAACCTGGTGTTCAAACCATAAAACTGTACGTGGCCCGTTGCGGAAACGGAAGCGACTTTACCAAAGATGTGGTAGTTCTTGCTCCTACTTCTGCTCCTGTTGTGGAGTTTGAAGCTACACGTACTGCCTGTATCGTACAGGACACCATTCGTTTGATTGACCGTTCGGATAACGGCCCGAACAGCTGGAAATGGACCATTACGCCTTCTGCTGACGTAGAATATGTAAGCGGATCTAACAGTACTTCCCGGAATCCTTTCGTGAAATTTAAAAAGACCGGAATGTATGAGGTCAAACTGGTTGCCTCCAACTCGCTTGGTGCTGACAGCCTCGTGAAAAGCAGCTACATCGGAGTATTTGCTTATTGTACACCGAATAGCATTAACCTCAGTGCGGATATCGGCATGTCGCAAGTAGAATTTGCAGGAATTAACCGCAGCAGTGATGTTGGTGTGAACAGCTACATTCAATTCGACGACGAAGCAACAGTACAACAAGGAGCTACTTACCCTATCACCCTTAACCGTACTACCAACTTCAATAACATCAGTTATAAAGTATGGATAGATTTCAATAAGAACGGTTCGTTTAACGATGCGGGTGAAGAGGTGTTCTTCGAACCCTCCTCATCTGCGTTGACTGTTAACGGTTCCATCCGTATCCCGAAATCGGCATCTGAAGGCGTTACCAGAATGCGTGTGGGAGCCAATACTGCCGGTAATATGAATATGTCTTGCGGACCTAACCAGTTCGGTGAATTCGAAGATTACAGGATCTCTATCCTGACCGATACCGAAAAACCGGTTATTAGCCTGATTGGTAACCCGATTATTTATATCGAGCGAGGGTTCACTTACAATGACCAGGGTGCTACTGCATTCGATAATTCTGACGGTGATATCACTTCCCTGATCCAGGTGAACGATAACCTGGATGTTACACAAACAGGAGAATACTGGTATTCTTACAACGTAACCGATTCTGCAGGTAATAAAGCCGACAGTGTAATCCGCAGAATAATTGTACAACCTGACGGTTCCGGACCGGTAATTACACTAACGGGAGGAGATACCATCTTCCATGAAGTAAATACCACATGGAATGATCCTGGTGTGAATGCTGTTGACTTTGTAGACGGAGTGATTAGCGTGATCAATACTTCCGGTTCCGTGAATTCTTCACAACTGGGAACCTATTACATCACCTATTCTGCTTCTGACCTGCAGGGTAATACTTCTACCGGACAACGGGTTGTGAAGGTAGTGGATCAGACCGCACCAACACTGACATTGCTGGGAGCTGACCCGCTGATCCTGGATTACGGAACTCCTTTTGCCGACCCCGGTGTGACCGTTAATGACAACTACTATGCAGGTCTCAACTACACACGTACCGGTGTTGTGAATACCAAAATAATCGGTCAGGTAGTAGTTACCTACGGAGCTAAAGATCCTTCCGGTAATGTGGCCAACACCATCACCCGTACCATTGAAGTGAAGGATGTGTCCGCTCCGAAAATTGTACTCTTCGGAAGAGATACCATGACTATCGATGTATTCGATAAGTATGTGGAGCCGGGATACAGTGTGAGCGATAACCACACCAAAGGACTGAGCGTAAACGTAACCGGTGTCGTAAACTCTTCGGTACTGGGTGAGTATACCCTGACCTATACATCCACCGATTCCAGTGGAAATGTGGCTACCCTTGACCGCGTAGTTAATGTTGTTGACCGTGAAGCTCCGGTGATTATCCTTAAAGGCTCTTCGCTGATCTACATCAACCGTTTTGATGATATCCTTGATCCCGGAGTTACCATCCAGGACAACTATGATTCCGAGGCTTCACTGCAAGCGAATCTGATTATCCTTGACGGGGTAGTTACCGATCAGGAAGGCCTGTACCAATACTGCTACGAAGTCACTGACAACTCTGGTAATAGAGCCGTTCAGGTATGCAGACTGGTGAATGTAGGACCGGCTGACCCGAATGGAGTCAACCTGGCAGCTGATGGAAACATCCGTGTATATCCGAACCCGAGCAACGGCCCGGTATGGGTAGAACTGGATGCCAACATGCAGGCTACCCAGGTAAAAGTATACGATGCACGTGGCGCAGTGGTGAAAACCCAAACTGTTGATAAACAAATTGATAAGGTTCGTTTGGATATGGAAGGTATTGAGCCGGGTATTTATTATATTGTAGTAAATGCCGGAGACAAGACCTATACTGCTAAACTCAACTTCATGGAATAATCAATTCAAATGGGAACAATAGAGAATGTCCCCCGGCAATCCGGGGGGCATTTTCCTGTTTAAAAGGGAGGACATGAAAAGGAACAATTTACCAGGGGTACGAATCACAATTTGGCTATTGGGAATTGTTTTCTTTTTGCCCGGGTTTTCACAGCGCCTGGAATGGAGCGAGTTGGATGAAAACCAGGCGGAGTTTGGCTTTATTGGCTATAAAGGAGCCAGGAAAAATGTTACCATAGATGGCAGCGGAAACATTATCAGTTGTGCTCCATTCGGGAATCAGGTCTATGTAGGGGCCAATGTTCACAATGCGGCTTTTGAGACCTTGATTGTTAAAAGAAGCCCTGATGGTCAGGTAATCTGGTCACGTACCCTGAATGGAACCGGCTTTAAATCCGGGCACAGTATTCACGCAGATTCCGTCGGTAATATTTATGTGTTAGGTTGGTACTACGGCAACTCCTCTATCCAGGGAACCAACCTTTATTCTTACGGCAATTACGATTGCTTTGTAGTGAAGCTAAATGCAGCGGGCCAAATTATTTATACCCGCACTTTCGGGGGCTCTGGCTACGATTATCCGATTGCCATAACAAGCGATCCGGACGGGCATGCCTACATCGCCGGCAGACTCTCCCTCACGTTGCAATGCGGCCCGATGACGTTGGTCACCATGTCTGCTTCCAGTCATTTTTTGCTTTGTTTGGATGCTACGGGAAGTCCCGTCTACTTAAGGAATGTTTGCCAAAAGGCCGGGACCGATTGGGGAAAAGGAGACCTTAGCAGAAGTTACCAGGGCAAGCTCGCCATGGTTTCTACCTATTTAAATAATTCCGGTTTTCAGGGTTTTTCGCTGAACGGTTCAGGAGGTTATCTGGCGATAATCGATGAAACCAATGGCGACATTGAACACGTGGTGAAGGCTGGAGCCGAAGCCTGGGTGGTTGACCATGAACCGGGTGGCAATGTGGTGGTACTTGGATTACAGCAGTCTTCTACTGACAGTGTAGGGGGAAATGAATTACCCGTTCTCAACACAGCCAACCAGTTGTTTCTGGCACGAGTCAGTGGCAATGGGGTAACAAGCCGTATCAGGGTCATGCCCAAGATTAACGGAAATTATCAAAACAATGAAGGTATCCGGGGTTTGCATATCAGTCAGGCTGGTGAGCTTTTTCTCTCCGGAGAGATGACATCACCGTTCCTGGCTTCTCCGAATAAAACCGTCAATATGAATCTGGCGCATAACAGCAGCAAACCCCAGGCGGTATTGTTCAAGATGAACGAACAGTTCGAATGCCTTTGGTTTGTCGGAGTTGGTTCTGTTGATACCCTGGCTCAACCGAACTCAAACCTTGGTTGTGGAGTCTATACCGATCCGTTGGGCAATATTGTGTGGTGTACGATGAATGAAGCCAACTCCGTAGTACGAAGTAAACTGCTGTTGAATAATGATACCTTCATTACGGATAGCCTGCGGTCACGTTTTGAAGCCTATGGCATTCATTACTGGAAGTTCAGTGAACCGTTTATCCGTACCCTGGACCCGACGAACAATGCTTACTGTCCGGGAGATACCCTAACCGCCAATTTTGTTAAAAATGGCATTTTCAATCAGGGAAACCGTTTTTACCTGGAATTATCAGACAGTGTGGGCTCTTTTGAGTACCCCTTAGTGCTTGATTCCCTGCAGGATACCGGTGTGGTAACGTTAAAGGGGGCGATACCTTTGTTCCAAACTCCTTCCGGACAGTACCGTTACCGTGTTCGTTCGGATAATCCGGCCGTTTATGGTTCTATTTCCTCCCTGCCCATAGAAGTCAGAGGGAAACCCAATGCCGATGCTGGCCCTGACTTTCTTTTTTGTCTCGGTGATACAGTGTATATCGAGGGTAGTGGCGGAGGCAGTTATCGGTGGGAACCGCATGCCGGTTCAATTCAAACGGATTCGGCTATGCTGATCACCCTGCCGAATAACCATTCAACCTACATACTCCGTGTTACTGACTCGGTCAGTACTTGTATTAATTACGATACCGTCAGTATTCAGTACCGTCAGGCAGTTAAGCTGAAACCGATGAACGATTCGTTGCTTTGTGCCGGGCAAAGGGCGGTTTTTTATGGGGGAATCCTGGAAGGGGATACTTCCCGGGCGGCTTATACCTGGCTGGATTCGTCAGGCAACATACTTGCTCAGGCAGATTCCCTGGTGTTGTTTGCTAACAATCCGCAAAGGATAACACTCATTGCCTGGGATTCCTGTTCGATTCTTCGGGATACCTTGCATTTCCATACTTCCATCCGGGATCCGCTTTCCATCCGGGTAACTCCCGACACCCTGCTCTGTTTCAATAGCCAGTCGCAAATCACGGCTACTGCTTCCGGAGGCGAACAATCCGGCTATCGCTTTCTCTGGTATGATGCACAAAGCAATGCGCTCAGGAAAGTAGGTGCTACAATGGATACCCTCCTTACCGATTCTCTTCGCCTGAGGGTGAAGGTGGAAGACGGGTGTTCGGCTGTTCCCGACAGTTCGGAAGTACTGTTGCGCGTGTCGCAAATTCCTGCTGTAGACCTTCCGGATACGGTATTTGCCTGTTATGGAGATAGCATTTACCTGCATGCCACTACCTCCGGAGGTTACCCGGCACCTTTCAATTATTCATGGAAATCAGGTCCCTATGGGACAAGTGATAGTTTCCTCATAGTGGCCTCGGCCAATGAAACCGTGGGACTTAGGGTAAGAGATGCCTGTGGTATTTTGGCTTCTACAAAGACCCTGTTGCAGGTTAGGGTGCCAAAGAATATCCAGATTCGTCAGGATACACTGGTATGCGTAGGTGAACAGGTGCTGATTTATGCTTCCGGTGCGGAACAGGATACCGGTCAATACGGTTTTTACTGGGAGGGAGACACCCTCTCTTCCAATTATTTTTACCGTACATTTTATGAAGATCAGGTGCTCCATCTGCGTATTGTGGATCAATGCGATGAGAGTGAGCAACTGGATTCTGTACGGATAGATGTTCGTGATAGCCTAAGGCTTCAGTTACCTCTGGATACTCCGTATTGTTATGGCGAAACGGTGAACCTTCAGGCTCAGGCATCTGGTGGATTGCCAGCTGGATACGATTTTGTCTGGAAAGATCCGGCGGATAATATTCTGTCTTCCACATCGGATATTCAGTTCCGTATCACTACGGTTACCGACCTCAGGCTGTTTCTTGAAGACGGTTGCTCCGTTTTTGGGGATTCCCTGAGTCTGCAACTGAAACCTGGCCCGGAACTGAAAATTGCGCCTCAATCGGATACCACCTTGTGTTACGATGAAATATTCCGGTTTACTCCATGGATTACCGAAGGAAACGGAGGACCATACGGGTATACTTCTTCGCCCCATGACAGTGCTGCTTTGTACAACGGTATTGTGGCGCAGAGTGATGAGATCATACGGATAATAGCCCATGACGGCTGCAGCGATGACGATACGATTGAGTTCCGTATAGATGTTCTGGATCCTATCCAGGTCATATTCCCGAATGATACCCAGGTATGCCAGGGTGTGAGTATGGATTTGCAGCCTCAGGTTTCCGGAGGCCTTACAGATTCGATCCGCTATTACTGGAACGGAGTCGAAAGTCAGTTGAATCAGCAATTGCTTCTGGAGAGGGATACGTCTTTGGAGTTTTGTGTGCGAGATGGATGCAGCCAGGATTATTGCGACTCCCTGTATGTGGGAGTATACCCGCTTCAATCTGCTTTGTTTGATCTCCTGGATTCTCCGCTTTGTGTGCCGGGGAATATCCGCATGCAAGTGCGCTTCCCGTCAGCAGGCTCTGTATATCATTGGACCATTTCTCCGGGGACTTCGGATTCCCTGACTTCCGACCCTGACTTTGAATATGTGCTAACGGCTCCGGGCAATTACCTGCTGGAGTTATTCGTGGAAGACGCGAACGGTTGTATTTCTCCGACGGAAACCGAAGCAGGTCGTGCTTATCCATACCCAAGTGCTCTATTCACCTTGTCGGATACGGTACCTAAAATTGAACAGACCCTGGAAATACATGTGGCTGACCAAAGTGTGGTTCAACTGCAATGGAGTCTTGACGGTATCGATAGCGTCGGAGTCCAAAATTATTTATGGATGAGTGAGGATACCGGCCACTTTGAACTGGAGCTGATAGGAGCCAATCGTTGGGGATGTTACGACACCTTTATGATGCCCTTCCGGGTTCGGTATCCGATGAATTGTTTTGTTCCGAATGCATTCTCTCCATTCGGATTGGAGTCGAACAGAGAATTTCGCCCTGTTTGTGAATCGGTTTATGAATCGGAACTGATTATCTATAACCGTTGGGGAGAAATCATTTTCAGGACAAATGATCCTGAGGGCTCCTGGGATGGAAAGGATCCGAAGACCGGTGAATACTTCCAATCAGGAGTATACTTGTACCTTTTCAGAGCCAGGGATGGTTTCGGAGAAATATTCCAGCAATCCGGTACGGTGACGCTATTATTATGAATGCCCCAGCCCAATTAAGGACCGGGGCATATCACCAAACCAAATAATGAGTATTCTACCCGAATATAGATATATATACCTAGTTGGGAAAGTATTTAATCGATCTCGAAAACCTTTTCGATAAAAGGCTTTCAGGGGATGAAAAGTGATAAATTATTAAGGATAAATCTGGATTCTTATCGGCTATTTCGGTAATTCGTTGTCATGATCGATTGGTCTTCATTTCGTCCCGAAAAAGGATGCCTTTTACTTTCCGAGCCGACTCTCGCCGATCCCAATTTTGCCCGGACTGTTGTGCTGTTGGTTGCCCATAATGAGGAAGGTTCTGTCGGGTTTGTGTTGAACCGGAGCCTGGAACTGGGTTTGTCTGATTTTGGCGAGTCTTTTTCCGGTATAGAGGAGAAGGTGTATGAGGGAGGGCCGGTAGAACTGGAAACCCTGCATTATCTGCATGATTCCGGTGAGCAGATCCCCGGGGCAGAGCGGGTGATGGATGGCCTGTATTGGGGCGGAGATTTTGAACTGATGATGCAGCTGCAACGTGGTGGGGAAGGAAAGGTGCATTCCCGTTATTTCCTGGGATACAGCGGTTGGGGGCCTGGTCAGCTTGAGGCAGAAATGCAGGAGCAAACCTGGCTGACCATACGAGTCGAAGCGCCATTGATTTGGGACACACCGGCAACACAGTTGTGGGAAACCTGTATCCGCCGTCTTGGCGGTGAAGCGGCACGCCTTGCAGGTTATCCCATGGATCCCCGCTGGAACTGATCAAGGATAACCGTTCACTTTATCATAGCACAATCCAGCGCATTGCTGCAGAGCACTACGAAGCAAATTGATATCGTTGCCCTTGCTCATAACTGATAGCAGGAAGGGATGCCTCGGATGATATACAATGGCTACCTGGTGTAGCTGTACCGGAAATTCCGGATTCATTTCACTTACATTAAAACGTACTCCGAATTTGTGTGCCATGGATATGCCGGCGGGGATACTCTTGCGAAATCCCTGGCCGTAACGACTTCGGCTTAGCATCTGCAAGGCCCGGTTGGAATGATCGGGATTCAGATAGCTGCCCTGGTATAGTGCTTCCATCATAGCGGCAAAATGACCGATCCGAACAATATCTTCCAGGTTATTTGAGGTGGGCGGCAGGGTGGCCTTCAGGTCGTTTTCTACCCGAACAAGCAAATAAGGGTCCTGTTGTTCAAGGAACTGGAGCAGGGCGAGAGTGGCGTTATTGTCCGAATGGCTCACCATAATCTGCATCAACTCCGTAACGGGGTATGCCTTTCCGGATTCAAAGGTCCAGGATTCGTTTTCTTCCAGGTTTTTATCGATCAGTCCCGGGTCAGCTTGGCCCGGAATCAACATTTGATTGAGGATATTTCCTTTTTCTTCTTCCAGCTTAAAACAGGCAATCAGAATGGGGATTTTCAGTAAAGAAGCTGGGACGTAGCGCGTAGTGGAATCCAGCTGAAAACCCAGTCCGGTATTAAGATCGACCCATTGAATGGAAAGAGCCCGGATGCTTCCGTTGTGGCATAGTGCAAGCCGGAGAGAATCCAGATCATGCTCAAGTCCTGTAACAAATGCCGTGTTAAGCTTTTCCCGTTTCAAGCCGGATAGGCTGTCATTCAGGAGAGGAAACAGAGATGCCTCCGAAGGGATGTTTGGCTTGTGACTGTTGTCCGGTTGTTTCTTCCTTTCCCCACAGGAAACCAGAAAAGGAATAAGAAAAAGGATCAGGTAATGGACAGTTCTTTTATTGGGTTTCACGCTGTTGCAATCATAAGAATATAACTAGTAAAATACAATCTTAATTGAGGCTATTTTCAAGAGGTCTTGTTTTCAGGGAAATTGATGTGAATGCTGAGTATACGGGCTTTATGAGGGATAGGTAGTGTTATTTATGTGTGTTACATAGGTATAATAGCTAGGTGTAGATATTAATCGAAAACACGGATATGCTTGAACTATGTAGTTGTTAATAATAGGTATATTGCATGCGGATTTGAATGTAAACCAAACCGTAATCATAGTCTGCCGGCAGCAAATTTAATTGCCGTCAGTTGGATTGCAGACCAGACATCCAACTCCTATCATCAAACCCAAAGTTATCAAGTAATGAGTATGCGTATCTCGCTGTGGACAACAGGTGTTGTCCGGCAGTTTGCGGGTGTTCGCGGGTATCCGGTTATTTCTTCCGGTGTTCCGTGGTGGAGTTTGGTTTCTTCCATGAAGCCCTTACTTCCTCATAGCATTCCTGTGTCTTTTGGGTTTTTATCACTGCAAACCGGGCTTTTGCCGGTTTCATCTTCAGGCTCATCCTTTGGGCCCGATCGCGAATTTTCGGGGTCATTTATCCTGCTTCAGCCACTATTTCTCTTTTCAGACAGTGGCTTGAACGGGTTCCCCGGCTATTCCCTGCTTTCGCAATCAGAATCCAAATCACAATAGAAAACAAACCAGAGAATGTAATGAGAAACATGTTACTCAAACGAGCGTGGCCAGTTCTGGCCGCATGTGTGCTGTTTATTACTACCACGCATGCCCAGACGTACACGTTCACGAATGCAGGTGCAGCGGGTCAGTATGGACCGACCCAGGCACAAGTGAACACAGCCTATACCGGTACTCCCCTTGCCGGACAGGTATTAGTCAGCGGGGGGATTCAGTACTGGATCGTTCCGCAAACCGGACTTTACAGTATTGCGGCTACCGGTGCCAAAGGTTATGGCACCTATGGAGGCCGCGGGGCCTATATGTCGGGTGAATTTATCCTGAATGCCGGTGATACGCTTAAGATCCTGGTAGGACAAAAAGGAGCTCCTCCTGTCGGGTCAGGTACCAATCAGTACGGTGGGGGAGGCGGTTCCTTCCTTACCTATTTCAACAATACGCCTATCCTGATCGCAGGTGGCGGCGGTGGTTCCTGGGCTTCTTCCCATACCTCCACAACAGATGCCTCTACCGGAACATCCGGTAACACGGCAGCCAACGGTCCTACCAACGGGGCCGGTGGTACCAATGGCGCCGGTGGCGTTGACGGCGGGATCGCCGGTGGCGGTGGTGGTCTCCTTGGAGATGGAGGAGACGTATCCGGAGGAAAAGCATTCATTAACGGTGGTGCCGGCGGACGTGCGGCAACCAACGGTGGTGAAGGTGGCTTTGGCGGCGGCGGCGGTGCCAACAGCTGGGATAACCGGCGTGGCGGCGGTGGCGGTGGCTACAGCGGTGGCGGTGGTGCCGGAAGCACCACAACAGGCTTCCCCGAAGGCGGCGGTGGCGGTTCCTACAATATCGGAATGAACCAGACCAACATGGCCGGTATAGGTACCGGAGACGGTATCATCGTAATCAAAGTGCTCTCCTCAGGAGCAACCAACGACGTGGGTGTGATCTCTATCGATTCCCCGAATGTATACTGTGCCGGCATTCACAATGTGGTGGCCACTATCCAGAACTTCGGGAAGAATGTGGTAGATAGCGTAACACTTAACTGGAGTATGAACGGAGTAGCCCAGACACCCTTCAAATTTATCGGAACCATTGATACCATCGGAGGAACAGGCGGCCCAACCCGCCAGGTGACCGTTGGATCCTTTAACTTTACCTCTGCGGCCTATACCGTTAAAATTTGGTCCTCCAACCCTAACGGGGGTAATGACACCGTCAATACCAACGACACTTTGACCCGGGTAAAACAAGCCAACCTGCCGGCGCCCGGAGGCCTTAAAGCGCTGACCGTAAATCCATACAATGCTACCCTGGCATGGAGTGGCGGTTCGGTATCCAATACCTGGGCTTATGTAAATGCAACCAGTGCAATTACCCCGACAGGACCCGGTACCGTAGTAGCGCATGATAGCGTATACCTAACCGGCCTGAACGAAAGAACCACCTACTATTTTTATGTAAGGGAGATCTGCCAGACAGGCGACAGCTCTACCTGGGCCGGGCCACTCGTATACCGCACACCCTGTGCAACAATTCTAAATGGTAACTACACGCTGAACCCGGCTTTGCCCGCTTCGGCTACCAACTTCAGAACATTTGCCAATGCCGTACTTGCCCTTACCGAATGCGGGGTAAGCGGACCGGTAAACATCCATGTGGCTTCCGGCACGTTTAACGAACGTATCGAGATCACGGAAATCCCGGGAGCAAGCAGCACCAACCTCATCCGTTTTGTCGGTGCCGGACGTACTTCTACCATTCTCAGCAACGCCGGAACCAGTACCGCGAACTTTGTGACCCTTATGTTTGACGGAGCCGACTTCGTGGAATTCCGTGATATGACCATTAGGGGTACCGGCGCAAGTAACGGTATCGGGGTTATGTTCATCAATAAAGCGGACAGCAATGCGCTGCGCAATGTGAATGTAACCGTGAATACCACAGCTACCGGTGCTACCGTAACAGGCATTACCTTCTCCGGAAGTAAGACCAGTGCCAGCACCTATGCCGACAATGGTAACTACAACCACATCGATAGCGTAACCGTTACCGGAGGATACTACGGAATCCGTTTGAACGGAGGAAGCACCACACTGCCTATCGTAGGGAACAAAATCACCAATACCACGATCCGGGATCATTATTACTACGGCATCTATGCCTACTACAACAGCCAACTGGTGGTAGACAACTGCTACATGGAAAACACCCGGAATACGGCCAATGCCGACGGTTTATATACCACCTACATGGGTAACCCCCGGTTTACGAACAATACCATTATTTCCGGCGATTATGCGCTGTACATGAGCAACCTTAACACTGCTTATTACGATGCCAACCTCGTTTCGGAAGTAGCCAATAACAAGATCGTAAGTACTGCGGATTATGGGGTTTATGCATCAGGTTCCGGAAATTTCCGCTTTGTACACAACAGTGTCAGCGTGAGCTCTGCCTATGCGCTTTATTTCACCGGTGGATCGAGTGTCAGGATGTTTAACAACCACATCCAGAACTACCGAACAAGCGCTAACTCCTATTCGATGTATGCGACCTGCGGCTTTGATTCGCTGGATTACAACAACTACTGGACCCTCGGTACAGGTATCATGTTCAATTTCCAGGGAACCACGTACAACGATTTTGCAAGTTACCAGGGCGTTGCCGCCGGTTTAGGTTTTGATGTGAATAGCTACAACCAGGATCCCGGCTTCCTTAGCCCGACCAACCTGGCTCTGGATCAATCCATCATCAACCTCCGCGGAAAATTTGCCGGATGGTACTACGACATCGACGGAAACGAACGTTGCGAGTTTGCCCCCACTCTCGGAGCGGATGAGTCTTATTTCGCTACGCCTAGCCCCGATGCCATCCTGGTGCAGGAAGACAGCGTATTTGTGTCTTCTCCGGCTAAATTCTATTCGGCCTTTACCCCGCTCGCCAACGTGTTGCTGGATTATACCTGGTATGTAGACAATGCCGTAGTCTCCAAAGAACGCAACTACCGCCATGTATTCGGTACAACCGGTAATTATGAGGTGAAACTCCGTGTAAGGAGCTGTACCGGTGTGGACAGAGACAGCGTGATGGTGAATGTCATCAATCCCTCCAGCATTCCTAATACCGACTTTACAGCCAGCAAACTGGTGGTGGATGTTCTGGAACCCAGTCAACTCAGCGACCTTTCCGATCATGGAGCGACTCAATGGGAATGGACGGCTGAACCCAGCTATGATGTGATCTTCTCCGATGCTTTCATCAGCGATCCGCAGGTGCTGTTCCTTAGCCCGGGTGAATACAAAATCTGCCTGACTACATGGAATAGTTTCGGACAGGGCAATATGCTTTGTAAAACCGCTTACATCAAAGTGAACGACGACGCCAGCCTGTGTTCGGCTACCGAAAGCACACTCCCAGCCGGTCGCCTGACCGATGAAGGGGGAGCGAACGGTAACTACACGGCAAACAGCAACTGCAGCTTCCTGATCCATCCCTGCGCCGGCGAAGTAACCCTGCGTTTCACACAATGGCTGTTGAGCGATGCGGATGATGAATTGAGAGTATATGACGGTACCGATAATTCCGGTACGCTGATCGGAACTTTCAACGGCAACTCCAACCTCCCCGGCGGAACAAACGGACTTGTCGCCAGCAGCGGTAAAATGTTTATCGAATGGTCTACCAGTCCGGCCGGACAAACCGCCGGATTCGTGGCTTACTGGACTTCCACTCCCGACCCGAATACGCCCAAACCGGTTGCGGATTTTGTGACCCAGGATTCGGTGTTTATCGGCCAGGTTGCCAGCTTCGTTTCCACCAGTACCGGTGACGCACTGAGCTACCAGTGGGATTTTGATGTTCCATTCCTGCAAGCCGGAATTGACGGTGGTAAGAAAGAAAGCGATCGTTACCAGTGGAATACCCCCGGCACCTATCCCGTAGCCCTTATGGTATATAACTGCGGTGGAGGAGATACCCTTCAGAAACAGATAACCGTTTATGCTCCGGTAAGTGCTCCGGTAGTTGGTTTTACAGCCAGCCGCACGAAGGTGCCTGTGCTCAGCACCATTACCCTTTTTGATAGCAGCTTACAGGGTGGAACGGCCTGGGAATGGACGATTACTCCGGAGGTGACCGTGAACATGATCGGATTGCCTACTGACAAAGACCTGAAAGTAAGCTTCCTGAAAAGCGGTCAATATACCGTGCAGCTGAAAGTAACCAACTCGGTGGGATCCGATAGTCTTATCAAGACCGCTTATATCGATGTGTTCGATTATTGCAGCCCTGTAGTCGGAAGCGCCAGCAGCGATGTGGCCATCAGCCGTGTGAAATTCGGAACGATAGACAATGCCAGCAGCAGCGGCGCGGAAACCTACACCAGCTATGTTGACCTGCTTCCTGCAGTGGACCTTGCCCTCCGCGACAGCTTTGATATCCGTATCGAACGTCAGAGCACCGTGGATCCGATGAGTAGAAAAGTATGGATCGATTGGAACAACGACGGTGATTTTACTGATGCCGGAGAAGAAGTGGCCTTCGAAGCTTCCACCAAAAGCCTGTACTATACGGCACGGATCGGTGTTCCGTCAACCGCTAACCTGGGCTTTACCACCCTGCGTGTAGGGGTGAGCTACGGACAAGATGCCAATAAACCTTGCGGAATCAACCCGACCGGCGAGTTTGAGGATTACCCGGTACGTATCACGGTAGACAAACAAGCCCCGGTTATTACCCTCATGGGTATGGATACCGTTTGGGTGGAACAAGGTTATTCCTATACCGATGCAGGGGCTGTTGCCATGGATAACGTGGACGGCAACCTCACTCCGGTTATGACCACCCTGAACCCTGTGGACACTGCTATGGTAGGTGTGTATACGGTAAGGTACAATGTGGCGGATAATGATGGAAATCAGGCAACCGAACGTATACGTGTGGTAGTAGTTACCCCGGATGTTACCAAACCGGTGATTATCCTTACCGGACCGGCCTCCGTTACCGTAACGGCCATGACCAACTATACCGACAGTGGAGCTACGGCATCGGATTACTACCTGAAAGACCTGACCCCACAACTTCAGTTCGGAGATAATGTCGACCTGAACAGCCTGGGAACATACTACTACTGGTACACGGTTGTAGATGCTGTCGGAAACAAAGATTCCGTGGCAAGGGAAGTGGTTGTGGTGGATGATGTGGCTCCGGTACTGCAACTGGCAGGAGCGAACCCGTTGGTAATGGAAGTCCATACTTCCATCAATGAACCCGGATATACCGTGGGGGATAACTACTACAGCACCGTTTTGGTAGAGATCGACTCCAGTATGGTGAACAAACACGTTATCGGGGTTTACCCAATGACCTATACCGTAACAGACGGTTCCGGTAATGTGACAGTGGTAACCCGGTTGGTAAGTGTGGAAGATCATACCTTACCTCTCGTGATCCTTACCGGTGCAGATACCGTGGTGGTGGATGTATTCAATACCTACATTGAGCAAGGCGTTCAGGTAACCGATAACTACTGTTCAGCCCTGACCTGGTCCGTGAATCAGAAGCCGAACACCTCGGTGCTGGGTGAGTATACCCTGATCTATACCAGTGTGGATTGTAACGGCAATACGGCTGTTCCGGTTACCCGTATAGTTCGGGTAGTGGATCGCCAGGCTCCGGTACTGACCCTTAACGGCACTGCCGCTGTGAGCATGATGCGTTGGGAAAGTTTCACCGACCCGGGTGTGACTATCCGCGACAACTACTACGATGAGAGCATCCTGCAGACAGTTCTGCAAATCAGCGGAAACTTTGATCCGAATTGGGTTGGCTTTTACAGCATCTGTTACCAGGTAACCGATCCTTCCGGAAACGTTTCCGCACAGGTATGCCGTACCATCGAAGTGCTGGAAAATACCACCGGAGTTCAGGATATGAACGGATCGGCAATTGTGCTCTATCCGAACCCTGCCACCGGTTTGGTTACCGTGGATTTCGGAAGTGTTCTGACCGAGTCAGCTACCGTGCAGGTTTATGATATGACCGGAAAACGGGTACATAGTCAACAGGCCTCTTCCGGTTCCGCTTCCATGAAGCTGAACCTGGATCTGGCACCTGGTACCTATCAGGTACACCTGGTGTCCGGAAAACTCAATAAAGTGCTTTCTCTTCAGATTACACGCTGAAAGTAAATGAACAAAGAAGAAGCGGGCTCCCTCCGGGGTCCGCTTTTTTTATTCGAAGAAGCGAAGGGATGGATAGGGAGAATTGCCTATTTTCGGGCTTCAATCCGAAATTATGAATATGAAAAAACTTACTCTGATCCTTTCAGCAATCGCGTTGCTCCCCAGCCTGGCCTGGGTGAACGTGGCGTCGAACAAAGAACTGGTTGACCTGGAATGCTACCAGGAAAAAGGCCGGTTCTATTACCGCGGTATCTGGAATAAGGGAAAAGGTGGCCAGACCCTGAAACGTTATGAAAGTCCGGAAGCCTTTGAGGCTGATGCAGAAGCCATGTCCGGCCAAGGATATGCGCTCCGGGATATCGCTCTCAAAGAACAGGATGATGCCGTAGAAGTGGTGGCAGTCTATGATAAAAACGGCGAAACTTCTACTCTGGTAAGGATCAATTCCTGGGACGAATTCGAATCCGATTGGCAAGGCAAACAAAAGGAAGGCCTGCAAATCCAGGATTTTGATTTCTATACCTTATTCGGCGAAGAAGTGTATTACGGCATTTACCGTAAAATGGATAAGAAGTCGGAATACTTTGCTACAGCCAGCTGGACGGAAATGTCGGAAGAGATTGAGTCCAGAGGGAAAAAGAAATATTGCCTGATGGATGTGGACCGTGCCATGGTGGATGGTTCCTGGCACTATGTGGCATTTTTCAATGAGACGGAAAAAGAGTTGGAATACAAAGCCTTCAAGGTTACCGGCAACGACGCCGTAGAGCGTCAGGCCGGAGCCAATGCCAAAAAAGGCGTTATCCTGGTAGAGTCCGATGGTTTCATCCAGGGGAATGCCGTTGCGCATTTGACCGTTTATGTGAAGCAACCGCAACCCAACGCTTTGTTTGCTGCCGAAGAGTGGGAAGAATTTGAGAAAAAATTTATGGAATTCAATTGATTGAAATTCCGTTAAAAAGGCGTCGTATTCCGGTCAATTTTGGCAGGAGTGCGGCGCTTTTCTGTTTATGCATTTAACTTGCCTTCATGGAGAAACGCTGGATACAACGCAGGATACCCGATGCTGCATTGCTGGACGGATTGAAGCGTATCCCCGGAGTGAGTGGCGCTCTGGCGGTACTGCTCGGGCAACGCGGTATCCGTGATTTTGACGAGGCCAAAGCGTTTTTCAACCCTGAGCTATCCGGTCTTCATGATCCGTTTCTTATGGCAGGGATGGAAGAGGCTGTGGACCGTATCGGCTTGGCAATAAACAAAGGAGAAAAGATTTTGGTATATGGCGATTATGACGTTGACGGTACCACGGCAGTTAGCGTATTCTATTCCTTCCTGAGGGAACACCATGATAGGGTTGATTACTATATCCCCGATCGTTATCTGGAAGGGTATGGTATATCGGGGAAGGGAATAGAAACAGCGCGCGATCAGGGCTTCTCTTTAATGGTTTCCCTCGATTGCGGGGTGAAGTCGGTAGAGCTGATCCGGCAGGCTAAAGAATGGGGCATTGATTTTATCGTCTGTGACCACCACCAGCCCGGGGAACAATTACCTCCGGCCGTTGCCGTGCTTGATCCAAAAAGGAAGGACTGTTCCTATCCCTACAAAGAACTGTCGGGTTGCGGAGTGGGCTTCAAGCTGGCTCAGGCTTTATGCATGAAGTATGATTGGGACCCTGAAGGCCTTTTTCGTTACCTCGACCTGCTGGCGGTAAGCATTGCCTGCGATATTGTAGAGATCCGGGGTGAAAACCGGATACTGGCTTATCAGGGCATGAAAAAACTGAACAGCAACCCGAATACCGGCCTTAAGGCATTGTTGGAAATAGCCTTTGCAGGGAAAGAAAAAAAACGCTACGATGTCAGTGATGTCCTGTTCTATGCCGGGCCACGGATCAATGCTGCCGGCAGGCTGGAACATGCTTATGGAGCGGTGGATTTGCTAATTGAGCAGGATGAACAAAAAGCCCGCGAATTTGCTTCCCGTCTGCACACTACAAACGATGTCAGGAAAGAGCTGGAGGCGGAGATCACCAAGGCAGCTATTGCCCAGTGCAACAGCATGCCGGGCTTTGACGAGATGAAAAGTACGGTGGTCTATCACCCCGAATGGAACAAAGGAGTAATCGGGATTGTAGCTTCCAGGCTGGTAGAGGAATTTTACCGCCCCACCATCGTGCTTACCCGCAGCGGTGAAAAAGTAGCCGGTTCTGCAAGATCCGTTCAGGGATTTGATATTCATGCAGCCATTGAAGCCTGCGAGCAACACCTGCTACAGTTCGGAGGACATACCCATGCAGCAGGACTGACCATGGAGCCGGAGAGGGTGGACGACTTCCGTAAAGCATTTGACGAAGTGGTGCAGGCAAGCATCCGGGAGGAATCGCTGCAACCGATTGTGGAGTTTGACCTACCCCTTGACCTGGGTACGCTGCAACCGAATTTTGTTAAGAACCTGCTGCGCATGGCGCCTTTCGGACCGGGGAACCAGAACCCACTTTTTGTAAGCAGAAAAGTAAAGGATACCGGCATGGCCAAAAATTATGGAGAACACCTGTCACTCAATTTTTTCACGGGTGCAGGGGTTGTCGGAGGCATGGCTTTTTTCCAGGGACAGCACCTGGAGGAGGTAAAGCAGGGCAAACTTTTTGATATTTGCTACCACATTGATCTTACCGAGTTCAATGGCAAAGAACGCCTGCAACTCCGGATCGTAGACATGAAATTAGCGGACTGATGATACTTCGTACCGAGCAACTCATTAAAGAATACCGGAAAAGAAAAGTAGTGAATGAAGTCTCCATACAGGTGGCGCAGGGGGAGATCGTCGGGTTGCTGGGGCCGAACGGAGCCGGAAAAACCACGACCTTTTATATGACCGTGGGCTTGGTCCAACCGGACGAAGGCCAGATCTTCCTGGATGAACAGGATATTACCCGCCTGCCTATGTATAAGCGGGCACAGATGGGTATCGGTTACCTGCCACAGGAGTCTTCTGTGTTCCGAAAACTCAGTGTTGAGGACAATATCATGGCCATCCTTGAGATGACCACCCTCAGCAAAAAAGAACAAAAAGCCAAACTCGAAGAACTGATCGAGGAATTCAGCCTTGAAAAAGTCAGGAAGAGTGCCGGACAGGTGCTTTCCGGCGGTGAGCGTCGTCGCACGGAAATAGCACGGGCATTGGCTACCGACCCGAAGTTCATCCTGCTGGATGAGCCGTTCGCCGGTGTGGACCCCATCGCCGTGGAGGATATTCAGGGTATTATCGCCCGCTTGAAACAAAAGAATATCGGGGTACTGATCACAGACCATAACGTGGATGAGACCCTGGGAATCACAGACCGGGCCTACCTGCTCATCGAAGGGAAATTATTCAAGAGCGGAACGCCGGAAGAATTGGCCAATGATGAAACAGTCCGGCGTTTGTACCTGGGCCGGAACTTTGTACTGCGACGCAGTCATGTCGTTGCCGAAATGGACAGAAACGCAGCTTCGGGCACTTCGGAAGAAGAGGAAGTGTAACTTTTGGGGAGTTTGTCGTTATAGGATAAACAACTTCCTATGCGGCGTTCTTTCTTTTATCTTATTCTGGGCACAGGCTTATTAACAGCCGTTTATTTTCTTCGGGTTCATCAATTGGAAAAACAACCTGCGAACAGCGGGCAATCCGGGCAATCCGGACAATCCGGGCTTTCCCGTGAAGCATCCGTTTACGATCCCGGTACCCGAACGGAAAATGACGAAGAGCAGTCATTTACGGTTTTAATTCATCCGGACATGCCTTCCTGGCAAATGGAAAATCAGGACCCTGTTTCCATTTCCCCTCCCGAACTTTCCACGCCATCGCATCCGGAATATCTGACTTGGTCAGACTGGGCTGCAAAGCCCGAATTCCGTGAAGTGAAGAACATCCATCCACCCATTCATGGATTGGAGCCTCCGGCCACTACCACCCTGGTTGATCCCGTAATAATCCGTGAAGGAGGAGTGCTTGCCCTGGGAATGGGGTCCTTTCTCCATCTGCCTCCGGATGCCATGATCGATGCATCGGGCAAACCCGTTGACGAACCGGTGAAGATCTCTTATTGTCCGCTGACCGATCCCGTAGATATTTACCTTTCCGGAGTCCCGATGGGGTATGACAGCGCCGGTACCACCAGTACCTTTCGTACGGCCGGTATGTTTCGCCTGGAAGCCACTACTTATGATGGTCGCCAGGTGCAGTTAAAGCCCGGTAAGGAAATGAGGCTGGATATGCCCACCATCGATTCGGCAGACACCTACAACTTTTACGCGTTCAACGAGAAAGAAGGAGGCTGGGAATGGAAACGGCCGGCACCGGCGGCCAGGCCAAAGATTGAGCTGATCATGGATACGCTGGATATCTCCTATGATTTCGATACGAACTCCTTTGCTACCAAATTCGATGATTTAGACTACCATGGCCTGGTCCATTCCAGGTTCCAAAAATCCGAAAGGTATTACGGGTTAAGAAGAACCTTTTTCAACCGGCACCGGGCACTGACCGAAAACCACCATTCTAAAACATACACCTACCGCAAGACCCGGCTAATCAAATTAAGGGCCTATCAGATATACAAGGGCCAGGATGAAAACCATAAACCTCTCTATGAAGTTAGGTTCAATATCACCTTCTACGGACAGGCTTATGAGTTGTTTCCGGAGATACGTTCACTCGGGAATCAGACCTATGTAGCCGAAGATTGCCGGAATATCCGGGAGTTTTATAGCCGCTATTTCAGGGGAAAGCGGTATCATGATATCCGCCTGAACTATTCTGAAGGCGACGAACAATGTGAGATTGTGCTGAAGGACGAGAAAGAGTTTGTACGGCTTCCGGCCAGGATTGCTTTTGGAAAGCATCGGGTTTCGGGTATGCAGGAAAAACTCTTCGCACGCAAGTATGCCCGTTACCGGAACACCCTGGGTGAGAAAGAGGTGTGGCATGATGAAACCGTGAAACGCAAAAAGAAGGAGTTTATCCTTCGGAATATTGTTAATTCGGCCACGGGATTTGTCAACCTGTACCAAAGTTACCGTCAGATCAGCCTCCCGGGATTTGCCACCTACAACTGCGATCAGATCGCGCGGATGCGGAAGCCGGAGAAAATCCTTACCCATTACCTGCGTCCTGACGGAACTAAGATTATTCCCGATGTGGTTACGGTATACGACAATGTGGCCAGGGCTTCGTTCTATTTCGATTATGCCCACCGGATGGCCCCAACTTGTAGCAAGGGTGGGTTCCGGTTTGCCCTGGTCAGCGATGGGGAGAACCACCGGAAATACGCCTTTACCCGAAATATGCTGGTCAAAGGTCAGTTCCCGGAATCCTGTGTGCTTATTCCGATACCGGAGAAAGCTACGGATGATGAAATCCGCAATATCCTGAATAACGGTTATCCGAACTGATCGTTAATAGGCCCTTTCATGAATGCCTTCCATATAATTCACGAAGGCCTTGTTCACTACCCGATACCCGCCAGGTGTCGGGTAGTTGCCGGAGAAGTACCAGTCGCCTAGATCGTTCGGACAGGCAATATGCAGGTTGCTGAGACTTTGATAAATGATTTCTACCTCGGCGTCAATGTCTTCCGGAGTGAGGATCTCGGCGATCTTTTTTGAGATCTCCGCATTGCTGAATAGAGCATAAACAGCCTGTAACGGGTTGCTCTGGCTGCCGTCGGGTTTTTTAAGTTCGGCCTTGGCCTGCTCATAGGCAGCTTCCAGTTTATCCTCTTGGTTCGTCTCTTCGATCAGCCTCATCAGTGCCTGGAAGGCCACAAAATCCTTCATCTTGCTCATGTCAATCCCGTAGCAATCCGGATAACGGATCTGGGGAGCTGAAGAAACCACAATAATCTTTTTCGGTTTCAGCCGGTCCAGGATGCGGAGAATACTAAGCTTGAGCGTAGTACCCCTTACGATGGAATCGTCAATTACCACCAGGGTATCGATTCCGGGCCGGATCACTCCATAAGTCACATCATAAACATGCCCCACCATGTCATCCCGGTGCTGATCGGCGGTGATAAAGGTGCGGAGCTTCACGTCCTTGATGGCAATTTTTTCCCTTCTGGGGCGAAGCGAGAGAATATGCTCCAGTTCTTCCGGGGTCAGGCTGCTCCCCCTGCGGAGTATTTCCTCTTTCTTATAGGTATTCAGGTAATCCTGCAAGCCGTCGATAATTCCGTAAAAGGAGGTGCTGGCTGTATTGGGGATGTATGAAAAGACCGTATTCTCAAAATCGTTGCCGATACGGTCGCGGATACGGTGTGATAACAGCCGGCCCAACTCTTTCCTTTCCGTATAGATGCTGGCGTCATTGCCCCTTGAGAAATAGATGCGTTCAAAGGAGCAGCTCCTGCGTTCGGCGGGGGTAAGGATATTCTCTTCTTTTAAGTCGCCATTGCGTTTGATGATAAGCGCATTGCCGGGCCCGATTTCTTTGATGGAATCAAGGGAAACATTGAAGGCTGTTTGGATAGCCGGCCTTTCGCTGGTAACCACTACCACTTCATCATCTTCATAGTAAAAAGCAGGGCGAATTCCTGCAGGGTCTCTTAGAACAAAAGCATCTCCCTGACCGATCATGCCTACCATGGCATAGCCGCCATCAATGTTTTTGAATGAACGGCGAAGAATTTGGGCGGTATCCAGGTTCTCCGCAATCAGTTTGCTCACCTCTTCGTTGCTGTAGCCCAGGGCATGGTATTCATTGAAGAGGCGTTCGTTCTCATCGTCCAGGAAATGCCCGATCTTCTCCAGCATGAGCACACTATCGGATTTTTCCTTAGGATGTTGTCCGATATCCAGCAATTGCTGGAACAATTCGTCGACATTGGTGAGGTTAAAGTTACCGGCCAGAACAAGGTTGCGGTTCTGCCAGTTATTCTGCCGCAGAAAGGGGTGGCAGTTTTCTATGGTGTTCTTGGCATAAGTTCCGTAACGCAGGTGTCCCAGTATCAGCTCGCCGGTAAAGGGCACCTCATTTTTCAGATACGGAATATCCTTTCGTTGTTCCGGGCTTAGTTCATTGAAATGCTTGTGCACTTCCTTAAAAACCGATGCAATGGGGTTATCGGAGTTGGATCTCTGCCGGCTGATATAGCGTTTACCAGGCTGTACATCCAGTTTGATCGTAGCCAGTCCGGCCCCATCCTGTCCGCGGTTGACCTGCTTGAGCATCAGCAGGTTCATTTTTTTTATGCCGTAAAATGCCGATCCATACTTATCAAGATAGTAGTCCAGAGGCTTTTTCAGGCGGATGAATGCGATGCCGCATTCGTGTTTGATGGAATCGCTCATGTCGTTTGCTGCTGCAAAGTTAATAAATCCTTAAAGGTCCAATGGTTGCAGAGGCAGTAAAATCCTTACAAAATGAATACCCCTTTCGTATCTTTGGATGATGCGTATCGGTATTGTCAACGGGCCTAATTTGAACCTGCTGGGAAAGCGGGAACAGGGCATTTATGGAAAAGTGAGCTTCGAGTCATTTCTGGATAAGCTGAAAGAGGAGTTTCCCGGTACGGAAATCCGGTATTACCAGAGCAACGTGGAAGGGGAACTTATCAATAAACTTCATGAATGGGGGTTTACCATGGATGGCATTATCCTGAATGCGGGAGGCTATACCCATACTTCCGTGGCCCTCGGAGATGCCGTGGCATCCATCGATGCACCAGTGGTGGAAGTACACCTTTCCAATATCCTGAACAGAGAAGAGTTCAGGCAGATCAATCATATCGCCCGTGCGTGTAAAGGATCTGTTTTAGGGTTCGGTATGGATTCCTATCGCCTAGGCCTTATTGCCCTTCAGGGAATATTGACCTGATCCGCTATCAGTCAAAAGGTGTCATTTAACCATTCTGAAGTAGAATGTCCCTATTGTGGGCACGGGTAAACAAAATAATGGCCACTATATCTTTAACCAAAGTGCAACTCGATAATAATTGCGAGATTTCAATAACTTTGGCTTCCTAAAAAGAGATGTCAATGCTCGAAGAAAGAGAAAGCTATAAACACCTATTCGCTAAGAACCTTCTCAAGAGATGGTTTCTTGAACAAGATACTAATAATGACTTTTGTAGCGTAGCACAATTCAATTGGCGTTCAAATTATGGAATATTTACGGAATTGGAGTTCTATGAGACTTCAAATCCATTCTATTTTGAATTATCGGATGGGCTGAGAGAATATTCGAGTGAAAGAAGTAAAAATCCTCTGGACTGGTTTGATCCAGATTTTAATAGAGGAAAGATTCTGTTTGTGCCGGACATCACCCTTTTTCACAAGGGTTCGGCTGTTAAACTTTTGGAGGTTGTTCATACCAATTCAGTTCCCGATTGGAAAAAGCGACGGATAGAAAAGTTCTTTGCGGGAAATCATATCGAAGTATATGAAATCCAGGCTGAGGAAATACTTCGGCACGACAAGACCATAGTACCGGCTTATTTAGAATGTAGACAAATCATTTAGACTTTTAAACCCGTTGTGCTGTTAAAGAATTAGAATAGAAGTTGGTCAAACCAATGGAACTTAATAAATCCATGGCTATGGAAATGACAAGTATACCGTAAACGGATTGTAGATTCTATTCCTTGTTTGATTATCAAGCCGGCCAGAGAGAAGAGATGCCGGAGTCTATTCAATCCATGATCAGGCATTACTGGTAAAGGGGTTTTCTGCGGTAAGTAAGTCGTATTTCTTCGGATACAAACTTTAACCAGTTATCAGCGAGAAAGGGGTATTTGATGAGATGCAGGTGACCCCTAGTAATGTATATGATATTAACTTTTGAAAACCTGGAAAACCACCAGTAGTCAGGGAAAGGTGCTCATCGGGGATACTTGTCAGCCAAAGTACAGCTGGGCTTGTTTGAATCATACAAAATCAAACTTGAAGTACAATACCGGAACAACATGAATGAATAGGTATAATCAATCTTAAATACCGCAGATGACGCAATCGAACTGAAACCATGTTCTCCCGGTTCTGCAACCAGTTCATGTTCATGAGAAACTATGCAAAATCATATTTAGGTTGGCTTACAAGAGCTTGGTCTAAAATTACCTCCCTCCAATTGTTTGGAAGACCATTAAGCGGCATCAAACACACAGTCTATAATACAGCGGGTTAAAGTATAATGAAGGCGAATATATAGGGTTCACACAAAGTACAACCTAAGGATTTTGTTGCGGAGGGAGGTTGGTGCGGTAGGAAGGCGCCTTCAGGAAAACTGTCCTTTTTCACCCATTTTTAGAAAGAAAAATGGGTATGATCACAAAGGAACAAGCAAAGTGAAAGGTATTCAAAAGTATTGAAGCATCTTTTGTCAACAGGTATTGATCCAAACCTCTGAACATGGTTCCACTTTTTGGTACTGTAGAATGACCGGAGTTATATTCGGGAATCCATACGGACAGCATGAAAAAAATCCTCTTTTCGATGATCCTGTTGTGCGGTCTAAGTTTCCGTGGTATTGCCCAGGAAAAGGGCGATTGGGAACTTGGGCTTGGTGCAGGGGTGCTGACCACCAACGATGTATTCGAATTTCTTGATGAGTGGTACCAGGATAACGAAAACCCAGATACCATGGACATTCGACTCACCCAATATATTCCAGCTTTTACGGCTACTTACCGTTACCTGGCTTCTCCCCGTCTCAGCCTGGGCTTTGATCTGAGCTACCAGTACTTTCGAGAGGAAGTGAGCCATGCCGGACAAGGTTACGGAGATATTCATTTCAGTTTTGTCACTCTGGCCACAGGCTTTGATTACCACTATGTTGCCAGGCCCTGGTTTCGGATGTATTCCGGACTGACAGCCGCGGTGACCTTCAATGAAAATTATTACCGGGGCAAGGACCCGCAAAGGGAAGAGCACTATACTACCCGCTTCAATTGGCAGTTGACACTTGCCGGTTTCCGCGTGGGAAGACACTTTGCCGCTTTCGGGGAACTTGGCGTAGGTTATCGTGGCGTGGCTTGCCTGGGTGTGAATTATCGATTTTGATCAGTATGGAACAAGTGTATATAGAAGGACAACGCTTTGAAGGGGAAAACTTTACCGAGTCTTCCCTCAAAAAAGGGGAGTACGAGAACTGCAGCTTCTATCATTGTAGCATGCTGGAGAGCAATCTCCGCGAAATCCGCTTCAACAACTGCGAATTTGTGGGCTGTGATCTCAGCCTTTCCAAACTTAACCAGACTTTGTTCCGCGAGGTGCACTTCCGCGACTGCAAGATGCTTGGCCTCCATTTCCAGCCATATAGCAGCTTCGGCTTCCGGTTTGATTTTACGGGCTGCAACCTGAGTAACTGTACCTTTTACCAGGTAAAATCCCAGGGAACCCGGTTCACAGATTGCGTGCTTCACGAGGCTGTGTTCGACGAATGTGATTTCAGCGAAAGCGTTTTCAACCGCTGTGACCTGCTGAATGCCCGCTTTGAGAATTGCCGTTTGCTCTCCGCCGATTTCCGCACGGCTTTTAACTACCGCATTGATCCGGACCTCAACCAGGTGCGTGGAGCCCGGTTTTCCGGCCCGGGAGTAGCCGGTCTTCTGGATAAATACGGCATCGTGGTGGAATGATGGACAGGCCAATAAGGATTCTGGTTCTCTGCAGCCGCAACAAACGCCGAAGCCGTACGGCGGAAACACTCTTCCGGAATGATCCGCGTATGGAGATTCGTTCGGCCGGGCTGAGTCCCGATAGTACCCGAAGAGTTACCGAAACGGATTTACGCTGGGCAGATCGCATCCTGGTTATGGAAGACAAGCATGCACGTCGTCTAAGGGAAGAATGGCAGCACCTGCAATTGAACCGGTTGGAGGTTCTCCATATCGAAGATGAATATGCGTATATGGATGATGAACTGGTCTCCCTGCTTAATGACTTAATTCCGCTTATCTGTAATCATGCAAGCCAATATCACCCCGGAAGCAGAGGCTTCACAGCTCAAAGTGCTGGTATTTGTTAGAAGCAGTGCCTGGGTTATGATCATCCTGGCGGTATTCCTGTTGTTTCGCGACGGGATTGCCATTTTCAGTTTGCTGAATTGGCGGCTCTTCACCGAATCCATTTCCTTCCCATCCGAATTTTCATACCGCCAAAAGGACATGGATATGTCACGGGTACTAATTATTGGGTTTTACCTGAGAAGCATGCTGGCCTTACTCATTCTGCCAATTGGAGTGGGTTTATTGTATCGGAAGAACTGGGCGAGGATTGCTTACCTGGTGCTTTGCGTCATGCTATTTGTGGGTCTATGCCTGGGCTTACTCGTGTACTATGGGGAGCTTTTAGAGGTCATTCAGGATAAAATGTCCATGATTTATGGGTTGGAGGAAGAGAAAAGTACGGTCTATGGAAGGATGGAACTTATAAGTGAAACGGTTAAGGTCGTACTCATAGGAAATGCCACGTTAATAACCCTGTTGATCTGGCTGATGGTTCGCGTAGCCGTTCGATTTACCCGTAGTGAGGTTCGGGCGGTATTTCATGAGTCGGTTACCGTTGCTTACCCCGCTGGGGATATCAAAGACGAACAAACGAAAACCCCTTGACCCCATTTCGTGAGAATTCACCATCTTTATAAAGTGAATTTCAGAAAACTAATTCTCATCCTGTTACTGAGCGTATTCAGCCGCTCATTATTTGCCGAATACAAAGTATTGTCTACCGAACTCCTCATGGAGACAAATGAAGGGAGGCTTATCCATGGCTATGCCATCATTAGTAGCCTGCCTGTTTCCATGGATTCCCTGAATTCGGAAAATTGGTTACTGAACAATTTAAGTAACGGTTGGATGGACTCTGTAACCTATTCTTCAGATCGGCTGGCCTACTATTTTGTGGAGGAAGGAAGTGCTGAACTCAGGCATGAATACCTGCTGTTGGGAGAACAAAGGTTTCCCGTGAATCGGATACGCAGGATAAAGCTGATTATCTGGGAATGGGAGAGTTCTTCAAACGAGATAAGCTCAGACCTGAAAATGCAGGACGAGGTCTGGATGCGAGAGAAACCATTGCGTTCGGTACACTACTACGGTACATATTGTGATTTCCTGATCTTCATCCATAAAGAATCCTCACAAACAGATCAGTTGCTTGCAGAACTGAAGGTACTGACCGATGCAGCTGCGGTATCCGGGGAACCGGGCGATTACCGGGCCGTCCTGAAGAAATTCAACGGACAAAAGGTGGTGATCATTACTACCTGCATCTGTTAGGTTATTGATTTTAGGTATTTTTCGGAAAGTGTGAGCGGGATTTTCGCGGACTCCTGCAGAATCCCTATTTTGGGACTCCATTCGTCAGAATATGTCCAATTCACTCTTCAGGGATAAAGCACTGAAAAAGATCACCGCTCCGGAGGAGCTGGAAAAACCCCTTCGCATAGTGGGTCCCGGATACCGTTTTGTATTGCTGGCACTCGCGCTGCTCGTGCTTTTTGCCGTGATCTGGTCCTTTGCAGGCAGGCTTCCCATGAGTGTGAATGCCAATGGGATAGTTACCAGCCAGCGGGGCCTGCAACTGGTCAGGATACCATTTGGGGGTGTTATCAATGAGATAAAGGTAAAAACAGGGGATACCGTTCAACAGGGTGACCTGATCGCTACGGTAGAGCAACTTGACCTCCAGTTTGAGATCCGGCGGTTACAGAGTGAGTTCAACGACCTGAAAGAAACCTATGCCCGTTATTCGGAATACGCTGATCCGGTTTCTCGTGCACGAAGAACCCAGGAACTGAATCGCTCGGTTCAGGCATGGGAAGACAGTGTGCGCCGTATAGAAGGTGAATTGAGTCGGTTAGGACCGGATGAAGACGGTTTGCGGCAGTCGCGTTTGGACATAGCCCGGCAATTCCGGGAAGAGTTTTCCTGGAAGTATACCGAAGCCACCAATTTTAAGGTAGCCGAACTGCTTACGCTGAAAAACAACATGGACGAAATCCGCCATCTCCTCAACCAGAAACGAAGCGAGTACCAGATGAAAACACAACTGGTCAGTCCGTATGATGGCGTGGTCGTGGAACTGAGTCTCGGGGAAGGCGATGTGTTTGAAGCTTCTCACCCTGTTGCTACCCTGGAAAACCTTCAGGTGGAGTCTACTGACCTCGAAGGCGTATTATTTGCCGATGCCGCACAAGCCAAAAATATACATGCCGGAATGGAAGTGTTTGTCCACCCGAGTACTGTGGCGGTGGAAGAATACGGGTACCTGAAAGCCAGCGTGGTGGAAGTGGGAAAATACCCGGCCTCCAGAGCGGGTCTTTTCAACCTCCTAAAAAACGAGGAACTCATTGACCGGCTAAGCCGTAACAACCTCCCGGTGTACGTTCGGGTAAAACTGATCCCCGACAAACAGGCGCCATCGGGCTTTGCCTGGACTTCCGGAACCGGCCCCGATTTTAAGGTGCTCAGCGGAACCCTGGTTGATGCGCGTATCATCCTGGCTGAAAAACGACCGGTTGAATTGATTTTTCCATCCGTAAAGCTGAGCCATTGAAAGGGTCCGGGCAGCATAAACCGGTGAAAACGCCGATCCTTTTCCAGATGGAAACCGTAGAATGTGGTGCCGCTTCCCTGGGGATCATCCTGGGGTATTTCGGCAAATTCGTTCCCCTGGATGAATTACGGACAGCCTGCGGAATCTCCCGCGATGGATCCAAAGCCAGTTACCTGGTGAAGGCAGCCAAGGCCTACGGCCTGGAATACAAAGCATATAAAAGCAATTTGGAAAAACTGCTTCTGGAAAAGGGGCCGTTTATCGTCTTCTGGAAATTCAACCACTTCCTGGTGGTGGAGGGTTTCTCCCGCAACCAGGCCTACCTCAATGACCCAGCCTCGGGCAGAAGAAGGGTAAGCCTGGATGAATTTGACGAGAGCTTCACAGGTGTAGTACTGAAGTTTGAAAAGGGCCACGGCTTTCAACCGGGAGGAAAACCTTTCAGCGCTGCCGGCTCCCTGAAAAAATGGATACATACGGGAAAAAGGGAGTTCCGGATGTTGGCAGCACTGGGTATCCTGGCCATTTTCCCGGGGATGGTGCTACCTGTATTTTCCAAAGTTTTTGTCGACCAGCTGATCGTGGCGGGATTGAGCAACTGGATCTGGCCCTTTTTCTGGGGCATGCTGGGATGCATCCTGATCAAATCGGCGATGGAATGGATGCAGATCAGTATCCTGGAAAAACTGGAGATAAAGTTCAGTGCCCTTTTCGGAAGCGCTTTCCTGCATAAAATACTCAGTCTTCCCTCTCAGTTCTATCTCAACAGAAGCAGTACCGAAGTAGCGGGACGCATGCAGGCGCTTCGCGAAGTCAGTACTTTTATCACCGGGGATTTTGCCAGCACTCTGTTGGGATTGACGGGTCTTCTGTTCTATTTTCTTATCCTGCTATTCTATAACCTGCCCCTGGCTCTGATCAGTGCGGTACTTGCCCTGACTTCCTTTTTTCTCCTGTATTACATGGCGAAGAAAAAACAGAACGACAGCCAGCTCCTGGCCCAGGATGAAGGAAAACTGGCGGCGGTCACCGTCAACGGCTTTTCCATGCTGGAGACCCTGAGAGCCGGAGGGCGCGAATACGAATTTCTCAAAAAATGGAACGGCCTGCTGGCCAGGGTGGTCGGCATTCAGCAGGGAATAGCCCGTTTGAACAGCAGGCTGAATATTCTGCCTCAGTTGCTGTTTACGCTCAATATGATCGTGATTCTTTATTGGGGTGGACACCTGGTGATGCAGGGCGCGATGACCATGGGGGTATTGCTCGCTTTTACGGTATTTATCCATGCCTTTTACAAGCCGATTCTCGACCTCGTAAGGCTGGGCACCGGTATACAGGAATTGCAGGGAAAATTGGTCCGGGTGGATGAAATGTTTGAAAAAGAACTTCCTGAAACGGCAAGCGGGAACGAAACCCGGGCAGGAGAAAAAGGACTCCGGATAAGAGGCCTTGACTTCGGGTATAACCGCATGCAGGAGCCCTTATTCCGGGAACTTGAAATTACCATCAACCCCGGTGAACAGGTAGCTTTCGTGGGAAGCTCGGGATCCGGGAAATCCACACTCGCAAAACTCATCACCGGTATCTACCGGCCCTGGTCCGGGGATATACGACTGGATGGAGAAGATATCCATAGCCTGCCCGAATCGGCGTTGGCCGGACGCCTGGCCGTAGTCGATCAGGATCTGTTCTTTTTTGAAGGGAAGATTCGCGACATCCTTACTTTATGGAACCAGGAGATCAGCGAAGAAGAAATTATCCGGGCCTGCAAAGACGCTTGTATACACGATGCCATCATCAGCCGACCGCTCGGATATTACGGTTACCTGAAGGAAGGCGGCAGCAATTTTAGCGGCGGACAGCGACAAAGGCTGGAAATTGCCAGGGCGCTGATGCGTAACCCCGATTACCTGATCCTGGATGAAGCCACCAGCGCCCTGGATCCCATGACGGAAAAGAATATCCTGGAGAAGCTCCGGGAAAGGGCTTGTACCATCATCCATATCGCCCACCGGCTGAGTACCATCCGCGACTGCGACCGCATATTTGTGCTGGAGAAAGGCCGCATCGTCGAAGAAGGAACGCATGACCAATTGATCAAACTTAACGGACGATACACCACCCTGGTAAAAAGCGGAGAATGACGATGCAGGATTTCAAAAGCAGAACATACGCCAGTCTGGCCGGGGTGTTTCGGAATAAGAACATGAAAGGAGAGCGCGACTTTGACCTGCCCCATGACCCTCTTGTGGATGCGCTCACCCGGGTCTGTGAACGCCTGAAAATTAAAGCACAGTTTCCTCCCGACTGGCCCCTGCTTTCAGGGCAGGAAGAAAAACTGGAAGCCTTTGCCGACAGCACATCCTGTGCTTTTCGCGAGGTTGAACTGAACAGCGATTGGTACCGCAATGATTTTGGGATACTGCTCTGGTTCGACAAAGAAGGGGAGATTTACCTGACGGAAAAAGGTCGGGGAAATCAACCGCGGGTATGGAATGCCGGGAAAAAGGAAACCGAATTCTGGTCGGTGCATGAAATTGAAGAAAAGGCAGAGCTCTGTCTGATGTTCTTTCCCCGGTTCGGAAGTGAAGCACTGCGGTTTTCCGGTCTTGTTAAACGGGTACTGAAGAACCGCGGAAAAGAATACCTGGGAATTGGGCTGGTTTCTGCTTTGGCAGGATTGATTTCCATCCTGTTTCCCGTCGGAGTGGGGCTTTTATTCGGACAAGTTATCCCATCCGCCAATCAGAACCTGCTTTTGCAACTTGCTCTGGTGCTGCTTGTGGTAGCTTTTTCCGGTGGGTTGTTCCAGCTGGGGAAAAATCTGCTTAGTGCCCGGCTGCAGGGTTGGGTTGACTGGGACCTGCAAACTTCCCTAATGGACCGTATCCTGCGCCTTCCCTTGCAGGAACTCAACAAAGAAAACGCAGGCACCTTAGCCAGGAAGGTCTTCTCGTTCCGTCAGATATTACGTTTCATCAGCTCCGGGATCGCGGATCTGGGCTTTAGCTTCCTGTACATACTTTTCAATCTTTTCAGCCTGTTCTTTTTCAGTCCTGAACTGGCCTGGCTGGTTATGGGCGCTGGCTTGCTGTATGCCCTGTTTCTGGCTTATACGGTCAGGCAGGAAATCAGCCTGCACCGGGAGATCAAGCGGCGGAACATCTGGCTGGATGCCATGGTCATTCAGTTTATGAAAGGTCTGAACAAGATCAAACAGGCCGCCGCCGAATGGCAGATCATGGCCTTCTGGAGTCATCATTTTTCAGGGATACTTTCACTGGAACGGCAGTCGGGCAGGCACCGTCTGTATATGGGTTTGCTGAATGCCAACCTCGTTTGGCTGGTTCAGGCAGTTTTGTTCGTGGTATTTCTGTTCCGGTATTCGGATCTCGGGAGCGGTGCCTTCCTGGGCTTGAATGCGGCATTCCTCAACGTGTTCCTGGCACTGGGCACGCTGAGTGGCGGAATCCGTCAGCTGAGAGAATTGGTGCCCGTTTATTCGGAGTTGAAGCCCTTTCTGGAAACTCCCACGGAACACTATGACAGTGGAAAGCTCAAGCTGGGTCTGACCGGACGGATTGAGGTAGAAAGGTTGCATTTCCGCTATTACCCGGATGGTCCGTTGATCCTCGATGACTTCAGCCTTACTGTGGAACCCGGTGAAAGTGTGGCCCTGGTTGGTCCCTCAGGTTCCGGTAAATCCACCTTGTTGAGGCTGCTTCTTGGCTTTGACAAAGCCGAGTCGGGAGATGTTTTGTATGACGGACAAAGTATGGATACCCTGCACCTGCGGCATTTGCGGCAGCAGTTCGGGGTGGTGCTCCAAAATGACCAGCTGCTGGCCGGGAGTATTTATGAGAACATTGCAGGCACCAAGAACCTAAGTATGGATTTGGCCTGGGAGGCTGCCGGCAAGGCATCCATACGTGAAGAGATAGAAGCCATGCCCATGCAAATGCATACCCTGATCTCCGATCATGCAAGTACATTATCCGGCGGACAGAAACAGCGCCTGCTGATTGCACGAGCCCTGGCCGGTAACCCGGCACTGCTGTTTTTTGATGAGGCTACCAGCGCTCTGGACAATGTCTCCCAGAAACACGTGAGCGATACCCTGGACCAGCTTTCTATTACCCGTATTGTGATTGCACACAGGCTGAGCACTATAAAGGGCATGGATAAGATCGTGTATATGGAAAACGGAAAGGTGCGGGAATGCGGAACCTATGAAGCCTTGATGGAAAAAAACGGGTTGTTTAAAAAGCTGGCAGAGAGGCAGATGGCAGAATCCGTGTAATCCGGTATTTACTTTATGGAAAACACTAGTATCAACGCAAAACAATAAAAATCATGGAAAACAAAATCAATGAATTTCTCAGTCGTGTCCAGTCGGACCAATCTCTGGCCGGCAAGTACAAATCCGCAAAAGACCTCAAAGAGGTTTCAGAGATTGCGGGTAGTCTCGGTTTTCAGATCTCTCCGGCAGATTTTCAGAAGCATTTTGCCGAGAACCTCAGCGAAGATGACCTGGATAATATCTCCGGCGGTGCATCTCCTGTAAACCGCACAAGCCACGGAGGCTGGTATTCCGGCGACTAAACTGCAAAAATCATGATGCCGCGCTATGCTTACGATTTGCTGAAAGCGCTGGAAATTGGCGGTAAAACGCCTGTCCTGCCTTTCGGAGGCTTGTGGTATGCCTGTTCCACAGAAGCAGTGAAGAAGATCCTGCATGAGGATGCTCCGCTGTTTGAAAGGGACACGCAGCTTACCCGCTGGGCGGAAGTAGAATCATACTTCCCTCAACAGCCTTTGAACCTGCTGAAACATTTCGGCAGACAGGGACGGGTGAAAGAACCTGCTCCGGAATACCCGGACTGGTCAAAACGACCGGAAAAGGAATTGCTTAAGGAGGAGAACCTTGCCGGAATGCTTCTGGCAAGCTTGCTTCAGCCTTATACCGAAGCCATACCGGAGCAGGTTATTACCGCTTTTCATCAGGCATCTGTTTACCTGGAAGACCGCCGAAGCGGCCGGGTAGAGGCCTCCCTTCACCTGGATCACTGGCATCAGTCTGCAAGAGAAGCCCTGAGCCAGGCTCTTGGGGAAGTAATGCAGGAGAACGCTCCGATACCCGACGAGAAACTGTTCAGTGCCGTACTTCACAGCGCTTACCGTTCCGTGCTTAACCTGCTGGGTTGGTCGGCTTACTGGCTGTCTGAAGACCTTGCTTATGTGGATAACCTGTACGAAGCGGAAGATGCCGTTCAGCTTGAGCGGAAAGTGCATTTGTTCCTGTATGAAGTACTTCGTGTTCATCCCTCAGCCTGGGTGCTGAGCCGGAGATTAAAAGGGGAATGGAGCCTTGGAGACCGGCATTTCTCCAATGGAGAAGAACTCTTCATACCTATTCTGTGCTTCCACAGAAGTCCACGGTACTTTGAACAGCCCGAAGCATTCCTTCCTTCCCGCTTTGAAAGCAGGATGAAAGACCCCTGGTCTTACCTTCCCTTCGGAAGGGGAGTACATGCCTGTCCGGGTTCTACCGCCGGCCTGGGTATTGCCGCCTCCTTTGTACGGTTCCTTGTACGGGAGAAACTGCGTCCCGAAAAGTCGTTAATCAATCCGGGGCAGGAGGATACCACCATGCCCATCTCCCTGAATCCCTTTATCCCTTATCAGTTTAACCTGGTCAAACAATCAACCCTCGTATCATGACACTGTTCTCCGATTACTGCGAAACACCCGACCTCGTCCGTATCAATACCTTCGAAGACGAAAAAAACCGCTATTACCTCCTTCCGGATTACCTGGAATGGTATTACCAGGATATTGATAAACCGCGTAAGTGGTACATCAAGCCGAAAAACAACAAGACCCTGGATTACGATTTCGGGAAGGGAGAGTTCGATCAGTTGCTGGTCTGTGTCACCAACCGCTGCAATATCGTTTGCGACTATTGCTTCCGGGGTTACAATTTCAGCAAGACCAAAGAAATTCAGTTTGAAGACTTCACCCGCGTTGCAGACCACTTCCTGGCCAATTCCGGACCCGGTCGTACTATGCAGTTTACCGGAGGCGAAGTCTTTGTAAAAGAAGGGATAGAGCACTGGTTCAAATACCTGAATGATCGTGGTTTTCGTATATGGATGACTACAAACGGGGTACACCGGAAGATTCGGGAGAATGAGCTGATCCGGGAAATTTTTGCCAATACCGGTGCCGAACGCTACAAAACCAACGGCCACCATATCCGTGTTTCCCTGGACGGCCCTCGGGCAGAGATCCATGAAAGATACCGGCAGAAAGGCAGCTTTGACAAAGTCATCGAGAACATACGCTACCTCAAATCCATAGGGGCATCGGTTTCCGTGAAGTCGGTGATGACCCATGAGAATGCACAGTACCTCGAAGAAATGCTGGAGTTTTGTCATGAGCTAGGACTCGATGGATGGAATTACAACGTCATCCGCTATACCGGTGCCTTGTCAGACAATCCACCCGAAGATTCCACTCCGAAGATGAAAGGCACCCTGGATTACTTCGGGTACTATGAACTGGGCCTTATGCTTGTAGATATTCTGGAACGGAAGCCCCATCTGGCCCCCTTGCTGGGTATCAGCCGCTTTTCCAAAATTCTCAACACCTTGTATATGGACCGGCCCAGTTCCGTCCCCATGTCCTATTACCTGCTGAAATTTGACGGAAATGTGTATTACAACGATAACCTGCAATACAGCCGCTATTCACCCGGTAATATCTGGGAAAACGGAATGGATGCCTTTCGGGGGTTAAAGGAATTCAGGCAGCATTTTGATTACGATATGCCTGCCTGCAAAACCTGCCCGATCCACCGTTTCTGCTTTCAAAAGGGTGACTATGGCGAGTTGTACGAAAAGGACAAAACCCTGTCAAGTGAGTTCCCCAATTGCGATGACATCCGAAAGCACTATTTCTACCTGATAGGGTTGAAAGAAAGGGGATTGAAGCTTACGAAAAGTATCTTCCATTATGACTGAGTCTTTGGCCAACCGTTATCGGGAGGAGGGGTTTATCCTGCTCAAAGGGGTGTATGATCAGTCCGGTCTGCAACGGATCGATCGTGAGATAGACCGGCTGCGCTTCATCCATCCCGAACTCTGCACCTTTGAAGATGAAAATGAGGGAAACCGGGAAAAGGTGCTTCATAAAATCTCGCACTTCTGCGAATACAGCAGCACTTTTCTTGAGGCTGCGTTCCATCCGGGGCTGAAGCAGGCCATAAATGAGTTGTCGGGGGAAGTGTACCTCTGTACCGACAAGATCAATTTCAAAGTGCCCGGTGCACGAGGGTTTTACCCGCATCAGGATATGAGTGGCGAATGGCAGTTCTATGTTCCGAACATCATCAATGTATTCATCGCTCTTGACAGAAGCGATACGGAGAACTCCTGCCTGGAAGTATCTCCGGGAAATCATCGGCGCGGATTACTGGGCCCCTACATGGGGGCAATTGAAGAGAAACACCTGGAGGGTATGGAATGGATTCCCATTATTCAGGAGCCGGGGGATGTTCTGATATTCGACGGTTTTCTGCCGCACCGTTCTGCACCTAACACCTCAGACCGCACCCGCAGAATTCTTATCTATACCTACACCCGAAAGGAAGACGGGGATATCCGCAATAAGTTCCTGGGAAAATAGATTCAGAAGAAGGCCATTCCTGTCAGGACCAGTTTCAGCTGAGGACTATGGTTGGCAGAAGAGGCATGGATCGCCTTTTCATTGAAAAATACCACGGAATAACGCTTTACGGCAAGTGCAATATGATTCGGATCATCCGGTGAAATTGTGCGGATCATCCTGGAAAAATAATCCCGGATTCCGGAAGGTGTATGTTCCAGCAATTCCGGTGTATTGTGGGTATGGATCTTTAAATGTCCCGCTCCGTCAGAAAAATCATCCAGCGGAATCCATACCCGAACAATTTTCCGGCCTTCCCAATAGGCCGCATCCTGGTGCCAGGGAGTGTACTGTTCGGAAGGACCGGGTTTTACCACCAGTCTGTCCATAATCAGCTCCCTGCACAATGGAAAAGCCCGATGCACGCTCCGGTTCAGGGTGAGCAACTCGTTTGACGTAAGCAGCCGGTCGAGCTTGAGCAGCTTCACTCTTCCACGGTTTTGTTCCCTGAAATAAGGGTGCTTTATTAATGTTTCCCGAAGAGCAAGCAACCGAAGCGGATCAGGAAATTCCTGCAGAAAAAAACCGTTGGGAGTTTCCAGGATATGATCGCGGTCTGAAGGGGTCATGATCGGTAGGTTTAGGGTTTCCGAATCAGGTTAGCCAGGATTGCCGTTTTCTGTTCGTTGCTTAGCAGGAGATCCAACTCCCTGCAGGTTTCCTCCAGGCTTTCCTGTATCCTGGTTTCAGCTTCGGGTGTTCCCAAGGCATCAATTGAGACATAGGCATTGTTCAAAAGCGTTTCCATCAATGACATGGACAAGGGCTGGGGTTTCAGATGCCGGATGCTCCTCCCGATCTTCAGTTTGGTCCAGGAATGAAATACCAGGGAAATGCTCCAGGAGTGATCCTGCGAACTGCTTTGGGCGGAATGTGGGAAAAGGGCCGGAATGAATAATGCTTCACCGGCTTTCAGTTCATGCTCCAACTGAGGTACCGTATCCGGCATGCTCAGGCGGCCGGTGTTTTCCCTGGGATTCTCCCGCCGGAGGACTTTTTTTTCCGTTTCACTTAATACGGACTCATTCCATACAGACCACCGCTTGCTTCCTTCAACCTGAAGTACCAGTACGTGGTAATTGTCGGCATGATAGCCAATACCTGCGTCCGGATAAGAGAAACTGCCGGTGGCGGTTTCCCAGGCCCAGTACAATTCCGGCATGAGCATTTTTACGAGTGCAGGAATTTTCTGATCCCATTCCGGTTGTTTTTCCAACTGTTTGATGAGGTAGCTGGTGCCCGATTCTTTTTCGGGTAATTTTCCATCCGCGAGGAACCGGAGTGACGGGTTCAGTTCCCTGGAAGTCAGGAAGCTGAATTTTTCCATCTCAGCCCCCGATTCCCACAAGTCCTTAAAACTTCCCGGTAGTTGCAGGTCAGAGCCGGCAGTTAACAACCGTGGCCCTGTTTCCTTATTCCTTTCAACTCGCTTGCTTACTTCCATGATGGCGTTTTGTCCTTTGAAGCGACGGCCTTACCTTTCTTTTTTTGCATGACCGTACTTACCTGGATCTGAAATATCGAATAAAAGTAAATGAATGACGGCATTTATCACCTGGAATTGCCCGGCAGACTGACTCTGGCCATCCATCCTTATCATTACAGGGTGGCGGCAAGGATGCACCGGGAGGGGATTCGATACACCCAGAAAGAAACAAACCCCGGATTCTGGGAGTTTTTGTTCCGGACCTATGCTCCGCAGTCCCTTGGAGCCTTGCATCGTCTTTTCAATACCATTCCTGAAAGCCCGCATCCTTACCTGGAAGTGCTGGATGCGTTGGGAAATATCCGGACTCACCCGGACTTTGCCGGACTCAGGCTTGAGGTTTCCGGATTGTTTCCGGCAGACCCGGATGTTCTCCGAAGTTCGGAGAAATGCCTTGAGTTTCTAAAAAGTGAGGAAGGTGGTGTTTATAGAAAATACGCCGCTTACCTGGCTGGGGAGGCAACCCGGTTTCGCTTTGTTTCGCTGGGAGCGGACAGCGCCGGGTCTCTGCTTTTCGGAATGGCGCTGGCACAGGAACTGAAACAGCGAACACCGGGTTTTCCGGTAGTGCTGGGGCGTCATCATTATGAAAACTTCAGTCTGCTTCACAGCCTTGATCGTGTGGTGGAATCCGGTAAACTCTTCGAATCACTGGATGGGATAAGCCTGTACGAAGAATACCTGCCCGGTTTTCTGGCCGGCTATTGCCGTTACCTGGAAAACAGGGATATGGAGGTTCTGGAAAACGGACTTTTCCGCGAGAAGGAAGATGTCTTACGCAAGGAACCGGCGACCGGGGAGGAAGAGAGTACCATCCCCGTTGATTCGATTGCGGAAGGTCTGAAACACTATATACGCGAATTACCCGTGGACCCCGGAGTATTGCACTATACCATGCCTCTGATTGATAACCGCTGCTATTTCGGTAAGTGTGTGTTCTGCGCTCAGATTGAAAAACACGCAGGAAGCGGATTTTATGAGGAAAAGGAGGCATTGACAAATTCTCTTTTTTGTATCGGGGAGTTGTATCGGGCAGGGGTTAGGTTCTTTTCTTTTATGGATGAAGCGTTACGGCCCAAAGACCTGCACCCTTTTGTAGAGGCTATTGAGCGGAACGAATGGAAGATTACCTGGAACATGCGGCTGATAGCGGATGTTCGGTTCTCCAGGGAACTGATAGAAAAACTGGCACACAGCGGATGCCGTGAGGTGCTTTTCGGGCTAGAGACCATTCACCGGGAAACCGCTGTTCTGATGGGGAAAGTCAGCCGAAGGAGCCAGCTACCCGATATCACCGACCTGGTGTTTGATTTTTCTTCTTCGGGCATCCATTTGATACTAAGTATGATTTATGGTTTCCCGGGTGCACCACCGGGCGAAGTTGCGGATCTCAATGCCTTTGCCCGGAAACTGCTAGCCCATAACCGGCGTGTTCAGTTCATCTTTAACCGGTTTGCGCTTTTCGGAAATACGGAAATGTATCGCCGGGCAGCCTTGTTTGGTTTGGAAGGCGTGGAAAATAAACCGGCATCGCAGGATCTGGACTCCATTTATGAATACCGGCGCGAAACCCAACAAGATGCTGCTACTGCCATGCTCTTTGATTCGGTGCTGCTGGGTGTTCCGTCTACGGTGCTTGCCGAAGATTCCGTGTTGCGTTACCGGCTGGGCGAACTCCGTTTGTTCGATTACCATTCATTTGGCTTTACTTATGAAAATACCTGGGGCAAAAGCCTGTATGAACAGTTGAAAACTGCACAGCATGACACAACCCGCAACACTGGTAATAGGCTCTAACAGCTATCTGGGAATAAACCTGTGCCGCGCATTGAACCCCGGGCAAACGGTGTTGATGTCCGCTTCCGCCAATACTCCGGAAAACTGGGATTTCCAGTTTATTCAGGGCGAGATCGGCAAGGCGCTTACAGGCCTGGAAAACCAAGGGCCTTTTGACCGTGTATTTATTCTGGCAAGACCGGAGACGCAGGAGAACGGTATCCTTGAAACATTTTATTCGACCCTTTTCGGTATGATGGAAGACTTGCTGAAAAGGAATCCATACCTGGAAATCCATTTTCTGAGCAGCAGCCTGGTATACGCTTCCGATAGTCCGGAAGAGCTTACGGAACAAAGTCCCGTGGCACCTATTGCGCCCTATGAAGTCTGGAAAAAACGGTTTGAAGACCGGTTGTGCTGGCTTTCGGAAATCCATCCCGGTTCCTCCGTACACCTTCACCGGATTCCCCTGCTGGTTGGCGGGGTATTGCGCCCTTCAGACCGGAAGAAACAACTGTTCTATGCCTGGTTTGCTCAATTTCTTGAAGGCAGGTACTGGCTGACGGGAGAAACGGATCCCGGATACGGAACATCCTGGCTGAACATTCCCGATTGGGTACACTGGGTGCTCCGTATGGAGAAGGGAAGGGGGCATTTTGTCTGGCTTCCCTGCAGCGGAAGGATTACGTATTCCTGCTTTATGAAGGAAGCATGGAAAAAGCTACTCTATAAACCTGCCACAGCATGGAGTCGCTGCCCCCGCTCATTTCTGTACCTGAAGAACAACAGTGGCGTGCCTCCGGGGGAGTTCTGGGATTGTTTCAACCCCTGACACCCATTACAGTGGGAGGGGAAGGGTTGCCGGCAGCGCCTCCGCTAACCTGGTCAAGTTCGTTTTCGCTCAGTTCCCCGGAACCGAAAGCCTGATCCCAAGCCTGGTCGAGGTCCTCTTTGGAGAACGAATACCCTTCCCGGTTCACCACCTGAAAGTAGTGGTCCCAATTGTTGATCTGCATAAGTTCTTTACCCAGTTCCTGGTTGCTGTGGATATGATCCACCCATTTTTTTGCTGATTCGATTGACATAATACGTGAGTTGAAAATTTATTTTTTAATGGTCCAGTTCATCTGTTTTTCAGCTGTGAAGCATACCTGTCGGCTGACGCGGGCTCCATCAAGGTTTTCGGCTTCCAGCTTTCTGCACCCGCCTCCGCAGGTAACCCGTGCGGTTTTTCCCGCGTATACTTTGTCTACAAACACCCCATCTACATAGAGGTAGAGAATTTCATCGGAGTTATTGGCTACGGATACCTCGAATTCGCTTCCGCGATCCCTGCCATTCTCCTGTCGGTTCATGGTCTTTACCCGTGCCAGCAGAATCCGCAGATCCCGTTGTACGTTTACGTTCCCAAACTGCCCGGATGTTTCCATAGCCAACATTACCTGGCTGCTGTCCAGGTTCTCTTCCGGGGTGTTCAGCATGATTCCGCAACAGAGTCTGAAAAGGGTTTCGCTGTTGGCGGTATCAAATGCCTTTTGATGCAGGTTTTCCAGGGTATTAAGTTCCTGGGATAACAGAACCAACCCCTCCAGGTCCCTGTAAAGTATGGCTGAATCAATACGGTTTCCAAGTTCCTTTATTTGGAGTGACCTGCTGTTAAACAACCCCGCGAAATCATAATTCCCGAAATTAACCCGGGTGGGTGCGGTGTTTAGCAGGCTTGTATCCTGTGCCTGCAGTTTCATCAGGGAAAGCAACAGGACCGGAAGAAAGAATAGGGTGATTTTAGATCGCATGTGGCTGTGTATT
>CAXPEB010000067.1:0-18212 GCA_964215915.1 Bacteroidia bacterium
GTAAGGATCCACAAGAGAATAATCCGGATACAGGTCCGGTTTATCCTCCTCCTCCGGAATATGTGGAAACCCCCGGTTTCCCCGATTGTAGTCTGGACCTTGAGGATGCCTGGCTGGATTATGAAGACAATGATCCTTCCTGGGGCAATAATTACCACTTCGTTACCAATGCAGATACTTCCCTGGTCGGATTTCGGGTAAGTACTCTCGATGAGAACCGACTGTTGTTATTTGTGAGCTATCGGCAAAGCAGGTATGCTTATTTACAGCGTATGGCCGTATACAATATGGTTACCGGGACGTACAAGCCTGTAGCAGATCATGCCCTTGGTTACCAGGATATTCCCGATTGGAACGCAGAAGAACGAATCGTATTTACAGGTACTGATTTGCAGATTTATTCGGTGAACCCTGATGGTAGTGCGCTTTCCCGGCTTACAACTTCTTCAAGGAATACCTACCCGCTGTGGGCACCGGACGGCAGTCGAATTTTCTTTCATCAGTTCAACCCGTCGACAGGAACACGTCTTAATCTGATTTGCGATAAAGACGGGAGAGTGGAGGATACCGTTCAAACCCAATGGATACGTTTTTCAGACTGGGTGCGCAATGACCTCCTGCTTCTGGGTGGAGCCTACTCGTACCGGGATATGAACAAGGGGAAGGACTTCGAGTACGGACAGACAGATGATGCCGCCTATTCCATGACCATGAGCGTTTTAGGCGAATTGGTGTTTGTCTCCATGGCCAAAGGCAAGATCGGGGATTTGATGGCATTCAACATCGGAACGGAAGAGTTGAGAAAGGTTAAACCGGCGTGTAAGTCAAACCTGTTCAGAGGAATAGGGTATGCGCCCGGAAAGAATAAACTGATCGTCATGTTATGCAGGTTTGTAAAAACCGGTCCGGAACAGTTGAAGACGGAATACGACCTCTATCTTATGGATGTCGATGGCGGAAGTCCCCAACTTATCAAAACATTTCATTGAGGAATACTGCTTCCGGTTACTCCGTCACCACGTACTTAAATGACCACTGATTTCTGGAATCCAGGAACAAGATGGAGTAAACTCCCGGAGGAAGCTGCAGATCCAGCCGGGTTTTGCCGGTTTCCAGGTTGCCCTTAAGGATCTCCCTTCCATCCATGGAAAAAACGGTGTATTCCAGGTTGTGTTCAAAAGCCGTATTCAGGTAGATAACTCCCTGACCAGGGTTAGGGTGGATACGAAGCTCCCTTGCCTTCGGAGGTTCCGGTACTGGATTCAGATGGTACTTTTCATAAGGAGGTCCGAATAGGGTATCATTACCCCGGATATAACTCAGCAGGGTGTAATATTCATTGTAATACAGGTGTTTCCAGTGCATGTAAATCTCGCCGTAACCGGTGGCGCCGGTAAGGTTCACATTATCATCCTGGAGGGGAACCGATTCATAAAGGGGCTCTGGGCGAGATGGGTTGCGCCTAAGGAAAGTTTCGGAATTGAACGGAGCTCTTGCGCCCTCTCCGCAATACAGGTATGTGCGTCCGTTTCTAAGCAGGAGACGGCTCACTTTGGTTTCTTCCGGACTATTGCCTACCTGAAAATGGTGGTCTCGGTATCGACCCGCCAAATGACCTTCGTCAAAAAGAGAATTCGGCCCGAAACGAAGCCAGCTTTTTTCACGCAGAATGCTGATCCGGAGATCGGCATCCATCCCAAAACTTTCCTCATAACCCGGGAACGACTGTAACGTTTCGAACCGCCAGTAACGGTCTGCAACGATCACTACCGAGTCAGCATAATGCTGTACACTTTTAATCTCTACCCTGCTGTGGAACTTCCTGGTATTGAGTACAAAATTTCCCTGGTCGGAGTCATAACGCGATGATAAGATGTCGCCCGCCCGGTAATCATACATTTCATGAAATCCCGGAAGCTGGAGCCCGAAATGCGCCCTCTCAGAACCGATCAGGCGAAACGTTTTATCGGAACCGCTTAAAGGCGAACGGTAAGAGATGACCCCGTGGTTTTTACTCAGTACCACCGAATCACCCGAGAGACTGCGCAGCACCAATGCCGAGTCATTGCTGCCCATTACAGTCATGACCCCTTTCCAGGAAATCCAGGCCGAATCGGCATCCCCGTAAGGCCATTTCTGCATAAGTGTGGCGGAAGGATGGATGGTGTAGAGGATACCTCCGGTTTCCCGCTGCCAGGACCCATTTTCTTTGCGTATGACCTTTTTACCCAGCCAGTGCCAGGAACTGTCGAGGTAGTTAAACGTATTGCTGTTTATTCCGCTCTGCCCATGGAATTCGTATGCGGGCATGAGAGAGGGGACCATGGTCCAGAAGGTATCCGTTCCGGAAACCTGTATGCTATCCAGGGAATAGACCACCTCAGCGAGGCTGTCAGTAAGGCTGGTGAAATAGACGGTGTCTGCCGGGTGCAGAGGAGCCCAGTCCTGGGCCCTGGACATCGGGACGAAGACGGTCCCTATTATCCATAGAGCAAATAAGCGGGTTGGTTTCATTACTGGAAATGACGTAAAAAGGATACCTGATGTTGTATAATTGATTCGGCTTTCGACCAAATACAGATACTACTACCGGCTACCTGAATAGGTGTGTTTTTAGGGGTTTGGGGTATTGGGTTCTGGCAATTGGCTTTTGGCCCTTAGCGCTTTGCCTTGTCACGCCGAACTCGTCGAGGCGTGATTCACTTTGGAGGTATTCGGTTTTGGGTATTGGGTTCTAGTTGTTCGGCACTTGTGTATTTGGGCATATCGATTTATCCTGTTTCCCGCAGAACTCGCGGAGTCGGGAGCCATTAGCTAACCGCTAATACCCAATAGCACCGTGGGGTTTTTTCAGGGTTCCTGGTTTTGGGTATTGGGTTCTGGTCGTTCGGCACTTGTGTATTTGGGCATATCGATTTATCCTGTTTCCCGCAGAACTCGCGGAGTCGGGAGCTATTAGCTAACCGCCAATGCCTAATAGCACCGTGGGGCTTTTTCAGGGTTCTTGGTTTTAGGCATTGGGTTCTTGCCGTTTGCCCTGGCTATTAGCATTTAGGCTTCTTGTCATGTCAAGCCCATCAAGAATTGCCTCCTGACTCAAACCCTGCTCAACATGGATACCATCCGGTCATTTTCCGGGGTGGCTATTCCATACGTCTTACCCAGCCTCGAGATAATCCCGTTTTTTGCATCCAGCTCCAGGGGCCGTTTGGCTAGCTTATCCTGTAACATAGACGAACCTTTATCGGGTGGATAGTGCTTCACTTCCTCCAGGCATTGTGTTTCAAATACCGGCTCAATACGGGCACCGTCTGCCCGGGCTACAGCCAGTGCTTCTTTTAGTAGCAAACGGTAGTGATGGAGGTACTCCCTTTCCCGGAAGAGCTCCGCCGGCCTTTCATACAAGGCCATTAGCGCCCCGGTAGGAGCACTTCGTAACAGTTTTTTCCAGGAGTCGGTATGGAAGTCATCGGTGAACTGCCAGGTCAATTCAGTTTTTCCAAGCACTTCTTGCAGCTTGATCCCCGCTTCCCGACTGAGGGTGAGTTCCGGAATTTTCCGGCACCGGTAACCTTCTTCCGTACTTTCCGTTGGGGCATCGATAAGTGCTCCTGTTAAAGCGTTTTCCGGAAAATGACGGTGTAGTTCCTCTCCGTGATGAAGCCCGTTGCGAACCAAAATCAACCGGGTTTCCTTGCCGGTTACTTTTCGGAGAAAAGGCAGTGCTGCGGGATATTGATGGAGTTTGAGACAGACAAACAACCAGGAGGGAGGTGGGGCGGTAATTTGCCCTTCCTGTTCGGAGTTAGCAGAGAAATCAAGTGTTTTTCCGGCAACTGTAATCCGAACACGGGAAAGCGGTCTTCGGGTGAAAAGCCTGACGGGCTCACCGGAATCATTCAGGATACCCGCCAACACCGATCCGATAGCCCCTACTCCGAATATCCCGAACCTGCTCATGCCCCCTTTATGGCTTGCATAAACAGGTAATCGCCGGATTCTGTGTCGGCATATCCAAAATTTCCGGAATGTAGGTCCGATTCCAGTTTTTCAATACCCTGTTGCAATTCGGTTTCGGTGATCAACGTACGAAAGGCAGAAATGCCTCGCCGGAAGCCGGCATTCAGGTACCATTCCGGGTGGTGCTTCCCGGAATACAGAAACTTGTCTCTGAGGTCTTCCCGAATCCGGTATGGTTCCGTATGAATATGGGTAAAACCGGCTGCTTCCAGCGATCCTTCCAGCGCTTTGAGAGACGGCATCTGAGCCGATGCTTTATCCATCATCTCCGGAAAATACTGTTTCAGCCAATAGTGCTCCATTTGTTCGGAACAGGAACCGAAAAGCACCAGGCGTCCACCTTTCCGCAGAACCCGGGCACATTCCCGAAAACCGCGTTCCATATCGGTCCAGTGATGAACCGTCATGATACAGGTTATACCGCCAAAATAACTTTCAGGAAAAGGAATGGATTCGGCTTGTCCGGTTTTCCAGGTTATTCCCGGATGGTCGGCTTTGGCTTGCCTGACCATCAAACCCGAAGGATCCATCCCATAAAAAACGCCGCCTTCCTCTGCCAGTGCAGCTGTATAATGCCCGGTACCGCATCCGAGATCCAGGTAGCAGAATTCCTTTTGCGGTTGCAGCAGACGTTTTAATTGCGATACGAGGTATGGATCGGCGCACCGGGTGAAGTTGTAAGCCCTTCCGATGCGGTTGTATTTCTCCGGATGGTTTTGGGTATTCGGCACAGCCAAAACTAATGAATCCTCTCTTTCGTATCGTTGGAACAAAGAGGATTTTCCGGGATTATTAGACGAAGCACCGTAATTTTGGCTGTGCCGATTTCAGAAGACGTCAAAAGTACCGGGAATACAGAGCCGGAAAGCTGGGGAGAAGCCAACCTGGCCTGGAGACTACAGGCGGGTGAAAAACTCTGGCTGGCGGAAGAAGAGATGCAGGCGGGGAACTGCGAAATCCGGCACTACCATGCGCATACCGAGCAGGTGTTTTATATCCTTCAGGGTGAAGCCGTGATGGAACTTGCGGGTAATGAGATCCGGATGAAAACCGGCGACAGCCTGCGTATTCCGGCTGGAGAAAAACACCGCATTCGAAATGAATCCAGCGGTTTGCTGCGTTTTTTGGTCATCTCTTCAGGAAGTACGGCAACAGACAGAATCAATCTGGAAAAGGCGGAATAATGAATATGGAATTCAGGGAAATACAACGTATGAGGCAGGCCTGGGTCTGGCTGCTCTTGTTGGGCGTGAATGCCCTTGGGATATTTGGCGTATACAAACAGTTATACCTCGGTGAACCTTTCGGGACAAACCCAGCGAGCAATGGGATTCTGATTGCCATAGTGCTCCTGGTTTTTTCCATTTCCATGTTTATGCTCACGTTTCGGTTGGAAACACGGATCAACGGAAAAGGAGTTTATGTGCGCTTTCACCCACTCCATTGGAAAGAGCGTTTTTATGCCTGGCAGGATATCGAAGAAGCAAATCTGAGAACTTACCGACCTCTCGCAGAATACGGAGGCTGGGGCATCCGCGGGTTAGGTAAAAACAGGGCATTGAATATGTCGGGGAACAAGGGGCTCCAACTGGTATTCCGTTCGGGGAAACGTTTACTCATCGGCACCAACAAGCCGGAAGACCTGGAAAATGCCCTGCAAGAATTGAAGCCGGAAGCATGAAAACCGGTTTTTTCCAAAACCTGAATGCGCTTCATCCCCTGGAGCCGGGACTGGAGGAAGAATTCCGGAACCTGGTGCAAAGGCGCGTGTTTTCCCGTGGATATCACCTGCTGAATTTCGGAGAAGTAGATCGTAATATGCATTTCCTGATCCGGGGCGCCGGAAGGGTTTATTATGAACGCGATGGTCTGGATGTGAGTGATTACCTGGCGCTCGACGGCCATTTTCTGGGAGCGGTACCCAGCCTTTTTAACGGATTACCCAGTGACAAGGCCATCGAATTGCTGGAAGAGTCGGAGGTGGAAACAGTCAGTTATGCCCGGGTGCTGCAGCTTGCGGAACGCTACCCCGGTCTTGGGCATGCGCTTTACCGAATCGTTCTGTTTGCCTTCCTGGAAGTGCAGGAGAGGATGGAATCCTTTCGTTTTCAGAGTGCAGCTGAACGTTATGCTCAATTGGAACGAAAATATCCGGGGATTTCCAACAGGGTTCCCCTGCGTCATCTCGCCAGTTACCTCAATATCACTCAGGTCAGTCTGAGCCGTATCCGGGCGGGATTGCAGTAGTTTTAACATAGGTTAAAAAAGAATCCCCTGAAGCATTTCAATTTTGCCGCATCGTTATGGAACACAAGGAATACATCATACTGGGAGCGGGAATAGGCGGACTGAGCACCGCGATCGCGCTGGCAAAAATCGGGGTAGAGGCAACCGTGCTCGAAGCAGCGCCTGAATTTCATCCGACAGGGGCAGGAATTACACTGGCAGCCAATGCTATGGAAATTATGGATCGTCTGGGCTTGGCGGAAGTCCTGAAAAACAAAGGAAGATGCCTGGAATCGGCTACGGTGGCAGATGGGCACGGAAGGCTTATCAGCCGGATCCGGATCAAAGACCTTGGCCTGAAACATCCCTTGCTGGGTATACACCGCGGCGATCTCCACGAAGTACTTATCGATGCGTTGGAACCGGAGCAGTTGCGCTGGGGCTATAAGTTGAAAACATCGGAAGTACTTGATGACAGGGTGGTCCTGCATTTTGAATCGGGTGAAGCCCTGTCCTGCAACTACCTCATCGCGGCTGATGGAATCGGTTCTCTTGTGCGCAAAAACCTCAATCCAACGGCAGTGCCGCAGTATGCGGGCTATACCTGCTGGAGAGGGGTATGCCGGATGCAGGCGAATGACGAGGCAGAGGCTGTGGAGATCTGGGGGAATAAGGGGCGATTCGGGTATGTGCCGGTAGATGACAACAGGATGTATTGGTTTGCTACGGCAAATGCACCGGGAAAAGACCCTGAAATGGGTAGTTTGGGTGTTGATGGACTGGTACGGCGTTTTGCCGACTACCCGGAAATCGTTATCCGGTTGATACGGAATACGGCCGCTGATCAGGTATTGTGGAACGATATCCTCGACTTACAACCCAACCTGCAAAGTGCTTACGGCAGGGTGCTGTTATTGGGGGATGCCGCTCATGCCACCACTCCTAACATGGGGCAGGGAGCGTGTATGGCTATTGAAGATGCCTGGTACCTGGCCGCATTTATGGAAAGAGAGAGTAATCCGGAGAAAGCGTTTGAAACATTTTCGGAATTTCGCCGCCCCCGAACCGCCCTCATCATACAAAGAAGCCGTAAACTGGGCGCTCTGGCTCAACGGGAACGCGGACTGATTGCCGGGTTGCGTAATGCCTTGTTTCGCGGTATTCCGGAGCACATGGCTTTGAAGACCATGAGAAAGACCTTAGCTCTGCCTCCTATGCCGGCCTAATACCGGCTTAATACTGGCCGCTTCCGAGTAACACGAGGGTACAGGCATATTCGGTATCAATGCCTTCGGCTTCAGCCAGATCCCTTAACTCCTTGTTTTCGGTTCCGGGATTGAAAATGATCCGTTTAGGGTGAAGTTCCAGTATCTGATCGTAATACTGTTTTTGCAAAGAAGGATTGATGTACAAGGTAATCGTATCCACATCCTCATTCGCCGGAAATTCGTGAATGATCGGTTTCCCGGCGACTTCTCCGCGTTTTACCCCGAAAGGAATGAATTCGTGTCCGTTGTTTTTCAGCGAATGTGCGGCACGGTAAGCATAGCGGTCGGGGTTATTGCTGGCACCTATGATCAGCGTTTTTTTCATACATCCATCTCCGAATTCAGGGGAGGGTTAGGGGAATTGGCCATACTTCCCAGGTCTTTGTCCAAAAGGTAAAGTCCGTCGGTATTTTCTCCCACCATTTTGATTTTGTCTACAATGGTACGGAACAGGTTTTCTTCTTCAAGTTGTTCGGCAACATACCACTGCAGGAAGTTGAAACTGGTAAAGTCTTTTTCAGCCAGGGCAAGGTTAACCAGTTCGTGAATGGCTTCGGAAACCTTTTTCTCATGGCCAAGCACCCGATCAAATAACTGCTGGAAGCTATGGTATTCATGGCTGGGCTGATCTACGGCAGGAGCCTTGGCAAAACCACCGGCGTCGTTGATGTAAAAGAACAGTTTCTGCATGTGCATTTTCTCTTCTTCCGCCTGGTTGTATATGAATTTGGAGGCCCCTTCAAACCCATTGATATCCAGCCAGGAGGCCATGGCTAAATACTGAAAATACGAAAAGGCCTCAAGAGCTACCTGATCGTTAAGGGCGACTTCCACTTTTTTCGATAACATGAAACAAAGATAATAAAGCTCCTTGCAGTTTGTGCGGCTGTTGGGTATTGGACATTGGCTTTAGCCATTAGCTGTTTGCTATTGGAAGGAAAGGCACTTCTTCGTGCTCTGTCAAGTCGAGCACGTCGAGACTTGACAAAGAAACCAGTCATTCTTCATTTCCCGCAGAAAACGCGGATGGACGTCGGTGTTTGCCGAATACCCCTTCTTGCGAACTGACATCAGCGGGATCTGAGGAGTTCTCCTTTGCCCAGAATACGAAGAGTTAGGATCAAGTCAAAAAGTTGTGGGGACATTTTACTATTCGGAAGTGGAGAAACTTTTCTTCCTATCCAACGAATCAAAAGAATGCCCACCGCCATAAGGAATAGGGTATTCGGAATATTGAACGTAAATCTTTCTCCGCCATCAGGCCATTTTCCTGCAGCGCGTGCCGCAACAAAAGCATGCAGGAGCCTGTGCGCCAAATCGCCTTAATCTTTTCTTATGACAGGAGGTTGCCTGTTCCCCTTATCTTGACAACCGAAGTTCTCCAAAGGAATACGGTCATGGAAAAGATTCCAGCGATGGCCAAGCTTTTGTGGCGGAGGGAGGTTGGTGCGGCAGGAAGGCGCCTTCAGGAAAACTGTCCTTTTTTCGCCCATTTTTAGACAAATAAAAAATGGGCATCCAAGCAAGAACACAACGATCGAAAAGCACATAACCAGATTGTTCCGCCCACAGGTTTTGATCCTGATCCAAGAGTTACGGTTGAAGAAAACTGCCCGAGAAAAGAAAAACCCCGGCAGAATATGCCGGGGTTCCATACGCCATAAAAACTATAAACAAATCGCTTACCTGTTTTGAATAACAAGGCGTTGCGCATATTGTTTGCCGTTGAGGCTGATTCGGATGAAGTAAACACCATTGCTCAGTCCGCTGAGGTCGATGCTCTCAGTAGCAGCAGGTTTGTCGAGGCTACGTACTACTTTGCCGCTGAGGTCGGTGAGTTCGATACGGTTAGCTGCTTCGTGCATTTCTACAGTCAACACCTGGTTAGCCGGGTTCGGGTAGATCCGCGCAACATTGGATGCTTCTTTGATACCATCGATAATATCTCTTTCGAAGGTGATGGTGTAAGTATCCTGGGCCCATTCTACCTGGTTGCCATTGTCAGCACTAACGGTCCAGATCAGGGTCAGTGAGCCACCGATAGGAAGGTTAGCGGAAAAGGCATCTGCCAATTGCTTGTAGGTAAAGGTCAACGTAGTATCCGTACCTGCAGAAGAACTGAACACCGGGTTGCTGAAATCACCGGTAGGTAAGTCAAGCATGAAGGTGTATGTCGGGGCTCCGCCTCCGTTGAGGGCTGCTGAAGTTGACCACTCAATGTCTACTTCGGTAGTAGGGTCACCGGCCAGGGTAATAGTAGCGTTATCTGCCGGGCTCAGCAGGTTAAAGGGACCCAGTTCGTCGATGATCACATCGGTAGTGTATCTCGGGAAAAGCTGATAGCCGGAATTTCTCGGGTTGCTGGCGTCGTACTGTCCGCCAAGTCCGATTACATCGAAGTTACCGGTAGGAGCAGTCGTATTAGCGATACCGCTGGTAGGAAGAACACGGATCTCAAAAGTATCGTTGGTAACGGTGTTGTATACCTTGTAGTTCGTACCTGAACCGGTAACCGACCAGGTAGGAGTGGGGCTAACAAAAGCCACATTATTGACCCTTACCAGGTCATTCTCGGCACTTTCGTCCAGTGTATTTACCACTCGCGGCATTTTCAAAGCAGCACCGCTTTTCAGGAGTTTGATGGTATCCAGGAAATCCAGTTGAACCAATCCGTTGAAATGAGTCAGGCGTCCGCGCATCAGGATAGAGTCTCCTTCGGTAATGGTATATCCGAAATCCGGAGCAGAAGAAGGAGCGAAGTTGCTGATACCTGCGGTTTCGTCGATGATGGTGAAGGAATATCCACTGGTGCGGGTATTGGTTCCGTAAACCACACCGGTTACTTCAAACAGAGAGTCTACGGAAATAGGCAGGAAGTCACCGTCAAGTTGCTTGATCTCAGCGATCTTGGCATATTTATAATCGTTTTCCTGGATGCTGATCTCGAAAGAGTCATTGGTACCTTTGTCGCCACCGGCTACCATCAATCCGAGTTTGTTGTTGCGGAAACGTGGACCGGAGATGTTGTCGTCAATAAAATCAATCTTGAAATACTGGATGGTTGGCGTGGTTCCGTCGAAAGTAAGCTGAGGTCCGGGAACAAAGTTGTAGTGCGTTCCCTGAATAGCGGTTTTTCCTACACCGGAAACGATCTCTACCATAACGGTGTTTCCGCCCAGGTTGGTCACTTCTACACCGATGCTGTCCCTGCCACCGCTTTCCATAAAGGATCCGCTGGTGGAAATGAACTGAACCACAGGATTGGCAAGTCCTTCACCCATAGCCAGTAACTGGTTTTTGAAGGCTCCCGGGCTGCTGATCTGGATCGTATCAGCGTAGCTGCCTCCGCTGGTTGCATTAATTCGCACTTCCACCGTGGTGCTTACATTACCGGAGCTTGGAGTAAGGTTGATGCTGTTGGAAAAGGAGCCGGCACCGCCGGTACGTACTTCGAAAGGAGCACCCACGCTTACGGTAATGTCATTGGTCAGGTTACTTCCCAGTACTACAAAGCTCTGTGCTGCAGAAGGAACGTTCACCTGGTTTTGTCCGAAATCGCCGTTCCAGAGTGCCTGGCTAACACGGATCATCGGGTTAAAGGAGAAAATACCGAATTCCTGGCGTCCGTTCTCCGAAGGATCGTGGTCCATACGGTCATTGTTGGCTGTCCAGTTAGCCGGGTTCACGATCTTGTTCAGGAGGCTGGCCTTCACATCAATACTGTCTCCGCTATAGAAACCGTTGTCGAAATCACCTACGTGGAAAGCATTCACCCCTTTGGTTAGTCCGGCAGGAACGTAGCTTCTGTTGGAGTTGATGGTTCCGTTGATATCGATATAGTCGGAAGAGCCCCAGTTAATGCTGAAAATAAAGGTGGGGTTGTTCACTGTGCCCTGGAATACCTGGATCTGATCTCCGGTAGCGGAGAAAAACATGGCGCTTCCGGACGGAGCGGTTACCACACCGATGTTGGCCTCGTAATCGTCGCCATTGGAATTCGGAGCGATCACATTCACTTTGGTTCCTGCGGGAAGGTTGGTATTGGCTTTCCACATGAAGTAACCTTCACCGGCGCCACCCAACTGCTGGTTCACGCTGTCCCAGGGCAAATCGGAGAACCCGATCTCAGTGCCAGAAATCACATCGGTCAGCAGTACGAAGCTGAACTCATCCGGATTGTCGGCTGCATAAGCCGTAACAGCCACATCCCCTGCGGAGAGGGTAGTCTGCGCCTGTACCAATCCGCCGAAGCCGATGGCAACACACATACTCAATAGAATTCTTTTCATAAAAAGCGTCATTTTTGTTGCAAAATTAGGGTCATTGGATTAACAGTTTGTTAACCATCTTTTAACAAAATTAAAGGGTTTTGGTTCGAATCGACGAAACATTGGTATCGGATGATGTGCTGAAGGAGCATTTCGTGTGTAACCTCGAGGCTTGCAAAGGTGCCTGCTGCATTGAAGGCGACCTGGGAGCCCCACTGGAAAAAGAAGAATTACCGGCTATCCGGAAAAACCTGCTGGCTTTTCTGGAACGACTCCCTGTCGATCAGCAGGAATCCATAAGGGAAAAAGGTTTCTATGAAGTAGCGCCTGATGGGGAGTTGGTCACGCAGTGTATGCCCGACGGGCGTTGTGTTTTTGTAACGGAACACGAAGGCATTCTGGGTTGTGCCATGGAAGAAGCCCATCGCGAAGGTCAGAGCGATTTTCTCAAACCGGTTTCCTGCCACCTGTATCCTGTAAGGGTCAAACGCTATAAGGAATTTACTGCGGTCAACTACGACGAATGGTCCATCTGTTCCCCGGCATGTATTCATGGAGCCAAGCTGGGGGTAAGGGTTTATGAATTCGTCGAAAACGCATTGGTACGCAAATTCGGGGAGGAATGGATGGAAACGCTTAAGGCCACCGCCAAACACCTCGAAGAGGAGGAGGCTAAAAACGCCGGACACTAATACGAACGTGGCTGGTCCTTCCCCGGTCATCGGTACAACTGATCTTTGCTTCCCCGGAAGGCATCGTGGTGAGAAAAGGCTCTGAAGGATCACAGGACCCGAGGTAGCGGTCATTCAGGTACCAATAGACTTCTTTGACTTCGGCATCTACCTGAGCCTGCAGGGCCAGTTTGGTGTCGTCTCCTTTTTCGATCAGATAGGAAGCCTGGTCGCGGGGATGGGTGATGCGGGGTCCTTCCTCCTGTATGATACGCGGACAGCGCGGATTATGAGGAGGCAGAGCGGCATAAGGAACCTGTTCACTGGTAAAATAACGGATCATGGCAGCCGGGTAAACACGGAAGATTTTTTTGACTGCATCCGGGGGCGCACAGGAACGGCAATACAACTCCGTTCCGGAACTATTGGTAAGCAGTTCCTGCCTGCAATCGCAGTACTGGTGCCTGCTTATTCCCGGAAGGAAATAGTCGCTGCCCTTATTCACACAATGCTCTCCGGGTACCTGTCCGGTTTCCGTACAGATAGCCCGTACGGATAACCCTTCCGGAGGGTTTAACCAGTGCATGTTGGATTGGTTATCGATAGCCATAAAAAGGCGGAACAGGAGCGGGGTGGCTATATCGGCACCATTCAGTTCCGGAGAGCCCGAATTATCGAAATTACCCGTCCATACTCCAATCGTATAGCGTCTGTTGAAGCCGATGCTCCAGCCGTCGCGGCGGCCGTAGCTGGTGCCGGTCTTCCAGGCAATACGAGGCACCGATTTTCCCGATTGCCAGTCGCGGGGCAGGTCAGGACGATTCAACCCCGTCAGCATTTCAGCGATCAGAAATGCAGCTTCTTCACTCATCAGAGGGAAATGCAGCATACCGCTATCCTGCCTGGTATAACGCAACGGACGGTATTCTCCGCCGTCTGCCAGGCTTGCATAGGCATTACACAGTTCTTCCAGACGCACTCCACAGCCTCCCAGTATCATGGAAAGTCCCAGCTTGTCCCGGTCTTCATGAATTTGCCCGAAGCCGGCATTCCCGGATTTTCGGATGAATTCCTCCACCCCGAATTCCCGGAGCAGGCTCACGGCTGGGATGTTCAGCGAATGCGCCAGCGCATCGGCACTTGTAATGGCACCGTGGAAACGCAAGTCATAATTTTCCGGGCTGTATCCGGCAAAAGTCACCGGGGCATCATACAGGATGGTCTTTGGAGTAATGATTCCCCTTTCGATAGCCCATCCATATACAAAAGGCTTCAGAGTACTTCCCGGGGATCTTACGGCCCTGACCCCATCCACTTCCCCCTGGCTGGATTTATCGTTAAAATCGGCGGAACCCAGGTAAGCCACCACTTTGCGGCTTTCATTATCGATAATCAGAACAGAGGCATTGGTAATGCGGAAATATTTCAGGCTTTGAACATACTGACGGGTAAGCTCCTCGCATTTGCGCTGCACCTCGTATCGGATATGGCTGCGGATCACCGGTCCGGATTCCGAGGCAAACAAGCGGTAAGCCAGGTGGGGCGCCACAGGCTCCTGTTCTTTTCGGTCGATGTCCATTTCCTCATTCAGGGCAGTTTCAAGCGTTTCCCCATCTATCCATCCGTCTTCTGCAAAATTTCGCAGCCAGCGGTTGCGGGCGGTTTTCAGTTCCTGGTTACCTTTTTCCAGTTTCCAGCTTCCCGGGCGGTTGGGTACCACGGCAAGTGTGGTAATACGGGCAGGGCTCAATTGAGAGGGCATTCGCTGAAAATAAAGGAGGGAGGCTGCCTTCACTCCTTCCACGTTCCCTCCGTAGGGCACCAGGTTGAGGTACATCTGCAGGATCTCGTCCTTGCTGTAATGCCATTCAAGTTGCACCGCCCGGAATATTTCTATCAGCTTGCTGAGGTAGGTTCGCGGACGAGGTTCCAGCAGGCGAACCACCTGCATGGTAAGGGTAGAAGCTCCCGAACTGCGACGCCCGTCGCGCAGGTTTTGTATTCCTGCCCGGAGTATCGATATGGGATTAAACCCGGGGTGATAATAAAACCAGCGATCTTCTTTTAATAAAAAAGCATCGCGTATTTCCTCGCTGATTTCCTCCTCTTCGAGGTACATACGCCACTTATCGTCTTTACTGAGAAAGGCCATCATTGGCCGGTCTTCTGCCGTGAGTACCAGGGTGCTGTATGGAATTTCGGGATGGAAAGGCAGGAGGCTGTCGGTAACCAGGAAAGCAAAGAAAAGTACCAGGAACAGGTAGCGCCCCCGTTTCATCCATTTCTTCCATACCTGCTTTTTCCGCATGCGACTAAGTTAAATCCCTTTCAGAAAAAATTATTTTCGCAGCATGAATTTTGAAAACAATGCCTGGTCGATACAGGGTGTACCCCTGCTCGACGTAGCCCGCGAATTCGGAACACCGGTATATGTGTACGACGCGGACAAGATCATTTCGCAGTACAACCGCCTGCAGGACGCCTTTAAGGGAGCCAATTTGAAGGTGAAGTACGCGATGAAGGCATTGAACAATATCAATATTCTGCGCTTATTGAAAACGCAGGGTTGCGGATTGGATTGTGTCTCGATCCAGGAAGTGCGCATCGGGCTGAGGGCCGGGTTCGAACCGGAAGAGATCCTTTTTACCCCGAACTGTGTTTCATTCGAGGAAATCAATGAAGCGGTAGACCTGGGGGTGATGATCAATATCGATAACATCTCCATACTGGAACAATTCGGCCACCGCTATGGAAACCGGGTACCCGTGTGTATCCGGATCAATCCGCATATTATGGCAGGAGGGAATGCCCATATTTCAGTGGGGCATATCGATAGTAAATTCGGGATATCCTATTACCAGATGCGTCATGTGAACCGTGTGGTGAAGGCGCAGAACATCAAAGTGATCGGACTGCACATGCATACCGGTTCGGATATCCTGGATGCGGGAGTGTTCCTGCAGGGCGCCGAATTGTTATTCGAAGCCAGCAAAGATTTTCCAGACCTTGAGTTCATGGATTTCGGCAGCGGGTTCAAAGTGCCTTATAAAAGTTCCGATGTCCATACGGATGTGGAGCAGATCGGTAATCAGATCACCACCCGTTTCCGGGAATTCTGTAAAGATTACGGACGCGAACTGGAGCTTTGGTTTGAGCCGGGCAAATTCCTGGTGAGCGAGGCCGGTTTCTTCCTGGTACGCACCAATGTCATCAAACAAACGACATCCACCGTATTTGTTGGCGTAGATTCCGGTCAGAACCACCTCATACGCCCCATGCTATACGACGCTTACCACCACATTACCAATATTTCCAATCCGAGTGGTACCGCAAGGATTTATTCGGTAGTGGGTTATATTTGTGAGACTGACACATTTGGCTGGGACAGGCAACTCAATGAAGTTCGTGAAGGGGATATTCTGGCCTTCCACAATGCCGGCGCCTATGCGTTCACCATGAGTTCCAATTACAACTCCCGCCTGCGACCGGCGGAAGTTCTGATCCATAACGGAAAAGCGCAACTGATCCGGAAACGGGAAGAACTGGAAGACCTCCTGGCCAATGTAGTGGAAGCCGACCTCAGCTGATCATGGAAAAACGCCTATATGCCATTGTCGATCTCGAAACTACCGGAGGGTTTGCTTCCGATAACGAGATTATCGAGGTGGCGGTGGCGATCCACGATGGGCAAAAAGTGCTTAACCGTTACGAGACCCTTTTGAATCCCGGGAGGAAGATCCCGCCTTATATTATCGGGTTTACGGGCATCAGCGACGAGATGGTGGCCGGCGCCCCGACCTTCCGGGACATTGCCTATGAGCTGTATCAATTATTGGAAGGTAAGGTGTTCGTGGCGCACAATGTCAACTTCGACTATTCCTTCCTCCAGCGTTCCTTTGCGGATGCAGGAATCGATTTCCGCTCGAAAAGGGTTTGTACGGTAAGGCTTTCCAGGAAAATACTTCCCGGTTTTCGTTCCTACAGCCTGGGTAACCTTTGCGAACAGCTGGGCATTAACCTTTCGAATGCCCACCGGGCTGGTGGAGACTGTGAGGCAACGTCGGTATTGTTCAGTAAGCTGGTGGCCAAAGACCACGACGGCCATATCGATCAAAGTATCAAGCGCAACAGCGGCGAGGTAAACCTGCCTCCCAACCTGTCAAGGAATACCTTCGATAACCTGCCCATGACACCCGGTGTATACTACATGCACGATGAAAAGGGCAAGGTGATTTATGTAGGGAAGGCAATCAATATCAAGAAGCGGATTGCCGGTCATTTTAACGGTAAAAACGACTCGGAGCGCAAACAGAATTTCTTCCGGGAGATTCACGATATCAGCTTTGAGCTTTGTGGTAATGAGCTGTTATCCTTGTTGCGCGAGGCGGAGGAGATCAAAAGGCTCTGGCCGAAGTATAACCGGGCTATGAAGCGGCAGGACCTGCGTTTCGGACTATATGATTTCGAAGACCGGAGCGGGGTGCTGAACCTGGGTATTGACCGCATCCGGCGTTATAGCAAGCCAGTCATCAGCTTTTCGAATATGTTCGAGGCACGGGCTTACCTGGAAGAGCTTATTCGGCTGAATAGCCTGGAACGTCTTTATTGCGGAATGGAAAAGATGGATTGGGTGGATGGAGAAGCCATTCCCAAACGTCGCCTGGAAAAGAAACCGGAAATAAAGGAATACAACCGCAGAGTAACCGAAGCCTTAGAGGCTATCCGGGAGAACCGTGAGAGTTTTGCCCTGTTCGGGAGAGGCCGTGATCCGGAAGAACAAAGTGTGATCCTGGTGCAGGAAGGCCGTTACCGGGGGTATGGATTTGTACACCGTGAATTTCCGGTACAAGGGATGGCGGATCTCGATCCGCATATCCGGGAGGTTCCCGAGTATGCCGAATCCCTTTGGCTGATCAAAAGCTACCTTAACCGCAATGTCGCGGATAAAATACTGCGTTTCAATTAAGTATGGATAATCAATTTATGGATGAAGCTCTCCGTGAAGCCGAACTGGGCTGGCAGGAGGGAGGTATTCCCATCGGGTCAGTGCTGGTACATGAGGGAAAGGTGATTGGTCGCGGACATAACCGGCGCATACAGGAAGGGAGTGCTATCAAGCACGGAGAGATGGATGCCCTCGAAAATGCAGGTCGTTTGCCTGCCCGGGTGTACCGGAATTCCGTTTTGTACACGACCCTTTCTCCCTGTTCCATGTGCAGCGGTGCCATCTTGTTGTATGGTATCCCGAAAGTGGTGATCGGAGAGAACCGGAGCTTTCAGGGCGAAGAAGCATTACTGGAGTCACGTGGAGTAGAACTGGAAGTGTTGGATGACGCTCGTTGCAAGGCTTTGATGGATCGTATGATTGCTGAAAAGCCGGAGATTTGGAAGGAAGATATCGGAGAATAGGCAAAATTTCGGGAGAGCCTGTTTGACATCCGAAAATTGATTAAGTTTGCACCCCCTTAGCCCAGGTGGCGGAATTGGTAGACGCGCTGGTCTCAAACACCAGTTGGGTAACACCAGTACCGGTTCGACCCCGGTCCTGGGCACCGGAAAGACAGAAACGGAATCTTTGGAAACAGAGGTTCCGTTTTTTATTTTTAACTGCGATTGTTTAATCACAGATTAGGATCAAAATCTGCAGGCAGGTAGACACACCAACATTTTTGGATGCATGTCGCTCCGATTGTTCTTTTTTGGATGCCCATTTTTTACTTGTCTAAAAAATGGGCGAAAAAAGGACAGTTTTCCTGAAG
>CAXPEB010000068.1:0-7733 GCA_964215915.1 Bacteroidia bacterium
CAGACGTGTGCTCTTCCGATCTCTATTGCAAGGCATTTTTATGGATTGTTAATATTCTATTTAGCATATGGAACTGGGTTATTTATATATGCTATGGTCGAAAAATGGGATTTGGAACTAGGGTTGATAGCGCTTTTTTTCGGGGCGGCAATAGCAACAGTGTATGCTGTCATCTTTATAAGGTATTGGACAATTAGCAGAGGAGTATCAATTTCGATTGATCACTATAAGCAGATTATTCGTATAGAGGATAAGAACTCAAGAGTATTCAGAGAGTATAAATTAAGTCAAATAAGAAAGGTAGAAAGATTCTGTTCTTTCCCTGTAGCGGAAAACAGAACGCAATGGTTCCCTTGGGATTGTTTCAATTATGCATTGGTTACTATGGACAACGGAGAACAGATCTTATTAACTAGTTTGATGATAGCGGAGGACATGAACTTGCCCGTTAGTGATTCAAATTACTTCGTGAATAAAATGTTCTATCCATATCCGCCTAAAAACAATATGATGTAAATCCCTATTCGCAGCGCCGCATTGAAGGGTAAACTAAGGCAAAAAGAAGGATAGCTGCAGGCTGGGTAAAAGCGTGGTGATCCAGTAAGTCTTGCCAATCCCGCTGTAAATGATGCCGGATATCGCATTCTTGAATGTCACCCGGGAAACGAACAAATCGATATTGGCGAGCAGGGCGAAATTCCGCCCGGGCCGATAGCCGATATAACCGCCCAATAAAACCGATGGGGCCGGGACTTTTTTGAGGGTTCTACCATACTGCAACTGATAGCTGAAATAACGACCCAGTTTGTCTGTACCTTGAATATCCAGGCGGGGCTTGAGGAGTGGGTGAGCCCGGCCAGCGCTTGCCAACCCACCAGGTAACGTTTCCTTCTCCCTAAACTCTTCCCGGAGGTAAGCCCCAGGGCGAAGGTATTGATTTTCCATACCCAGGTATTGATCTCCCAGGATACGCTGTGGTCTTCTGCTTCCAGTTTTTGTCGTATGGCCTTGTGGACCACATCGATCTGCTGATGCGAGGCTTTGAATAGCAAACCCAGGTTTCCTTTGATCCGGACACCAAGAGAGGCTTCAAAAAAAACACCGCGACCGGCAAATCCGCCTTTGGACTCTGTGAAGTCGAAGGCCCCTTCTGGTTTGCTGCAGTCGTCCTTGGCAAAAGGGCCGAAAGAGATCGTGCGGCTGGCTGTCAGGTTCAGCCACAACTTCGGTGTTGCATCGGAGAAATGCACGTGGTGTAAAGTGTGCAGCGTATCGCGTTGTGCCTGGACGCTGAATCCGGAAAGCAGGAGCAGGCTGCTGATACATACTTTTATGGTGTTGAGCGAAAGCAAATACTTCATGACTCTTACCTGGGGTTTCGTAAAAGATGTGGATACCGCTTTTAAGGTTCGATGCATCATAGTGGCTTTCGACGGATTGCACACCTGCCTCGAAACCGAAGATGTTTGTTTAAGAGAATGGCCCAAGTGTTTCCAGGATAGATTAACCCCAGAGGAAGGCCATAGCATTAAAATCAGGTGAAAACGAATAGAAAAAACCTTAGGTGTAATAGATCAGGACAAACCCCGTAAAACCTGTCCCGTTTCCCGCAAAACGCCAATGAATACCTGCAAAATGGCGGGTTCAACCCCTGCCGGATACTACGAATTTGTGGGAAAACAATATGCTTATGAAAACATTGGAATTTGCAGTTAAACCAAAATATGGGTACCTGCACGTATTACGATCAGAACTGAGTCGGTGGAAATATTTCCGACTTCTTCTTTCAGCCGGTCGATTGATTTCGGCCATCCTGCTATTAACCGGGCTTTCGCTTTCTTCGTTCGGGCAACTTCAGTTTGAGAAACAGCTTAAGATGACCTCCTGGCAGGAGGATTTTCTTGCCTTTGAATACTATGATGCAGTTGAGCTGCCTGATAAAACCTTTGCGGTGTACGTGGGTGGAGTAAAACTGCACCCGACGGATCCCAATACGCATTATCTCTTTTCAGGACTTGTCTTTGTAGACGAGTTTGGAGATTATGTGCTGGATGGAAGCGGGCTAATCAAACATTTCTTTTTTCCTATCGGCCTGGTCAACTCCGGTACTTACACGTATCCGGAAGTGGCTGCCAAAAGCCTTGTTTACCTGGAAGACGGGACTTTCATTTTATACGGAATAGGTATGGATAAGCGGTTTACCATGTTGAAGGTTGACATGAACGGCAATGTGATCTATACCCGTAAATTGAATTTGGCGCAAATAGCAAGCTGCGCAAATGGAGGAGGCCCACCACAGGAAATCACTTTTGACCAGGTGTATGATGCCACACTCCTTTCGGATGGGAAAATCTTGTTCCTGTGCAAGTCAAAATACTCCTTTGCCAACGGGCCGGGTAGTTTTCATTGCCGCACTTATTTGGCCTTGTTACGCATGAATCAGGATGGAACCTATGACAATTTCTACTATGAATATCACTACCTGGAGCCATTCAAAGGCCAGGGCATTGAAGGTTCAAAGGTACGGGAGTCAAGATACGGTGGATATATTTTTGGTTTTGTGACGCGCTCAATGCTTCAATATCGTGCAATAGGTACTTCCGGGATAGTTGAGGTGAAAACAAATGGGAATGTTAATTGGATCGTAGACAATGTTCCCTTTAAAGACTGGGTTGAATTGGAGAATGATCATTTTGTAAGCGTGGGCTTCAGTACCGTACACAACGTATATAATGGAAACATAGAAACAAAAGGAGAAATATGTGAATGGACCCTGAATGGCCCATACGGAGGAGGATATTTTGAGTATGCGGCAGCAAGTATTGAAGATGCCAAACTCATGTCAGTTCAGAAAAAAGGGTCAAAGTATGTATGTGTAGGGTCTTATGGATGGTCTCCTTTACTCACCACCATAGCCGATGATCTCTCTAGCTATGACCCTCAGGGAACCTTCACTTTTCAGGATGATAATGCTCTTTTGCTAGATATTAAGGAAACAGAACAAGATGGCTACATCATCGGCGGGATTGGAGAACGGCGCCTGGATCCATACTCCATTCCTTCTACAGGGTTAATGTCGGTCGCCGCATTGGATCCATACTTAATACGGGTTCCGACGGAACTTGAAACATGGTGCCCGGAACCAAGAGAGATCCCGTTTGAGTCGGTCTATCTTTATTCATCAGCTTCCGGGCACACTGACCCGGTTACGGCAAACCTTAGCTTCAGTGACGAAGACATTGAGATGAGTTGGGAATTGTTGGTACAGGATGAGCTTTGTTGCACAGAGGCTGTGGGCGTGGAAGGAGATGCCTGGATATGTGCCAGCGGGAGTTCAAATCTTATAGCTGATTTTAATCCCATGCCCGGAGATGATTTTTATTGGGTTCATGATGGGGAGATAGTAGATGGCTCTTTCGGTTTGACGGAGATTACAGTCAGGGATGATGGAAACTACTATTTCTTCGTTGAGCTGGCCAACGGATGCCTCGGTCAGGGCTATTTCCGGGTGAACTATTATTCTAACCCTACCTGGTCGGCACCGGGGACTTTTGGTCAGCCAAAATGTACCAACACGGCCCCTATGAACCTGCACCTAAACAATGAGCCTAACGCCGGCACCTGGAGTGGGCCCGGGGTAACCGGATCTTATCCGCATTACCAGTTTGACCCGGCTCTGGCAGGCCCCGGAAATCATACTATTCATGTGCATTACGTTGATTCCTACGGTTGCCAGTGGGATTTTGATTTTGTTATTAAAGTATACGGTTTGTCTTCGCCGCTTCAGGCACCCTCCATTCCCGGAGATCTGTGTGTAAATGGTTCGGTATACAACCTGCCCGGATCAGGAAACTGGTGGAATATCAATACACAGCAAAGCATAACGCAAATAAACCCTTCGCAATATTGCATTGGCTGCACCATACAGTTGAGGTATTGCGAGACGATAAACTATACCGGGATTTCATGCAATTACTGTGATCCGGATACGTTTGAAATCGTATTTCTCAATTGTCTTGAGGGTAAAAAAGCGCTGGCAGTACCTTCCTATGGAGAAGATCCCGGCTATACCATCCATGTATATCCAAACCCGGCGGATGACTTTGTGGAGATACGGTTTTCCATAGAAGATTCATATTCCGTACAAATCAGGGATGTTCTCGGACGTATTGTAGCCGCATCTGTTGCAGAAGGCGACAGATTGAGACTATCAACACAAACGCTATCACCGGGAGTCTATATGGTGGAAGTCAATAATGGAATACAGACCCGAACATTAAAACTGGTGGTTGAATAAAGAAGAACCGGCTTGATTAACGAAGGGCGGTGGTACTTACGGGTATTGCCGCCTTTTGCTTTTAGGAGGTGTTTGCGGCCTTTTGTATGGAAAGAAAAGGACTCCTGTTATTCAAAAACCACCGATCTTTTTCAATACCGCTTTTCCGGATAGCTTACTCCAACTCAACCTTCTTCTCCGAAACCAGCCTTAGGCTGTCGCCCGTCCAGGAATACCGGCTGATGACCTTATACCTTTCCTTTGTGGCATTGGGGTTGGCATGTTCTATCGAAACAATGCTTTTGGAGGGGCGGTCAATCTCCATGCTGGGAATGGCCAGGGTTTCGGGATGCAATGTCAGGGCATTATTTTCCGTATCGAAGGTAAGCAGGTACCCGTAAGTGTAGACCATACCCATGGAATGGTAAAAGGTGGTCTTCATATCCCGGAGGCCGTCAAAGTTGTAATCGTCAAAGTTCACCCCGAAGTAAGCCGGGCTGAACCGGCGGATAGGCATCCGGATATCCCCCGGCGAACGGCTCCACCTGTTTCCCGTATTCGTATACAATTCGCAGAATACCGTGGTGTCGTTGGCGCTGTACAGGATTACAGCATGTTTCATCCCCGCGCGGAACAAATTGCCACTTTTGAAATATAGCAGCTCGTATGGGCTTTCGTCATTATAATAGGCCACGTATTCAAAAGTGTCAGCGGAAAGGCCTTCCCGGAGAAGCCGGTTGATCGTGTCCGTGTAGTGAATCAGATTGGCGGTACTGTCGGTTTCCGCAGCAAAGTCGCTGTCCGCTGTCTTGTTGTCCCTTGTGGTGCTGCCTTGGTTTCCGCAGGAGGATAGGACGAGGATTAGGGTAACGACCGCCAAGGCTAGCCAGTTAAGGTTTTTGGTCGCGGGGAAGGTTCTCATAGATATTGATTTTTACGGTCTGTTCCGGCTAATGTGTCCGGTACAAGAGGTAACGTGCAGTCGGGCAAATGAATTATCCGGTTAGGGAGGATGCAATGAGTTTTCGGGCAATACTGTTCCATGGAAAATACAAGCTGTATTTTTTCCGGATATAAGCTGTAATTGAAAAAAGTATAACCTGTATTTTTTAAAACACAAGTTGTATTTGAAACGGACTCAACACTGTTTTTTCCAGTTACACGGATTCACTTGTCAAAAGTTGAGCTGAACGCTTGTTTCTTCGGTCAGGTTGGTGCTATTCCGGAACAAGTTGTTAAGCGGGTGCAGCTTCTTTATTAAGGAGATACGGAGACTGCCCCCGGAAATGCTGGCTTCTTTTCGTCCCACAAGCTATCTTGCATCCATGAGTACGCAACTGCCCGAGAGCCTTGGCCGGATGTTCGAGCCCCTGCTTCAGGAATTCCTGGAAGCCAATGCCACTTATGCCGAACTGGAAAAAGGCCAGGTGATGCTGGACCAGGGCGCCTACATTACCCAAATCCCCATTGTGCTGGAAGGCAGGCTGAAGGTGAGTCAGCTTGATGACGAAGGGCATGAGCTGTTCCTCTATTTCGTGGATCCCCTGGAGTCTTGCGTAATGACCTATGCCTGCTGCGAATCCGATTCGCGTTCCAAGATCCGGGCCGTGGCTGAAACGGAATCGCGCCTGCTTCTGTTACCCAAAGACAAGATGGAAGAACTGCTGCGCTATCCGTCCTGGCGCGCCTTTGTCATGCGTTCTTTCCGCTCCCGCTTCGATGAACTCATCGATACCCTCAACGGCATTGCCTTCACCCAGCTCGATCAGCGACTTATCAAATACCTCAGGGAAAAAGCCGCGGGAAAAAAAGAAATCCATATCACACACCAGGAAATTGCCGAAGACCTGAACTCTTCCCGCGAAGTTATCTCCCGCCTGCTCAAACAACTGGAGAGCAGGGGAGAAGTGAAACTCGGCCGGAACCTGATTTCGATGAAAAATCAATAAGGTGATCCAGGTCACATTTTTTCAGACCGACTTGTTTCAACTTTGGGGAACCTAAAACCCCGAACCATGAAACAGAACGTAAGCATTTTCGATCGCTGGGTACGCTGGATCCTTGCCGTGGTACTCATTATACTGGCTGCCACCGGAACGCTGAGCGGCACAGGTATGTGGATCGCCCTGGTGGTGGCGCTCATCTTCATTGTAACCGGATTCATGCAAAGTTGTCCGATTTACATGATGCTGGGCCTCAGCACCCTGAAAAAGAAATTGAATTAATGAAGACAGCTTTAAAATGGGCGGCGGTGGCGGCACTGGGTGCCGGCGCCGGCTACGCCTGGTGGTATTTTTTCGGCTGCAGCACAGGCTGCGCCATTACTTCGAGCCCACTGAACAGTTCGCTGTACGGGATGGGTATCGCCCTGCTTTTTCGATGGGGGAGCAAATAATCCCGGAATTCCGGTATTGTTTGCTTTTCAAATATTTAGCATTTTTGTGCACAATGTTTTATCTTTTAGTGCAAATTCGGGATTGTCGGTCTTTGTTAACCTAATCCTTAAAAGACTGCCCGATCTTGCATAAAGAAGAAAAAATGATCAATTGGAATAGGTACCAATTCCCATTGAGTGCAGATGATGAACCAAAAATTCAACTTTCTTCTGGCCGTAGGCCTGCTTGGGTTTAGCTTACTGTTTCCACGAGCCTCTCAAGCCCAATGTTCGGGCGTGAGCCCTTCATTTTCCGTGAACGGAACCGGCTGCGGCATTCCCAGGAATTACACATTTACCAACACAAGCACCGGTAGCTACAGCAGCAGTGCAACCTATATCTGGCGTCATGGTTCCACTACCGTGGATACCACCACCGGCACCGGAAGTTCCCCCACGGTTACCATCACCGCTCCCGGAACCGATACCGTATGGCTGGTAGCCGTCGATTCCAACGGTTGTCGCGACTCGGTTTTGCAGATACTCAATACGAGTACCACTGCCAACGGTATATTCGACCCCTCTACAAGTACCTATAACTACTCACCCCTCTGGGAGAACTGTATCCTTTTCCTGGCCTCCCCGGACTCTTTCCGCATATACCTGCAATCCAACGGAACCCTGACCAATTACCGGGTGATATGGGGAGACGGGGCGCAAGACTCTGGAGCAAGCTTGCCTCCCTTTACCGACATTTCCCACCTGTACACCACGCTGGGAACCTATACGGTACAAATAGTCTCACAAAACGGATCCTGTTACGATACCGTTCAGGGAACCGTAGTAAATGAACGTATTCCCACAGCCGGTATTATCGGTCCTCCGGCCGGAGGTAACGTAGGCTGTGCCCCGCATACCGTAAGGTTCATCAATAACTCCTACAACGTTTCTTCCAGTACGGTTTTCGTCTGGAGCATGGGCGACGGAACCACCTACACACTTCCATACACAACTGCCCAGGATACCCTCTACCACACCTATACCCAGGGAGATCGGAAGAGCGTCGTGTAGGGAAAGAGTGTA
>CAXPEB010000069.1:0-15476 GCA_964215915.1 Bacteroidia bacterium
TTTTTGAAAACCCTCCTATATCCGTTCCTCCAAGTAAAATTCAAACGCTGAAATTTCCCATCTCCAATACCTACTTCCTTCTTCTCTAACTCCAACTGTGGGCACTGATTCATTTGCCGCATGTTGGTTTCTTTAATTCTCGACAGGCTCGAATTGACAAAAGCTTCGAATTGACAAAAGGTTGGAATTGACATCGGATCGATTCAGGATGAGCTTAAGTTGACACAGCTTCCCAGGTAAAACCATACGTTCAATTTTTTTAAAATTCCCGGTCAATGGCCTGATAAACTCCAAATACGCGATTCTAGTCGCTTAACAATTCGGAGGGAAATTCCGGATTCACGGATTTATCGCCTGGATTATTACTTATCGGGTTATCAAAGCAGAACACAACGCCGAAAGTGCATTCAACGAGATGACGTGTCTCCGCCCGCTGATTCTTCCATATTTAACACATTATCCGGCAGGCAAAAAAAGAAGCGGAGACTGTGGGATCCCCGCTTCGTGCACTATTTATTATAAATAAACGTGGGTTGCTTGCTTATTGGCCTTCGCGCTTTTTCTTGTACTCCATGGATTTCTCCTGGTTGCCCAACTGCGCATAGCACTGCTGTATACTCACCAACACACTTTCGTCGTCCGGACGCATTTCCTCAGCTTTCAGGAACCACTCCAGCGCTTTCTCATACTTGACGACCCAACGGGCCTTTAAGGCTGCATAGTTCTTCTCATAATTTCCGTCGGCCGGAAGATTATTGGCAATCTCCACCAGCGGCAAAGCACCGTTGAAGTAGATAGCACCAAGGTTGAAGACCACATCAAACTGATCCGGATTCACCTCAAACGATTTCTTATAATCCTCGATAGCCAGGCTGTCCAGCCGCTGCGACTTGGCCAGCAACTCCTGCACTCTCGCGTCGGTGGCTTCCTGGGTCTTTTTCAGCTCGGCTTTTTTCTTGGCATCCCGCTCTTTGCGGATCTCCCCGCTGAGTTTGTAGGATTTTTCCACCTCTTTTTTCAGCTCTTCCACAGCAGCTCTTGCGCGGTTGTCGTAGATATTGGCGCGGTTGGCCAACAGAGTCGGGTTTTCCGGGTCGGAGGCCAGGGCTTCGGTAATTTTATCGGTGAGGGCATCTTCCCTGCCTTGTGCCTGGTACACCATCAGCTGAATGGTGGTCAGGTCTTTTTCTTCCGGGAACAACTGCTTGCCTTTTTCTACGATCTCCAGCGCTTTGGTGGTATCGCCGGTTTCCAGGTACAGTAGTGCTGAGCGGGTAAACGCGTAAGGAACCGGCTTGTCGCTGTTCATCACATCCTCCAGCAATTTGAAGGCTACGGCGTTGTCGCCGGTCTGGATGGCAGCATCGGCCATCAGCTGAAGTACGTTGATCTTAGGCAGGTTCATCGACGTTTCCATCTGACGGTTGCTGTCGTACTCATAAGCACCCAACAATACCTTCCAGGCGTTCACCGCTTCGGTGATCATCTTCTTTCCTGCTTCCTTATCTCCCGCCTCAATAGCTTTGGAACCTTTCTGGTAATGATCCAGTGCATAATTATAGGCAGCAGGAACGGCCTGCAGCATTTCTTCGTCGGCTTCTTTCCAGCGACGGCGCTTGGAGGCCATATCTGCTTTGATACAGGCAATATAGCTTTCCAGGGCTACCACGCCGGCATTGGGGTATTTTTCCTTCAGAGTGGCATCGGCGGCAATGGCCAGATAGATCTTTCCGCGGTAGTAGAGCCCTTTGGGGTTCTCTTTTCCGCCCTCATCGTTGTAGGCCTCGTCGATGTAATTTTTGGCACTTTCCAGGTCACCATTCCGGAGATCGATAATGGCGCTTTCTACGTTAAACTGGGCTTGAACTCCGGCAACAGCCGTAATCAGCACAGTCAGTGTCATTATGATTTTTTTCATGCGTTGCGTTTGCAATTTGTGCAAATATCAGTCTTCTGTGGGAGTATCTGAAGTTTCCGGGCCATTTTCATTGCCCTCACCGGCTTCTCCGCCTTCGGCTCCTTCGATCTCTTCCTCCTCTTCTTCGTGCTCTACCACTGCCACAGAAGCGATTTCGTCTTTATTACTCATCTTGATCAGCCTTACTCCCTGAGTGGCTCTTCCCACTACCCGAAGTGAATTCATGGGCAGGCGGATGGCAATCCCCGATTTCAGGATGATCATCACGTCCTCGTCTTCGGTTACGTGTTTGATAGCGACCAATGCCCCGGTTTTCTCGGTGATATTCAGGGTTTTGACTCCCTTTCCTCCCCTTCCGGTAACGCGGTACACGTCTTCCCCGCTTTCCGGGTCGATCAGGTAGGTACGTTTTCCGAAACCTTTCTCTGATACAACGAGGATGGTCGTCTCACGGTTGGAAGGATCCACGCAGATCATACCGATCACCTCATCATTCGGACCATCCAGGGTCACCCCTTTCACTCCTGAAGCGGTTCTGCCCATGGACCTTACGGTGCCGGAACTGAAACGGATCGCCCGACCGGAACGCTTGGCGATAATCACCTCGCTATTGTCATTGGTCAGCTGCGCTTCCAACAGCACGTCGCCATCACGAACGGTCACAGCATTGATACCGTTTTGCCGTGGCCGGGAGTAAGCTTCCAGGCTGGTCTTTTTGATGATGCCGTTTTTGGTGCACATCAGGATGTAGTTGTTGTTCAGGTATTCTTCATCCTTGAGGTTATCGACATTGATGAAGGCCCTGATCTTGTCATCCGGCGCAATATTGATAAGGTTCTGAATAGCCCGTCCCTTGGTAGCGCGCGCGCCTTCGGGGATCTCCCAGACTTTCATCCAGAAACATTTGCCCTGCTCGGTAAAGAAGAGCATGTAATTATGGGTGCTGGCGATGAAGAGGGATTCCACGAAATCCTCGTCGCGGGCCGTTGCCCCTTTATTGCCCCTGCCTCCACGGTTCTGTACGCGGTATTCGGTGAGGGCAGTTCTTTTGATATACCCCAGGTGCGAGATGGTGATCACCACATTCTCGTCGGGGATCATGTCTTCGATGCTGATATCGTCGGAAGTATGTACGATGTCCGTCCGGCGCTCATCACCAAACTTTGTCTTTACTTCATCGAGTTCGTCCTTGATAATCTGCATACGGCGCTCTTCGCTGGCCAGGATGTCTTCCAGGTCTTTGATGAGTTCCATCAGCTCGGCATATTCCTGGCGAATCTTGTCGCGCTCCAGTCCGGTAAGACGCTGCAGACGCATATCCAGGATAGCCTTGGCCTGTATTTCGGTCAACCCGAAATTACCCATCAGCCCTTCCCGGGCTTCTTCCGGTGTCTGGGATTTCCGGATCAGCGCAATGACTTCATCCAGGTGGTCGAGGGCGATCAGTAAGCCTTCGAGGATATGTGCCCGTTTGCGGGCTTCTTCCAGTTCGTATTCGGTACGCCGTACCACCACCTCATGCCGGTGCTCCACAAAATTGGAGATCAGGTCCTTGAGGTTGAGCAGCATGGGCCTTCCCTTCACCAGCGCAATGTTGTTGATGCTGAAGGAAGTTTGCAGCGGAGTATATTTAAATAACTGGTTCAGGATAATGTTCGGGATAGCATCTTTTTTCAGGTCGAAAACAATACGCAACCCCTCCCGGTCCGATTCATCCCGGATATCGCTGATCCCGTCAATTACTTTTTCATTAACCAGTTCAACGGCTTTAACAATCAGCGTGGAGGGGTTTACCTGGAAAGGAACCTCGGTCACCACAATCTGTTCCCTGCCGGTTTTGGTGATGTCGAACTCGGCTTTACCGCGCACCACTACCCTGCCGCGACCACTTTCGTAAGCGTCGCGGATACCGTCATAGCCATAAATAGTTCCCCCGGTTGGAAAGTCCGGTCCGGAGATATACTGCATCAGGCCTTCCGTATCGATGTCGGGATTATCGATATACGCCTTCACTCCTTCCACCACTTCGGTGAGGTTATGCGGCGCCATATTGGTAGCCATACCTACGGCAATACCCGAGGCACCGTTTACCAACAGGTTGGGAATCTTGGCGGGCAACACCGTGGGTTCTTCAAGCGAGTCGTCGAAGTTGCTCCGGAAATCAACGGTGTTTTTATCGATATCCACCATCATCTCCTCAGCCATCTTCCGCATACGGGCTTCCGTATAACGCATGGCCGCAGGAGGGTCTCCGTCTATGGATCCGAAGTTCCCCTGTCCGTCGACAAAAGGATAGCGCATGCTCCAGCTCTGGGCCATACGCACCATGGCATCATATACCGAGCTATCACCGTGCGGGTGGTATTTACCCAGCACTTCGCCCACGATACGGGCGGATTTTTTATAAGAACGGTTGGAAGCAAGTCCCAGCTCCGTCATTCCATACAACACCCTCCTGTGTACCGGCTTCAATCCGTCGCGTACATCCGGCAGGGCGCGTGATACAATTACCGACATCGAATAGTCGATGTAGGCGGTCTTCATTTCATCCTCGATATTAATCGGAATGATCTTCTCTCCTTTTTCTTCGTTCAGGTTATTCTCGTCAGCCATAATAGCGTTGAATGCGCTAAAATAAGGTATCCCGGAACCTTCTCAAGGCATTAATTCCCCACAGGGATGTGGAAATCGCGACTCCCTGAAACACCCGGCTCAACCCCGGCATTTTTTTCTTGCCAGTAATTCACCCCCTGATGTAATTTTGTGCCGTGGGCAAAGAGTCTATACTTCTGTATATCAGTCTTCCGGCATACTTTATTGCAATCGTAACGGAATTGTATCTCTATCACCGGAGGGAATACAAAGGCTATAACCTGCCCGATACCCTCATCAGTTTTTGGTTTGCCCTGCTGGGAGGTATGCTCGATCTGGTTATGAAAGGGGTGTGTTTTGCCGTGCTCGACTGGTGTAATGACCATGCGGTTTTTACCCCTAATTTACTGGAGCACTATCCGGTACTGGCCTGGCTGCTGGTATTCCTCGGGCAGGATTTCGCCTTTTACTGGCTGCATCGAACGGAACACCGTTCGCGCCTCTTCTGGGCCGTACACAGTAACCACCACTCTTCTCCCCATTATAACTTTACCGTTGCACTTCGCTCCAGCGTGTTGCAACCCGTATACCGCTTCGTTTTTTATATACCGGTGGCATTTCTCGGTTTCGACGGGCTGACTATCATGTTCATCTATGCCCTGAACCAGTTCTATCAATTCTGGCTGCATACCGAATCCATTCCCCGCCTGCCACGCTGGATCGAGTATATTTTTGTTACTCCCTCCCACCACCGCGTGCATCATGCGTGTAATGTGCGTTACCTCGACCGCAATATGGGGCAGGTATTGATTCTTTGGGATCGGCTTTTCGGAACATTCCAGGAAGAACAGGAAGAGGAAAAACCGGTTTACGGATTGACCAAACCCATGAATACGTCGCACCCGGTCAAAGCTTTGTTTTATGAATTCCGCCAACTGCGGGAAGATCTGAAGCGCAGCGATTCCCTGCGCAACAGCCTGAACTACCTGTTCCGTGCTCCGGGCTGGAGCCACGACGGGCAAAGCAAGACCACAGAAGAGCTGCGCCGTGAATTGGAGCAAAAAGGTTGATTTTACGCATTCTTCATCCGAATGCCTTTAATTTGCCGCTGATTTAAGACCCCTTACGTATGAAGCATATTACTGTAATCGGCTCAGGAACCATGGGTAACGGCATTGCGCACGTTTTTGCCCAGAACGGCTACCAGGTAGCTTTGGTGGATGTAAACCCCGCTGCCCTGGAAAAAGCCATGGCTACGATCAATAAGAATATGGATCGCCAGATCCAGAAAGGACTGATCAGCGAAGAAGACAAAGCCAATGCGCTTTATAACCTGAAAACCTACACCTCGATAGCCGAAGGAGCAAAGGAAGCCGACCTGGTAATCGAAGCAGCTTCTGAGAATTTTGACATCAAGACCAAAATTTTCAAGGAGCTGGATGAAATCGCTCCTGCTTCCGCCATCCTGGCTACCAATACCTCCTCCATCTCCATCACCAAACTGGCGGCACAAACTTCCCGCCCGGAGAAAATTATCGGCATGCACTTCATGAACCCGGTACCCGTGATGAAGCTTGTGGAGGTGATCAAAGGGTATCATACCACCGGTGAAGTATGCGACTCCATTATGGAACTTTCCAAAGCCATCGGTAAGATCCCGACCCTGGTGGAAGATTACCCGGGTTTTGTGGCCAACCGGATCCTGATGCCGATGATCAACGAGGCTGTTTACAGCCTGTTCGAAGGTATCGGAGGCGTTGAAGAGATCGATACGGTGATGAAACTGGGTATGGCTCATCCTATGGGACCACTCCAACTGGCTGATTTTATCGGACTGGATGTTTGCTATTCCATTTTGAATGTTCTGCATGAAGGATTCGGGAACCCGAAATATGCTCCCTGTCCCCTGCTCGAAAAAATGGTTATTGCCGGAGATCTTGGCGTGAAGTCAGGACGCGGCTTTTACGACTATAGCCATGGCACCAAAGAACTGGTGGTAGCCAAAAACTTCAAATAGACCGATTGATCAAACGGACTTTAAAACCCTGTCTTCGGACGGGGTTTTTTTATGGTGTTTCCGGTTCTGATTCCGGTTTTAACTCGATCACAATACGATGTCGTGTGTCACTTTTGAGAACTTCATCCCGGAGTATTTCCGTTCCGGATACCAACTGTACCCTCACTGTGTTGGGGGCAATACGGCCTTCGTTTAACGGCACCACGCTGATCACTTGTGCGGTTCCGGTACAGGTAAGCGGGAGACAGTACCCTTCCTTACTCAGCTGAAAACCTTCTTCCAGGAGACGGTCATCCACATAAATCGCTACCGAATCTCCATCCTCCAATCCATCGTCAAGCAAACACAAACGCATTCCCGACCGGCAAGTCCATTCAAGGTGATGGGATTTTTTCCTGTCCTGAAAAGCAAGTACTCCCTCCGGTTTGCGAATCGCCGGGAGACGAAATGCAAGACTCAGCCGGAGGCTGCTCCCCAGAGATTGTATAGGGAAATGCTCCACACCCCGGTTCAGGTATTGGGAAGAAAGCAGGTTAACTTCATCCTTCACTACCGGGTAAAAACCCTGCTGGTAGACCAGGGAAAGAGAAAAGCGTTTGCCCATTTCCCACCTCAGCCCAAGGTCTGCCGTGGGAAAAAGGGCGCTGACCTTCTCGCCGGTATAGAACAAGTTCCGGAATTGTGGCGCATAGGCATAATTGACCGATACCCCCAGGAGCAGTCCGGGCATCAGTTTCCGGGAACCTTCCCTGCGGTATTCGAACCGGAAGGGCAAGCTGGTAACCAGCAGACTTTGCCGTGCCCGGTTTGCATAGGTTAAAGTATGGATATCATCAGGGTTGCGGGCATTCTGGGTGGGATACTCGGTAATGGTAAAAGCTCGCCCTCCTGTTTCAATGCCGCTATGAAAGGTCCAGTCTGGAGTAAGCGGACGATTCAGTCCAATGGAGAAAAAGGATCCGTAAAGAACCTTTTCAAATGGACTGAGACCGGAGTTGTCATATGAATACCAGGACTGGGAAACTGACGGTGTTACCCGCAGGTAAGCAACTTCCGATACTTGCCGGCTGAAACGATGATCCGAACTGGCAATTCCCACCGTACTGCCATAGGCGATTTCCATTTTCCAGGGAGATGGCTGGGCATTACTGCCGGTTACCCCTCCCAGAATCAAGGCTAAAAGCAATGTGACACCCCCTGCTTTGTTGCGGCGGCGGTACATCTTCAGGTGGAAAAAACCTCTCTTCATTCCGTACGTCTTACATAGGTGATCTGATCATACTTCTCTATAGCCAGCCGGTTTGCCGACTTGACTACCAACTCCAATTCAACTTCATGCTGGTCCACACCGTTGGAAACCGTCATCATGATCTTTACAGGGTTGGTGTTAAAAGTCCCCACCCAGGTACGTACTCCGCTGCGAACTGCATTATCCCCCCCCCGCTTGTATGCACTGTATTCCTGATACCCGGTTTTAACGATTTCTATAACTTCAATGGGCACCCATCCCGACAAATCCGTATAACCGTAGGCATTCCACATGCCGCTGAAGTCCCACTGTTCCTGGATAAAATCAGGGTTTCGGTCCTTCGTACAACTGAGAAACAGAGCCAGACAACATAAGGCCGGAATAAACAATTGTTTTTTCATAGGGAAATTTTCGGTGTAACCGGGTAATGTATTGACGACATCCGGTGATTAGGGGTTGCTTTCCTGCCAGGAAATTGTTGTTTAGTTATGAAAGGTTCAACATAGATACTGGCTATTAGGAATCGGCGGTGTGCCCTTGGAAGGAAGACAGTCCTATTGGCTTGTCACCCTTCAACGCTGCTCATCATGATAAGAGTCCAAAAACATGGCCCAAAGCCAACTGCCAGAACAATACTCAACACCTAATACTGGATACCTCCAAAGGGAGTCGCGCCTCGACAAGCTCGGCGTGACAAGGTAAAAGCCAAGAGCCAAGAGCCAACTGCCAGAACAAATACTCAACACCTAATACTGGATACCTCCAAAGGGAGTCGCGCCTCGACAAGCTCGGCGTGACAAGGTAAAAGCTAAGGGCCAACTGCCAAAACCTAATACCTATACCTAGAACCTAAACCTCAAACAGGTTTCCCTGAACGGCATCGCTCGGGAAGGGTGGTTTTTCGTAGGATTGGGTATCCGGAACAGCCATTCGGGTATCGGCAGGACCGTCGGTTTTACCCTTTTTTTCTTTGGCGATAGGCTGTTCACTGCCCGAATCTCCCGAATTGTCATCATCATCATCGGGCTCCGGTTTTTTCTCCTCTGCAGGTTCTTCTTTTTTTACTTCTGTGACTTTGAGAATATCACTTCCTCCCAGCTTGTTGCCTATGGCTTTCCAGCCTTTGATATCGATAAACTCATCCAAACGAATCTGCTCTTCTTCCTTTTCTCCCTTAGCCCCTTTTTTGGTGACTTTGATTTCCGCCTCCGGATGCATACTAACCACTTCGAGTTCGGGTTTCATATTTTCGGGAAGGAAGCCAAACCGCTTGCCCTGCGATTGCGTCTCGATCAGGAAACGTTTGACGTAGTGGGTTTTTGACTTTTTATCGTAGTACACTACGCTTAACGGACGTTCGGGATTGAATTTCCGGATCAGCTTAAGGCTGTCGTAATCATAGTGATTGGTCAGCTCGTAGTTGGTCAGCTCGTAAGAACCGTCTTTGTACACCGAAAGGATACTATCGTCACTGTCGTAATTCCCGAGGTAAATACCCCGCTCTTCCGTATTAAGTCGCCCGATGGTCTCATCATACCAAATATCCCGGCCGCCCAGCGTGGAAGCGCCTTTTTCCTTGAACTTGATGTTTTTCACCCGGTAACGGGAGAAGATATTCCCCTGAGCGCCGCGCCCTTTGATGGCTATTTCGGCAAAGTCGAAATCATATACCTTTTTACGGGCCTTGGAATTCGGACTGAGGGATACGGCAACCACTTCTGCCTCGCTATTCGGATTGGCGGTAAAGTAGAGCACTTTGGTTCCTTTGGTGCCCTTGGTGAGGTTGTATTCTTTGTCGCGGGTCACGGAGGTTACTGCGAACCGCTTCACATAATAGAATCCGCCGGGACCGTCCTGGTAGATCATGTTGTACACCATGCGGTCGTCGCCCTTTTTAAAGACCCCCACATGGATGATACCCTTACCCATAAAGGCCTTGTTCTGTACCTTACTCACCACCATGGTACCGTTATCCCGGAATACTATGATGTCATCGAGATCGGAACACTCGCAGACAAACTCATCCTTTTTCAATCCATAGCCCACAAACCCTTCTTCACGGTTAACGTACAGTTTCTGGTTGGCAACGGCCACCATAGCCGCCTGTATGGTATCGAAGGTCCGGATTTCCGATTTCCGCTCCTTCCCTTTTCCATACTTCTTAAGCAATTCCTGGAACCAGGCAATGGTATAGTCCACAAGGTTGTCAAGGTGTTTTTTGGTCTCCTCGATGTGCTCTTCCAGTCCGCGGATGTATTCATCGGCTTTGAACGAATCGAATTTGGAAATCCGCTTGATCTTTATCTCCGTCAGGCGGATGATATCGTCCTGGGTCACTTCCCTGCGGAGAAGCTTTTTGTATGGATCGAGTCCTTTATCGATGGTTTCCAACACTGCTTCCCAGGTCTCGCATTCCTCAATATCGCGGTAGATCCGGTTTTCTATAAAGATCTTTTCCAGAGAACTGAAATGCCAGGATGTTTCCAGTTCTGAAAGTTTGATCTCCAACTCCTGGCGCAATAGTTCCGTAGTTTGTTCGGTAGAATAGGTCAGGATATCTTCTACGGGAATAAACACCGGCTTTTCATCGACAATGATGCATGCGTTAGGGGCTATGCTCACTTCACAATCGGTAAAGGCGTAGAGGGCATCAATAGTGATATCGGGCGAAACGGCCGGAGCCAGCTGGATCTGAATTTCCACGTTGCGGGCCGTATTGTCGATCACTTTTTTGATCTTGATTTTGCCCTGATCATTGGCTTTCAGGATGGAATCGATCAGTGAGCTCGTGGTCACGCCATATGGAATATCCCGGATCACCAGGGTCTTTTTATCCATTTCCTCGATACGGGCACGCACCCTGACGCGCCCTCCGCGCATTCCGCTATTGTAGTTGCTCACATCGACCATGCCCCCGGTGGGGAAATCCGGGTAAAGGGCCACTTTTTTCCCTTTTAGCTGGTCGATGGAGGCTTGTATAAGTTCACAGAAATTGTGTGGGAGTATTTTGGTGCTGAGCCCTACTGCAATTCCCTCTACACCTTGTGCCAGAAGCAATGGAAACTTAATGGGCAACACCACCGGTTCCTTTTTCCGGCCGTCGTAGCTCAGTTGCCAGTTGGTGGTCTTGGGATTGAATACCACATCCAGCGCAAACTTGCTCAGCCGCGCTTCGATATAACGGGGAGCCGCCGCCGAGTCACCGGTACGGAAATCCCCCCAGTTACCCTGGGTATCAATAAGCAGGTCTTTCTGCCCCAAGTTCACCAGGGCATCTCCGATGGAAGCATCCCCGTGAGGATGGTACTGCATGGTTTGTCCGATGATGTTCGCCACCTTGTTATAGCGCCCGTCATCCATCTCCTTCATGGCATGCATGATACGCCGCTGCACAGGCTTCAGTCCGTCTTCGATTGCCGGTACCGCCCTTTCCAGGATCACGTATGAGGCATAATCCAGGAACCAGTTTTCGTACATGCCCGAGATGGGGATCACTCCCTGCAACTCGGAATCGCCGTCTGCCGGCGGGGTGCCGTCATTTTCTTCGTGTGCTTCGTTCAGTTCCTCTTCTTCGTCTTTCATGCTGTTGCCCCGATTCTATTCCTGAGATTGTCCGAAAATACTTTCTTAAAAACAAGACTGGTAAAAATAGAATGCACACCCTGTGAATACTTTCCGGGAAACCGTTCATTCGTCTAATTCCAAACACGTACGTGCCCCTCTGTATAAAATAGGTATGGTCTTGGTATCATGCCGGTAACAATGCCGGATAACTGTCTATCAACAACCTGTAATTCCTTTGTTCTTCAACCTATTACAAGGCTGACTCCACCCATTGGCGTCTCTTCCGGTAAATCATTATCCCACTGTACAATCTGCTAAATAAAACCAATATGAAACAGAAAAGCTTACTTCTATTACTTGGCGTGATGCTGCTGGCAGCATCCTGCAAAAAAGACAAAGACCAACCCGATCCGCAAGACACCACCGGTCCGGGCATCTACGACCCCGAATCCTGGTTCCCCATGAAAATGGGTGCCTATTGGGTGTATCAGCACGAATCCGGATTTCAGGAAGTGGTAGAGTGCGGTGCTCTGAAAGAATACTCGGATTTCAGTACCACTACCCAGTCTTCTTATCCATACAAAGCCCATGAGCTAAGTTCCAATTTCCATTACGACAAGCTTCCCGATATCGAACCCCGTCTGAATGGCCGGTATACCCAGGATGGAATGCGTCCTAATGCCGCTGAATGTAACCCACAGGGCAACCTGGTTCACCTCCGAATTATGGACCCTTCATTTGTACGTTGGCAGTACTTTCCCAGGAACAATGATTGTCCGGAAGCCGACGCGGAAATTGTGCTTTGCCTGGAAACGGACGCTAAAGAGGGTTCTTTTTCCGGTGTAAGGGTATATGCCATTACCCGGGCTTCCAATATTGTTAACCTGAATAGTGGATCGGGAACCTATATTATGGATGAACAGCCTGTTTTTAAGGAAGGTGCAGTCTTCTCCATTTCCTGGTATGCCCAGGGAGTGGGATTGATTCGCCGGGAAATCTATGAGAACGGAGAGCGGAAGGACAGGATGTTCCTTACCTCATACTCCTTTACTCAATAAACATCCCTCAAAGCCGGAAGGTGTCTTTGTCTCCCTCGGCAAAGGAATTCAGTTCCAGGAAAATACTGTCTTCCAGAAACTCTACTTCGTGCCAGGTATGGGAATCTACCTCAACCTTAGAAGGTGCAACAACCTGCTGTTTTTCAACAGCTTCAATGCGACCTTCACGCACTGCCGCATGGCGTAGTTCGAGTTTCCCCTGCAAGAGATAAAGCACTTCCGGATTTTTTAATTCCGAGTTTCCCTGGTGGTAATGATTACCGCTTTTACTGCCCTTTTTCCGGTAGGCCAGGATATAAGGCCCCGGCCGGTCCAACAGATCCAGTTCAGTGGTTTTTCCTCTTTCGTCTTCTCCTTTTATCGCCACCGCTTCCACTCGAACTCCCATCAGGCTACTTCCTCCTTCACCTCATCTTTTTCGACACGCAGGTTCTCAATGATAAAATTCTGGCGGTCCATGCTGTTTTTGCCCATGAAGTACTCGAGAAGTTTGGCAATGGGAGCATCCTTGGAAAGAATGACCGGATCCAGCCGCATGTCGTCACCGATAAACATCCCGAACTCCTCCGGCGAGATCTCACCCAAGCCCTTGAACCGGGTAATTTCCGGTTTATTTCCAAGCTCTCTGACCGCTGCCTGCTTTTCCTCTTCACTGTAGCAGTAGTGGGTTTTTTGCTTGTTCCGGACACGGAAGAGCGGGGTTTCCAGAATGAAAAGATGGTTATTCCTTACCAGTTCCGGGAAAAACTGCAGGAAGAATGTCATGATCAACAGACGAATGTGCATACCGTCCACATCGGCATCGGTAGCAATCACAATGCGGTTAAAGCGTAACCCTTCCAGCCCTTCCTCAATATTCAACGCATGCTGCAGCAGGTTGAATTCCTCGTTTTCATACACCACTTTTTTGGTCAGCCCAAAGCAGTTCAGCGGTTTTCCCCGCAGGGAAAATACGGCCTGTGTTTCCACATCCCTCGATTTGGTGATGGACCCTGAAGCCGAATCCCCCTCGGTGATAAACAGTGTGGTATCACTGCGGCGGTCGCCTTTGTCATCATTGAGGTGATAGCGGCAATCACGTAGCTTTTTGTTATGCAGGCTGGCTTTTTTGGCGCGTTCGTTTGCCAGCTTTTTGATGCCCGCCATATCCTTACGCTCGCGCTCCGATTGCAGGATACGTTTTAACAAGGCATCAGCCGTTGCCGGGTTTTGATGCAGGAAATCATCCAGTGCTTTTTTGAGGAAATCACCGATGAAGTTCCGCATGGAGGGACCTCCTTCAAACACGTGTTGAGACCCCAGCTTGGTCTTGGTCTGGGATTCGAATACCGGCTCCTGTACACGAACGCTTATGGCTGCAATGATGGAAGCCCGAATGTCGGAAGGATCAAAATCTTTCTGGTAGAATTCCCTGACCGTGCGCACCATCGCTTCTTTGAAAGCCGCCAGGTGGGTACCTCCCTGGGTAGTATTCTGACCGTTAACAAAGGAGTAGTACTCTTCACCGTATTGATTACCGTGGGTCAGGGCAATTTCGATATCCTCTCCTTTCAGATGAACAAAGGGGTAACGGATCGTTTCCTCATCGGCTTTATGCCGGAGCAAGTCAAGCAGGCCGTCTTTGTACTGGTAGCTTTTGTCGTTGAAACGAATGGTGAGGCCCGCATTCAGGAAACAGTAATTGCGGATCTGGTTTTCGAGGTACTCGGGGATATAATGGTAGTTTTTGAAGATGCCGTTGTCCGGGGCAAAAGTCACCATGGTCCCGTTTTTCTCAGTGGTGGCTTCTTCCGGATGATCGTGTACCAGCTCTCCCCTTTCAAATTCCGCACATTTGGTTTTTCCATCGCGGAAGGACTGCACCCTGAAATAGGAGGAAAGGGCGTTAACGGCTTTTGTACCGACCCCGTTCAGACCCACCGACTTCTGAAAAGCGCGTGAATCGTACTTGCCGCCGGTATTGATCTTCGATACACAATCAATCACCTTACCCAGCGGAATACCCCTTCCATAATCCCGAACCGTCACTTTATGTTCGGTGATTTTGATCTCGATCACTTTCCCATTGCCCATCACATGTTCGTCGATGGAGTTATCGACAATCTCTTTCACCAGCACATAGATCCCGTCATCCATAGCCGAGCCGTCGCCCAGCTTACCTATATACATACCGGGTCTTAACCGGATATGCTCTTTCCAATCGAGCGACCGGATACTGTCTTCCGTATAGCTTACCTGTTTCTCACTCATGATGTCAATCCGTTTTTCAGCAGTTTAGATAAATCCTCCAACACTTTCAATACCTGCTCCTGGGGCAGTTTAACCTGGCCTTTCTTGTTGGCGGCCGTATTCAGGTTTTTGATGGTCAGGTAATCCCAGATACCGTTGGTGATATTGGCCGCAAAAAAGGCCATCACATCCACATCAATATCATAACGCAGTCCGCCGGAAAGTAATTCCCTTTCCAGTAATCCGCGCATGAAGTCCAGCGACTTTTTCTTCTGGTTTAGCATCAGGTTACCCAAATCCTCGGCATAACGCTCGTGCGAGGCATTGGCAATCAGCATACTCATCGTGGGGTTTTCCGAATCGAAACGCAGACTCGACTCAAAAAGCCTCACATAGGTTTCCCAGAAATTTCCCGGAGGATTCCTCAAAATGGGCTTCATATACTCCTGCCTGCGCAACTGTGCCTGATCAAGCAGAAAAAAATACAGCTCTCTTTTGTTTTCAAAGTATTGATATACCGAGCCTTTAGCGATTTTCAGCTTTTTGACCATCTGGGTAACGGAAGCTTTTTCATAACCGGCAGAGGCAAACTCTTCCATGGCCACACGAATGAATTTCTCTCTTTTAGTGGCCGGCAGCTTATTGAAGGTCAATGAAGGCATAGTGTACTTGTCGTGCGAATTTAGGGCGACAAGGATACATGACTCCATCGTCATTATACACAGAATGTGAATAAGGCCGGAGAATAGCCGGAGACACCTCTCTTTCACCTTTTTGGCAGGAAATAATTCCTCGTTGGGTGGCCTTTTTCGCTCCTGTTGCCTGATCTTTTTCTTTTTTTCTTATTGA
>CAXPEB010000070.1:0-27704 GCA_964215915.1 Bacteroidia bacterium
TTTTGTCAAACCAATTAACTTACGGTTATTCAGCACGTATGATCCGGAAGCTGCTGACGCGATCGCCGCTGCGAATCCTCATCATATACGTACCCGGAGTCAGTGTGCTCAGGTCAAGGGGCTCGGAGAATTCTCCGGAGCCGGCCGTATACCGGATGTCACTTAGTAATTTGCCTTGTGCATCGTACACGCTTACTTCCACTACACTTTCCATATTGAAACCGGTATTCAGGTATACTGTTCCTGTACTTGGGTTCGGATAGATCCGGACATGATCCAACTCGCCGGCAAGGCGCACGAAGGTCAGATCCAGGCTTTGTTCGCTGCTGTCTACACAACCATTGCTGTCTGCCACAATCAGTTTCACGGTATAGGTATTTCCTGCAGGATACTGATGTGTGGGGTCATCCTGGGTGCTGGTATCTCCATCCCCGAACTGCCACAGATAGAATTTCAGTGTATCTGCCGCATTGAAATCAATCAACTTGTTGCCATTATCCGTAAAAATGAAAGTCGGATTTGGCAGGGGATTGAGAGATAGGCTTATTTCATCGCTGCCTTTACAACCATTCTGATCAGTAACCGCAACACTGTAGTTGCCTGCATTGTTCACCGTAATGGATGAAGTAGTGTCGCCGGTATTCCAGAGGTAACTCGCTCCGGCATTTGCCATAAACACAATGCTTTGACCGGAACAGATGGCTGTATCAGGACCAAGGTAAACGTTGGGCAGGTTATAGAAGAATATCTGAATACTGTCCCCTGCCTCGCATCCGTCAGCATCGGTAGCGACTACCGAATACAAACCGGACTGAACAGGACGTATGGTTTGCGTCTGCTCAAAAGTACTCCATAAGAAAGAACTGAATCCGGCACCTGCATCCAGCAGCAATGTATCTCCTTCGCAGGCATTAAGGTCCGGACCAAGGTCCACATTGGGGTCATTAATGGCCACCCGAATAGTATCCCCGTTGCGGCAGCCGTTCATATCACTTACCCAAACGGAATAATCACCGGTGGTATCCACCGTAATTTGAGCTGCTCCTGAGCCTGTGGACCAACTGTAGCTTGTATAATTGCCTGCATTCAGTACGACACTATTACCGTCACAAACCACTGAATCAGGTCCCAGACTTACATTAGGCAAGGGATTGACTGTAACATAGGCACTGTCTGTAGCATAGCATCCATTGGCATCGGTTACCCTAACGGTAACTCCGGTGGAAACGGTTCTGATTATAGACTGTGTAGTGTCTCCGCCCGGGAACCAGAAGTACTCACTGAATCCTGGACCGGCATCAAAGTACGCCACCGAGTCAGCACAAATGGTTTGATCCTGGATGGATACCGTCGGGTTATTGAATACGGTTATCATGATACTGTCCGCATTCCGGCAACCGTTCTGATCTTCCACGCCTACAATGTACGTTCCCGGGGTATTCACGGAAATTGTTCGGTTAGTATCCAGCGTTGACCAGAGATAGTGTGTATAGCTTCCAGGATCCAGTGTCAGCGGTGATTGCTGGCAGGTACTGGTATCTCTTCCCAGGTTAGGCATTGGCAACGGGTTGACGGTCAGGACAAGGCTGTCGCTGTTTCGGCAACCGAAATTATCCGCCACATTCACCGAGTAGGTTCCCGAAGTTCCCACCCAAATCTGAGAGGTATTATCGCTAGTATTCCAGATATAAGATTTAAACCCTGAACCTGCATCCAGTTGTACGGAATCTCCGTCGCAAACTGCCCTGTCCGGCCCGAGGTTGACCACCGGTGCCGGCTTAACGATCAATACAAGGCTGTCTTTGGCCCAGGCATCGCATCCGGTAAGGGTATCCTTAACCTGTATGCGTATCACCTGCATTCCGGTATCCAGTCCGCTAAGTGCCACTTTCATGGAAGAACCGGAAGGTGCATTTATCATGGAAAGCGTATCGCTGCCAATCACCAGGGCATAGTCGGAGGTTCCGTCAAGGCCATCCAGCATGAGGCTATCTTTTCCATTTACACAAAGTGTATCGTTTGCCACATTCATTCCGATGCTCAAGTTCATGTTCCGGAGCGTCATATCATCAATAGCCAGGTTGTCTCCGTAGCCGCTGATTCCCAGGAGTGCAATTCGTACATCATCCCTGTTGGCCAACTGAGGAAGGCAAACGGATTTCAAAGCCCAGAATGGGGTGCTGGCATTGGTATTCAGTCGGGTAAACCCTGAGGCAGATACCCAGGTAGCTCCACCATCCAGTGAATACTGCACGTACACCGAATCGGGAGAGTTAGGGTAGTTATCACTTTGAGAAAGGTAGAAATCAAGAACCGGATAGTCGATCCCTCTTAAGTCAATACAGGGTGAACTGGCCCTGGATACAACTCCCGTACTAAATGAATAGGAGTTAAAGTACAGGATATTCGATCCACCATGCGCACTCAGCGTAGGGTTGGACATGGACGTGGTTCGCACATTCCAGTTGCCGGAGCCATTAAGTTGCTCTACCCGCCAGTTGGCCAGGGAAAGCAGGTTCTCAAAGCCCTGGTTATAGGGAAGATTTGATCCATAGATAAACTCGATATACCGGAAACCGGAACTGTCGTTTTGTTGGTTAGGGTCACCGGCGGTATTCACCCAGGTTCTCAATCCGTAGGTTCCGGTCTGCGTGAAAGTAAAGGCAGAATCAAAGGTGAAGACCATGCTGCTTCCGGATGCCAGTGTTCCGGTATTCAGGGTATCGACTATGACGCCGGTTTGTGCCCCGATGATGCTCAAGGTAACATACACAGGATCTGTACTGAAATCGCGGGTGCCCAACCCATCGTTCTTCAGGGTTACGCTTATGGGGACATCGCTTGCCTCACAATCGAAATCGGAGGGAGAAGTCAGTTCGGTAATTCCGATGTCTACCTGTGGTTTGTCAAAAACCCGGAAATCATCAAAAGCAAAATAATAATCATTGCCATTCGAGTTGCCGGAATGGGTACCGTTGATATAGATACGCACATTCTCTCCGGAATAGGCTCCCAACGGAAGTTCCAGGTAAGTATACCCTGCGGTTGGAGTATGGGTGGAGCTGTCAATGGAATATATCCGTGTAAAGCTATTCCCACAATCGGTGCTGACCCAGACAAAAATGGAGTCCCCATTTTCAAGGATCACGGCACCACCCGTGTTATAATCCACGGCCCGGTAGTAGAACCCTACAAAACTTGCAGAACTCAGAGGACCGATAAGCGGTGATTCCGCCAGATTAAAGGTACTGTTGTAATAAAGGTTGTGCCGGTAAGCTCCGGATCCGCTCACTCCATAAGTCGACTGGTATGAAAATCCGCTGAAACTCCAGTCGGACGGGCCTGAAGAGTTGAAATTCTGCGAATAGTCAAGCACGTATACGGAATCCCGGTCAAATGTCCGGTAAATACTGTCGTTGCCATTGGTACCGTCTCCGGGCAATTGGATATAAGGGGCAACCGAATAGGTACCGGTATTCTGAGTAGCCCAGGTAGTGGTTACCGTTACAATTACCGAATCCCCGGCACTAAGGCTGCCGCTGTTAAGGTGGTTGTAGTAGGGTGTATTATTCAACCAGGTTACCAGTAGAGCAGTATCATTGGCAAGGTTCAGTGCACTGTTGCTCACATTTTTCACCACCACACGAACCGTGGTGTTGTCTCCCAGACATTCCCCACCGGGAGATACGATTTCCGATACACTCAGGTCTTTGGACGGTGCCAGATCAATATTGAACTGATCAATACCCAGATCGGTATTCCCGTAGTCACTGATAGCCCGGAAACGCAACACTCCTTTGCCGTTAACATTTCCGAGCGAAAGGATCTTCTGGTTCCATGAAGAGGACTGTCCGTATGATGCGATCAAGGAATAGGTGGCTCCACTGTCTGAAGAAAGGTAGACAAAGAGTGAATCGGTACCGTCGGTATTGATGTAGTAAAAACTGGCTTGTTTATTCCCATTCTGGGTGGCTCCGTCAAAGTAAAAATACAGCGATCCCTCTGTACCATTTGACGCATTGTACGTATGGAAGCGAGCGGAGGAAGAAGAGGATACGGCACCGGAAGGGGAATATGAACCGCCATTTCCGGACCATCCTCCGGTACTTACACCCTGATCTGCGCGTCTCCAGGAGTTATTGCCGTATTGGGGAGAGGCCGACCAGGCTGAGTCCGGTGTAACGGACTGGTAACAATCGCCGTTACGCCAGGCGCTGTCAAAAGGCATGTTGTAAGGCAGGCTGGCCCATTTCTTATTGGTGGTATCGATAGCTTGTATGGAAAATACGCTGCTAAATCCGGAATCACTGCTGTTTGAGCAAAGGGCACGGATACGGAAATAGATAGGAGGCGTATACCCGGAAAGGCTATAGGTTCCCTTCCCTACGGTTCCGCTGCTTACGGTATTAAAATTGGTCCCGTTGGTGGATACCTGCCAATCATAGCTCATACCGTAGCTAAAGTTGTTGGCGGTATTGTTATACAGGTTCAGCGTGCTGCTGCAGGCACTGCTCTTACCCATGATATTGCTTACGCTGGGAGTTCCGCTGCAAGTTGGCGGCTGGGTCCAGGTATAGGTAAGGCCATTGCTGAATTTCAGCGTGCTGCTCAGCGTCATGGTCGAAGAATTGGATGTGGCCGGATAACTGGTAGCCCAGGTGTTTTCCGAAGTTACCAGCATCCTGTTGTTTACATTGGTGGCAAACGTATTGGTCGGTCCCCGCAACCCCACCTGGGCTGTAGGCGTGGATGTAGGCGACCCGATTTCATCGTAGTAATAGACTATACGGATACTGTTGTCTTCCTTCAGCCTGATCTGGAAGCTGAGCTTGAAAATGTTGTTGGTAGACGTGCTGTAATTCTTGAAGTTCTTCCATTCCACCACAAACTCACGGTTGGGAGAAGTACCTTCCGTCTTATACCAGACTTGTGCGGTATCCCCCGCCACAAACACCCCGTTAAGGTCAAGTGCGAATGCGGAGATTGCCGCTGTATAAGAAGCGGTGCTGCTGAGTGGCGTGTAGTTGGTCGTGGATGGAGCCGTATTGCCGAATGTGATAAAGCCATTGCTGCTTACACGAAGCCCGGTATAACTCGCCGAATCAAAGGTGAAACTGAAAGGAATAGTGCTGGTAGCCAGGGTCATTACCGTGTCGTCCAGGGAAGCTCCGGCACCACTGGTGGCTCTGGCTTTCGCCATTAATACGGCTCCGGAGGTATTGGCAATGCTCGTGAAAGTGCCTCCCGATGACGTAAAATTGTAATTGGCTGCTTTTTGTGCATTAACAGCCGGGGCCATGAACAGGCCCAATACGGCAATCAGAATATGCCGCATGGTAACGCGTTTTGGTAGCATGTAACTGGTTTTGGTAGAACTTACTGTATTAGGATCACCGAAGTTAACCAAAAGTTGCCTCTGTCTTACGCAAATACTAGCGAACAGTTAATAAAAACAAATACGTAGCGCGCAAGGTTCCCAAATTCAGAAACTTACACAATAGAAAAAACTTTTTCCACCGCCTGTTTTTTATCGAATAAGTAGCCTTTAGTAGGTTGATCAACCTTTTTTGGGCGCTTGTTCGGACCATAAACCGAGTAAATGGACCAGCACTTCCGTCGCTTTTTCCATATCCTGAACACTGACATATTCCAGCCTGGAATGGATGGCCATCTCTCCTGTAAAAAGATTCGGACAGGGAAGTCCCATAAAAGAAAGGCGTGACCCGTCAGTACCTCCGCGGATACTGTGTATTTCCGGATCCAGTCCGGCTTTTCGGTAAGCCTCTGCGGCAAGATCCATCACATGCGGGTACAAATCCAGTATCTCTTTCATATTCCGGTACTGCTCCTTGATCTCCAGGTCAAAAGAAGAACCCGGAAATGCAGCAACGGCCTGTTCGGCCAGGGCTCGCAGTCGCGATTCGTATTCCGGCAGTTTGGCAGTAAGGTGGTCACGGACAATAAACGTTACCGTACATTTTTCGATCCCCCCTTCAATATGAAGCGGATGAACGAACCCTTCGTGACCCTCTGTCGTTTCCGGGCTCCATTCATTCTGTGGCAGCAACCCGATAAACCGGGAAGCTACTTTCATGGCATTCACCATTTTTCCTTTGGCATAGCCCGGATGGGCGCTGATACCATGAAAAGTCACTGTTGCACCATCGGCAGAAAAGGACTCCCCTTCCAGGGAACCCCGTGGCCCTCCATCCAGCGTATAGCCGAAATCCGCTGCCAGTCGATCCATATCCGCCTTATCCACTCCCCTGCCAATCTCTTCGTCGGGGGTAAACAGGATACGCACCTTCCCATGCGGAATCTCCGGGTTATTCATCAGGTATTCGGCCAGATCCATGATCACAGCCACACCCGCTTTGTCATCAGCGCCCAATAAGGTGTTGCCGGATGCCGTGATCAGATCGTCGCCAACCCGTTGCAAAAGATAAGGGTGGTCTTTTGCCGATAACACCAGAGAGGGGTCATCGGGAAAACGTATATCTTCTCCGTTGTAATTTCGGTGCAACCGGGGCTTCACATTTTCTCCACTCACGTCGGAACTGGTATCCACATGCGCACATAAACAGATTACCGGACAATCCCGGTCGATATTTGCAGGAATAGTGGCATAAACATACCCGAAATCATCCAGCTCCGCATCGTCAATACCCAGCGCTTTAAGCTCCTGAACCAGCAAACGGCTAAGGTCTTTCTGCCTTTCCGTGGAAGGGCAGGTTTCGGAATTGGGATCGGATTCGGTGAATACCTGTACATAACGCATCAGGCGCTCCGCAACGGTTGATCGGTAGTTTTCCAGTTTCATGGGGTTCAAACATAGGAAAGATGCCTGATATCTGCTTTATAAATGCCCCGATTCCGGATCATCTGCAACCCACGGAACAGCCCGGAATCTCTCAACAATTCACTACCTTGCCCGGGTGCTGAAACAACGCAACATACTCTGCATGTCTACCCCCTCCTGGGAGGGTGATTATGCCAAAACCATCGTTGAGATGATGCGTGTCCTTTCCGGAAACAACAAAGTGTTGTACGTGGAAAACCCGGCCACCTGGCTGGATGTCTTCCGACTGCTTACCAAGGGCAAAACCCGTCAGGCTTTCCGGCTGATCAGCAACAACCCGCGCCGTGTGGAAGAAAGAGATCATTGTGTCTATGTGCTGAATCCCGGACCCGTTATTCCCATCAACTTTTTACCACACAACCGGCTCTACCGGAACGTCCTGAGATGGAATAACCTCGTAGTGAAACGAAAGGTGAAGCATGTATTGTCCAAGCTCAAAATGGAAAAGGAGCTTATCCATATCAATGCCTTCAACCCCATGGTAGCGGCGGACACAGGAAGGGCTTTCGGTGAAAATATCCTGGTTTATTATTGTTATGACAACATCGCTGCTGCACATTATATGAAAGACCATGGGGCACAGCTGGAACCGGATCTTCTGGCTACGGCCGATCTTACCGTGGCCACTTCCGAAGGACTCCTGGAACAAAAGCAGCCCCTTGCCCGTAAGATTGCCCTGGTAAAAAACGGGGTGGATTATGATCTGTTCAGCCAGGGCTTTCGGGAAAAAATCCCAGAAGAGAAGGTCATCGGGTATATCGGAAGCATTGATGACCGGCTTGATACGGAAGTATTGAGTACCTGTTTCAAAGCGTGTCCCGACTGGACCTTCGAATTTGTGGGCAGGGTAAATCATGAGCCGGCAGAACAATTCCTCAGGTCTTTTCCCAATGTGCGCCTGCGCGGCTCTTTCCCCAGCAGCGACCTACCCGTATTCCTCCGGGAATATGCTGCCGGGATCATTCCTTTTGTCAAAAACGAATTCACACGGGGTATCTACCCTCTAAAGATCAATGAATACCTTTCTGCTGGGTTACCGGTGGTGCTAACCGATTTCGGACTGCTTGGCGAATTCCGGGAGATCAGCCGGATATGCTCCTCGCCTAAGGAGTTTTCCGAAGCATTGACAAAAGAAGTTATGGAGGATACCGCTGAAAAACGTAAACTGCGGAAAGAATTCGCCCGAAACAATTCCTGGCTTGCCCGGGCAGAGGTCTTGTCGGCGGCAATAGAAGAAACGGAAAATGGCAGATCAAGTGAACCTGAATGATGAATTGATACAGGAAGGGATGGCGTATGCCGAAAAAAACTTCCTGTCGGAAAACTCGCATCTGGAACTGGATAAGGCTTTCATCAACCGGTATTACGACCTAAACGGAAAAAGGGTTCTTGACTTCGGATGCGGGATGGGAGGAATGACCCTCTGGATGGCCAAACACTACCAATGCCACATTACCGGAATCGATATCGATAGCCACCACATTGCCATTGCCAATATGCTACGGGAAAAACACGATATGCATGGCGTGGATTTCCTTTTACGCAACGTGGTGGAAAACCCGATCGAAGAACAATTCGATTATATCTTCCTGAACGATGTTGCCGAACATATCCGCCCCGACTACCTCGTGCCTATCTTCACCCAATTGGGCAAACAACTCAAACCCGGAGGGGTGATCTTTGTCAGCTATCCCCCCTGGGAAGGACCCTATGCTTCCCACCTCAACCGGGTAATCCCGATCCCCTGGAGCCAGTACCTGCCGGATTTCATCCTGATGCCCATGCTGAAAAAGCGGAATATCCCCCTGGTAGGCGAATCCGACCTCCTCGGAGAATACCTGCAGCTGAATCATCTCAATCATAAAATGCTGAAAAAAATAACCGAAGAAGCGGGGCTCCATATCGAAAGACGCATGAGCCACAGTAAGATCAACCGCTTCTTTCCGGGACTGAACCTCAACTTCTGGCCATTCAAATTCCTGGTGACCAAGGAACTGGTGGCGCTAAAACGCTCCTGACAAGCCTTTAAACGGCTTAAGCGCCGTTTTCCCCGTTTCGTACTATTTGATTCGTCCGGTTATCTGCCCAACTGTAGTTTCGTGTTATGCTTGAAGCCAGACATTTGCGCTTTCAATACCCGGGTTCCGAAGAAACGACCCTCTTCGGCCTGAACTTCGATGTCGCGCAAGGAGAGATTTTCGGCTTCCTCGGACCAAGCGGGAGTGGAAAAAGCACGACACAGAAAATACTTTACAAACTACTTCGGGGCTACAAGGGAGAAGCCCGCTTCAAAGGCAAGGACCTCGATAAATGGGACGAATCCTTTTACCGGCATATCGGTGTGAGCTTCGAATTGCCCAATCATTACGGAAAACTCAGCGCCCTGGAGAACCTGGAATTCTTTGCCTCTTTCTACCCGGGTAAAACCCGTGACCCGCTGGAGCTTCTGGCCAGCGTGGGACTTGAAAATGACGCCGGTAAAAGGGTCAGCGAATATTCCAAAGGCATGAAGATGCGCCTCAACTTTGTGCGGGCCCTGCTCCATGATCCGGAATTCCTGTTCCTGGATGAACCCACCTCAGGGCTTGACCCGAACTATGCCCGCATGATCAAAAGGATCATACTTGACCTCAAAAGAAAAGGCACTTCCATTTTCCTGACCACCCATAATATGACGGATGCTGATGAGCTCTGCGACCGTGTAGCCCTGCTCCACCGCGGGAACATCATCACCACCGATCGTCCGGCGTCCCTGAAACTCCGGCATGGCAAACGCGAGGTGTGCGTGGAGAACGAAGAAGGCATCATACGCCGTTTCCCGCTGGATGGACTCGGTGAGAATACCGGGTTTACGGAATTTCTGAATAGCGGTCAGGTGCGAACCATCCATTCGGAAGAAGCCAGCCTGGAAGACGTTTTCATCCAATTGACAGGAGAAAAACTGGTATGAAACAATCGTTTCTGAAATTACTGCGCTGGGACTTTCTCCTTTTACACCGAAACAACCTGGTGGTGCTGGCACTGGCCATTGCCACGGTGTATTTTGGCATCTTCAAGCTGCTTGAACCTCTGGGTGATCTGCGCAGCATGTTACTGATCCTGGTATTTAACGATCCGGTGGTAACCGGACTGATGTTCGCCGGGGTGATCATGCTTTTTGAAAAAAACCAGCATACCCTGCAGGCCATTGGAGTATCCCCGCGTCCCGTTTGGCATTTCCTGCTTTCCAAGGTGATTTCACTAAGCCTGCTTGCCACTTTCTCAGCCTTGCTGATGAACCTGGCTGCCATCGGGTGGCGGTTCAACTGGTTCCATTTTGTTGCAGGAGTGTTTTTTACCTCGGCACTTTTTGCCATGGCAGGCATCTATTACGGCAACAAAAGCCGTGACTTTACCGGGTTCCTGGTCAGTATCATGGGACTGATCCTGATAAGTGCCCTCCCCTTTCTTTCTTATTTCGGATTGATTCCCGGAATCTACATGCTGTGGCTTCCGCAATACGCCGGAATGTTGTTGCTTAAAGCCGCTTATTTCCCGGTAAGTATTCCGGAACTGATCTATGCCTACGCCTATCTGCTCATTTGCCTGCTTTATGCATGGAAACAGATCCTAAAGAACCTGAAGCTCGCATGAAACAGGTACTGACACTTATACGCCACGACCTGAACAGCACATTCAGAGATCCCTTGTTTAAGGGACTGCTGTTTTTTCCCTTTGTCTGTTTCGCGCTGGTTCGCTGGGTTTTCCCCCTGCTCATCACCGAATACCCCGTTCTTCAGGAATACCAAATGGTTCTTGTGATGTGGGCCACATTACAATCGGCTACTATGTTCGGGTTTATTTATGGATTCCTTTTCCTGGAAGAAAAAGAAGAACAGTTACTCCCCGTGCTGCGCATTCTTCCGGTAAGCACCTCCTACCTGGTTTTTATCCGTCAGACTGTGGCGGTCCTCATTTCTACTCTGGTCAACTTCTGCATCCTTCATTATGGAGGCTTCACTTCGGCAAGCTGGTGGTTTGATCTGCTGGTTTCCTTTCAGATGGGATTGCTTGCCCCGGTGATTACCCTGGCCCTGACTGTCTTTGCCAAAACCCGGGTAGAAGGACTGGCACAAATGAAGATCATCAACCTGATCTTTATCGCACCGGGACTGATCTACTTTGTTCCCGGAACCTGGATGCATTTATTGGCCCTTATTCCCAGTTATTGGTCGTTCAGATCCATCGAATACGGGGTTCCGGGGCTCACACTGCTTATCGGTTTTGCCGTTTGTGCTTTGGTGTTGGCACTGCTCAACCGTTATTTCCGTAAACACATCTTTCAATAAGAAGCAGCCAGGTTACGCAATACGGAAAGGATCTCGGAGGGCTCTGCCCTTTTCCGGTAATCCGCATCCAGGAAAGCATATGCCACCGTACCGTCACGGTCTATCACATAGGTGGCTGCCAAGGGAAGCTCATCACTATCATCCCCATTATAGGCGGTCAGATCGAAACTGTTACGATACATTTCAGCCACCTTTTCATCCAGCTTATAGACGATCCCGTACTGACGCGCTACAACATTCCCTACATCGCTCAATACTTCGAAATCCAGATTATGCTTTTCTTTGGTGTCCAGGGATTTGTCCGGTAATTCCGGAGTAAGTGCCAGCAGATTGGCCCCATAGAACCGGAAACTATCCAGGTTACGTTGCAGGGCAGCCAGTGTAATGTTGCAGTATGGACACCAACCTCCCCGATACCAGGTAAGTATCACTGGACCATTTTTCAGGTATGAATAGAGAGTTATACTGTCGCCGGTGGCATTGGTGAGAACAAAGTCCGGAGCTTTCTCTCCTTTTTGGATGGCCTGTTCCAGTACACCGCTGGCTTCTACTTTATCGATCCCCTCCTGATAGGTTTTCTTTTTTTCTTCGGAGGCCAGCAACTCAAATTGCTTCTTCTTCGCATCCAACTCCGATTGTAGGTTATGGTGTTTGGAAGACGTACAGGCGGTCAGCATCCAGATCATCGCCAGAACAAAGGACCCTTTCATAGGTATAGAGTAGAAGGCTCCGGCGGTTCCTGACATCTATTTCCTGAGCCGGGTTACCTGCCCATTCCCTGCCAGCCATAAAAAATTGGCCGAAAACGCACACGCATTAAAAGGCTTGTTATCCACCGGCTGCCAGGTTTTTCCGCCATCGGTGCTCTTGTCGGTGCCATTGAGGCCGGTACAGACCCACTCGGTTCCCTGCTTGTCAGACACCACACAGCTTCGGTATCCTCCGGGTGGTTTCTCAGATTGCTTCCAGGTATCGCTCTTTTTATCGAAATAAACGGCCGTGGCGCTTACCGAATCCGGGAATAAGTAGTTTCCACCTACCATGACCATTTCATTACGAAGGTTTATCCCCAATGAATAAGCCCCACAGGAAGGGCAGGTATCAAATGGCAACGAGGTCTTTTTATAAGCCACATACAACGCCGATTCTTTTCCTCCGCTTACAAATGCGAAGCTGACCAGTTCCCCAACGGTGAACCAGTGGATATTGCTCCCGCTGGCGGCAAACAAGGCTTCTCCTTCCTGCGCTTCAGGAGACGGGAGTCCGAAAGAAGAGGAATCCGACCAGGTTTTTCCACCGTCCCGGCTGAACAGCAGGTCAAAGCGAAGGGCACTATCCTGAAGGTAAGGATCCCCGACAAGCACACCATCCATCCCCCTAAAATCCATGGCATCGTAAAACACGCCTACCCGATTGTTGCGGTAAACCCGGTTCCAGTTTTTGCCTCCATCCTCTGTTCTGAGTATTACAGCCGAATCTCCGGCACTCATCACCACAGCCGTTTGGACATCGAATGCATGGATGTCGCGGAAATCCTTGCGGGAATAACCGTATGGATTCAGCGTATCCCAGTGTACGCCTCCGTCGGTGCTTCGCAAGACAGTGCCTTTGCTACCGGATACCCAGGCAATGCTGTCATTGAGTACAGACAAACCCCGGTAATTCTGAGCCGTGAGAGACTGACTCATTATCAATACCAGACAGGCAGCAAGTGATAATTTCATTGAAGCAAAGTAAGCAAGTTGAGTGAAAACCAGCCGGTTGATTTTGACTCCATTCACCGAATAGTTATTCGCAGTTTGATTACAAACGCTTTATTTTGAGTTAACAATCGCTGCAAAACCGTGAATTCCCTGCTCCTTGTTTTGCTGCTTTGGGTAACTACGCCCGATTCTTCCGGACAACCTCACGGTCAATCCGAATGGCACTTTACGGCCATTTACCAGGGTGTAAAGTTCTACTGGCGGGAAGAGCCCACCTGGCATCATATTGAGATCAAGACCGAAAACAATTGGCCGAGTTCCATCAATTTCGATTACGATTTTGACATCCGGCAGGGAAACACGTTGCTCTACCAGGGCCGTCATCAGTGGATCCGGCTCAGAAGCAAAGATGTTAAGGTATTGAAAATCCCGAAGGATTTCGGGGGAGTGAGCCACGTGCAACTCAGCAATATTCATGTAGAGGTCTATCGGTAACCCTTATTCTAACAAAAAACCCCGCCTCTTTGAGACGGGGTTTCGTAGCGCAATATCTGCGGACAGGATTCTTAGTAACCCATGTCCATTCCGCCACCCGGCATCGGGGGCATGGCAGGTTTGTCTTCTTTTTCTTCTACGATGGTAGCCTCGGTAGTAAGGAGCATGCTGGCTACGGAAGCCGCATTCTCAAGAGCTACACGGGTTACTTTGGTAGGATCGATAACTCCGGCGGAGATCAGGTTTTCAAAGACTTCGCTGCGGGCATTGTAGCCAAAATCGTCTTTACCTTCCTTCACCTTCTGAACGATCACGGAACCTTCACCACCTGCATTAAACACGATCTGGCGCAGCGGCTCTTCAATCGCACGTTTGATGATGTTTACTCCGGTTGACTGGTCTTCGTTTTCTCCTTTGAGGTTCTCCAGGGCGGCAATAGCCCGGATGTATGCGGTACCTCCTCCGGCAACGATGCCTTCTTCAACGGCAGCACGTGTAGCATGCAGTGCATCATCCACGCGGTCTTTCTTCTCTTTCATTTCCACTTCGGTAGCTGCACCGATGTAGAGTACGGCCACACCGCCGGAAAGTTTGGCGAGGCGCTCCTGAAGTTTTTCGCGGTCGTAATCGGAAGTGGTCGCCTCGATCTGAGCCTTGATCTGACCGATCCGGGCGTTGATGTCTTCTTTGCTACCCACTCCGTTGATGATGGTGGTGTTGTCTTTATCGATACCTACTTTCTCAGCCTGACCGAGGAAACTCAGGTCGGCATGCTCCAGTTTGTACCCACGCTCTTCGCTGATAACGGTACCACCGGTAAGGATGGCGATATCTTCCAGCATGGCTTTGCGGCGGTCTCCGAAACCAGGGGCTTTCACTGCGGCAATTTTGAGCGAGCCGCGGATTTTGTTCACCACCAGGGTAGCAAGGGCTTCACCTTCCACTTCTTCGGCGATGATCAGCAGCGGGCGTCCGCTCTGTACCACCTGCTCCAGCACGGGAAGCAGTTCCTTCATGTTGCTGATCTTTTTGTCATAGATCAGGATATAGGGATTCTCCAGCTCCGCTTCCATCTTTTCGGTGTTGGTAACGAAGTAGGGAGACAGGTACCCACGGTCGAACTGCATACCTTCTACGGTCTTCACTTCAGTCTCGGTACCTTTGGCTTCTTCAACGGTAATTACTCCGTCTTTGCCAACCTTTTGCATGGCATCGGCAATGAGTTTTCCGATCAAGTCGTCGTTGTTGGCCGAAATGCTGGCCACCTGTTCGATCTTTTTGAAGTCGTCTCCAACGGTTTTCGACTGTTCTTTCAGGTTATTCACCACGGCGGCAACCGCCTTGTCGATACCCCGCTTAAGATCCATAGGGTTAGCTCCGGCTGCTACGTTTTTCAGACCGGCAGTGATAATGGCCTGAGCCAGAACAGTGGCAGTAGTGGTTCCGTCACCTGCCTGATCGGCGGTTTTGGAAGCTACTTCTTTCACCATCTGGGCACCCATGTTTTCGATGGGATCAGCCAGTTCCACTTCTTTTGCCACGGAAACACCGTCTTTGGTAATGGCAGGTGCACCGAATTTTTTCTCAATTACCACATTCCGTCCTTTGGGACCCAGGGTAACTTTTACCGCATTTGCCAGCGCGTCTACGCCTTTTTTCATCGCATCGCGGGCTTCTACGTTAAAATGGATATTCTTAGCCATACGTTTAGTTCTGTTTTTTTATTGATTGAAGGGTTAAAAAATCTTAGAGTACTGCGAAAATGTCAGACTCGCGCATGATGAGGTAATCCTTTCCCTCGATCTGGATTTCGGTTCCTGAATATTTTCCATACAGTACCGTATCACCTTGTTTTACCGTCATGGGCTCGTCTTTTTTGCCCGCTCCTACCGCTACGATGGTTCCACGCTGGGGTTTTTCTTTAGCGGTATCGGGGATGATAATTCCGCTTGCAGTAGTTGATTCGGCTGGCGCAGGTTCTACCAGAACTCTGTCGGCCAAAGGTTTGATCGTTAATGCCATAGTATTGCTTAAGATTTGACCCTTTACGATCATGTGTTGTGCCAAGGCGGTTATCAGGAAATTTTTGCAGGAATGGAATACATTTTTGTCAGCAGGCAGGAAAAAATGACAGCGTTGTTTGAAGCAGCTATTTTTGTACTTTTGGTATCTACACAGTAGCGAATACCCGAATTCCGAAATGGAAATTACAGATAAAGATTTCGAACTGGTTGACAATTATCTTGACGGCACCCTGACCTCCGAGGAAAAGGCGCTCTTTCATATCCGTATGCAGGATGAGGAGTTTGCCGGCCTGGTTCGTTTTCAGCAGGAGTTGAGAAAGGAACTGTTCACTCAAGGTTCCGAGCGCGAGTCGCTTTTCCAGGCGGACCGCTATTACCAGGAATACCGTCTTCATCGAAAAAAACGCCTCAGCGACACCTTCAATTCCAAGTGGTGGTTCCTTGCCGCAGCCATTCTATGCTTCGGTACATTACTGGCCGCCCTGCTCTTTTGACCTATTCCGTTCAGGAAGCGGCCTTCCCGATATTTTCCGACTTTGATTCTTTCTGGCCATCTGCCGGAAGAGGTTGCAGTTTACCCGTGTCTACCCGCTTTTCAATATAACTGGAATTCAGCAAGGCAAGGGCACCCATGTACTTAAGGCGGAATGAGATAAGGTCACCGACTTTGTAATTCTTCCTGTTCTTGCCCAGATCAAGGATAAGCATATCCGAACTGCTTCCCACCACCTGAAATTCATCTTCATTAAAGATCAGGTATTTGGGATCGATATCCAGCAAGCCGATATCGACAATTGCCCGGAAAGAGGTTTGCCCGTATAGCTCCGGATCGACTTCATGCACCTCTCCCTGCGGGTTACTTGCCAGTTCACCTATTGGTACCCGAGGTTTTTCGGTAATCTCAATAATCTCCGTAAACAATTCGAGTACATCATCCCGCATTCCCGGGATAGTGCTTAAGGTGAATAAGTCGGCTCCGAAATACAGTGTCTCCCCGATCCGGAAATGATTAACCCCTACGGGCAGCTGGTGATTCAGCAACAAAGGAATCGTTACCGAAGTCCCCCCGGAAATCCAGGGGATCTTCCTGCTGAATTTTAATTCGATGATCTGCTTGTACAGGCTTAGCTGGATCAGTTTATCGGCACTCGGCATCACACCGTGCAGGCAATTGAGGTTGGTACCCAGTCCGATGATCTCAATATTCGGTAACTCGAACACTTCCTGGTAAAAGGCGAGCAATTGCTCGCCCATAACCCCTTCACGGAGATCTCCCATTTCTACCATAATAATGACCTTATGGTTTTTATTCTGGGCCACCGCTTCCCGGGAAAGCATCCGTAGCGTTTCGATCTCCGTATTCATGCTCACATCCGCATAGCGGACGATGCTCTTGATACTGCGTTTGGCCGGCGGTTTAATATAAACCGTCTGAACCTCTTTGTTGAGCGCCTTTATTTTCTTCAGGTTACTCACCCGGGAGTCGTGGATCTCACGCACACCAAGATCAAGCAGTTCCTTCAGGTAGATCTCATTCCCGCACAGAAGTTTGGAGACCACTCCCCAATGTTTGTCATTCTCCTCAAACAGGTTCTGAAGAAACTGATAATTATGGCGAAGTGCCTCCCGGTAGAGTTTTAAAAAAGCCATACTTATCGTATTAACCTCATTTCAAGATACTTGTTTGTAAAACCGAATTTCTCGTAAAGTTTTTTGGCAGGGTTGTCAGGCTCCACGTGCAGGGCAATACTTCCCTTGGAAAAAGAGATCGCTTCCTGCATCAGGGCCTTGCCTATACCCCGTCCGCGGTGGTCCTTATGTGTGGCGATATACACCAGGATATTTTCCGGGATATAATCTTCCATTCCCGTTTTGTTGACCACTACGGCTCCCAGAATTTGTCCGTTTTCTTCTGCCGTAATCACTACTCCTCCCTGGTGGTGAAAATAGGAAGTAGCATAATCCAGGCATTTGAGGATATGCTCCTGAGGATCTCCGTATTCCTGGAGATGTTCGTGGAGGAATTTGGCGACCCGGAGTTTTTCTGTTTGTGTAACCTGATCAACTGCGGTCAGGGCGCGTATTTCAATGCCGTCAATTTTTTTCACTGCTGTGCTTTTCATTCTGTACGAGTTTAGAAACGGTTATATAAAGAATTGCTGAGGCCAGTAGCCCGAATACATTCGGATCCAGGCCCCAGGGTAGTTTTTTTATCCATCCATAATTTAAGCTTTCCTGCAGATAAATGCTCATGCCCCCACCACCGATCATACTCGTTGCCGCAGCAACCGGATGCCGGTTTCGTGTGTACAAGCCGAATAGGAACGGCACCAGGAGCCCCGAAACCATAAAAGCATAACTGTATAGCATCAGCGAAAGCACCTCTGTACTGCCCCAGGCCAACCAAAGCGCCAGGGTGCCGATTATCAGGGTAAACAGCTGCGAGTAACGCAACTGCAGCTTAAACGGAAGCTTGGCCAGATTTTTACCGAACAAGTCGGTACTGAGGTTTCCGGAAGCCGCCATCAGACAGGAATCCGCTGTTGACAGGATCGCTGAAAAATAAGAACTCATTACCAACCCCATCAGTCCGGCCGGAAGGATATGCTTCAGCAACATGGGTAGTCCCAGTTCTTCGTCGCTGATCATAGCGGTTCCGAAATGCCCTTGTTCCATATACACCCTCGCCAATAAGCCAAGGGTAACTCCCATAAAAGCCATCAACGGCCATTCCAGCAGACCGGCAAAATACCAGGCCTTTTGTGCCGACTTCACATCGCGGCTGGCAAAGATGCGCTGGTACAAAGTCATGCCGATGAACCAGATGGGTAAAATGGTGCAAAGCCAGTAGATGATCACTTGTCCGTTCAGGTTCGTTAGCGAAAGCATTTCGGAAGGAAGGGCTTCTTTCATCGCGGCCCACCCGCCAATCTTAACCCAGGCTATGGGGATAGCTACTGCGGCCAAGCCCACGATAAGTACCATCCACTGTACCGTATCCGTGTATATTACGGCCTTCAATCCACCCATAACCGTATAAATGACAGCCACTGCACCCATTATCAGAAGGGCTTCGTGTATGGATAATTCATTGAAGGTGCTGCCGGCAAGCTTGGCTCCTGCCAAAAGCTGGGAACTGGTAAATCCGGTATAACCGATCAGGGAGATCAGCGCTGCAATGATCGCTACGTTCGGGCTGAACAAGTAGGAAAACACTTGCGGCAAAGTCTGAAAACGGGCAAAAGCGGGATTACCCCGGATACGGGGAATCAGCACCACGGCCGATATCCAAGCCCCTAATAGTCCTGTAAACAACATCCAGGAACCCGAAAGTCCCATAGTGAAACCAAGTCCGCCTAGTCCGATGGAAAATCCTCCGCCTACGTCAGTGGCCACCACCGACAAACCAATATGCATCGGGCCCATGGAACGCCCACCCACGAAGTAATCATCTGTACCGGAGTTCTTGCGATGAAAGAAGAACCCCACTCCGAGCATGGCGATCAGGTAGACTACAAAAATGACCGCGTCAATTACCTGCATTCGCTGCGCAAATTTACGGATTTAGCGCCCTGCAGACAAGCTAAAATGCAGATATTCAAGTTACTTCAGCTATAAACAATTAAGTTCCAAGGGGTTCGGCGCAGTATATGAATCCTGGAAACAATTACCCTTCCGCGCTATATTTCTTCATTTTTTAACCCTGTATTTCAGAGCATTACAAAATATTTTACAGACAGCCTGTATCTTTTTCCGTATCCCTGCATTATAAGGGTAATCAACGAAACACAGAGTAATGCGTACAATCGGATCCATACTGCTCGGCCTAATTTGCCTGAACGCGCTCGGGCAGGTCGGGCAGATACGGGTCCAAAAGCTCAGGGAACAAACCGAGTATGAAAAAGTGATGCGTGAACAACCTGTGCGTCGTTGTATCCTGAAACCCTGCTGCATAACCAAGCGTTCCGGCAACTTTCACGCTCTGATCGGTGCGGGTCTGGCGTATAGCGGACAGGTTCAGGTGGGAGCTGCCATGCAACTCTTACGCGGAAAGTTTCTCGCAGGAGCCCTCCTGGAAAGTGAATTGAACCGAGGCCCCAGGCTGAGTCCTCTCCTTCAATACAACCTGCTTCGTACCCATACGGGGCACGGACACAGAATACTAAGCAGCGGCGTGAAATGGGGAATGCCGTTGCGAAACGAAACCATGCACCTGGAACCTTATATGGGAGTGTCCTGGCCGGGGACCTGCTTCCTGAACCGGTTTCAGGGGAATATCGGATACCGGATACCGGTGGGGCAAAATACCGAGGCAACGCCGGATTCCACGAAGTGGACCTTAGGAATGTGGATGTACCTGTGAACATAATACCGAACATGAGCCAGGAAAGCAGATACCATGTGGATGCTCAGAGGATGAAGGAAGAAACCCTCATCATCCGGGAAGCCATACAGGATCCCGCCGCATTCGCACCACTCTACAGCAGGTATTTTGAAGGCATCTTTCGGTTTGTTTACCAGAGGATGGATGATATCAACCCGGCCAAAGACATTACCCAGCAGGTATTTGTGAAAGCCTTGCAAAAGCTGAATCAATACCGCGACAAAGGACTCCCTTTCAGCAGCTGGCTTTACCGGATCGCCTGGAATGAACTGAACCAGTATTTCCGGAATAACAGCAAACACCGCATGCTGAACCTGGAAAGTGCCGGGATGGAGGAAATGATGGAAGAGATGGAGGAAGACCGCTATTCGGAATACAGCGACAAACTGGCAAATGCCCTGCTTCAGCTTGATCCGGACAGCATCAACCTCATAGAGATGCGGTTTTTTGAAAAACGAAGCTTCCGTGAAATAGCGGAAATAACAGACATGACCGAAAACAATGCAAAGGTGAAAATATACCGGCTCCTGGATAAGATCAGGGCGATACTTACCAAAGCCGCTTAGACGTGATGGAATGAAAAAGCAAGGAAAATACACACTGGACCGTGAGCCGTTGAGCCCGGAGGAAATCAACCGCATGCAGGATTTTGATGCGGTCCTCAAGGCCGCCGGAAACCCTGCCGGGAAAGGCAGGAACGGAACCTGGCAAAACGGACTGTACATTGCCGGTACCGCCGTGATCCTTAGCGTAGCCAGCGCAGTGTGGTATTTTACCGGTCAGAATAAAGAGCAAGCGAATACCCGACAGGTAGAGCAAAAATATCCGGAGACGATGCCCAGAACACAAGAGGGCCTTGAAGATCCAGTAGGGGCGCCTCTTGTGAAGCCTCCGGTGTCTCAGTGGGATAAAACCTATGCCCACTTTACCCTGAACGCAGACCTGGGCGGAGAAATTGTTACGGATAACGGATCCCGTATCCACCTCCCCGCCAATAGCCTGATTGACGCCCGGGGTAACACAGTAGCCGGCAATGTGGAAATACGGACCCGTGAATTCCACGATCCATACAGCATTGCCCTTAGCGGTATTCCCATGCACCGCGACTCCTCCGGGCATTATTATTACTTCGAAAGTGCAGGCATGATCGAACTACGCGCCTTCCAGGATGGAAAAGAACTCAGCCTGAAAAGCGGATATAACCTGAACGTAAGGATGAGATCAGGGCAAAGAGGAGACTTTAACCTGTATCACCTTTCTGAAACCGAAGGAAACTGGGAATACCGGGGCCAGGTTAGAGAAACATCAGTCCGGCAACCGGCAACCGATGTCGGAAATCATACCGGTATTCAGGAGGAAAGAAACGACGACAACATTCAGGAAACGGTTGTTCCCACGCCCCGAATGCAGGCCCTGCAAAAGGAAATACGCCGGATAGAAGCCGACAAACCGCGGGAACCGCGCAAAGCCAACCCCTACCGGCCCCGCTTTGACCTCAAGGTGGATCTCAAAGAATTCCCGGAACTCGCCGGGTTCGAGAACATGCAGTTTGAAGTGGCTCCGGAAGATAAAAGCTTCAGTCCGGAACACTATAAAATCGAATGGAACGATATACGCCTGAAGCGCTATAACAACGATCGCTATCTGATGGTACTCACCCGCCTGCTCGGGGAAGAAAAAGAACAGGTGGTGGAACTGATCGTTATTCCGGTATTCCCGGAAGGCGGCTTCCCCCAGGCCCAGGAGAAATACGAAGAACTCCTGAAAGACTACGAAAAACGACTTCAGGCTAAAAAAGCCGAAGAAAAACGACTGCGCGAAGCAGAAGAAGCACGTCTCCGTAAAGAAACGGAAGAAGCCCGCAGAATGCAGGAAGAACAACGAGCTCTTGAAGCACGCAACGCAGCCGTCAATACACGGGAAATGATCCGCGTTTTCAGTATCTCCGGATTCGGGATCTGGAATTGCGACAACCCCAAATTAGCAAAGGCCACGCATGAAAAAGTGCGTTTTACCGATAAATCGGGCAAGGAGTTGCCCATTGTAAGTGCCCATTGTCTTTTCATACGCAATAACGGAGTCTGCCCGCTGTACCCGTCGCAGGATGGTTCTTTCACTCTCCCCCTGAAACCCAACGCTGGAGAAATCATTCTCCTCGTCCTCGACGGGCAGCGGATTGCCTTCAAAAAAGCCGATGATGCCAAAGTGGAGAACGGGTTCCTGATCATGGAACCCGTCTCCGGCAGCTTCGGATCTGCAGAAGAGGTAAAAGCCTTCATTGAAAAACAGCTCAACTGAGCCACGGTCAGGTTTCCGGCAACATATTCTCAAGACCCCGTCTTCAAAAAAACCTTTTGAAATTCAGCGGCATTCCCTTGTCGCACTTGCGGTTCAGCTCATTTTTCCCGATATTAAGGGTACATTAACTTTAGGGGAATTATGCAACTGAACACCAATTGGCTTACCGAACATATTATCGATGCCGAATACAAACGCTATATCCTGCTGGCTTACCTGCAGCATGTTCACCGTGATTTCTCAGAAACACGACTTTACCCGCACCTGGCCGACCTGGTCAGCCATTACCGTAACCTTCTGGACTTCGACAAAACCATTCGGTTGATGAAAGAAGAAGAACGGGGAGAACTGAAAGGAATAGATGCACATAACCTGAAACTGGTTTATGACAAAACACTCGGAAACGATGCCCTGATGCAGGAACTGGAGGAGATCGTACATTATAGCATCCCCCGGTTCAGGGAACAGCTGGAAGAGGGCAAAGGAATTTATGAAGAGGTGGAATACGGGATGACGTTGCAGCCCATCGGGATTGTACCTTTATACAAGGATGAAGGTTACCTGCTTTTGCGCAGCGAACCGAATTATGAAACCCGTGTCTATCAATACAAACTCAGCCTTATTGAACAGGTAGGAGACCGTTTCCGCGCTATCCATACCCATTACCTGGATACTTTCCGCAATAGCCTGGTCTATACTTTTGAAGCTATCAAGCGCGACCTGATCAAATCCAGAAAGGATCTGCCCAACCCCGCGACCTGGCTCATAGAAGCAGAAAAGCAGTATCCCGTAAACGAAACACTGCTTCCCATTGCCCAACGAATGCTCGTCAGGTATTTGTACTCCAAAGGAGCTTAATTCCCTTCGTCTCCTGCACCACCCCCTGGAGGTGCTACCTGCGGAGCACCCTGTACGGGTGATTGCTGAGCATTATCAATCTGCTCCTGCATATTGGATTCCGGAGTCTCATCGCCGGCCCCTGCACCACCGAACATCGAAGTGCTCAGGCTCAGTACAATAATGGCTATGGCCAGTCCCCAGGTTAGTTTTTCTATAAAATCAGTGGTGCGCTTTACGCCCATGATGGTATTCCCGGCGGAGAAATTGGAGGCAATGCCTCCCCCTTTCGGGTTTTGGATCAACACTACAAGAATCAGCAGGATCGCTGCAATAATGATCAATACGGTTATTAAGGTAAGCATCAGTTATCCTTCTCTTTAAGTTCAGCTATAAGGGCTGCAAAATAATCGCTTTTCTCGGGAAGTTTCAACTGCAATTTTTCGTAAACGGCTATTGCTTTGTCGAACTTCCCCTGTTGGGTGAAGATTCGGGCCATGGTTTCGGTAGCAAAAGCATCGTCAAACTGCTCGCTTTCCCTGGCCTGGTTCACCGGGTTATAGAATTCTCCTTTCACCCGGGTAATACTGGGTTGAAGCTCCAGAAACCGGTCGATAACGGCCAGATCCGGGTTGTCTTCCGGGACATCAATCCCTTCTTCAGCCTTCACACTCTCTTCAACAGACTCGGTGCTTTCCGGCACTAACTCGTTTTCTTCGGCAGAAACGGTCTCCACGACCGATTCTTCTTCCGTCTGCCGTTGTATTTTTTCCTCTTGCTCTTTCCGGTCGACACGGTCGAGCCAATGAAAAAAATCTGCTGGCAGTGCAGCCGGGATTTCCGTATCCTCTGACTCCGCCTTTTCTTCAACAGGCCCGGAAACGTCGGTGGATTCCGGTAAGATGTCCGTTTGAGATTCCGGTTCGGATACCGGTTCCGGATGAGTTTCCGGTTCAGGTTCGGGTTGAACCATGGGGTTTTCCTGGCCGGGAATGTCCCGGAGCCGGAAGCTTATTTCCGGGAGTTCTTCCGGACGGTTTTCCTCATGGATTTCCGTCTCTTCTTTTTCAATATCTCCGAAGTCTACGGTAAACCTGCCCGGAGCGGAAACTTCTGCTTCCCCGGCAGACTCCTCTGCTTCGGGAATGCCGGCTTCGGTGGATCCGGTCTCAAGGTCCGGTTCTTCCGTTATATGCTCTGTTTCTGTTACCGCTTGTGGCTCTTCCCCGATCTCTTCCAGCGGCGTGGCCTCCAACTCTATGGATTCCTCCGCTACGGGGGGGGCCTGTTCGGTCACCTCTTCTCCTGCCTCCGGGTCTTCGTGCTTTGCAACATCCAACGTCTCCTCCTCATGCTCAGTTGCGGATTCGGATTCCGTTTCTTCAGGAAAATCCGGTTGCGTTGAAGGAATTATTCCGGCAGAAGAATCCGTAATGACCGGATTCTCCGTTCCGGCTTCGGCTGATTCATGGATCAGCCCGAACAAAAGTTTACGGTTTTGCGCCTGCAGGGAAATAAGCGGAAGAAGTTCTTCGTAAGCCGGGTGCTGTTGATCATTAAGCGCCTTACCCAGCAAGAGGTAGGGTGCAGGAAACCAGGGCCATTCGGCGATCATTTCACGCAGGACCTTCTCATCGCCTTTTTCCAGAAGGCGGGGATTCTCCAAGCGGTCAATGAGCCATTGTGTTTCCATACTTTACCAGTTAATGACCGCCTCATTGAAGATATCCTGCACGATCTTGTCGCAAATGGTATTGACCAGATCGGGCTCCACGGCAGTCAGGCTTTTCGTGGCATCGAAGTCTTCAAAGTTGCTGAAAGTTTTTTCGAAATCATACTTGCTGTCCGTTTTGTTCACAAACTTCACCTGCATCGTGATGGTGAGCCGGTTCTGGGCAGCACTTACGTTTTGCTGAATAGCCACCGGGCTGACATTGTAATCGGTGATCTTCCCGCTCAGCTGCATATCGCCGTCGCGGTCTACCAGTTTCAACGGGGTTTCACGGATGAATTTGTCCTTCAGCTTCTCTGTAAAGGTCTGGCTGAGGTTAGGGTTATTAAGCGGAGCCACATTGGTGAAATACTGCACGCTGATGGATTTGGCGGTGCCAATCTGGGCTCCTGAAAAACTATAAATGCCGCAGGCCTGCGTCAGGAGAAGCAGGACTGCAAGTAGGAACAGGTGTTTTTTCATCCGACGGATTCCAATTCGTATTGTTTGATCTTGCGGTACAAGGTCCGTTCCGAAATGCCCAGCTCATTTGCGGCCTTCTTTCTTCTTCCACGGTGCTTCTCCAGTGCCTTACGGATCATTTCCTTTTCCTTGTCTTCCAGCGACAGGTTCTCTTCTTCCCTGGCCTCGTGGGCTTCCACAAATACCTCATGGATATCGTGTTCCTGCGGAGCATTCTGGTGACGCACGATTACCGGGTTCCGCTGCTGTGAATGGTAAGCCGGTTCTTCTTCGTAATCGAGAACCTGCTTGAGCAGTTCTTCATTGTTCTCTACGAATTCCTGCTGGCTGCCACTGTTCTCAATAAGTTTGATTACCACTTTCTTCAAATCGGATACATCGTTCCTCAGGTCGAATAACACCTTGTAAAAGATATCCCGTTCGGAAAAGTTCGAATCATCCTTTCTGGACAATGCCGGAAGCGAGTTGCCTTCATCCGGAATGTATTTCAGCAGGTCGGCTGCGGTCAGTTCCCGGGTATCTCCTTCCAGTACGGAGATCTGTTCCACCATATTTTTCAGCTGGCGCACATTACCGGGCCAACGGTAGTTTTCCAGGATGCGTTGTGCTTCTATATCCAGCTGCACCGGCTCAGTATGGTACTTTTCCGCATACACGGTGGCAAACTTTCTAAATAACAGATAAATATCTTCCCTGCGCTCCCGCAGAGCCGGCACACGAATGGGAACGGTGGAAAGCCGGTAATAAAGATCTTCCCGGAACTTTCCTGCCTGGCTGCGTTCCAGCAGGTCACGGTTGGTGGCGGCCACTACCCGTACATCGGTCTTCTGTACTTTGGAGGAACCGACTTTAATGAACTCACCGGTTTCCAGTACACGGAGTAGCCTCGACTGTGTATCGAGGGGCAGTTCCCCGACTTCATCCAGGAATATGGTCCCGCCATTTACGGTTTCAAAATAGCCTTTACGGGTATCATGTGCCCCGGTAAAGGAACCCTTTTCATGTCCGAATAATTCCGAATCGATGGTCCCTTCCGGGATGGCCCCGCAGTTTACGGCGATAAAAGGGCCGTGTTTCCTTGGACTGAGACTGTGTATGATCTTGGAGAAGGCCTCTTTACCTACTCCGCTTTCTCCGTTGATGAGTACGGTTATATCGGTAGCAGCCACTTTCATAGCGGTTTCCAGGGCAAGGTTCAGCTTCCCGGAATTACCGACAATTTCAAAGCGCTGTTTGATTGCTTGTAAATCCATATTTTCCATACAAAAATACAAGGCTGTACAAGCCTTCGCAAGAAAAAACTGACAGGATGACATACCGGGGCGGTGAGTATCCGTGGAAGGTCAAAGCGATGTCTGATCCGGGAAAACGCATGTCCCACCTCAAACCAAAGCCTGTGGTGCTGTGTATTTATCGGAAGCTATTGGAACCGGATCATATAACCTGAAACTCCTCGAGCTTATCCGGCATAATCACCTGTTCGTAGCCGTGAAGTTCAAGATCGCTTTTCAGACTCTCCATCGAACTTTCCTCGGCATGGACCAGGAAGATCTGTTTGAGCTTTTTGCCCCCGGAAGCTTCGATAAACTGCTTCAACCCGTTATGATCGGGATGCGCACTGAAGGCATCGGTTTTGGCTACAGCCGCAAACACCGGGAATTTTTTTCCATTGATCAGCACAAAACCCTGCCCGTTAAGCAGACGATGTCCCAGGGTACCCTCAGCGCAGAACCCGGCAATTAGAATCGTACAATAAGTATTGCGGATATTGTTGCGCACGTGCTCCTGTATCCTTCCTCCTTCAACCATTCCTGCCGCAGAGATAATCACGCAGGGCTCGTAATGGTCGGCAAGCATTTCACTTTCCTTTTTGTCGGTGATGTAATGGAGGTATTCAAACTCGAACAGGCTTCCGTGCTTACGCATAAAAACCTGCGACTCATCATTCATGTATTCGCTGTATCGGGCATAGATGTCAGTGGTTCGGATTGCCAGCGGACTATCCACAAAATACTTGATGGCCGGAAGCCGTCCCTGTACATACAATTCATTCAGGGCATAGATAATGGCCTGCGTCCTGCCCACGGAAAAGGCAGGGATCACCAGCCTTCCGGGTTGTTTCACACAAGTCTTCTCAATATAATACAGCAGCTCTTCCTCCGGGCTGCGTAAGGCCTGATGGATTCTGCCTCCGTAGGTGCTTTCCGTAACCAGGTACTCGATCCCTTCAAAAGGAGTCGGGTCCTTCATCAGTTTGGAATGGTAATTCCCGAGATCGCCGGTAAACCCGATCACTCGTTCCTTCCCGTTCTCCTTAATCCGGATCTTCACGGAAGCCGCACCGAGAATATGGCCCGCTTCCTGGAAACGTATGGATAATTCATCCGTGAGTTCAAACTCTTTTCCGAAGTGCAGGGTAATCACCCGATCCATGGTTTCCATCAGGTCCCGGTAACCGTAAAGCGACCTGTTCGTTTTCTTTTTGCCTCCTTTCCGGTTCTGATTTTGTTTCCGGTTTTCGGCTTCCATGATTTTCAGGGAATCAAGCAGAAGGTGGCTCGTCAATTCGGCGGTTGGCGGAG
>CAXPEB010000071.1:0-28090 GCA_964215915.1 Bacteroidia bacterium
GTTCAGACGTGTGCTCTTCCGATCTTAGTATACGTATATTCACGTCCATTTCATTGCATGAGGGACAAGGGGCATATTCTGTTGATAGTGTTTATCTTATGCTCGTCCGTGACGAGCCTGAAAGCACAGTTCTACAATGTGTATGGAACAAGTGCCTTCGAATCCGGGAAAAATGTGCTGGTTGGGTTTGACGGAAATTACCTGGTTACCGGAACCCATGGAAGCTCTTCTTCCAACAAGAATGTCTTTATTTCCAAAATGAGCCCGGATGGCACTATAATTTGGACGAAATCCTATGGAGGCAATGGAGACGAAGAAATATGGTGCATGATAAAAACCCTGGATTCGGCTTACGTTTTTGCAGGCTCCACATCCAGTGCAGGCAATGGTAATAAGGACGGATGGCTGGTAAAAGTGGATACTTCAGGGAATATTATTTGGTCTACCACTGTCGGAGGGGGAGGTTTTGATGAATTCCGGAATATCTATCAGGCCATGGATTCCAGCTACATCATTCCTGCTTATACCGGTTCCTATGGTTCCGGATCTTACGATGCCTGGGTGCTTAAGCTTACCAAAACCGGAAGCCTCGTATGGACTAAAGTATTTGGAAAAGGGCAGACAGATTATGCCGTGGAAGCCTTGCAAACCAATGGAGGACAGTTGTATACCATGACGTATTTTGTTGGCCATGGCGGTGCTCTGGGAGGCTATGATTGGGTATTAGCCAAAATGAGCCCCAATGGCTCGATAATACAGTGGTATGCATACGGTGGCAATTACAATGAAGGGTGTCGCGATTTTCTGAAAACCCATGACAACGGCTTTCTGATGGTAGGGGAAACGGATATGCCGGGCAATGTCTCCAAACCAATGGTTATTAAGATAGACTCGAATGCCAATCAGATATCCAGGCGAATTTATTCCATGCCCTATAATGGCTTTTCTGATATCTACCGGGCTTTTAATACCAAGGACAGTGGCTACATGCTGCTCGGACACTATAAAACTTCCGCCCAGGATGCCCTGATAATTAAACTGGACAAAAACCTGGACTTACAATGGAGTAAACTGATTGACTTAAACGGAACACAGATTTCATTCGATGGGACATTTGACCCGAATGAAAATGTCTATTACTGGACAGGTTATACGACCCAAAACACAGGGTTTGGCGGGACTGACTTTTTTGTAGCCAAGCTGGACCTTGACGGAAGCTACGATTGCAGAGTTCATGATTCCAATATTGCCGATTTTACTCCCCCCAGCGGTAGTTATCGAAACTCAACACTTTCGTTTACCACTGTGGATTCAACAACAGGGGGAGGACAGAATACCTATTACCTTTCTCCTTCGGCAGTTACTTTCCAGGTAAAAAACTTCAATTTGGATCCGGATTCGGTGCCTTTGAATCTACCGGTGTCCGCTCAATTTTGTTCCGGAGATTCAATTGTTTTGGATGCTACTTCCAAAGCAACAAAATGGTCCTGGAACACCGGAGACACAACTGCGAAGGTTTCTGCTAAGAGTACGAAGACATATACGGTCAAAGCGGAAAGAGATTATTGTTACAATTTTGATTCTACAAACGTGAGTGTTCGCGACAGTCTTAAGCTGATTGCCGTTGAAGATACCTTTATCTGTAATGGGGGAATATTCAATTATCAAGCTGCAGGTCAGGGAGGCGAATCATCCAAATATTCCTTTACCTGGCGGGATTCGGCAACATTGACTTTGGTCAGTAACACATCTGCGGTTATTGACACACTGGGGGTATCCACTACTTACCTGGTGGAACTCTGGGACAGCTGTACAGCCTATCGGGCTGAAAAATATGTACGTGTTCAACTAAAGAATCCATTGAATTTATCGGAGCCATACTCAGACACCCTGGTTTGTTCCGGTGAGTGGGTCACGTTGCATGTGGATGCCAGTGGAGGAGATTCTTCTTCCTGGAATGTGGTGTGGGATAATGGATTGGGATCAGGCTTTTCCAAATCAGTAAGTATTTCGGATTCCATGGAATTTGTTGCCATACTCACAGACGGCTGTTCCATATTGGGCGATACCGCCCGTTTCAGAGTAAACGCCCGTGCACCACTGAGTGTTTCATTTGGCTCTGACACCTTGATCTGTTACGGTGAAAACATACTGTTGAACCCGGAAGTTGAAGGTGGATTGGAGAGCCAGTATACATTTGATTGGAATAATGCGTTGGGCTCAGCAAGCTCTCATAACCTGACCTTATTTGCCGCTGACACGTTCCGGGTAATAGTGTCGGACAACTGCAGCGAACCAAATGATACCGCCGAGAGGATCGTATTCGTACGTGATCCTCTGCAAATAGGGACCAGTAGTGACACAACGGTATGCCAGGGAGAAACGTTTTTTATTCGGGCATTCGGAACCGGTGGAGTTACCGGCTCATACCAGTATGATTGGAACAATGGGTTGAGCAGTAATGATACGATTCAACTGTCTCTCGATACCTCCAAGACCCTCAATGTAATACTCTCTGATAATTGCTCATTAGCAGATACCGGAGAAGTTACTATCACCGTACGCGATTTTCTGGATGTCACTGCCCGCACGGATACCACCATTTGTAAAGGACAATCCGTATTGCTTTCGGCCACGGCTAGCGGTGGTTATTCCAACACGTATGCCTTCGATTGGGATAATGGCCTGGGTACCGGACAAACCAAAATGGTTTCCCCGGATAGCACGACTTCCTACCGCGTTATCTTATCGGATAATTGCAGCCGGAACCATGATTCGGATGAGGTTACCATAACGGTGCGCCCTCCGCTTCAAATTTCAGTGCGTTCGGATACTACCATTTGTCGGGGGGAGGAAGTCTATTTATACACTACCCCAGGCGGAGGTTATTCGGCCAATTATTCTTTTGCCTGGAACAACGGAGCCGGAACAAACCAGTCACCAAAGGTTGCTCCTTCTCATACAACTACCTATCGGGTAATTCTGAGCGATAACTGCAGCACAAAGCCGGATACCCAATATGTTACGATCAATGTTAGGGATTCACTTTCGGTGATACTCAATTCGGATACCACCATCTGTAAGGGAGAATACGCGAGTCTCCGCGCCAATACCTTTGGCGGACTCAGCGGCGCACATACCCTGAGCTGGAGTGCCGGGTTAAATGGAGACAGTATCCACAGTGTCAACCCCGAAAATACAACCTCATACGAAGTAATCCTGCGGGACTACTGTACCCTGGCTCCGGATACGGCACATATTCTTGTTACCGTGCGTCCTCAGCTGGATGTTACCCCCCGATCGGATACAACGATTTGTTTGGGTGAGTCCGTACTGCTTTCTGCAACCGGAGCTGGCGGCCATTCTCCCGATTACCAATTCTTCTGGAACCAAGGAATAGGATCAGGACAAACCCGGTATACCATACCGGATTCAACCACCACCTACCGCGTTATCCTCACTGACAATTGCACGGTAAGACCGGATACCGGATTTGTTACGATTACGGTCAGAGCCCCGCTCGACTTACAACCCAGAACGGATACCACAATATGTGTCGGAGAATCGGTGTTGCTCCATACGTTATCGTCCGGGGGATATACGCCCAACCACCATTATGACTGGGACCAGGGAGCAGGAAGTGGGAATTACCTCTCCGTCAGCCCTTCCGTCAGCACCCGTTACCAGGTCATTCTTACGGATAACTGTACGGTGGATGGAGATACCGACTATGTGGATATACTGGTCAGAGCTCCTTTGGACATACAGGCAAGAACCGATTCCATCCTCTGCATTGGGGAAAGTGTTACTCTTTGGGCGGATGCTTCCGGAGGTGATAGCAGCAGATACAGGTACACCTGGAATCAGGGACTTGATACGGGTAGGGTTCAAATGGTGAGCCCGGATACTACTACCACCTACCGGGTGGTTTTATCCGATGCTTGTACGGTACAGAATGACACCTCCGAAGTTACCATTCTGGTACGCCCTCCGCTGGATATTACGGAACGGAGCGACACGTTTATCTGCGTGGGGGAAATAGTACGCCTTTATGCCGAAGGGAGTGGTGGGTATGCTCCCGGATATACCTTTACCTGGGATTCGGGCCTGGATACCGGAAACCAAAATACAGTGAATCCGCCGGTGACAACAACCTATCGGGTTATTCTTACCGATAACTGTACCTCCGACCCAGACACGGGATTTACAACGGTAATTGTAAGAAAGCCGCTCACACTTATCAAAAGGTCAGATACAACTGTATGTGTGGGGGAAGAAGTAGAGCTGTATTTCGAGGGAACAGGAGGAGACTCACAGCACTATACCTTTATCTGGAACCACGATGCTGGAACCGGGAACTACCGAAAGGTTACACCCGACAGTACTATTCGATACATTGTACACCTCACGGATAATTGTACACTTGAGTCTGGCGTGGATTCCGTGGATATTACCGTTCGTGCCCCATTGGAATTGCAAACCCGGTCGGATACGACCCTTTGTGAGGGAGAAGGAGTATATCTGTATTCACTGGCCTCAGGCGGATATTCCCCGCAGTATGACTGGATATGGGATGAGGGAATAGGGAGCAACCCGGTTCCGCTTGTATATCCGGATACCACAACGGTATTTACTTCCATACTTACCGATTACTGTACCGTAGCTTCCGACACCGATTCTGTGACAATCTTTGTTCGCCCGCCACTGGAAGTTACGCCCCAAAGCGATACCCTGATTTGTGTCGGAGAATTTGTGAATCTTCATGCCACGGCAAGTGGGGGCTATTCCCCTCAATATGCGTTTGACTGGGGAAATGGCCTGGATACCGGGCAGTTAAATTGGGTAAGCCCGCCTCAGGACAGTGTGTTTCAGGTAGTTTTAAGTGACGCCTGTACCGTAGAACCGGATACGGGTTTTGTGACTGTTCGGGTACGTGATCCCCTCAGCCTGAGTCCACGCAGTGATTCTATCCTTTGTATCGGAGAAAGTATCCGGCTCTATGCTTCCGGAAGCGGTGGTGATAGCAGCTATTATTTCCGCTGGAACCAAGGTACGGATACCATCGATCAACCCAACGTTTCCCCCACGGTAACAACGGTATATGAAGTGATTGTGAGAGATGCCTGTACGGTAAAGCCGGATACCGGGTTTGTCACCATAAATGTCCGACAACCGCTGGATGTAACGGCCAGGCCCGATACGTTCCTGTGCCGGGGGGAATCTGTTTATTTTTATGCAGCAGGTACCGGAGGAGACAGTACACGCTATTCCTATACCTGGGATAATGGCATAGGGTTGGCCGACGGTTTCCCGGCCACTATTGATAGTACCATAACCTACCGGGTAATATTACAGGATCAATGCACGGAACTCAATGACACCGATTATGTGACGATCCATACCCGACAGCCACTCACCATCGATCCCAGAACCGACTCAACGATTTGTATCGGCCAGTCAATAGAGGTTTATGGCCTCCCTTCCGGAGGGTATGATACCGGTTATGTCTATACCTGGAACAACGGGTTAAGCAGTCAGGCGAGGCATACCGTCATGCCGGCAACAACAACCCTGTACCAGGTAATACTGAATGACAATTGTACCGTCATTCCTGATACGGCAACATTTACGGTACATGTCAGGGATCCGCTTGCGCTAACCATCAGAACAGATACTTTCATTTGTCAGGGTGAATCGGTAATACTTTACGTTTCAGCCACTGGCGGTGATCCCAATCAATATACGTATACGTGGGATCAGGGATTGGGCGTACAGAAAGATCCCCAGGTTTCCCCAACCGTCAATACCAACTACTTCGTTACGCTCACGGACAATTGTACAACTTTGTCGGATACAGGGTCTGTGTATATCGAACTGCCTGTCCCTCTCGCCATCACCCTTAGCAACGATACGCTGATATGCCGCAATGAACCGGTGATCATGCAGGCAGCCGGAACGGGAGGGTTACCGGCCAACTATGAATTTGACTGGGGCACTTTGGGAACCGGAAGGAGTAAACAGGTGAATCCGCTTGTTACCACTACCTACCCGGTGGTATTCCGTGATAACTGCGCTAACCCGGTGACAGATAGTATCCGGGTGGAAGTGCAGGTGCCACTCGTTCCGGGTTTCGTTTCCGATCCGGAATGGGCGTGTATGCCCAATGAAGTTGATTTCTCCGATACGACTTTCAACAGCGCCGGCTGCTGGTTTTTGTGGGAGTATGGAGACGGTGTTTCAGATACAGGAGTAGACCTCAATGCAGTAACACATAGTTTTCCGGCGGTTGGGACCTATCCTGTAAGGTTGATCCTGAGAAGCCCCCTCGGATGTCTTGATACGTCTTACTTCCTGGATTTTGTGGTATATCCGGATCCGGTTGCTTCATTCAGTTATGATTATGAAGAGAACTCGCCAACCGACATGACCATTCTTTTCACCAATACCACAAAGGGTGGGCAAGATTATTATTGGGATTACGGCGACCTGGCAACGGACGAGCTGGTTGAAAACCCCTCACATGCCTTTGCAGAGCCGGGCATTTATCCGGTGGTAATGACTGCGGTGAATGAATGGGGGTGTATGGATAGTGTTTGGGATACTTTGGATGTCAAGGATGTATTCCGTGTATTCCTGCCGAATGCCTTTACCCCCGGAGAATCGGATACATTGAACAGCAGCTTTGGTCCCGTAGGTACCGGAATAGCCACTTTCAAGCTTAGGGTTTATAACCGCTGGGGGGAGCTGGTGTATGAAACGGATGAAGGTAAATTCTGGGATGGTCAAAATGAGCGGAGTGGTAACTCTGCTCCTCAGGGGGTCTATACTTACGTGATGCAGGTTTATTCCACCCGGGGTGCGAGAAAGACGTATACCGGGGTGATACATTTATTAAAATAGCTGATTAAGCCTATTATTGTTGGAATAATGGGGGTAATTCGAAAACAGGGCCTTTGGTCTACCATCTATATTTATGGTGGGTTCGTGTTTGGTTTTGTCAATACGCTGATCCTGTTTCCAAGGCTACTTACACAGGAAATGTATGGCCTAACCACAGTGTTGATCGATACGGCCAAATTCCTCTCAACAATCTCACTTTTTGGTTCCTTATCCTTAATTGTAAAGTTCTTTCCCTTTTACAAAAGGAACCTTGAGCAAAGACAAATAGATCTTCTCAAGCTCACTCTTATCATATCCCTTGCAGGAACCGGGCTAACCCTGTTCGGGATATTTTGGAAGACAGATTGGGTGATCCGGAAATTCGGTGCCAACTCTCCTTTGTTTACGGATTATTTCTACTGGGTCATTCCGCTGTTTATAAGCATGGTACTGTACAACCTGATGGAGACCTATGCTTCCGTATATCGTTTTACACGAATAGGGGCATTGTTCAGGGAAGTGGGAGTGAGACTGTTTGTGAGCGTGGCACTGGTTCTGGTGGGTATGAATGTGCTGGGAGATCAGGAGTTCATTGCCGTTTATACCATGCAGTATATTCCCGTATTCATTGCACTCATTGTGTTTCTCCGGTATAAAAAGCTGCTTTGGATACCTTCCGGTTTCAGTACTGTTACAAAGAAATACCGAAACAAAATATTCGAGTTTGCCATATACATACAGGGAGGAATCATTCTTTCCGTTGCTGCAATTACCATTGATTCCATCTTTATTGCCGCTATGGGAGGGCTCCCCAAGGTAGCCACGTTTACCGTTGGCAGGTACTTGTCGGAACTTGTTCATGCCCCATACAGAGCCTTTTCCGCGATAAGTGCACCGATCATATCAGAAGCCTGGAAGACCAAGAACCTGAAGCTGCTCCAGGATATTTATGTTAAGTCGTCAATAAATCAGTTGATTGCCGGCATTTTTGCCTTTAGTATTTTATGGATATGTTTTGATCCCATCCTGATTTGGCTGGGTAATTCGTTCAGGGAAGCCAAATGGGTGTTTTTTGTTCTCGGCTTAACCAGGATAGTTGATCTGGGGGCTGGTTTAAATGCAGAGATACTCGGTACTTCCAGCAAATGGAGGTTCAACTTTGTCGCTCAGTCCATTCTGATATTTCTGTTTATTCCCATAAACTATGTACTGCTGAAGGAATTCAGCATAGTTGGAAGTGCGTTTGCCAGTCTGATTGCATTCGTGGGGTATAACCTGGTCAGGTACGTTTACTTATACCGGAAATTCAAATTACAGCCTTTTACGATTCAAACGTTGACACCGATTTTGCTGGCAGGAATCCTTTTGGGCGCCTGGGAGTGGTTTAGCGGTTCCGATACCGGAAATGCCATTGTACAATCGGCTATTGGAGCCTTTGTATTCGCCCTGATCTTTTTAGGAGCTATATTGTTGCTTGGGACTTCCCCTGATCTGAACGTCTTCGTCAGGCAGCTGAAGGACAAGTATTTGAGCTAGTCAAACGGCTTGTTTTTATCAAAAATATTCGCTTGTCCGGAGCAATGCAGATAGGCATCCAGAATCAGATGAATGAGGTATAGGTGGCCAATTTCCACGAGCCCGTAGGATTTGGAAGCAAGGTGAAACCGGAGGAGGCCTTTGCGTGAAAGTTTATTGTCAGGCTCAAAGCCCGAGAGGGTAATAGTGGGGCAATTGATTTCGCTGGCATAGGACTCTGCCCGTAGAATATTTGCGGAATTTCCGGAGCTGCTGATCAGGATAATCAAATCCCCGGGATTGGCATGAATGCGCAGGGCTTCAGTAAAGGCATCTTCATAGCTGAAATCATTGGATAGACAGGTGAGCAATGAAGCATCACTGAAGCACATTGCACGGATCTTTCCGTTTTTACTGATGTCAGTCGACATATGACTGGCAATACCTGCACTACCGCCATTTCCGATAATGATAATTTTCTTTTCCGCCTCTTTGGTGCTGATGAAAAGGTCGACGCCTTTTTCAATGGCAGACTCGAATGAAATCGGGGCATCTTGCCAGCTGCTAGTAGCGGAAGTCAATACCTTGTGGAATACGTCAAGGTATTCTTTGGAAAATTGCGCTATTCCCTTCATTTCAAAAAGTGTTTGATAAACTTCAGTAGATCTTTTTTGTAAACGGGGTGTTCATTTCCGATTATTTCAACCGCCAGGGACCCGACTGCATTCCCCACAAGCCCTACCATCTCAGAACGCACATTGTTCCTGGAAAGTAAGGAAGTGACCGAAAGAACGGCATCGCCTGCACCTACAGAGTCCTTGATGGCTGTGGCCAATGCCGGAGTTGAGGTAAACTCATCATCCTTAAACACAACGCTACCTTTTTGTCCCAAAGTCACCTGGATATTGCTGCAGTTAGTAGAGTCGGATAAGCGCTTGATCAGGTTGCGTATGGGCACGAATTTTTCGCCGAAAGGAAGGCGTATTTCATTCTCGTCAATGCTGATGAAATCAGCCCTGTTGTATTTGGTGATATAGTTGAATCCGTAATTGTTGCTATTGGTTTGTGCATTGATGGCCAGGAAGGAACTTTCTTTTTCCAGGTAAGAAATTAGGGCAGGGGTCATCATTCCATGCCCGAAATCTGCAATCAGCACAACGTCTGCGGCCTTGATCTTTTCTTCCAGTGAATCAATGATTCGCTGCTCCAGCGCCGTTTCCAGCGGGGTGTCATTCATGAAGGTAACCTCAAACAACTTAATGTTCAGGTATTGATCCAGATAACGCCTTTTGGTTGGTGTCGGGCTTTCCTTACGGTAGAAGAAATTCCTGTTAATCCCCGATCCCAGTTTTGACTTAATGAACTCTTCATGAGAATTCCGATCGCCTAAGAGGGTAAACAGCTCTACATTACCGGCAAACTGCTCAAGATGGTTGGCAATGGCCAATACCCCACCTGCAAAAGTCTGTTCTTTCACATACTTGCTGGAAATATTCGCAGACTTGGTGGACTTACCCAAAGGTTGGCAATAGTGGTATTCATCAATGATCGTATCGCCTATTACCAATACATTGAGGTTTTTTAGCGAATTGATTTCTTCGATGAGGCTATCTGCCTGGAATTTCTTTTTGAAAGATTCACGAAAAACATTGACCGTTTCATCATAGGGACTCATGTGCGCATTGATGAGTTTGGACGATGAAAACTGAATCTCATCCGTGAACATCAACTCTCCGCCAAATTCCCTGACTGCCGCTTCTTCCAGGTAGATCCCCCCGGTAACGTCTTTTTCTTTTTCTCTGTAATCCTGCCCCTTTACGTAGAAATTGGGTTTGATCAACCGGATAGTTTCTACTGCCGTTTCCCACTTGTTAAGGGCTACATAATCCACAGCCTCTATAGAGGCAATCGATTGCAGCCTTAATTGCTCGTTGAATACCGGTCTGCCCGGGCCTTTATTTACATACCGGTCGGGAGTAAGGGTAACAACAAGAATATCAGCGTTAGCCCGGGCAGCCTGAAAATGCTGCAAGTGACCCGGGTGCAAAAGGTCGAAACAGCCGTGACAATGGGCAATTTTTTTACCCTCGGCTTTGAGTCGGGATATCTCTTCTGAAAGCTCTTCGAGTTCAAATATCTTTTTCCTCATTTCAAGTATTTAAACCAGTCTTCAGTGGCTTTGGAGATGGAGGCCTCATCCCAAACCGGTGCGTTTTTCCAGTAATCTATCTGATTCAGCATTTCCTGAACTCCTTCTTCGAAGGAAACACTGGGCTTCCAATTCAATACGTTGTTTATTTTCCGGGTATCGGCAAAGGTACAATCCGGCTCACCCGGACGTTTTGGAATATGCACAATATCTCCTCCCAATAACTCCACAAGGCGGTTAATGCTGTATGTATTGCCACTACCCACGTTGAATATTTCTCCTTTGGATTTTGAAGAACGGGCGGCAGTATAGCACGCATCCACTACATCCGTAACATAAGTGAAGTCACGGGTTTGGGTTCCATCGCCTACTACCGTATAGGGTTTGTTATGGATTTTCTGTGCGAGAAATACGCCGAAAACGGCACCGTAAGTACCGGATGTTCTGGAGCGGGGACCATATACGTTGAAGAAGCGCATGGAAACAACGTCCAACCCGTAGATTTGGTTCCAGTACATGCAGTATTGCTCTCCCAGGTTTTTGGTTACGGCATAGGGATACCGTGGGTCAATGGGAGCTTCTTCAGAGGTAGGGTAACTATCCGGTATTCCATAGCAGGAAGAAGAAGCAGCGTAGACTATTTTTTTTACACCGGCATGCCTGCAATTTTCCAGAACCGTGATGGTCCCGTTGACATTCGAATGATGATAGGGTAGCGGATGCTGTATGCTCGGTACGATGTCGGCAAGGGCGGCCAAGTGAAAAACCAGGTCAACGTCCTTATACATATCCTTTGTATTCGGGTCGTTGATATCCGCCTCCATGATCTCAAGCTTCTGGTTATTTCGGTGGTGCTCCAGGTTAGCGAGTCTGCCTGTAGAACAGTTATCGATAACCCGTACTTCATGGCCTTCGCTGAGAAGCCGGTCAACCATATGGCTTCCGATAAAACCGCACCCTCCTGTAACTAGACAAATCATACTTAATTATTGAAAAAGGACTTAATAGTTTGGATTACATGTGTGACCTGCTCATCCGTGAGTTCCGGGAAAACGGGCAGGCTCAGAATTTCCTCTGTCTGATGATCGGTTTCCGGAAAATCACCGGGTTTATAAGGCAGGTTTTCAGCGGCTTTTTGCCTGTAGATAGAAATTGGATAGTGAATTTTGGTATCTACTCCATGCATTTCCAGATAACTTTTTAGCTCGTCTCTCCTGTTACTTCTAATGATATACGTATGATAGACACTGAAGGTATATTCCTTGTCTTCGGGAAGATACAGAGGGAGTGAGGCTAATTCATTCCGGTACCTCGATGCAATTTGGCGCCTGCGGGCAGTCCAGTCCGAAAGTTTCCGGAGTTTGACATTGAGGATTGCCGCTTGCAGGTTATCCAACCTGGAATTGTACGACCATTTAATGCAGGAATCCCGGTTTTCCAACCCGTGGTTACGTGCTATGCACAGGTTCTTATAAAGTGTTTCATCATTAGTTGTGATGATACCGGCATCGCCGCAAGCCGACAGGTTCTTAAGCGGGTGCAGGCTGAAACATCCGGCGATGCCGAAAGAACCTACCGATTGGTTTTTGTATTGAGCACCCACAGCTTGAGCGCAGTCTTCAATGAGGATCAGGCCATGCCGGTTACAGATATCAACAAGGGCTTCCATTTCTGCCGGTCTGCCGGTCAGATGAACGGCAACTACAGCTTTGGTTTTGGCTGTTATGGACGCTTCCAGTTTTTCAGGATCCAGGTTATAATCTGCTGCAACATCAGAGAAACGGATTTCCGCTCCTGCCAGCGCAATAGAGGAGGCCGATGCCAGGTATGAATTTGGGGCGGTGATCACTTCGTCGCCAGGGCCAATACCGGCTGCGATCATTGTAAGATAGAGGGCGTCGGTCCCATTGCCTACACCAACACCATACTTGCAGCCACTTAGTTTGGCAAATTCATTTTCGAAAGCGGTAACCTCATCTCCGAGAATAAACTGTCCGGAGTCAAGAAGAGCGCTGATACGCGATAGAATTTCTTCCTTCAGATCGTGATGTTGCGCGCCGAGGTTAACATATGGGACTTTCATTTGAGCTCGATTTTTTGCATCAGTTTGACGTTGAAATACCGCTCATCTTCAAGGGAGGAGGGAATCTTCCCCGAATCAAATGCTGATTTCAAATCTTCCACAGCGTTTTCGATGGAATGCTTGGGCTCAAAACCAAGTTCTGCTTTGATCTTATCCGAACTGATATGGTAGCTTCTCAGATCATCTGTGGGTGTATGGATGATCTTCACATGATCTCCGACCACGTGTTTCACCATACCCGCAATTTCATCGATGGTATGGTTCTCATAGCCGGCGTTAAAGGTTTTTCCGGCAATTTTCTCCTTGGGAAGTTCAAGTACCAGGCAATACAGGTCTGTCATATCCTCTATATGGATATTCGGCCTTTTCTGGCTTCCTCCGAAAACGGAAATCTCCCCTTTGTTAATTGCCAGGTTCGTAAGGATATTTACCGACAGGTCGAGTCTCAGTCTGGGGCTATATCCGCAAACCGTGGCAGGACGAATAGTCAGCGTTGTAAAATCGTCGCTTTGGTATTTATGCAAATCCTCTTCGCACATCGCCTTGAACTTGGAATAGTCGGTAAGTGGTTCGAGGCTCATTTCTTCCGTAACATTGGGTGTATCCTTAATTCCATACACACTTGACGAAGAGGCATAGATGAAGCGCTTCACCCCCGATTCTTTAGCGATAGATACCAGGGGACCAAATGCATCATAATTGATCGATTTGCCAAGGTCTGGGTTAAGCTCAAAACTCGGGTCGTTGGAAATACATGCCAGGTGAATAACGGCATCCATACCGGCAAGACTTTCTCTGAGCAACTTCTGATCCCGGATATCGCCTTTGATTTTCGTGAGGTTCGGATGATCGGGAAGAACCTCTTCACCATAAATGAATAAGTCAATAACACTTACCCGGTAACCCCGGTCCAGCAGTTTTTTGGTCAGAACTGAACCTACGTATCCAGCACCACCAGTCACATAAATATTCTTCATTTAATAGGCTTGAATATTCTCAATAATTCGGGCGGGATTTCCCACCGCTTTTACAAAGTTCGGCAAGTTACGAATTACCACGGAACCTGCGCCAACAATAACACCCTTACCGATCTGAATATCCGGAATTACGGATGTTCCTGTGCCCAGAAAAGCATCCACACCAACCTGTACTCTTCCGGCCAGGTGGCTGCCCGGGGCAATATTGCTTCCCGATTCCAGAACATTATCATGATCTATACTGGAAAGGGCATGGATGTTTACGAAATCACCGATTTGGCTGTCACCCACAACTACGGCGTTTTGCATAATGACATTACCTGTTCCGAGTTTTACGGTGGGGTCCAGAACCGCCGATGGATGTATCAGGTTGATACTGGGGCAAATGGAAAGAAGCTGCCTGCCCAGCTCTCTGCGCAAACGATTATTGCCCAATGCAATGAAAAAGACGTCGGCATCTTTTGCGGAAACCAGGTCTTCCAGCATTCCTACCGGACCGAGTATAGGTTTGTCCTGAATGGATTTCCCATAGAGATCGGGGTTGTCATCCAGGAAACCGGCAACCTGAATACCGGGCAGAGCCTTACAGATTTCATAGACGACCTTGGCATGGCCGTCATGGCGGGCACCGATGATAACTAGCTTCTTCATTTTCCCGGAATTTCCTGATAAAACCGTATCAATCTACCACAATTCTTTTCCAGCGAAAACAAGGGCCTGTTTTTTTCAATTGAGGCGCATTTGCTGGCATATTCATCCGGGTCAAGGGCTTCGATTAACGCTCCGATCTCTGCCATATTACTTACGGTCCACCCCAGATTGTACCGCCGGATCAGCCAAGCCTGATAAGCAATGTCTTCTGAAACGATTATGGGTATCCCGGCTTCAATAAAATTGAACATTTTCAATGAGATGGCAAGTCTCATTTTTGGTGAAGAAGACCAATCTTTGGTTTCGAAGAAGGGAAGTATTCCATAGCTATACCCAGCCAATTCCCCGATCAGTTTATTTTGACTTACCGGTGCGGAAAGAGAAAAATTCGGACAATCGGATAGGAGTTCGGCATACCGGTCACAGGTTTGTTTCCGTGTATTTGGACTCGGAAATATGTTGAATCGGATTCCGTGTTCGTCCAGAGACCGGGCCAGAGGAACCAGGTTTGTTATTTCCGAATCCTTTCCTCCTTCGGATGGGGCACTGATCCCGCCAGCATAGACAACTCCCAGGTTGGGGTTTCGCCGGGGCTGAATATTCATGCGGTCATCGCAATAGGGTAGAAAGAAAAGCCTGTTTTTGGGCTTGGCCCGGAATTCCCGACACGCATAATTGACCTCCAGGCTATGACAAATTACATTGTCAAAATGGGAGAGGATGTAGTTTTCAGCATGAACTTGTTTTTGCATCCAGGCTATGGGGCTGTTCACGCCGTAGTAGGTGGTGTAAATATCCTGAAAATCGAATAACACCTTGGCGTGTTTGATGTAAGGATGCAGTTTTTCTCCGGTGGTTGCTTTTGGCTCGAAGAAATGAAAGACAGTTTGATTCCCGTCGAATCTTTTCAGGTACCTGAGCAAAGCCCAGTTGTTTCTGAAATAACCTACCTTAAGTTCGGAGGCCTGGTAAAATTTCTCCGAAGGTTTGTGTTCGGAAACGGCAACCTCAATTTCCCAATCAGGCTTGTATTGCTTGATATAATGGGCAATTCGCGGAATTCGCGCCTGTAGCATACTGCCTACGAAAATGACTCTGTATTCCTTCGTCTGTTCCGGTGTATTTGTTGGATTTAGCCGGAAAACTATGTAGTCTTTGATGTTGAGGATCTTCTGAATGAGCCGCTCGAAATAGGTCATTTTTTGATGGCTACTAGTACGTAATTCCCGGCGTCTGAGTCCCTGGTTTTATCGCTGGTGGTTTTATCAAAAAACCAGATGGCAACCTGCATGAACAGGCAGAACAGGGGCAGGATTATTTTGGGAAGTTTGAAGATAAATCCGTCCTGAAAGAGTTGCAGTCCTATTGCCGACCGCCCCATCATACCCTTAAACCGGATCACTTCAAACCCGGAATCCGTAATCACTTTTTTTAATCCTTCGGAAGTCCACCTCCAGTAATCATGCGGATCCGGATGAAACATCCAGGACCCGTGAGTAGACAGGATAAGTTTCCCTCCCGGTTTGAGAACCCGATACGATTCTGCAAGATACAACTCGGGATTCTCCACATGTTCAAGCACCTGGGTGGAGAATACCAGATCAGCCGATTCGGTAGGTGTATCCAGTTTTCCGTCGGTATCGATAAGCAGGTCTTTGGAAGGATTGAGTGAGATATCTGCACCTTTATAGGAATACCCTAGTGCATCAAAATAGGGTTTGTACGGTTTGGAGCCGCAGCCGTAATCGATTACCAGTACCTCAGAGTCCCCGGTTTTGGTTGCCTCAATTGCTTCGAAGAGCAATTCCCTAAGTTTCTTCATGGCAAACCATCTGGAGTTGAAAATGGTGGCCTTTAGCTTTAAGGCAGCTTCTTCCTGGTTATGGGAGTACATGAGAATGATTTAGATGGTGTTAGTTAATCGTATCAAATGGTCCACAATCCTTTTGGACGTTTTACCGTCCCATTTCTCAGGAATACTTCCTTTTTTCCAGTGTCCTTGGTGAAGTTTTTCAAGTGCCTGGACGATAGCGTCGGGGTTGGTTCCGACTAATTCATTTGTTCCCATGGTAATCGTTTCCGGACGTTCAGTGTTCTCCCGCAAGGTTAGACAAGGAATACCCATGACCGTTGTTTCTTCTGTAATACCTCCCGAATCAGTGATTACTGCCTTTGCATGTTCCACCAAATAATTAAATTCCAGATATCCCAAGGGCTCAACCATTTGAATATTCTCAAAACTATGGGTGTCTTGGTTTAATACCTGGAAAGTCCTGGGATGAACTGGAAATACAACAGGCATTTGATGGGTGTTTTTATCGATCAGTTTAAGGATTTCTAGAAGTTCATTAAGTTTATCCACATTTGACGGTCGGTGAAGGGTCATCACCATATAATGACCATCGATCAAATTTAATTCGTCCCAGAATTCGGGTTTACGGAAACGACTCCTTTGTCGAATTAGGGTATCGATCATGGTGTTCCCCACCAAAAAAATACGCTCTTGAGAAATCCCGGCTTGCTTGAGATTTTGCCCTGCCAGTTCCGTTGTGGTAAAAAAGTAATCGGTGATACTGTCGGTTACCATCCGGTTGATTTCTTCTGGCATAGTGAGATCATAGGACCGTATCCCTGCTTCAACGTGAGCTACCGGTATACCCAGCTTTTTGGAAACGATTGAGCAAGCCATGGTGGAATTCACATCACCTACTACCAAACAGAGGTTGCACGGAGTTTCGAGCAGGAGCTTTTCATAGGCAACCATAATCTTGGCGGTTTGCTCAGCCTGAGTTCCCCCACCGGCACCTAAATTCACATCCGGTTCGGGTATTCCAAGGTCGTCAAAGAACTTCCGGCTCATGTTGGTGTCATAGTGTTGTCCCGTGTGCACTAATCTATACCGGATATTCTTACCCTCAGCCTTGGCCTTTAGCAACGCCTCAATAATTGGGGCAATCTTCATGAAATTTGGACGTGCACCTGCTATCAGATCAATTACTATCAAGTTGCTATTCTCCAATCTGATGTTTATTTATTGTTCAATACAAATTCAAAAGCGTGAATATATCCTTCCAGGACTTTCTTCTCGTTCACTTCTTCCCGGACAATGCGTTCGGACTCCCGCCCAAAAGAAACAATCCGGTCGGGATTCGAAAGTAGGGAAACAATTTTCAACCTCAAATCACCTAGGTCGTCTGTGGTAAAGAAGTATCCGTTTTGTCCGTCTTTCACCAGCATTTTTTCTGTACCATCAGCTTCTGAACATATTACAGGTTTGCCGAAGCACATAGCCTCATTGATGGAAAGCCCACCAATTCCTCCCAGTACATAGATGGCAGCATCCAGATGCAGTCTAGCCAACTGAACCGGATCATAAATGGCACCCATGAAAAATACTCTCTGGTCAACTCCCAACCTTACAGCGAGCTGTTTCAGGTTCTCCATTTCAGGACCATTACCAACCACGATAAGCTCAGCACCATTATATTCCTGGGGCAAACTGGCAAGAGCATTCAGAAGTAAGTCCACCTTTTTCCATTTGACAAGGCGCCCCACGTGAATCAATCGGTAAGGATTGTGAGGCAACTCAGGTTTCAGTTTTTCTGCTTCTTGCTTTGCGGCAATTAGTTTACTTGTAGAAGGGGAGTTATAAATTAGGAAGATAGACTGTACATCAACCCCGTAACTTGGAAATACCTCAAAGGCATCTTTTGTATAACATACCAAAGCATCGGCCTTGGATAAAAATGCTTTTCTTATTCTGGTTACCATCCAATATTGGATGGCAGCTATAAGGTTGTTAGGGTCAGAGTGTTCATACTGCTCCGATATGATGATCTTGCCTGTACGATACTGCTCCCAGGCCTCCTCATACCTCGGCAAGTTGAAGGGAATATCTTTATGGATGACTTTTATTCCATGGGTAACAATAAGCGGGTTCAACAAAATTTCCATAGAATAAGGCCATCCAGCCACAATTATATCGGGCTTGTATTTTCGGATCAGAGCATTAAAACCTTGAAAAAAAGGTTTTCCGAATAGCCCTTTTTTTTCTTCCAACAGGAATGTCTTGAAACCAAGCTCCTGATTATCCTGATGAACGCCCTTTCCCAAAGACTGACTGGGACCTTTAGGAGTGAGGGTTGCCAGTTCAAAGGAATCCAGATCATTGATGGCTTTAAGAATAGGATTGTAGTAGTGTACCAACCCTCCCATAATGAATAGTATTCGCCTTTTGGCCATAATCATAAAAAAAGCCCCTTTGCAGGGGCTCAAATTTAAAGCGTTACTGGTTTAACGTATTATTTGAATCTTTTCTCGACGAAGCAAGCCGTCTTTGTTCTGAATCTCAATGACATAAATTCCGGCAGCCAGGTAACTAACATCAATTCTCTGAGAATTTTCAGACTCCAGCTTTAAATCACCGCTAATCCCAAATATCCGAACTGAGGTGATATTACTACCCTGAAGGTTAATGTAGTCAGAAGCAGGGTTAGGATATATGGCAATAGCATCTGAAGTTGAAGGAGCAGACAAATCCGTAGTGTTGCTGAACAAAAGATCAATCTCAGTTTGTGTGAGAACCCTGTTGTAAATCCTTACATCATCTATCCAGCCTTTAAAATACTGGAGAGAAGAGCCCGGGATTCCAAGGCCTATTCTAAGTGTAGAGTCGGTATAACCGAGTTTACCTGATTTTTTTTGTGAGTTAACGTTTACTCCGTTGATAAACAAACGAATACTGTCTCCATCGTAAGTTCCGACAATATGAGTCCAGGTGAGCGTAATGGGTGTATTATTGCTGACACCTAGGCCTGATCCTAGTGTTCCGCTTGAAACTCCGAAAGCCCATGCTTGGGAAGAGTTATTATCCGTAGAGGTAATAACGTAACTATTGTAAGGGTCAGCATTGTGAAAAAGTCGCTTACACAAAGGGGTCTGTCTAACGGTATAATCTTCCGCTTTGACCCAGATAGAGACACTAATGAAACTGTCTGGTTCAATTGCCGGATCACTAGGTACTTCAATATAGACACCTGTTCCGTCAAAATAATAAGCGCCTTGCTGGTTCCCGAATCTGTCAGGTGCAATGGTAGCTCCTTTATTTGTCCCGTTATTGCCATTTCCTGAATAGTCATTGGCATCTCCGTTAAACGGATAATAGGCCACCAATCCATTGGTGACGATCTGTGCATGAGTGGCTCCGGCCAGGATGCTCAGAAAAGCAATTACTAGTATTCGTTTAGTCATATCATAGGCGAAAATAAACTTTTTCTGATTAATTCTATTTTCAGAAGTTCTCTGTATTATTTTTTAGCCCTGAATTTAATGAAGCTGTCACGAATAGTTGTTATCTGCTGGCTCAAGCTCAAAACCCTTTGGAAGCCATACGGCTACTTTGGGAACTACAGTTCCTGGGAGTCGGCGGTCCGGAACTCCGACGGATATGATGAAACCCAGGTTATCCAGCGTGTTCTGGAAGCGAGTCGTGAGGTAAGGGATGGTAAAGCCAGGTATGAACGGGATGGGGTTGCTTTCAGGGATGAATTCCGGTGGGACCTTTTGCCGGTCTTTAATGACTTAATAATGAAGACGGGTAGCCTGACCGTACTGGATTTCGGAGGAGCGCTGGGCTCGCATTATTACCCGCTGAAGAGCCGTTTCGGTGAAGGTGTCCTGAATTGGCATATCCTGGAACAACCGGCCTTTATTGCCTTGGGAAAGCAGGAATTTGCGTCCTCAGAACTGCATTTTCACGAAAGCCTGGCAGAGCTAAACCTGCAGCCCGACGTTCTTCTGCTTGGCTGTGTTCTTCCCTACCTGGAAAAGCCTTATTCGGTGTTGGACGAGCTGCTAAAATTGAATCCGTCTTATGTATTGATCGATAAACACCCGGTAATAGACGCAAATGAAGACCGGCTTACCGTTCAGCGAATCCCTCCCTCCATTTACAAGGCCAGCTACCCTGCCTGGTTTTTTTCGGAAAAGAAATTCCGGGCTTACATGGATGGAAATTATGAATTGGTGCAGGTTATCGACTGCGACGACATCTATAACATCCATTCCCGCTTCAAAACGTATTTTTACCGCCGGAAAGCATAACCATGGGAATCCGCTCTCTCAAATACAAGCACGACTTCAACCCGGGGTGGTTCGGACTGTTCTTCAATCCTTTTTTTATAGCCCGGAGGGGCTTGTACAAGGCAATCAGGAAGCTGGCCCCCGAGCTGCAGGGCCGCATTCTGGATGTCGGATGCGGTCGTAAACCGTATCGCTCTCTGTTTGCGGTCCGGGAATATGTGGGTATGGATATCGAAAATCCCGGGCACTCGCATGAGAATGAAGATATCGATGTTTTTTATGATGGAAAGACATTTCCCTTTGAACAGGCTTCCTTCGACCATGCGCTATGTAACCAGGTGCTGGAGCATGTTTTTAATCCGGATGAATTCGTTTCTGAAATACATCGCATACTGAAACCGGGTGGAAAACTGCTGCTGACGGTTCCCTTTGCCTGGGACGAACACGAGCAGCCTTATGATTATGCACGCTATTCCTCTTTCGGGTTAACCCACCTCATGCAGAAACACGGCTTCGAAATCCATACACACCTTAAAACCGTTAACGATGCCCGGGCAATTGCCCAACTCTGGAATACCTTCCTCTATAAAAAAACACTTACCCGCTCCGGGGCGCTGAACATGCTGGTTTGCCTGCTACTGATGTTTCCATCTACCCTGCTTGCCGAGCTTATTTGCCCCTTGTTTGGCAAAAGCCGCGACTTTTATCTGGATAATGTCATCTTAGCGGTGAAAAAATGAGCAAGCTGAATTTCTGCACCCTGTTTGACTCGAATTACCTAAGCCGGGGATTGGTCTTGTACGATTCACTCAGGGAATGCTGTCCCGATTTTCATTTGTATGTGTTCGCCTTTAACGATCGGGCTTACGAAGTCCTTTCCGAAATGAACCCTGAACATATGACCGTCATTCCGCTTTCCGATTTTGAAGACGAGGCCCTCCTGGCTGTAAAAGGGGAACGGAGTCGTGCGGAATATTGCTGGACCAGCACCTCCAGTACCATTCTGTATGTGTTGGAACAGTATAAGGTGGAGAACTGTACCTACCTGGACGCGGACATGCGGTTTTACAGCAATCCGCGGGTATTGATCGATGAAATGGAAGCCTCCGGGAAATCGGTCCTCATCACATCACACCGTTATACCCGCCGATACGATCAATCGCTGCTACGTGGGAAATATTGCGTGCAGTTCATGTACTTCAAAAACAATTCGGAAGGAAGAGAAGTGTTGCATTGGTGGCGCAATCGCTGCCTGGAGTGGTGTTACAACAGGGTGGAAGATGGAAAATTCGGGGATCAGAAGTACCTGGATGACTGGACAACCCGCTTCCCGGCCGTACATGAACTTCAGCATGAAGGAGGTGGATTGGCTCCGTGGAATTGCCAGCAGTATTACTTTAGCAAAGAAGGAGAGGAGGAGCGGGTATGGGCGACCAACCGCAGAACAGGCGAGAAATTTCAGGTGGTGTTTTTCCATTTTCACGGCCTTTCCCTTTATCCGGGCTTCAAAGCGCTGTATGCTCCGAGAAGTTATACATTGAGTTCACGGGTGAAAGATTGGTTCTATCGGCCTTATGTTGCAGAATTGAAGCAAATTCTCCATAAGTATATACCGAACCTGGCCGAAGAGAATTTCCATGCCATGGGAACCTTATCGGGGTATTACAAAGGAATGTTCCTGGTAGGATATTACTCCTGGCTCAAGCGGAATGTCTGGCGCAGGATATTTCCTCCTGCAACCGGAAGCTAGCTTTTACGGAATCGCTTACATTTGCCAACCATGGCGCACTATATTGAGCTTCCTTCCTTTACCGATGACAGAGGCACCCTGCATGTACTTCAGGACCAGATTCCTTTTGGGATCATGCGGGTTTATTACATTCATGGAAAGCCGGATGTAGTCCGGGGAGGCCACCGTCATAAAAATACGGATCAGGTTCTGATATGTGTGCATGGAAAATGTATCGTGTCCAGCAATGATGGAAAAGGAAGCCACGACTTTGTATTGGACGCACCGGGAAAGGCCTTATTTGTTGACCGCCATGACTGGCACACCATGCATTCGTTCTCGGAAGGAGCGGTGCTGCTTGTATTGGCTTCTACCAAATATGATGTAAACGATTATATCGATGAACCCTACGCGTAAAGTGGAATATGAAAACCTGGCCGGATTAAACGCTCCTTTTGTCGAGGAGTTTGAATCGGCATTTTCAGAAGTACTGCACAAGGGCTGGTTCATCCTTGGAAATGAAGTAAGCCGTTTTGAAGAGGAGTTTGCTGCCTTCCTTCAGGCCCCCTATTTCCTGGGACTTGCCTCCGGACTGGATGCCTTGGAAATACCGTTGAAAATTGCAGAATGGCCGGAGGGTACGGAAGTAATTGTGCCTTCCAATACCTATATCGCTACCGTTAATGCAGTGATTAACGCCGGCTACAAACCGGTGTTTGTGGAGCCGGATATCCGGACATACAATATTGATCCCGCTCGGATCGAGGCAAAGATCAATGAAAATACCCGTGCAATTATGGTGGTGCACCTTTATGGAAAGCCTTGTGAGATGGACCCTATCCTTAACCTGTGTGAAAAATACGGGCTCTCCCTGATCGAAGACTGTGCGCAATCGCATGGAGCACAATACAAAGGCAAGCCCACCGGAACCTTCGGATTCGGCTCTTTTTCCTTCTATCCGACCAAAAACCTGGGTGCATTGGGAGACGCAGGCGGACTGACTCTCCATAAAAAAGAAGACTTTGAAAAGGTTCGTGCCTGGAGAAATTACGGGTCGAACGTCAAATACTACAACGAATATATCGGGGATAATTCCAGGCTGGATGAAGTCCAGGCGGCTTTTCTGCGGATTAAGCTGAAAGCGCTCGATCGAATTACCCGTCATAAAAAACAACTGGCAGCACTTTATCACGAACTTCTGGATGAGAAGAAGTTTGTACTTCCTTATTCGGCTTCCCACCTTGATGAAGTGTTTCACATTTTCCCGGTACGACACCCCAGGCGCGATGACTTGAAAGCCTGGTTGCTGGAACACGGCATCAAATCCGAGATCCATTACCCGGTAGCGCCCTGCGACCAGCATTCCATCCGGGAACTGTTCGGCAGGAAAGGATGGAAGTTGAATGAAGAAGATTTTGTTCTGGCACGTGAAATCCATGCTTCCATTCTGAGTCTTCCCATTTCGACTATCCATACGGAAGACGACATCCGCTATGTGGCAGAGGTCATGAATGCATTTCCGGAATGAGAATTTTCCTCCTGGATAACTACGATTCGTTTACCTACAATCTCGCGGATTACCTTTCCGTCAACGGAGCAGAGGTGGATATCATGCGCAATGACGAGTTTGAACCGGAAACATTAACAATCGAACAATACGATGGGGCAGTGCTATCTCCCGGTCCTTCTGACCCGCAACATTCGGGTTGTCTTCCGGAGTTTATTGCCCGCTATGTGGAAACCCTTCCCCTGCTGGGCGTTTGTCTGGGTTACCAGGCCTTAGGTCAGTATTTCGGTGCCCGACTGCTTCAGGCATCGGAACCAAGGCATGGAAAGCAAAGTAAAATCCGGAGCATCACGCATCCCATGTTTTCCGGCATTCCTGCCGAACACCTTGTATGTCGTTACCATAGTCTGGTACTTAGTGATATACCGGAACAACTGGAGATTACGGCACAGACTCTTGACGGAGAGCCCATGGCATTTGCTCACAGGCAGTTATCGATTTGGGGCGTGCAGTATCATCCGGAAGCCATATTGACAGAACACGGACATCAGTTAATCCGGAATTGGCTGAATCTGGTTTCTTCGTCCAGGCCCTGAGCAATTGGCGAATTTTTTGTTTTGATTTGTAACACATGCACGCGAGGGAGTTTTTGTCTAACAGATTGTTTCCACTCAAACCGGGTGATACCGTGCAAATGGCCATGGAGCTGTTGAATGCATCGGATGTTGCTTATTTGCCTGTGGTACGGGAAGGACATTTGAAAGGCTATATCTCCAGTTCTCAGCTTATGGATATTCGTCCGCGTACCCGCAAACTGGAAGCCCTTCTGGATTCTGCCCCGGCGCCCAGAATCATGGCCGATCAGCATCTGTTTGAAGTGATCCGGGTGTTTGCCCAGATTCAATCGACTGTGCTGGCGGTAGTGGATTCTGAAGAGGAATTTCTGGGCATCATATCTGCCAAAGAACTGATCCGTAAAATGGCGGGTTTCAGCGGCTTGACGGAGCAGGGTAGCATACTTACACTTAGAATCGGTTTACAGGATTATAGCTTGTCTGAGATAGCCCGGCTGGTGGAATACAACAATGCCAAAATTCTGAGCCTTCAGCTGGAAGCTCCGGAAGAGGAGCGACAACTCATGGTTCACCTTAAGCTCAATACCCACGATCTTAAAAGTCTTGTTGCTACCTTTGAACGCTATAACTACGAAGTGGAAGCCTCTTACCTGGCCGAGGACGATCAGAAAAACCTGAAAGACCGTTACGATCAGTTGATGCGCTACCTCGACATCTGACATGCTCCGGGGACTTTTCATCCTGATTTTCTTCTTGCTGATGGTGCAGCCCCGCTTGCTGTATGGAAAAGACCTGGATTCCGTTCGGGTTGAATCCATAAAAATCGTTGGCAACAAGGTTACCAAATCCTTTTTTATCCTTAGGGAACTGGATTTCAAGGAGGGCGACTACCTGAAAACCGAAACACTGGAAGATCGGTTTCTCCGCAATCGCAACCGGATATTCAATACCGGCTTATTCAATCAGGTTCGGTTATCCCGGATTCCGTCGGCGAATGCAGAGGAATTAGTCCTTCAGATAGAGGTAACGGAAAAATGGTACCTGTGGCCTTATCCGGTCCTGATGTTTGCCGACAGAAACTTCAATACATGGTGGGAAACCAAAGACCCTTCGCGACTGAATATTGGGCTTAACGTATACCACTACAATTTCCGCGGGCGTGGTGAAAAACTCAAGATATCAACACTATGGGGCTATACCCGTAAATTGGCGTTGGATTATGAAATACCCTACCTCGACCGGGAACGAAAGAAAGGAGTTCATATCCAGTTGGCATATCAAAGCAATAAAGAAATTTGGTACAAGCCGGTAGATAACCGCCTGCAATTCCTGTTTGACCCGAACACACGGGCCATTCGGTATTACCAGGCTGAGCTGGCTTATTTGTATCGGCCGGAGTGGTATATCAGACACCGGTTCAGCGTAGGGTTCGAAGACATTGTGGTAAGCGATACCGTGCTGGAAGAAGGCCTGAACCCGCAATACCTTGCCGGAGGCTTGGATCACCAAACCTCCATTCGATTACACTATGCATTCAAATGGGATTACCGGGATATTGCCTATTATCCCCTGCGTGGCTTTTTTGTGGAAATCAATGCGGAACCCCGTTACCTGGTTGAGGACAAATCTTTTTACGGAGTGCTAACGCTGAATGCGGAAAAATTCTTTGATATGGGAAAGGGCTTTTTTGCCGGTTTCGGATTACGGTCTAAGGTATCGGTACCCGACAAACAACCGTATAGCCTGTATTCGGCACTGGGATATAAGTTTTTTGTAAGGGGTTTTGAGCCTTACGTGGTTGATGGGCAGCATTATGGACTGCTGCAAAGCAACTTCAAATACCGCCTGATAAGCCGGGAGATAAGCCTTCCTTTCATCAGCATGGGACAATTCAAAAAAGCTCCGAGTGCCGTATACCTGACCACCTATGCGGATGCCGGTTATGTTTCATCCACACGGTTCCTGGAGCCGGGAAATACATACCCCAATCAATGGCTGAGCGGTTTTGGGCTTGGGCTGGACTTTGTAACTTATTACGACCGGGTGATGCGTGTTGAATACTCGGTCAATGGTTTTGGACGCAAGGGATTATATTTACATTTTACTGCACCGATATGAAAATTGGCGTTTTTGGCAAAAGCATACTGAACGGAGAATCTGTGGATTTTGTCCATTTTCTGATTGATATGCTGAGTAATCGTGGGGTGGAAGTTTACATCCACGAAAGTTTTATGTCGGTGATCAGGCAGGGGAAGAAAAGCCGGATTAAGGCGATGGAATTTTCGGATGAAGATGAAATCATTGCCGGTTTTGATTTTATGCTGAGCCTTGGTGGCGATGGGACGCTTCTGGAAACGGTGACCATAATCCGCGACAAGGGAACACCGGTGATCGGAATCAATCTGGGTAGGTTGGGATTTCTGGCCAGCGTTTCCAAGAATGATATTTATTATGCGATAGATGAGTTGCTCAAAGGCAGTTTTGGGCTGGATAAGCGGAGTTTGTTGTACCTGGAATGCAATGACCCTCTGTTCGGCACCATGAATTTTGCCTTGAATGATTTTGTAATTCACAAAAACGATACGAGCAGCATGATCACGGTCCATGCGTTTATCAATGGCGAATTTCTGAACTCATACTGGGGAGATGGCCTTATTGTTTCCACTCCTACCGGATCCACGGGTTATAACCTGAGTTGCGGGGGGCCGATCTTGTTTCCTCAGTCGGGCAGCTTTGCCGTAACGCCGGTTTCTCCGCATAATCTGAATGTTCGCCCTATCATCATTTCCGATCAGAGTGTTCTTTCGTTCGAAGTAGAAGGCAGAAGCAATAGTTTTCTGGTAAGTATGGACAGCAGATCCTGCAGCGTGGGGTATGAAACCCAAATGGCTATCAGGCGAGCTCCGTTTACCGTTAACCTTGTCAAACTAAATAGCTCCAATTACCTTAAGACGCTCAGAACCAAGCTCAACTGGGGTGTGGATGTGCGGAATTAAGCTTTGGTGATTTTTCATTTGCCTCAAAGCATATCTCGGATAAAAGTATATATTTGCAGCACTTGAGCATTAGTGCATTAACAATCAAGGTGTAATGAAACTGAAATACTATCTGTTAGCCCTTATTTTAGGCACCACAACGGCAACCACAAAGGCCCAGGACTATGACTTTGGTTTATTTGGGGGAGCCTCATTTTACAACGGGGATCTTTATCCTGGATTCAGCAATGGCGCGGCAAACGCTTTTAAAGGATTTCGTCCTGCCATAGGCGGGATTGCCCGTTACAATTTTCACCCGAACTTCTCTGTAAGAGGGAACCTCAATTTGGGGTACGTAGCCTACTACGATAAATATGGAAATAAAGGCACCTTGCGTGAAAAAAGGAACCTGAGCTTCCATTCTCCTATCGTAGAAGTTTCTGCGACGCTGGAAGTGAATTTCATGAAATACATAGCGGGTACTCGTAAGTATAAATTCGCTCCTTACGGCTTTGTCGGATTTGGTCTGACTTACATGAACCCGAAAGCCTGGTTGGACGGAGAACGTTATGCACTGCGCAAATATGTTACGGAACAGGAGAAAGTAGGTTCTACTTATAGCGTAATTCAACCGGTAATTCCCATTGGACTTGGAATAAAGTATAACTACAAGCAGGATTGGACTATCGGGGCGGAATTTGGCTGGCGCAAGATGTTCACCGATTATCTGGATGATGTCAGCGGCCATTATACTGGAGGAAACTCCAACAGCCTTGATGACCGTCTTGGAAACAGAAGCGGCTCTCCTATAGCTGCCGGAACGAAAAGAGGAAATCCTGATACCGAGGACTCGTATTTCTTCGTAGGCTTCACCATTACGAAAACCATCCGTCCATATAGCTGTCGCTGATATTAAGATTTCATTATATTTGAAAACGGGTTAAGTTCGCTTAACCCGTTTTTGTTTTG
>CAXPEB010000072.1:0-3454 GCA_964215915.1 Bacteroidia bacterium
CAAGATCATCAACCTTCCACAGAAGTGTACGATCAACATCTTTACGTTGAACGGATCCTTGGTTAAGCAGATCAAGAAAGACGACGAGTCCACGTATGTTGACTGGGATTTGAAGAACAACGCGAATGTTCCGATAGCCAGCGGGATGTACATCATCCATGTTGATGGTGGCGAGCTGGGCGAGAAAGTGATCAAGTGGTTCGGAGTGATGAGGCAGATCGACCTCGATTCCTTCTAATACTTAAAAGCGAGAAAAATGAAAATGAATAGTATAAAAGTATTTGCCTTGATGGGTGTGCTGGCTTTGAGTATCAATGCTCAGGCTGGTAACCCTGACCGGGTCGGACAGGCTGGAGCTACAGAACTCCTGATCAACAGTTTTGGCCGCAGTTCCGGATGGGGAGCAGTACATACCGCCGGAATCCGTGGCCTTGAGGCAACTCAGCTGAATATTGCCGGACTGGCCTATACACCGCGTACGGAACTCATCTTTTCCAGAACAAACTGGCTGGTTCCAACGGGGATTTATATCAGCAGTTTCGGGATGGCCCAAAAAGCGGGAGACGGAGCAATTTCCCTGCAGATCAATAACCTGAGCTTCGGGGAAATAGAAAGAACCACTACCGCCAACCCGGAAGGGGGAATCGGAACGTTCTCTCCTCAGTTTATCAATATCGGTTTGGGATATGCCAAACGATTCTCCAGTACCATTTCCGGTGGAATACAATTGAAAGTGGTCAATGAAGCGATTGAAGACGTACGTGCTTCAGGAGTTTGCCTGGATGCCGGGGTTCAATACGTAACCTCGCATCATCGGAAAGGACCTAAAAAGGACGATATCAAATTCGGTATTTCCGTTCGTAACGTGGGCCCTGATATGAAGTATTCCGGTGACGGACTTTCCATTAAAGCCCGGATCAATGGCAACAATACGTATGACAACACCGTAGAAAACCGGGTGGCAACATTCAACCTGCCCTCCCAAGTGAATATCGGAGCTTCATACGATTTCCGCCTAGACCGTGATTCATTGAGTTACTTCCATCGTTTGACCGCCGCGATGAACTTCGTATCCAATTCGTTCTCAAGAAATAACCTGGTACTTGGTCTTGAGTATTCGTTTAAGGAATTCCTCATGTTCCGCACCGGTTTTGTCTATGAAGAGAATATCTTCTCCGATCTTGCTCCTGATGGACGCCAGACGGCATTAACCGGATTCTGTGGCGGATTTACCGTGGATGTTCCTTTGTCCAAAAAGAATGGAAATACTTTCGGGTTTGACTATTCTTACCGCAGTACCAATCCTTTCAGAGGGATTCATACCTTTGGATTGAGACTGAACCTAAGCGATAAATAAGAAGAAATATTTTATTTTTGATAGAAAGTTCCGGGCTTGCCCGGAGCTTTTTGTTTTTTACCCAATTGAAGACGTATGGCAGACATTCAATATTTTACTGAAGAAGGCCTGGAAAAGCTCAAACAGGAGTTACATCATTTAAAGACCATTGAAAGACCATCCATTTCCCAGCAAATAGCAGAGGCAAGGGACAAAGGGGATCTTTCCGAGAATGCGGAATACGACGCGGCAAAAGAAGCACAGGGACTGCTTGAGGCAAAGATTGCTCAAATGGAAGACCTGCTTTCCCGCGCCAGAGTGATTGACAGCAGCAAGATGGATACCTCTAAGGTGATAATCCTTAGCAAGGTCAAAGTGAAAAACCTGAAAGTGAACAAGGTGCTGGAATACACAATCGTTACCGAAAAGGAGGCCGATCTGAAAAGCGGAAAAATATCCTCAGGTTCTCCGATTGGAAAAGGACTCTTGGGAAAAGCTGTCGGTGACATTGCCGAAATTCAGGCACCTGCCGGTATTGTCAAGTTTGAAATCATGGAAATTGGTTTCTGATGGCTTCTGTTTTTACCCGCATAATTAAAGGAGAACTTCCGGCCCATAAGGTTGCCGAAGACGATCGTTTTCTTGCTTTTCTGGACATACAACCCGTAAACCACGGTCACGTTCTTGTCATACCCAAAGAGGAAACCGATTATGTATTTGACCTTGAAGATTCTCAGTTGGCCGACCTCATGCTTTTTGCCAAAAGGGTGGCCATTGCCATGAAAAAGACGATTCCCTGCAAACGGATTGCAGTAAGTGTAATTGGACTTGAGGTGCCCCATGCACATGTTCACCTGATACCGATCAATGTCATGGATGACTGTAATTTCTCCCGTCCGAAACTTCAGCCCTCTCCCCGGGAATTGGAGGAAACTGCAGAGAAAATAAGATCGGCATTCCGGTAAAAGAGATAGATAAAAGTGGCTTAGGCCACTTTTTTTGTTTTGGTGCAACGCTTTATCTGGCTCTCCCGTTTTTAAGGAAAGATACGCAGGGACATTCACCCCTTTCAAGTCCCTGAGTTTTCAAACACTGTTTATGGATGGCATGCTTGTACAGGTGGGAACCCCATACCTGGCTGGCTCTGGTATGCACTCCGGTTCACTCACCTAACTATTAAAGCAATGAAACGATTACTATTATTAAGCGTTTGCACCTTGTTTTTGACGCTTGTTCAGAATGAGGTCTCTGCGCGTGAGGTTAAAGGAAACCCCGGAAGCCGGAAGAAGTCGAACGGGGTATTATTACAAAAAGCGGCAGGCTGCCTGCCGGCCACAGCTCAGGTTGATTTGGATATCAATAACGTACGTGCCCGTATTCTGAACGGGGGCGATATGTGGTGGGACCTTAACTCGGTTGCCAAGTACGAGATCCCTAAAGTGACCGAGCCCAATGCGATCCGGAAGAATGCCATGTTTGCCGGTGCAATCTGGGTAGGTGGACTGGATGTGGGTGGTAACCTGAAAATGGCCGCCATGACGTACAGACAGCCTGTAATCGGTGGAAGTGACTATTTTCCCGGCCCGCTGGATACGACATCCGGACAAATAGAAGCTTCGCGGTGTTTGGCTTATGATAAGATATGGAAGGTAAATCGCGAGGACATTGAAAAAATGGCTGTTGATCCATCCGTAGCTACGGATGACATAGCCCACTGGCCGGGTAACGGTGATCCGTTTTACGGAGAACCGAAGATACTGGCTCCTTTTTTCGATTTGATTCCCAATGGTATTTATGAACCTGAATCAGGTGAGTACCCGATCCTTGACCCGACGCGCCCAGCCGATCGTAACCGGCCGGAAGACCAGCCCGATCAGATGCTGTTCTTCGTTTACAACGACAAAGGGAATATCCATACGGAAACCGGTGGTATCCCCATTGGTATCGAACTTCAGACGATAGCGTTTGCTTTCGCCACCAACGACGAGGTGAACAACATGACCTTCTATAAGACAAAGATCACAAACCGCTCCTTCGATGAGATCCGCAACTGCTACTTCGGACAGTGGGTGGATGCCGACTTAGGTAACTATTCGGATGATTATGTGGGCGTGGATA
>CAXPEB010000073.1:0-41677 GCA_964215915.1 Bacteroidia bacterium
CGCGGAACACGCAGAGTTACGGTTGGAGAAAAAAGAGGGAGGCGAACCAAAACTTGATTCTGCGAGGTCTGCGGGCAATATTTCGTTCCAAAAAGCCAGAACCGAATACCTCGAAAAATCCTCCCCCCGCCCCCTGCCTACGCATAGCTCCGGCAGGCAAGCCTTCAACTTTGACAAGACAATGGCCGAGAACCGAATTTGTTTCCCGCAGAATACGCAGAGAGGCGCCTGCGTTTGTCCTGAGGTCGCTTCTTTTGAACCAGCATTCGCGAGATCAGCGAAGCTCTCCATTACGCAGAACACGCAGAGTTACGGTTGGAGAAAAAGAGGGAGGCGAACCAAAACTTGATTCTGCGAGGTCTGCGGGCACTATTTTGTTCCCGAGCAGCCAAAACCCAATACCCAAAACCGAGTACCTCGAAAAATCCTCCCCCCGCCCCCTGCCTACGCATAGCTCCGGCAGGCAAGCCTCCAGAGGGGGAGTCCCGCCTCGACGAGCTCGGCGTAACAAGGCAATAAGCTAAGGGCTAAAAGCAAAATGCCAAAAGCAAAGAGTCAACCGCCAAAACCCAATACCAAGAACCGAACACCCCAAAAATCAGCCTCCTTTCGGAACGTACCGTTCCACTTTCAGGCTCCGGGCGTAAACGGGCACTGCGCCACGATACCACAGGTAGATCTTTACATAGTCCTTGCGGTTGCGTACCTCAGGTGTCATATAATCCATAGAAATGCGCTGCCATTCGCCCTTACGGATACCGGGTATCTGGTACTCTGTGGTGGAATACTTATAGGGCTTGTCTTTGTAATTGAAGTGGCACACCAACATGGGTGCATCGGCGGCAGAGTCGGGGACATAGACTTCAGCACTGATACGCAGCCAGGCGTATTCGCCCCCGGTGATCTCTTCCATCCCTGCTTCAAAAGCCCTTGTATAGGGATGCTCCGGGTCCAGCTGCACCACACGCTCCAATGATTCATCGGGCCATTCCAGGGCTACCTGGTTCTCTTGTTCCGCATCCACACCCAACCAGGTTTCATGCAGGATGTCCGGATTCAGGTGACTCTTGTCCTCCGGCATATGCTCAATGGCTTCGGCCTGCCGCTCTACCAGCAGCAGGGATTCTGCCCCGGCCGGGATACTGGTCCGGCCAAATATCTTCCAGTAATAAGCCCCGGTCATACGCTCCCCGTCGATGATCTTCGCTTTGAACTGCCAGAACTGGAAAAGGTTCAATACTGTCATCAGGGCAATCAACACCCGTGAAGTCCAGGCTGCCGTATTGCCTTTTTCCCTTACCCACTGCAACAGATAGCCCAGTGGCATTATGAGCATGAGGTAAGAGGAAACCATGGAACGGGAACTGTAGCTCCCGCCTCCGTACCACCACACGGACCAGGAGGAAACCACATACAGATTCACCAGGAAAAAGAGGAAAAAGGGCACGAACAGCTCGCGGTTTCGGCGCCACATCCATACAAAACCCAGGCAGGCAAAAAGCATAACGGGAGTGTATACCAGCCAGCCTTTGCGGTAAGAGAAAAGGAAGTCCCAGGTATGGGGACTCAGGAAATCAAAACCTACCCCATTGTCCTGATAAGAATAAAACAGCCACTGCCCGCTAACGGCTTTCCAATATTGCATCTGGGGCAAACCACCCAGGAACAGACCCAGCCCGAGTGCAAGCAAACCCAGCCCCTTATTACTGAAATAGCTGCCCGGTGAGCGCAACAGCTTCAGCGGATTCCATATCCATAACAAAGGAACCAGAACAAACAGGCCTTCATTGGGCCGGCACATGGTGATAAGCCCGATGAGCAGCCCCAGCAGCAGTCCCTGCCTCCAGCTTACCTTTTCCCCGACACGGCACATCAGGTACAGGGCCATGGCATAAAGGGCAAAAAGGTAGTTGTGCGCGAGGGGGTTGGCGAAAGTGGCAATTTCCAGGTAATTGGTGGTAAACACCAGTATGAACAGCAGTACGGCCGTCCAGCGGTCGGAGAAGTAACGCAGCAGAAATTTCCGGCTAAAGATGAGCCCGACAAAAGCATAGGCCATTCCGCTTAGCACCCAGGCCAGCTGATAGGGTTTCGAGAATCCATCGCGGGCATAACCCAGGGGCTCCGCCAGCAGATCGGCTACGGTGAAGGCAGGCAGGTTGAGCAGGGCCAGTCCGCCGGGATAACGCATCACCCAGTTGCCGGATTCAACCTGCACCGCCTGGTACAACGTGCCGGTGCTGTGGTAGGTATCGATAATATGCTGCACCCAATCCATGTTCTGCAGGGTCAGGTCATCATAAATAAAATAAGCAGGCAGATACAGGTAATACCCGAACACGTCCCAGGTCAGGGCCTCGCTGCTGTCAGCCACAAATACCCGCAACACGGCAATAACCAGCACGGCCAGTACCAGGATGCTTTTGCTCCACCCAAATTGCTTCATGGGAGCAAGATAGGAAAAGTTCCCTGACCGCAGCAGGGTCCGGAAGCCGCAGAGCACCGGCCGCCGCATATCCTTTTGCCTGCTTATCTTGCAGGTATGGATGACAGGATACGGATAGAAAGCGGAGCCCCCTGGGAAAATATCGTGGGCTATAGCAGGGCCGTGAAAGCCGGCAACAACATTGAGATCTCGGGAACCGTTGCGCTGGATGACTCCGGAGCACTGGTAGGCGAAGGCGACCCTGCCGAACAAACCCGGGCCATCATCCGAAAAGCCGCCAACGTGCTGGAAAGGCTCGGGTCCGGACTGCATGAGGTGGTACGTACGCGTATTTATGTTACCGATATCCGCCAATGGGAATCCGTGGGGAAAGCCCACGGCGAATTCTTCTCTTCCATAAAACCGGCCACCTCCATGTTACAGGTTGCGGCACTCATCCGGCCCGAATACCTGGTGGAGATCGAATTCAGCGCCATCTGCCAATCATGAAAATGCAGGATGTTGACTTCCGGGACCTGAACGAATTTCTCGACTACCTGCCGGAAGACGAAAGGGCAATCACCGAAGCCTGCCGTAACCTTATTTATGCTTGTTTGCCCGAGATACGGGAAAAGCTCTCCTACAACGTTCCTTATTACAGAAGGCACAAAACCCTCTGCTTTCTCTGGCCGGGATCCGTACTCTGGGGTAAAAGAAGGATGTATGACGGGGTGCGCTTCGGTTTTACGTATGGAACACGACTGGTATCCGGTAAAGATATCCTGATACTGGACCAGCGAAAAAGTGTCGGATACGCTGACCTCAAAAGCATGAACGCTATCGATACGGAACAACTAAGCAGCATGCTGTACGAAAGTTACCTGCTGGATGAAGAAGACTACCGGCAAAAAAAGAAACGATGAACCCCGCTTTCTATACAGACGCGATAGCCAGTAAAGCCCTGGCCTTACGCCTGCTTGGCGGAGCCATACTCGTGGTAGCAAGCCTGCTACTGCTGCTCCATTATCGGAACGAATCCTTCTACCTCCTGCTTTTCAGTGTGGCCTGCATGCTGGGTAGCTGGGTTTACCTGCTGCTGCAAAAACGCCGGTACAACCTGATCATGCACCTGCGCAACGCGGCTGCCCTGGCCTTGGCGACAAGAGCATTATTTGTTTCCCATCACCTTTGGTTCGGTCATGTGGTGAATATCGTCGGAATAGTCATCCTGGTCGCATGGATCGGGTCGGTGGCCTGGACTTATTCGGACAAGAGCGTTCACTCCCTGTTCAGCTCCGGAAAACTGCTGCTCCTGCTGCTTTTTTACCTGCCGGGAACCGTTATCGGATCTCTTTTCAAGATAATGCACTGGCCGGGAGCCACTATGTTCCTGACTTTTTCCTCACTGCTTACAGCCGCGCTGCTGCTGGTCTGGTCTTTGCTCGCTATGCAAAACAAGTTTGTTTCGTGAGAACCCTCCTTTCCATATTCGGCCTGATCCTGTTGCTACAGCCTGTCCGGGCACAGTACCCGGGTTTGAGAGAATTACTTGAAAAGAACGACAGTGCCGAAAAAGGACTGCATGCCGGCATTTTGAGAGTCAGAGAGACCCATGTCACGGATTCGGTGTACACGGCTGCAAGACTCAAAACCTACACCTATTTTACCGACAGCCTCAGCGGACAGAGCATGCACCTGCTTGAAGCGGGAGAAAGAATGCTGTATTCCCGAGATGGATTGCGATTCACTTCCGTGGAGCGGGGCACCCGGAGGCCTGTTCCCCGTGGTTTCCCTGATGAGCTGTTCTATTCCTACCAGCTTATGGACCTGCTCAGTGATTTTTACCTGAGCCGGGTTCCTTCCAAACCGGAAGCCCAGTCCTATACCCGAATGCACCTGCTGAAGTCGCTGGAAGAAACCGACAGCCTCATAACGGTTGACTATGATTCCCTGGAGCGAAAAATATCCCTGGAGATGCCCGCCGGACAAGGCAATAGCAGGATCAGCCATACCTGGTATCTGGGTGAGGACTACCTCGTGTGGAAACACCAAACACGCATGGTACGGATAGAAGGCAACAAGGAATTGTTCAACACCGTTCATTTTTTCGAGTACCAAGCGCCAGACGCCAGCCATGAGCTTCGTCTGAACCTAAGCATCCGGGCTCTTGAAACCCTGCCGAAGATCAGCGCTACCGCACCGCCTACCTTTGACTATGACCTTGCTTGTGAAGAAGGCGAGCTACTTCCTGACCTGATGCTGATGGACAGCCTGGGACAGATGGAGCCCATCAACCGCGGCGGGCGAAGGACCTTACTGATCTACCGCCATTTCGGGCCGGGTGATGATAGCTATGCCCCTTTGCTTTCTTTTATTGATTCGCTGGAAGACGAGCAGCCGGATTGGCACCTGGTGGTGTATTGTCCGGATATGGATTACGTAGCTTACCTGCAGCGACAGTACCCCGGACTGCATTCGGCAAAGGCGGTATCGGCCATGAAAAGCGGGGGTATGAATGGCTACCCCGTATGGATACTCGTCGATGAAAAGCGCCGGATAATAGCAGTGGAACATGGTTTTTCGGAAAAGCGGAAAGCATCCCTGGTAGCCTGGATGGAAAAGGGCTTCGGCAGGAATTGACCACGCAGAATTCACCTCCGGTTGCTATATTTTCCTTTTCTTTGCAAAAAATCGCCCATGCGCCAAACGGTTTACGATTCACTGGTTCATAAACAGCAGGCCGGTCAGAAAATGCTGGCGGTCTTGATCGATCCTGATCACCTGACGAACCTGGATCGTTGCGTGCAACGCTGCAACGAAAGTGCGGTTGACCTGATCTTCCTTGGCGGCAGCCTGGTAAGTTCGGGCACCATTTCCGAAGCCATCGTGCGCATTAAGGAACTGACCGATATCCCGGTAATTATCTTCCCGGGCGATGAATTGCAGATCGATGCACGTGCAGACGCCCTGCTGCTGCTCAGCCTGATCTCCGGAAGGAATCCGGAACTGCTCATCGGCAAACAGGTGGTTGCCGCCCCTTACCTTAAAAAATCGGGACTGGAAACCATTTCCACCGGTTATATGCTAATCGACGGAGGACGCGTTACCACCGCTTCCTACATGAGCGGCACTTCTCCTATCCCGGCCGACAAACCGGAAATAGCCATGTGCACCGCCATGGCCGGAGAGATGCTTGGCCTGAAACTTATTTATATGGACGCGGGTAGCGGAGCCGCCCAACCCGTCAGTCCGGGAATGATCAGAAGCGTGCGCGAAGGCGTTGAAGTACCTGTTGTAGTGGGTGGAGGAATTCGTTCCACCGAACAGGCCGTGGAGGCATGGAACAGCGGAGCCGATATCGTGGTGGTGGGGAATGCCATCGAAGAGGATAATACCCTCATCACCGATTTGATGAATGCCCTGCAGGATCTGCAGCAGCTTTGAGTTTTATTGATTGATTAAGTAGAGAGAATGGCGACACAGACCAAAGAACTGACCCGCGAGGAATTCACCCAGGAAGTGGTCAATGATTATAAATTAGCTTACCAAAGCAGGCAAGCCAGCCTGATAGGAAGAAAGGAAGTACTTACCGGAAAAGCCAAGTTCGGCATATTCGGCGACGGCAAGGAGGTGGCACAGATTGCTATGGCCAAAGCCTTCCGGCACGGAGACTTCCGCTCCGGATATTACCGCGACCAGACTTTTATGTTCGCTACCGGCATGAGCAATATCCGCGAGTTTTTCGCTCAGCTCTATGCCCACCCCTCCGTGGAAGCGGAACCATGCTCCGCAGGCCGCTCCATGAACGGGCACTTCGGTACCCGCCTGCTTGATAACGAAGGCAACTGGTTGCCGCAAACCGACCGCTACAATTCCAGCGCCGATATTTCACCGACAGGCGGACAAATGGGAAGGCTGGTCGGACTGGCCCTGGCCTCCAAACTGTACCGCGAAAACAAGGACCTGGCTGACTTCACGGATTTTTCACGTAACGGTGATGAAGTAGCCTGGGGAACCATCGGCAACGCCTCCACCTCCGAAGGCTGCTTCTGGGAAGCATTTAATGCTGCCGGGGTGATGCAGGTGCCTATGATCGTAGCCGTATGGGACGATGCATATGGAATTTCCGTACCGGCCAGTTATCAAACTACCAAAGAGAATATTTCCGAAATCCTCAAAGGGTTCCAGTCTGACGAACATGGCAAAGGCTACGAAATCCTGAGGGTCAAAGGCTGGGATTACCCGGAACTGTGTAAGGCTTTTGTGAAGGCTTCCGATATATCCCGGAAAGACCACACCCCGGTGCTCATCCATGTACAGGAGCTCACCCAGCCTCAGGGACACTCCACTTCCGGATCGCACGAACGTTATAAAAGCAAGGAGCGCCTGGAATGGGAAATCGAATACGACTGCCTCGTGCAGATGCGCAAATGGATGGAGGAGTCGGGTATCGCCACTTCCGAAGAACTGGACCAATTGGAAAAGGAGTGGAAGAAGGAAGTCAATACCATTAAAAAGGACGCCTTTGAGGCTTTCCTCTCCGGCATCAAAGCCGATGTGGCCGAGGTATGCGCCCTTATAGATGCCCTGCAACAGGAAAGCGGACTGGCTTCCCTGGAAGAGATCACCGCTTCCCTGAAAGCCAACCCGGAACCCCTTCGAAAAGATATCGGTGTGGCACTGAACAAAGCTCTGCGCCTGAGCCTTCATGCCGATGGAGCCGCACGCCAGGCACTGGTGGGCTGGAAGAAAAATTTCTACGACGAAAACTACGAGCGCTACAGCACTTACCTATACAGCGAATCGCAGCAAGCTGCGAAAAACGTGGAAGTGATCGCTCCGGAATTCAGTGATAACAGCCCCACTGTTGACGGCCGTGAGGTGGTACAGGCTTGTTTCGATAAAGCGCTTGAACGCGATCCAAGAGTTTTTGCCTTCGGAGAAGACCTGGGTAAGATCGGTGACGTGAACCAGGGCTTTGCCGGACTTCAGGAAAAATACGGTGAGCTACGGGTTACCGATAAAGGTATCCGTGAGCTAACCATCGTGGGAGAAGGGATCGGTGCCGCCATGCGTGGCCTGCGCCCCATCGCCGAGATCCAGTACCTGGATTACCTGCTCTATGCGCTGCAGATTATGAGCGACGATATTGCCACCCTGCAGTACCGGACCAAAGGAGGCCAGAAAGCACCGGTTATCATCCGTACCCGCGGACATCGCCTGGAAGGAATCTGGCATTCGGGTTCGCCCATGGGCATGATCATTCATGCCGTACGTGGAATGCACGTGCTGGTACCCCGAAACATGACCCAGGCCGCCGGATTCTACAACACCCTGCTAAAAAGCGACGAGCCTGCGCTGGTAGTGGAATGCCTGAACGGCTACCGCCTTAAGGAAGTGCTTCCCGACAATATCGGAGAGTTCACCGTTCCCCTGGGTGTTCCCGAAGTAATGCAGGAAGGAAAGGACGTAACACTGGTTACCTATGGGTCATGTGTGCGTATTGCCCAGGAGGCCATTCAGCAATTGGAAGAGGTGGGAATCAGTGTCGAACTGATCGATGTACAGACCCTGCTGCCCTTCGATACCGGACACAGCATCGTGGAATCCCTGAAAAAGACCAACCGCATCGTCTTCCTGGATGAAGATGTTCCGGGAGGTGCTTCTTCCTTTATGATGCAGAAGGTGCTGGAAGAACAAAAAGGGTATTTCCACCTGGATTCCGAACCCCGTACCATTACAGCCAAGGCACATCGCCCCGCCTACGGCACGGACGGCGATTACTTCTCCAAGCCCAGTGCAGAGGAAGTATTCGACGAGGTATACGCCCTCATGCACGAGTACGATCCCGCCGCTTACCCGGCTTTCCAATAAGATTGATTCGTGGAAAGTCCTTGCAGAACCTCTTGGGCAGGTTCTGTTAAAGGGCTTCTTCGCCCTTCAGTTTCTCCGCATTTTCTGCGAGCTGCAATTGATCGATGATATCCTGAATATCTCCATCCATCACTGCATCCAGATTATAGACGGTTAATCCGATGCGGTGGTCGGTGATCCGGCTTTGGGGATAGTTGTAGGTGCGGATCTTCGCCGAACGGTCGCCCGTACTGACCATCGTTTTACGTTTGCTGGCAATAGCGCTCAGGTGTTTTTCCAGCTCCCTCTCATACAGCTTGGTACGCAACATCTGCATGGCACGTTCGCGGTTGGCAAGCTGTGAGCGTTCTACCTGGCATACCACCACAATCCCGGTGGGCTTGTGGGTGAGCTGCACCTTGGTCTCCACCTTATTCACATTTTGTCCTCCTGCTCCTCCTGAGCGGGAGGTTTGTAACTCAATATCCGCAGGATTCAGCTCGACGTCCACCTCTTCCGCTTCCGGCAGCACTGCTACGGTAGCTGCCGACGTATGTACACGCCCCTGGGTTTCGGTAGCGGGCACACGCTGCACCCGGTGTACCCCCGACTCAAACTTGAGTGTGCCGTAAGGGCTATCGCCATTTACCTCAAAAATGATTTCCTTATACCCGCCGGCGGTTCCTTCCGTAAAGTCTACCACTTCTGTTTTCCATCCTTTCTCGTCGCAATAGCGGGAATACATCCGGTAGAGGTCTCCGGCGAAAATGCTGGCTTCGTCTCCCCCGGTGCCTGCCCGGATTTCTACCACACAGTTTTTGCTGTCTTCGGGGTCTTTGGGGATCAGCATGATGCGGATCTCCGCCTCCATCCGCTCCTTTTCCTCTTCCAGGCTGCTCAGCTCTTCCTGGGCCATGTCGCGCATTTCCGGGTCTTTCTCGGTTTTGAGAATTTCGCGGGCATTCTCCAGGTTCCCAAGCAGGTTCTTGTACTGCTTGTACTGTTCCACAATAGGCGTGAGGTCGCGGTACTCCTTGTTGAGTTTGGCAAAACGTTTCATGTCTGCCACCGCATCCGGGTCACCCAGCGAAACGCCGACATCCTCCCAGCGTTGTTTGATGGCCTCCAGTTTATCGAGCATAAGGGTGCAAAATTAATGAAAGTGGCTTCACCACGTTCATATTGCTTAGATTCGTTCTATGAGTGTTCAGATTGAACAGGAAGATGACGGCAAAAAAGGGCGCTTTGTCATCCGTGAAGCGGGTAAAGAACTGGGGCAGATGACCTATGTTCATGCGGGTCCTGGCAAGATCATCATCGATCATACGGAAGTGGATGAGAGCCTGAAGGGACAAGGTGCCGGAAAACAATTAGTTGATGCCGGCGCAAACTGGGCCCGTTCTCAAAACATAAAAATCCTGCCTCTGTGCCCCTTTGCCAAGGCCATTATGATGAAAAACAGGAGTGCCTACGAAGATGTGTTAGACTAACTCACTTTTGTCAGTGAGCCACCATGACATTACAACCGCGCATATCGCTGTGGTCCAGCCGACCGAGTACTTCAAAGCTTCCGTCTTCATATACGATCCCCAAATCTTCTGTCTCAATAAAGCTACAGGAAAAGGCATTTGCCAGATCAATCACACAAAGCCTTCCCCGTTTACCTACCCGGTCTTTTGAGAAAGGATCATTCTGATCGCGTACTACCACCTTCATCCAGGGAGGACAACGAAAGCGGCCCTCTCCATCGGAATAGGCCTGAGACAATAGCTCGGTCATTCCGTATTCGGAATGGATGCGTTTCACCCCGAGGCATTCGCAGAGGATAGCGTGCAGATCAGACCGGATCATTTCTTTTTTCCTGCCCTTCATGCCCCCGGTTTCCATAACAGTTAGTCCGGATACCGGCAGGCTGTACTTTTCGGCAAAGTCCAGCAGGGCAAAAGAAACTCCCAGAAGCAGGGTCTTTTTTCCCTGGGCGATTTTCTGTTGCAGGAGACCGTGTAGAACATCGTGTTCATACAGGAAAAAACCGGAATCGGGATCCTGGCTTTGACGGATAAGATCCTGCACCATATGGATCAGGGAGCTGCCTTCCCGTTCCAGGTAAGAAGGGAGCAGAGCGAGGATACACCATTCGGAAGGGTCCCCGTAAAAGTGACGGAAAGCATTCCGGTAACTGGTTTCGTAAACCCGGGTATAGGCCACCGGGTGCCGGCTTGCTCCTTTGCCTGTGGTACTGCTGCTGTAAAATAGCGTTTCTGCTTCCTGCCCGGCGCATAATATTTCCTGTGTCTTGAACAGGCTAACCGGAAGAAAGGGAATCCACTCAGGCAACAGGTCTCCCTGTGGAACCTCATATCCGATAAGCTGCTGGAAGAGTTGGAAAGGTCTGCAGTTTTGGCTCTGGAAACGGAAAAGCTCCATCGCCTTTGTACGAAAATTGGTGTAATTTGTGTTTTCTATGATGCGGATTGCGTCTTCCGGACCCATGATCAGATTTTCAAAAATAGCGTTTCCCCTGCTTATCCTTTTCAGCTTCCTTTCCTGCGGTAAGGAAGAACCGGCTTCTGATACGCCTTCCATCTCCTACCTCGACTATACGCTTTATAAAAACGACCTGGACAAGGACTCGCTGCTGGTCGTTCGCTTTCAGTATGAAGACGGTAATGGAGACCTTGGCTATGGAGAGGCTGACACCAATTATCCCTTTAACCTTGGGGGGCCGCTTTTTTACAACCTTCACAATGTGTTTTATGGATTTGAGGGGCCGGATAAGAAGCAGTATATCGATGGCTTTTCCGGTGATACCATCCGTTACAGCCAGCGCCTGATGAGCCTGACCCCGGAAGGCCGTTACAAAGCGATCAGCGGTACGATGGAAGTTCGGGTGGATTTCAGCCTGCTACTGCTTAACAGTTTCAATCCGGAAAAAATACAGTTAGAGTTCTGGATCAATGACCGGGCTCAGAACCGGAGTGAAACGATTGTTACTCCCGTCATTCCTGTTACCATACAATAGCACCCGTCGTTTGTTTTCCCACTGAGCACCCGGAGATAACGGCCGGAAGCACAAGCACAGTGCTGCTCCGACCTCTCTTCTTCGAATTCTACGAATACTCTTTTCCCGCAGATCACGCGGAGATAAAGTTGGACGTACAACCATGCTGCTACTCCAATCTCTCATTCTGTGAATTCTGCGGACACCCCTTTTCCCGCGGAGCACGCGGAGATAACAGTTGAAAGCACAAACACAGCGCTGCTACAATCTCACTTCTGCGAATTCTGCGGGAAACCCCTTTTCCCGCGGAGCACGCAGAGATAACAGTTGGAAACACAATCACGATGCTACTCCAATCTCACTTCTGCGAATTCTGCGGGAGGTCTTTTCCTGCTTATCGTATTGGTTAACCAGGGAACCCATTCACTTTCCTGAATATTGACTTTTCTATATCTGCCGAATTGAAGTTCACCAGAATACCAAGTTTGCAACCTGTAAGTTTGAGGTAGGTTAGTAGCTGTTTATGATGAACTTCCGAAAGGTGCTCCACGGATTTGACTTCTACAATTATTCGCTTCTCTACCAATAAATCCAGTCGAAATCCAATATCCAGCTTTTTTGTTTTCAAAGTTACCCCAATCGGCACCTGACATTCTACCAGCAACCCCCTGCTACTGAGATTCTCTTCCAGTGCCGCTTCATAAACGGATTCCAACAGCCCAGGACCCAACAACATGTAAGTCTCATAAATTGCACCCCGAAGTATATACGATAGCTGGTTATACTCTGCTAGAATATGGTCCATATACAAACCTAATTCGTTCTGTTTCTCTTGTTCTTTAATTGAGAAAATTTGACACACCGCTGACTTTCCACCTGATAACATTAACAGAGCCAGTCCAATCCTTTACTCTGCAGGAACTTTTTCCCGCTGAGCACGCGGAGATAACAGTCGGAAGTACCAGCACAGCGCTGCTCCGACCTCTCTTCTTCGAATTCTACGAATACCCTTTTCCCGCAGATCACGCGGAGATAAAGTTGGACGTACAACCATGCTGCTACTCCAATCTCCCATTCTGCGAATTCCGCGGAACCCCTTTCCCGCTGAGCACGCGGAGATACCAGTTGGAAGTACAATTGTAACGCTACTCCAACCTCACATTCTGCGAATTCTGCGGGAAATCCTTTTCCTGCAGATCACACGGAGATAACAGTTGAAAGCACAAACACAGCGCTGCTACAATCTCACTTCTGCGAATTCTGCGGGAACCCCCTTTCCCGCTGATCGCGCGGAGATAACAGTTGGAAATACAAACACAGCGCTGCTACAATCTCACTTCTGCGAATTCTGCGGGAACTCCTTTTCCCGCAGATCACGCGGAGATCCCAGTTGAAAGTACAATCACAGCGCTGCTACAATCTCACTTCTGCGAATTCTGCGGACACCCTTTCCCGCTGATCGCACGGAGATAACAGTTGGAAATACAATCACGATGCAACTCCAATCTCACTTCTGCAAATTCTCGGGAACTCCTTTTCCTGCAGATCACGCGGAGATCCCAGTTGAAAGTACAATCACGACGCTGCAACAATCTCACATTCTGCGAATTCTGCGGAACCCCTTTTCCCGCTGATCGTGCGGAGATAACAGTTGGAAATACAATCACGATGCTGCTACAATCTCACTTCTGCGAATTCTGCGGGAAACCCTTTTCCCGCTGAGCATGCGGAGATAAAGTTGGAAGCACAAGCACCGTAGCTTCGACCTCTCTACTGAGATAATCAGGCTATGGATTTCTGCCCAGTCGTTTGCGGGCAATATTCAGGTTATAACGGGCATTTTCGTTCTCCGGATCCAGCTGTACGGCCTTTTTAAGCGCATAGAAGGCAGAATCATTATCCCGGGAAAGGAGAAATTCGGCTCCCCAGTTGCTCCAGGCTTCCGCATTCTCCGGGTCAGAGACTACCGCGCTCCGGTAATATTCTTTCGCCCTTGGGTGTTCTCCCTTCAGGTATTCGATATTTCCCAGGTTATTGAAGGCCGGACTGTGAACCGGCCGGATGCGCAGACACTCTTTGAAACACAGTTCCGCCATGGTATAATCGCCCATGGCCAGATTACACATGCCGTAGTTGTACCAAGTATTGGCATCATTTCCATACAGGTTAATGGCCTTCCGGTACAGCTCTGCACTTTCTTCCAGCATAGCCTCAGTGGGCGGATCTTTCCGGATGGCCTCCTCATACAGGCTATAGGCCAGTGCAGAATTGGCCCGGATGCTTTCCGGCACTTTGCCGATATCTGCCCGGAACAGGGTTAGGTTATCCTTCCAGTCCGGTGTACGTTGGAAATCCTTGATTCCATATGCCAGACAAATAGCAGCCACCAGGTACAGCGCCCATTGCTTTTTTGCTGCATAATATCCGGCAAACAAGGCTATGCCAAGAGCTGGAACAAAAAGGAAGCGTTCGGCAAAGGTGGCTTCCAGGAGAACCACAAGATGCAGGTAGAGTCCTATCGATACCAAAAACAGGAAAAGGGCAAAGGCCGGAATTGTCGGTTTTTTCCAGGCTCTGATAACCGGAGCCAAGAGCAGCAGAAACAACAACAGGCCGGAAATACTCAGCAGGTTCATCCATCCATGCAAAGCAAAATGACGAAAGGAATAGTCCCAGGAGAGCTCCAGCGGAAGCAGCAGTTTCCCCAGGTAGCGCAGGAAAAATTCAAAGCCCATTGCACTCCGTACGGCATAATTATCCGCATAGGCCAGTGCGTTGTTGGTAACATCCACTTCATCCACGGGATCGATCAATGCCAAACGCACCGAAAAATAGAGAGCCAGAGGAATCAAAAACAGTGCATTGGCCCGGCTTACCTTTCCACTTTGCAGATAAGCTACTGCCGGGAACAACAGCACCAGAGGCACCGCACCTTCTTTACAGAACAGGGCAAGGGTAAAAAACAAAAGCGACAATCCGCTTGTCAGCCGGTCCTTCGTTCCGGACCAAAAATATAAAGCGGCAAATACCAGGAGCCCCATGAGTAAATCATCCTGTGCCTTGACATTTAATACCACCTCGCTATGAACCGGCACTAATGCGAACAAGGCAGTGGTGATCAATGCCACGCGCCCGGAGGTAAAACGACTTACCCAGGCGAATACCAGGATCACTATTCCCAGGTAAAGGAGCAGGTTGACCAGGTGCCAGTACATGGCCTTTTTTGTTCCGAACAGGTCGGTTTGCAGGGCATAGAAAAGGGAACTCAGTGGCCGGTATTCATTTGCTTCTTCTCTCTGGTCGTACCCGTGGTAAAAACTATTCCGGATGATTTCACCGGTATTGGCCATTCCTCCGGAAACGTGTTCGTTATAGAGGATGGCCGGGTAATCGTCGACGGCAAATCCATTGCGCAAACTCCTGCCATAGACAAGAACTGTGACCAGCAGAATGAGGGCCAGCCAGAGACGGTTATTTTTCAGTAGTTTCACTGTATTCTCTCATAAGTATAAAAGGTCATGGCATAGGCATGACGCTCATCGACAGGGTGAAACTGCTCCCGGGTCACTTTCCATTCCTTCGGGTCCAGTTCCGGGAACCAGGCCTGAGCCTCAGGGAATGAGGCATGCACACGAGTGAGATAAACCCGGTCGCAGTATTTAAGTCCTATTTTATAGATTTCTCCACCACCCAAAAGAAAGGCTTCCGACTCTTCCAGGGTTTCTGCAATTTTTATCGCTTCTTCGATACTTGCTGCCTTGTGAATTCCCTCCACTGCATAATCCGGATTCCGTGTAATCACGATATTCTCCCGACGTGGAAGGGGCCGTTTGAAAGACTCAAGCGTCTTACGTCCCATCAGCACCGCATGACCGGAAGTGGTTTCTTTGAAAAATTTCATGTCGTCGGGCAAACGCCATAGCAGATCATTGTCTTTTCCTATGGCATTGTCTTCTGCTGCGGCTACGATGGCACTGAGTATCATGTTACAAGTTTAGGTTTTGTCAAAAAGAAAAAAGCCATCCCCTAAGGAATGGCTTTGAACAGAAACAGATCTTATCATGAAAAATTATTCTAGCAGCTCGATCAGAAGGAAAATCACGCCTATCAGAATACAAAGACTTCCTAACGCGTAGAATATACTTCCATAGCCTATCCAGAAGTTAAAGACAATTCCAACCAGACAAAGGATTGCACCAAGCAGGATCAGTTTTACCCATTTATTGCTGGTATCCAGGCCCGTTTGCTGTTTGAACTGTTCTTTGGTCGGGTTGTTCTCTTTCGCCACCATATCTTTTACTTTCCCGGGGCTTTTAACCAGGCTTCGAACGGCTCTGCGGGTCTCCCGTGAGGTGAGTTTCTTCAGTTCTTTACGCACTTGCTTCCCGGCTTTTTCCGGAGCAGGTGAGGGAGCGGGATTCACCTCTGCCGCAGGGGCTTCAGGAGCTACTGCCCATTCCGTAGACTTGGCCGGTTCGATCTTTTCAGGAGCCTGGTGCCTCTGCCTTTCGGTGGCACGGGCTTCCTGATTTGATTTTACCTTGGCCCGGTGGGCATAGCGCTGCTGGCTGCAGGAGCTTAGTACGAGGATGCCCATTACGGCTATCCATAAATAGGGGGTTCTTTTTGTTTTCATGTGTTGATTGAGGTTTAGGCTATCAAAATACATCAAAAAAATGACACCTTATTTCAAATTGACCCTACCATTACTTTAATTCATACCTGAAGCCCGTATAAACCATTGCTCCCATTGCCGGTCCCCAGACCATAGAAGCATCGAAATAGGTCCCATACGGATTGGCCGCATCCACAATCAGGTTTTGTTGCACCACATTGAGCAGGTTCTCTCCACCCACATAGATTTCCCAGTTACCCAGAGTTTTAGTGACCTGCGCATTGAGGTTCATGAATGCCGGAGAATAGCTGCTGAAACGCAGCTCTTCCGGGTTTTCCGCAAGGTCGGGTAACCGTTGTTTTCCTATGAATTGGGTAGTGAGGTCAAAGTCCCATTTGCTTCGCGTTGAGTAAGCCAGGTTGATGAAGCCCCTGTGCACCGGTATCATCGGCCTTTGCCTCAGGCCTGTAGTAAAGGTGGTTTGTACATCCAGGTAGCGGTAAGCCAGGCGAACTTCGAACCGTTTAACCGGCTCAAGGGTAACCTGGGCCTGCACGGTCTGCGAAAAAGAGCTCCCGTTCAGGTTATAGATCCAAACTTCTCTTGCCGAATTGTCGCGGTCAACCACAGCCTGGTTCACGAAGTGAACATAGTAGTAATCGATGCTGAACTGTCCGGTTCTTTTTGCGCTGATGGGGAAGGTATAGGTATAGTTTCCGCCGAAATTCCAGGTCACCTCCGGGTTCAGACCATAGGTGCCGTCATAGGCATTGAGCCTGAGTTTACGGGAGGAAATGAATATGGAAGTGTTTTCGGTAAAGATGTTCGCCGTACGCTGGCCCCTGCCTGCACTTGCTCGCAGCACATGATTTTCCGTGATGGCATAACGCAGATGCAGGCGTGGTGTAAAGAAAGCCCCGAACAGGTTATGGTAATCGAAACGCAGTCCCATTACGGCAGAAAACTTTTGTTTCAGCTTATAGGTGTATTCGGCAAAGATGCCGGGAACAACCTCCGTTCTGCTAAAGTTGAGGGTATTGAATTTTTCCTGGTATTGATCAGCCATCAGACTCAGTCCTCCGCTTAACACCTGGTGTTCCTCATCCAGGTTCCGGTTGAAGATGAAGGAACCGTTGAAATTTTCCTGAACACCCCGGTAGGTATTAAGACCGGCGAGGAAATCGTTTTCGTAGTGGTTGGCGTTTACGATAAACCCGATACTGGTTTTATTCAGCTCCGTGGCGGGCCTCCCCAGTTTGGCCCATACCCCGGCGGCCCGGTTTCGGTATTCCACCCCATAAGGCGAAAGGCTGTCGCGATCCATACCCCGCCTGTAATCCGTTTGCCCGGAAATCCGTTGTTCGTTTACGTACCGCACCCCTATTTGCGATTCCCAATTATCTCCGCTGTATTTCCAGCGGTTGATCAGGTTGATCCCTTCCCCGGAAGGCAGGTTCAGGAACCCGTCGTTATTCGGGTCACGGTTGTTGCGGGTAATATTTCCGTGGGCCAGTAAAGCCGTCGACCAGCGTTCATTTACTTTGGCCGCACTCACCAGGTTCAGTTCGGAGCGCCCGAAAAGATTCTGATAGCCGTTTACAAACAGGCGGCTACCTGTTTCAGGCTTTTTCAGGCCGATATTGATCTGTCCGGTCATACTTTCAAATCCATACACCACGGATCCTGCACCTTTGCTCAGGTGCACGCTCTCCACGAAGGAGCCGGGGATATAGGTGAGACCGGTATAGGATTGTATGCCGTGCATCATGGGGATATTCTCCACCAGGGTCTGGGCATAGGTGCCGTTAAGACCAAGCATCCGTATCTGGCGAATTCCGGTAAGGGCATCGGCAAAGGATACCTCCACGGTTGGGTTTGTCTCAAAGCTCTCGCTGAGATTACAGCAGGCAGCTTTTTTGAACTCCTTCTCGCTAAGTATCTCGGTTTTGATATTGTCCAGGGAACTGATGCTGGTAGATTTTTTCTCCCCGCTAACTACAGCCTCTTCAAGATAGGCTTCTGCTTTGAGGGTAAACTGCACCTGGCTCAGGTCCTTCGTATCCAGGGTGTCGGGGGTTAGTCCGGTATAAGAGGCTACCAGCAAGGTGGTGGTCTCAACCCTTTCTATACTGAAGTTGCCATTGCCATCCGTAATGGTTCCCACCCGTGTATCGGCCCAGTAGACCGTAGCATAGGCGAGGGGAACCACTTTTTCATCGGATTGCTCGGACACCGTCCCGCTGACCTTCTCCTGGCTATAGCCGGAAACAAAGGAGAACAAGAGGATCAGGCTCCATGCGTATTTCATGGTGCCTCCTTCTTTTCCCGGGTATACTGGCAGCACCCCGGCAGTTTCCGGTAGGCCTCCTCATCGGCAGCCTGCTTCTCCGTTTCATAGCCGGCCGCTGCAATGAGCCGGTGTATTTTTTCCTCATTGATCTTTTTCCGGTCATAAACCACCGTGATCATCTTCGTTTCGACGTTCCAGTCGGCAGATTTTATCCCTCTCACATCCAGGGCCTCTTCGATACGTTCCTTGCACATCTCGCAGTTACCGTTCACTTTAAAACGCAGGGTATCCGAATCGCCTGCCATAACAGCTTGGCTCATGCCGCCGAAAAAGGCCAGCAGGATGAGTATTGTTTTTATGTTTTTCATGGCAGGGGTTCTATTTCGTAGTTGCCGGATTCAGACACTTTGTTCCGGATCTCTTCAATATCCGGTGATCCGTCTGTTTCGATCAGTACTTTGCCTTCTTCCAGGCTGATGTCGTAGCGTTTTACCGCCGGTATTTCGTCGAGTGCAGAACCTACCCGGGCCACACAATGGCCGCAGCTCATGCCCCGAACACGTAATTCGGTTTTCATGTTTAAATAATTATGGATTGAAATAATAGGAATAGGATCAGTTTCGGTTCAACCGATTCTGCTCCTAAATCAGGAAACACGCATTCCGAAGATGGACGCGTGGGCCGGGAGGTGAAACTGCCTGAACCCGGATGGGTCCTGATTGAAGGCTCAGGAATGAGGCCTTTACCAGTATTGGGTATTGAAAGGTATGGACAGGAGAAGAAGGATGAAATATCCTTTCCTGGCTTTTGCCCATTTTGTCGGAAGACTCCTGGAATACTGCGATAGAAGAACTGCAGCAATCTTCACCTTCCATCATTTTACTCCCGCAGCAATCGGCGGGTTGAGCAAGCTCGGTTGCAAAGAGAGCAACTCCGTTAATGCGTTCGCCACAATAGTCAAAACGTGCCGTAAGGCCTAGATTTGCGGCCGAATACAGCAGTAAGAGTATACTTGCGACAAACTTTTGCATGCTTTCACGAATTTAAGCACAAAAAGCTTTCCAAACGAATATGCGTATTGCCTGGTCTCCGGTTTACTGTCATCCTCTTCCTCCCGGTCATCGTTTCCCAATGATCAAATATGACCTGATCCCGCAACAACTCATGCATCACGGGATTGCAGGCCAAGAGCAGTTTTTCCTTCCTCAGCGGATGGAAAGCGAGGCACTGCTGCTTACTCATGATGCCGAATACGTCAAAGAGGTGCTCGAGCTCCGTCTTCCGGCGAAAGCCATGAGAAAGATCGGGTTTCCCTTATCCGCCGGACTGGTCGAAAGAGAATGTGTGATCACACAGGGCACTTATCAATGCGCCCGGTATGCCCTGGAAGAGGGTGCTGCCGCTAACGTAGCGGGGGGCACCCATCATGCCTATAAAAACCGGGGTGAAGGCTTTTGTATTTTTAACGACTTTGCCGTAGCCGCCAACCTGTTACTGAAGGAAAGAGCGGTGAAACAGATCCTGGTGGTGGACCTGGATGTGCATCAGGGCAATGGTTCAGCAGCCCTTTTTGAAGGAAGACCGGAAGTCTTTACCTTTTCCATGCACGGCAAAGACAATTACCCGCTTCATAAGGAACAGTCGGATCTGGATGTTCCAATGGAAACCGGAACCACGGACAATGAATACCTGACAACCCTCCGTGAACAGTTGCCGTATCTGTATGAAAAGGTAAAACCACAACTGGTCTTTTATGTATCCGGGGTAGATGTGCTGGCCGGAGATAAACTGGGCAAACTGGCTCTGAGTGCGGAAGCCTGTCGCGAACGAGACCATACCGTTGCCCGGTTCTTTGCTCAAAAGGGTGTTCCGCTCGTTGCCGCCATGGGTGGCGGCTATTCTCCTGAAATTTCTGCTATCGTGGATGCTCACTGCGCCACCTTTGAGGAAATACAATCCGCCTATTTTGAATAGGTCCGGTAAACGGTTGAATCCGGCCATTTGATGTGTATTTCAGAAAATATTTTCTGTCGAGGAGTAAAAAAACGCTTGACAGAATCATTTTCATTTGCCGTATCTTAGCTAAACGAATTGCAGGTGCTGTTCCTGAAAGAGCAAGCTGTATTTCAAGACCTTAAATTTCAGGTTGAATAGTAAAATGAAAAAAACAACTAGCGACAAGAACGCAGGAAAGAAGAAACCAGGCTCAGGCAGACCTGATCCGGGTCGTCAGGATGAAAAGCGGATGGAGAAGTACCGCAAGCAGACGCTTAATCCGGAAGACGATGAAGAAGACAAGGACCCCACTCCGGAGGATCTTGACTTCAGTCTTGACGACTTTGATGACTTCGATGACGACGACGATTATTAGTCGGTAGTTCGCATACGGATTTTAAGGGGCATGCTTTTGCGGCCCCTTTTTTATTGTCCTATTGTTCTTTCATCGGGTTGACAAACTCCACTTGGTAGCTGTAGGTGATCGGAGATTTCTCTCCGTAGATTTTCACTCCACTGATCACAACCGTATAAACCACCCCTTCCTGCGCTTCAAACTGAGGAGCCCAAACCAGCGTGGGCATTCCGTAGCCCGCCACCAGGTTCTCCTGTTTCACAGGTACACTTTTTCCATTCGCTTTCATACTTACCCTGGCTTTGCTCAGGTCGGCATAAAGGGAAAAACTCCAGCGCGAAAACGCGAACATGGTCGGACAAAAATCCCTCGGAGGCCAGGACACAAAATCCTGCATATAAGCAGTCGTGTCTTTATTACCGCTATTATCCAGGGTCCAGATCATAGCCACCTTATCGGTACTTCCATGCCCCATGCTTCTTGCGGGCGGGTACAGCAACCAGCGCCGGTTTCCCACAAAGGTGTTCTCCTCACCCTGATCGGCCATGATGGTGGTAACGGCAAATACGGTGGTTTGCCCGAAAACCCGTGCGGAAAGTTGTGCGGCATCCACCGCACTCAGTGAAAAGCATTTCCAGGTCTCTGCAGGTTCGGTGAACATTTTTCCGGTATTCACCTGGTAAATAAGGGCCGCCTTTTGACAGGCTTTGTTTTTCAGGGTATCGAGCCGGACATAATCCGGCACCCCCGCAGTACGCCGGAAATAGTTGATCCTTTGTTCCACCTTCTGCTGCACCGTTTCAGGAACACGGCCTTCGTCACATAACAGGGTGTTTCCACCCCACACATATTCCGGGACGAGGCGTCCGTTGACACTATCGCGAAGCAAGCGGCTTCCGTAGTAGTTGGCTATAAAATCGCGAACGGTAAAATTCTTCTTCAGCGCTTTCATCTCCTGGTCCTGTTCGTAATAGAGGTCATGCTGGGATATCGCCAACTTGGCATAACTGAACCAGGAAGAATCGGTGTATTCGGCGATAATCGACTTGGATAATTCCTTTGTGGACTCATAGATACCACGATCCCTGGGATAGGTTTCGAGCATGAAGGGGATGAAGTTGTATAAGGCTGCCCGGTCAGTATAGCTGCCCGGGTTGCGGAACACATCCGTTAACAGTTTTCTTTTTAGCGGTGCAAACCAAGATTCTTTTTTCAGTTCGTCAGAAGCCACTTCCAGTGAGGCACTCAGCAGGAATACCGAGTTCTCCTCCACTGTCCGGTCAAACAGGGCTTTCCAGCGTTCCGGTCTTTTTTTGGTGCGGTAAGCACTGTCGGCATAGGTTCCGGAAACATAATTATTCAGCAGCATTGCAAGCATATTATGCCTTTCGAAACGAGCCGTATAGCGGATAAGGTTAAAGATAAATTCGTTATGGTCGGGGCTATAGATAGGGTCTTTACGCAGGTAGTCGTCGCCATGAGCGGCGTAATAATCGCTTTTAATCTGGATCAATCCGGCCAGCAGGCTATCGCTGAGGTTCCTTTTCTCTTCATCGGAGGCATAGAGGTTAATCAGGTAGAGGAAGAGAACATTTTCCTTATGAAGGAACAGGCTATCATTTTCGAAACGCGGGCGAAGATGAGCAAAGAGCTGGGTGGTTTGTAAAGTAGGGCGTTCACCGGTTACATAAAGCAGGAAGGATTTAAGCAACAGGCTTTTCAGTAATGCCGATTCCGGGTAAAGGTCGGCACTGCGTTCGGCGAAGTAAGAAGCCGTATCGAAGTTCCGCCTATCGATATAATGCTCCACCAGCAAAACAAAGGGTGTCTCTGCAACATTGGGACGGAAGAGCTTTTTTTCGCTGCTGTCAAAAACTTCCCCAACAATTTCTCTGCTTATTTTCAATGCCGTTGCGGTATCTTTCAATGCCAGTGCAACGCGGGCCGTCCCCCATTTGGCAGGCAGGAATCCGTACAATTCATAGAGCTTGGTGTAGTATTTATCTGCCTGTATATAGCGTCCCTCCCTGAGGTCAACTTCGGCTGCTTCCAGGCATAGATCTCGCAGTTCGCCAAAGAATACGGAGTCTCGTACCATCAGGTCCTGATCGCTTTTATTCTTCCTTATGGCCTTTTCGGCGTACTTGAGGGCATCGGGGAGCGCTTTGGGAAAATCCGGGCTCTCCCGGAGTGCCGTAAGAACCTTGGCCTGAAGGAGCAAGGCTTCCGCATCGTTTCGGGTTTCCTTGTGCTTCAGAACCTTTTCAAGGAGCTTGTTCGCCTTTTCATAACGTTCGGATTCATAAAAGCGGTGCGCCTTTTCCAGGCGCCGCTGCTGGGCAGAAGCGAACAAGGACAGCGACAAAAGGAGCAAAACAAGTACGGAGCGCATAGGTCGACAAAATTGCTAGGAATAAAACTCCTTTCCAAACGCATAACGTATACGACTCACGCATTTCCTGTTCTGTCTGAATTCCTGGGATAACCCTTTTGTACGGAGGCCGTTCAGCGTAAGAGAGGAAGCAGGGGTAGAAACCCGCAGAATCACAGACTTATGAAACCATTTCCCTTAGCGATTCAAAACAGGGCATAAAGTGTTGATTTCCTTTTTGAGAGCACGGGATCGGAGTGTGAATTTTACATTAAATTCGCGCCCTATACACTTCACCAGCAACATGTCATCATCAAACATCCGGTTAAAAGCGCTTGAAATGGCTCAGTCCAGAGCCCAGTTAAAAGTTAACCTGCCTTCTGACAAAATCTCCGATTATTTCGCCTCTGCCGTTTTTGGCGATAAGGCCATGAAGACCTACCTGAGCAAGGAGGCCCACAAGGCCATTAAGTCTGCTCGGGAGAAAGGCCTGAAAATCGAGCGCAATATGGCTGACCAGATTGCCTCAGGGATGCAGCAATGGGCTGTTGCGCAGGGAGTAACCCACTATACGCACTGGTTTCAACCGCTTACCGGTTCCACGGCAGAAAAGCATGATGCCTTTTTCGAACCGCTCAATGAGTCGGAATCCATAGAAAAATTCAAAGGTAGCGCACTGGTTCAACAAGAACCCGATGCCTCCAGCTTTCCGCACGGCGGACTGCGAAATACTTTTGAGGCCCGTGGCTATACGGCATGGGACCCTTCCTCTCCTGTATTTATCGTAGACAACACTATCGGCAAAACCCTGTGTATTCCTACGATCTTCGTATCGTACACCGGTGAGGCGCTGGATTATAAAGCCCCGTTGCTCAAATCCCTGCATGCCCTGGAATCGGCAGCGTTGTCGGTTTGCCAGCTCTTCGATAAGGAAGTGAAATCGGTTAATGCGACACTGGGAATCGAGCAGGAGTATTTCCTGGTAGACGAAGCCCTTTACAATGCCCGTCCTGATCTGGTGATCACGGGCAGAACCCTCTTCGGGTATAGTGCAGCTAAAGGACAACAGCTGGAAGACCATTATTTCGGTTCCATTCCTGACCGCGTATATGCGTATATGCTGGACTTTGAGACGGAAGCCCTGAAACTGGGTATTCCTCTCAAAACCCGTCACAACGAGGTTGCTCCGGGTCAGTTCGAGTGTGCTCCGAATTTTGAAGACATCAACCTGGCTATTGACCACAACCAGTTGCTGATGGACCTTATGGAAAAGGTAGCCCGCAGGCACAGGCTTAAGGTGCTTTTCCATGAAAAACCTTTTGACGGGATCAACGGTTCCGGAAAACACAACAACTGGTCTATGGGGACCAATACCGGTATCAACCTGCTTTCACCGGGCAATACCCCTAACAAGAACCTCCAGTTTCTTACCTTCTTCGTGAATGTGATCAAAGCCGTTCATGACCATCCGGATCTGCTTCGGGCATCCATTGCTTCCTCAAGCAACGAACACCGCCTTGGAGCAAACGAAGCGCCTCCTTCCATCATCTCGGTATTCATCGGGTCGCAGCTAACGGAGGTGCTCAATGAACTGGAATCCAACAGAGCCAAAAAGAACACGAAAGAGAAGACCGAAAGCATTCTTTTCCCGCGCATCCCGGAAATTCTCCTGGACAATACGGACCGTAACCGAACCTCGCCCTTTGCGTTCACCGGTAACAAATTCGAATTCCGTGCGGTAGGTTCCTCTACCAACTCTGCTTCTCCGATGATTGTATTGAACTCTATCGTGGCCAACCAGCTTCAGGAGTTCAGTAAAGAACTGGATGCCGCTATGAAAAAAGGTACCGGCATGGAAGAAGCGGTTGTAGGGATACTGCGTAAATATGTAAAAGCATCCAAGAACATCCTTTTCGAAGGCAACGGTTATAGTGAGGAATGGAAGAAGGATGCCGGCAAACGCGGACTGAAAAACATCACGGAAGTTCCCGATGCGCTGAAAGCCTTTGTAGAAAAACCTGCGCTGAGCCTCTTTGAATCCATGGGGGTATTGAATTCGCGGGAGATGCACGCTCGGTATGAAATCCTTCTGGAGCAATTCACCAAAAAGGTTCAAATTGAAAGTCGTGTGATGGGTGATCTGGTAAACACCGTAATCATCCCTTCAGCTCTCAACTACCAATCAAAGCTGACGCAGACGGCTATCAGCATGAAGGAGCTCGGACTGAAAAAAGAGCACTACGAAACCCTTCTGATGACCATCGAAGAGATCGCCTCTTATATCACCGAGTTGAAAAAACTGGTGTTTCAGATGGTAGAAGCCCGCAAGAAAGCCAACCTCGTGGAAGACGCAGAAAAGAAAGCACATCTGTATTGTTATGAGGTAAAACCCTTCTTCGCCGGCATCCGTTATCGTGCTGACAAGCTGGAGCGTATCGTGGAAGATCAGAGCTGGCAATTGCCTAAATACCGGGAACTGCTCTTCATCCGATAAGAAAAAATCTTTGAAAAATACATACGCAAACAGGCGAGTTTGTCGTTGATTGTTTGCGCATTATTCTATATTCGCTGACTAAGACGTTGTGAATATGAGAAAACAGTTTACTCATACGCTTAGTTCTGGGCTCTTTATTTTTGTTCTGTTATTTTCTTTCCTCTTTCAATCCTGCGGTCCGAAAGGTACCATGGCTGATGCCAACAAGGAATTCGAGAAGAAGAATTTTACCGCTGCCGCCGATATTTATAAGGAAGTCGGCAGGAGGGAGAAAAACAGAAATATCCGCAAAGAGGCTTACTTTAAGCAGGGACTGGCGCTTTTAATGACCAATGAATACCGGGATGCCGAACGTGCATTCGAAAAGTCCCAACGCTACAAATCCACTAAGGGAGGCGACCGCATGGACAGTGATGCGATACGCTATCAGGCTGATGCCCTGAAACTCCAGGAGAAGTACGCCGAAGCTATCATCAAATACGACGAATACCTCAAGGATAATCCGGATGATGAGGACGTGAAGAGAGCCAAAGAAGGCTGCGAACTTGCCCTCAAATGGAAAGACGAAAAGACCCGCTATGTGGTGGAGAATTTCAAAAAAGCCAACAGCCGGGAATCCGATTTCGCTCCCTGGTACATAGACCGCGTAGGAGTGATCTTCACTTCCGCCCGTGCAGGCGGGATGAACAAAAAGGAATACGGCTGGACCGGACAGTATTTTGATGACATTTACGTTTGTAAAGAACGTAAGCGCCGTGGCCAGGTTTCGTATGAAAATCCGGAACTGCTGAAGGGCACGGTCAACACCAAATACTCGGACGGGGTAGCCAGTTTCGACGGCAAAGGCCGCGAAATCTACTATACCCAATGTAACTCCGAAGACGGCAAAGGCCTGCGTTGTAAGATCTACTCCGCTAAAAAGATGGGTCGGGAATCCTACGAACAACCCTACCTGCTGGACTTTAACAGCGACTCTTTCAGCTGCGGACATCCCGCTATCTCTCCCGACGGCAAACAGATGTATTTTGCCTCCAACATGCCGGGTGGCTATGGTGGCTGGGATCTTTATGTAGTAAACTATGTTCGCCGTGGCAGAACCTGGAGCGTACCCCTTAACCTGGGTCCTACCATCAATACCAAAGGCGACGAGATGTATCCCTACCTGCATTCCGACGGAACCCTGTATTTTGCTTCCAACGGACATGTTACCCTGGGTGGCCTGGATATCCTGTTCACCACAGGAACCGGTCAGGAATGGACAGAACCCGAAAACATAAAATCCCCGATCAACTCAGGGGGTGATGACTTCGGTCTCTGGCTGGCTGAGGACAAAGAAAGCGGATACTTCTCCTCCAACCGTGACGGAGGAAGGGGTAGCGACGATATTTACAGCTTTACCATGAAACCCTGTGAGCTGATGCTTACCGGAGTTGTGCGGGATAAGAAGACCAAAGCGGTAATTCCCAATGCCCAGGTTATCATTAAAAACAACCAGGACACCACCACCATTACCCTTACCACCGATGAAACCGGTGCATACAAGCTTCCCCTGACCCGCGAAACCAAATACGAGTTGTTCGCCCAGGGACCGGTTAACGATTATTACCGCGACTCACCCAAGGAGTTTGAGACTACGGAGGGCGTGAAGTGTTTCACCACCCTGCAACGTGATTTTGAGCTGCAGAAACTGGAGGTGAAATTTACCGTGGAAGGTATCCTATATGACCTGGATAGGGCCAATATCCGCCCGGATGCTGCCAGAATCCTCGATGACTCTGTGGTAGCCATCCTCAAAGAATTCCCAAGAATTAAAATTGAGCTGGGTTCTCATACCGACTGTCGTGCGACCCACGAATACAACGATACGCTTTCTCAGGCTCGTGCCGATTCTGCGGTGGAATACATCGTGAGCAAAGGCATCGATCCGCGTCGTATCGTAGCCAAAGGATATGGCGAACGTGACCTGAGGATCAAAAAATGTTCTTGCGACCGCACCGATGCAAACCGCGTTTGTACGGAAGAAGAGCACCAGCTCAACCGTCGTACTACGGTTACTATTATCGATTACAACTGGTCTCCTGAAAAAGAAGACGAAGCTAATCCGGGCGAACAAGCTCCGGAAGAGCCGGCACCTAACCCCAATAATCGTAATCCGAGAACACCGCAACGAAGGCGGTAATCGAAATTGAGATAAACGAATCGGAAAACCCTGGCCAAACGGTCAGGGTTTTTTCATGAGTTCCAGGAACTCATCCTTGCGGGTATTGGAAACCGGTACCTGCGAGCCGTCATTCATCACTACATAGCCTCCGTCAGCCTTGATATACCGTTCTACCTCAGCCAGGTTGATCAGGTGTGAGTTATGGATGCGCATAAATTCCAGTTCACTGAGCAGGTTTTCATACTCCTTCAGGTTCTTACTTACCAATATCTTCTTCCCGCTGCGAAGTATGAAGTTGGTATACGCTCCCTGGGCTTCACAGCGAATGATTTCATGCACCGGCAGAAAGACCATTCCTTCGGAAGTGCTCAATGTGATCTTCTGGTTGCGGCTGCTGTCGTTACGCAGATTGTCCAGCAGTTGCTTTACCTTAACCCCAACCTGCCCGGCACTTCGTTTACTCCTTACCCGTTCAATGGCTTGATTAAGTTCTTTGACATCGATCGGTTTTAGCAGGTAATCCATCGCTGAAAACTTAATCGCCCGGATTGCATACTGTTCATACGCGGTGGTAAATACCACCTCGAAGTTGATCTCAGGCAATCTTTCCAGCAAGTCAAAACCCGTAGAACTTTGCATTTCGATATCCAGGAGCAGCAAATCGGGTTTTTCCCTTTCTATCATTTCAAGGCCTTCATTCACATTGGAGGCCATGCCGCACACGCTTACCTCCTGGCAAAACTCCTCGATGAGGTTACGCAGGCCTTCCCTGCTCTTTTTCTCGTCTTCGACAATGGCAATACGCAATATCATAGTATGGGGATTTTCAGGTGTACCCGGGTTCCGGTTCCGCTTTCCGGGTCTTCTATTCGGATAAAATCTTCCTCTTCCATACCCTCTACCAGCAGCTTCAGCCGGTTGCGGGCGATGTCCATGCCATAGGATTTGTGGTTGGGCTTACGACCGGCATTGATCTCCGCTGCCTGTACGCGCCCCACGCCATTGTCCTCTACCGTACAGTACACGAAGCGGTTATCGGCATTGATGGCTATCCGGAGTTTGCCTTGTCCGCTTTCCAGGTGTAATAAGCCATGGACAATGGCATTTTCCACAAAAGGCTGGATGAGCATACCGGGTATTTCCGTCTGCTCCAGATCAAGCTGGGGTTCAATCTCAAAGTCATACTGAAAATGTCCGTCAAAGCGCATGGACTCCATTTCCAGGTAACTGTTCAGTATATCGATTTCCTCACGCAGGGTGACTTTAACAGCCTTGGTATTATCCAGCACCTGGCGCAGGAGGCGGGCAAATTTGGACAGGTAAGTGAGGGATAGCTTTTTGTCTCCGTTGGTGATGAAATACTGAATGGCATTTAGGGAATTGAATATAAAATGCGGATTCATTCTGGCCTGGAAAGCCAGGTAACGGGATTCCGCAAGCTGACGGTTCAGTTTCAGTGCAGACTCCCTTTTTTCGAACGCATGACGGATTCGCCAGCGGAAATAGAGGTAAACCAATCCCAGGAAGAGGCAAATGTGCAGGAAATAGAACCAACCACTCATCCAGAACGGTCTTTCTATACGAAAGAGGAAAACCTTTTCTTCGGAAAACACCTTTCGGGAACGATCAAATGCTGCAACTACCAGACGGTAATTCCCCGGGTTCAGGTTGTTCAGGTTAAGCATTCCGTCTGCGGGTGCGGTACGCCAGTCATTATCCTTTCCATGAAGGCGGTACCAAAATTCCAGGTTCTTGGCATCCGAAAGCTGCACGGCGGTAAGTTTGATGATGAGGTTGTTCTCCCGGAAGGGGAAACTGTATTCGGTCTCCTGCGGGTAAACCAGAATGGGGTCTTCCGGTTTCTGTCCTTCTTTATTCCCCTTATTGAGGAATATGGCTTCCAGATGGATACGGGGGCGAAAAGCCTGATTGAGTTGCAAACCGGGATCTATCCTTAGCACTCCTTGTGAAAACCCGATAAACAGGTGTCCGCTTTGGGTGTCCAGCCTGAGCCGGCAATCCTCCCAGAAAGCATCCGGGAAACCTTGGTTGCGGTTATAGGTACGGATGTAATAATCCGTGTCTGAAATCCGGTTCATCCTACAGATACCACTTAGGGTACAGATCCAGATCTGGCCGTTTTTATCCGGGCAAACGGAGGTGACAAAGTCGGAGGGGAGCCCGCTTTTGCGCGTCAGAAAGGTATCGGCCTCAAGCAGTCCATTGTCAGTCAGATGAGCAACCAGCAGTCCGTACCCTTTGGTAGCCACATACAGGATTTCTCCATCGCGCCGGATATCATCAATTACCACCGCCTTGTTTCCGAACAGGTATGAATAATCGGTAATCTGTCCGTCGCTGCTCCTGCTGTACAAGCTGACATTGGTTCCCACAATATGGAGATCATCATCAATGTACAGCGTGAGGACATTCTCATCCAGGATAGCCGGAAAACTCAATTCCTCCTCTACCTCACCTGCCTGCAACCTGAAATATTTTCCATGAGATCCCATATAGGTATCGTACCGATGCTGCCACATGTGAAAACAACGGTAGAAGGGTGAGCTGCCGATTTTCACATCCCGGTAGTTTCCGTCAGGATCCCGGTACATGAGCCCCCCAAGACTACTTCCGAAATACGCATACCCGTCGGGACCGTAGCAGATATCGTTCAGTTCACTGATCTGCTTCGGTTTGTCATCGAATATCCGCCAAACCCTTTCTTTGCCCGCGGCATACTGGTAAAAGCCATCGGAGAAAAGCAATGAGTCACGGCCGGCCACACGAAGGGAAGTGACACTGATCCCGGTGATCTGGTCCTGGGGATAGAGGTAGGTGATGGAGGGAGAATATTTCCATAATCCATATAGGGAACCTACCCAAAGATTGCCTTCCCGGTCACAAAGGAGGGCATTGATGTTATCGGACGGAATTCCGAGATTTAGTTTTTCCCTTTTAAGGAGTTTTCCGTTTTCGTAGATCAGAAATTCATGATGCCCGCCGACATAAATCAGGCGATCATCAGAGGCAATAAAGGCGGAGACAAAGCCTTCTTCCATTTCCGGAATCTCAATGGTCTCAGGAACCGCTCCCTTTTTCTTCAGCGAGATCCGTTTGATTTCAGTATGCAGCAAACCATACCACAGATGACCGTCCGGAGCTTCTTCCAGGGCTAGTATCCGGGACCCTGGCTTTTCTTTGACGAACAATACCAGGGAATCGTTCTTCCATTCATAAACTCCTCCTGATCCTCCGAGAAAGACACGCTTGCCCCGGGTTCTCAGCCCACAATAGAAGGTGTTTTCCCGGGTATATTCCAGAAGCCGGAGGCTGTCGTTTTCCAGCAGATATACTCCCCTTCGTGTTGCCACCAGCACGCGGTTATCCGGAAGGACTACCATATCCCGGCTGAAGGCGTCCGGGTCAATCGATTGGGTTTCGAAATTGGTGAAATGTACCCCATCAAAGCGGCTTACCCCTGTGGTGTAATTGATATACAACCTGCCAAGGGTATCCTCATCCATATCATCCGTAAAGGAAAAGGGCAGGCCTTCCTGTACGCCATAATGCACCATATTCTTGCCGTCGAAACGGATGAGTCCTGAGTTGGTGGAAATCCAGAGAAAGCCCCGCGAATCATGGAACAGGTCGACAATCTTCCCGGAAGGAAGTCCATCGGCAGTGGTATAATGCCTTACCGCATAATCCTGCGCCTGCAGAAAGGCCACACCTAACAGAAGCAAACACAAGAAACCGTGCCGCATGGTATGCAATATCTTCCGAATATCGCGTTTCCCCGCAAAGGATTGGTTATTCGCAAGTTTCATTTTACCGATGCCTGCCTTTGTTGTATGACGGATATACGCATTCTGCATGTAAATTCGCAGCCTGTGAGTCCGGAACTTAAAAAAGCCTACCTCTTTCTGCATGTGGCAATCCTGCTATTTGGCTTCACGGCAATCCTGGGCAAGCTGATCAGCCTTCGGGAAGTGATGTTGGTATGGCACCGTTTATGGATCACCTGCTTGTCGGTGATTTTCATACCGGGGACGATCAAAGCGCTTCGGCAAATGTCCCGGAAGGAAGTCCTCCGTTTTATGGCCATCGGATTGGTGACCTGTGCGCACTGGCTGACTTTTTACGGATCCATCAAGCTGAGCAACGTTTCTGTCGCACTTAGCTGCCTGGCAACCACCTCTTTATTTACCAGTTTTATCGAGCCGGTGCTTTTCAAAAGAAAGGTCAATCCACTGGAAGTAGTGTTGGGTATAGTGGTTACGGCAGGTATTGTGATCATAACGCGAGCCACCCTTAACTACACCGAAGGGATCATCGCCGGGTTGATTGCTGCCTTCCTGGCTTCTTTGTTCTCTACGCTCAATAAGAAATACATGGCGAACCACAATCCGGTAAGCATGACCTTTCTGGAATTGGGAACCGGTTGGCTGGCCATTACCATTCTGCTTCCCTTGTACTTCCGAAGTTTCCCGGAAGCCGTATTCATGCCCGGACCGGAAGATTGGGCCTGGCTGGTGATCCTGGCTATTTTATGTACTTCCGTAGCCTATGTCCTGGCGCTGCTGGCGTTGAAAGAGCTTTCCGCCTTTACGGCCAACCTGGCCATTAACCTGGAACCTGTATACGGTATTCTGATGGCCATGTTTTTCTTCCAGGAGCATAAAGAACTGGATGCCCGTTTCTACCTGGGCACTTCCATGATCCTGGTATCGGTGTTCCTCTATCCGATAATCCGAAGGTACCAGCGCAAAAAGGCCGCAAGGGTTGGGCTTGCAGGATAAGCTTACAAGGTTAAATTGCAGTTATGAAAAAGATCGGGTGGAAGGAAAAAGTCTCATTTCCGGAATTCGGGTTGAAGGATATACCGGCCAAAGTGGATACCGGAGCCCGTACTTCCGTTATTCATTGCAGCTCCATTACGATTATCAAACGCTACCGTAAACGTTACGTTAAGTTTGTTTTGCTTGACCCGGAGAGCCCGTACTACAATGGGAAAGAGTTTACCTTGCCCTTCCATAAGGAACGCAAGGTGAAAAATTCCTTCGGGCATGAAGAAAATCGGATAGTGATCGATACCACGGTAGAGCTATTCAATAAGGTATACCCGATAGAGATCTCCTTGCGCGATCGTTCGAATATGGAATTCCCCATGCTCATGGGTCGCAGTTTTATTCGAAGGAATTTTGTGGTGGATGTCTCCCGCTCTAACCAGAGCTCACGGTATAAAAGGAAAAAACTCAGAGAAAAGTCAGAAAAGAATAAGCAGTGAAAATTGCAGTACTGTCGCGAAACCGCCATTTGTACTCTACAGCCCGGCTGGTAGAGGCAGCGGAAAAAAGGGGCCACGAATGTGTGGTGCTGGATCACCTCAAGTGCTATGTAAGCATGAGCAAAGGCAAGACTACCATCCATTACAACGGGGCGGATGTTTCGGATGTGGATGCGGTCATTCCCCGGATCGGGGCTTCCGTAACCTTTTACGGAACGGCCATAGTCAGGCATTTTGAGATGATGGGCGTTTTTTCCGCCAACGAAAGCCAGGCCATCACGCGCTCGCGCGACAAGCTGCGAAGCATGCAGATACTCGCCCGGGCAGAAATAGGCATGCCTATTACCGGGTTCGCGCGGAATGCCCGCGATGTGGGAGACCTGATCCGGATGGTTGGGGGAACCCCTCTGGTGATCAAACTCCTGGAAGGCACCCAGGGAATCGGGGTGGTGCTTGCCGAAACCAAAAAGGCCGCCGAATCGGTAATCGAAGCCTTCTACGGGCTTGAAGTGAATATCCTGGTACAGGAATTTATCAAAGAAGCCGGTGGTTCCGATATCCGTGCTTTTGTGGTAGATGGAAAAGTGGTCGGAGCCATGAAACGTACCGCCAAAGACGGGGAGTTTCGTTCGAACCTCCACCGGGGAGGAACGGCCAGCCTGATCAAACTCAGCAGGGAAGAAAAAGCCACTGCCATCAATGCCGCCAAGGCTCTCGGCCTCACGGTATGCGGAGTAGATATGCTCCAATCCTCCCGGGGGCCACTGGTAATGGAGGTTAATTCCTCACCCGGTTTGCAAGGTATTGAAGCGGCAACAGGAAAGGATATTGCCGGAAAAATCATTGAGTACCTGGAAAGGCGACAACTCACAAAGGGCAACAAAACCAAGGACAAGATCGGCGTTTAAGCCCCGTTTCGCTCAACTTTCAGCCGGAAAACAAGCAGAATGCTCAGGATTCCAAGGGCCGCCGCCAGGTGAATAAGCCCGGAAAATCCCATGCCGTGCTTTACGATGCCGCTCAGAACCACGAACAACAGGATTCCTACCGAATTAATGGATTGCTGAACGGTAAAATCAGTTCCGGGAGAACTGAGCCTGCACTTATCCATCATTACGGTAAACAAAGCCACGGTAGCCAACCCGGCCACAAAATCATTGGTGAGGATTACCGCAGTGGTTAACGAGGTTCCCGCGCCCGGGAGAAAAAGTAACAGGTAAAAGGCTGGTATTTTTAGCACGGCATACGAGAGCAGGGAGGTTTTGCGCCCCAGTTTTTCCATCCATAAACCCCCGGCCACAGCCCCCAATATGGAAGCGCTGTTTCCGTAAATTCCGATCAGCCAGCCTATCTCGCCCTCTGTCATCCCTTTCTCCAGCAGGATAGAAGGCAGGAGTGTCCGGGCCAGAACCTGGTTACCCATATAGATGAGCAGGAGTAGCAGCCAAAGCCCCTGTTCCTGGCGGAAGTAACTGGCAATACTCTTCAGCGAAGGGCGCTCCGGCGATTCCGGATCAGCAGGCTCCCGGTAAGGCAATAACGGGATAAGGGGCAACAGGAAAAAAGCAGCCAGGGCAATGATGGACCAGGTCCATCCGTAATTCTCAAACAGGATCAGGATTAAGGCACCACCCGCCAGTTCGCCGAAATAATATCCGCCCATCTGCATGCTGTTCCCTATACCATGCTGCTTTTTGCTAAGCGACAAAACCGCCAGGCCGTCAACCGCAATATCCTGGGTGGCACACAGAAAACTGTACACCATAAAAAGGGTGAAAATCTGTATCAGGTCCGACTCCAGGTCGAGAAAGGCCGCCCATACCAAGGTAAGCGCTCCCAACACCTGCAAGGGAACGATCCAGGATTTACGGTGGCCTGCCCGGTGCCAGCCCAGCCGGTCTACCAGGGGAGCCCAGAGAAACTTGAATGCCCAGGGAAGGAGAAGCAAGCCAAGCAGCTTACTCAGCGAATCATCAGGTATGCCCTGGTTCTTCAGAAATACCTGGAAGCCGGTTTTAATGAACGACACCGGAACCGATTGCGACACGTATAAGGTGCTGATCAGTACAAGTTTATTCCAGCCGATTGCAGGTGCCTTGCTTGCCAATTTAGAATGATTCCAATTTGGGGGCAAAAGTAATGTCTTTCTCCGGCTGTGGGGCATTAATTATTTTTTAGCTTTGAATAAAAACTCCTCAACATGAAAAAATACCTGGCTTTTATCTGTCTCCTGTTCCTTCTGGCAGGTTCTGCCAAGGCTCAGTATTGGACCAACGGAGGCGAGATTATTTTCTCCTGGGCAGATTACCGCGACAGCAACGACACCAAAATATCCGGGCCTCCCCGTTTTACGGTTTTTCTCCACCTGAATTACAACTACAATATAGACCTGGGTCGTAACCTGGGGTTTGCTCTTGGGTTAGGGATAAGGAATATCGGCTTTATCACCCGCAACGAAACCTTCCTGTCGCCGGGCGAGGAATCAGACCAACCCGTACAATACAGTAAAATCAAAAGAAGGAGTTACAGCCTTGGCGTGCCCTTCATGCTGAAGATCGGGAATGTAAAAAAGGACCGCTTTCTGGCACTGGGTGCCGAATACGAGATGTTCTTCCATTTCAAGGAGAAGTTGTTCCGAAATGGCAACAAGATCAAACGCAAGGAGTTCATGAGTGATGAAGTCAACCGGTTTGTTCCGTCCGTGTTTGTCGGTTTACAGTTCTCAGATGCAGGGATGATTAAGGTTCAGTATTACCTGGCCGACTTTTTCAATACCGATTACAAATATTCCCGCGACGGCGGATTGACCTATATCCGGCCTTATGCGAATACGACCAGCCAGATGTTCTTCATCTCTTATAAATTCAATATCCGGATGGAGAAGATCAAAAACCGTGACTTCGGCAAAAACACCAAAGAGGCCAAGGCCAAGCGTTTATTCGGGAATATCAGAGTAAACCATTAGCCAGACAGTACTCCGCGATCTGCACGGCATTGGTAGCGGCACCTTTACGAAGGTTGTCCGAAACGATCCAGAGGTTTACCGAGTTGGGTTGCGATTCATCCCTTCGGATACGCCCCACAAAAGTCTCGTCTTTACCCTGAGCCATTAAAGGCATAGGATATTCTTGTTTGGCCGGATTGTCAAGCACCTCTATTCCCGGAGCTTCCTGCAGGGTTTGTCGCAGTTCGTTCAGGTCGAAATCCTTCTCGAATTCCACATTCACCGATTCACTATGACCTCCGAGCACCGGCAAACGAACCGTTGTGGAGGTAAGGCGTATACTGTCGTCGCCCATGATCTTGCGGGTTTCGTTGACCATCTTCATCTCCTCCTTGGTGTAGCCGTTATCCATAAATACATCGATCTGAGGAATTACGTTCAGGTCGATGGGATATGGATAGGCCATTTCTCCTTTACGGCCCGCCCGTTCGTTCATCAGTTGATCGACTGCTTTGACCCCGGTTCCGGTAACACTCTGGTAGGTACTCACCACCACACGGCGTATCCCGTAGCGCTTATGAAGGGGATGTAGTGCCAGCACCATTTGAATGGTCGAACAATTGGGGTTGGCTATGATCGTATCGGATTCTCCGAGCACTCCGGCATTCACCTCCGGTACCACCAGCTTGTGGTCAGGGTGCATCCTCCATGCCGATGAGTTGTCAATCACCCGGGTACCAACTTCCGCAAAACGAGGAGCATGTTCAAGGGATACCGATCCTCCGGCAGAAAAGAGGGCAAGATTGGGAGCAGCCTTTATGGCATCCTCCATTGATATGATCTTCCAGTCCTTATCCCGGAAACGTACCTCTTTCCCTACAGACCTTCCTGAAGCCACCGGAATCAATTCGGTGACAGGAAAATTCCTCTCCTCCAAAACCTTAAGCATCATCTGGCCGACCAATCCGGTGGCTCCTACTACCGCAACGCGCATAACCTTTTTTTGACTGTGATATGACCGGCAAAGGTAGGGCATTCCCCTAAATTGGAGGCATGAACCGACTATTACTTACCCTGATACTTTCAGGTTTTTTTCCAAGTGTTTTTGCGCAGGTTTCGGATGATTTTAATGACGGAGGCTTACTTAACCCGGTACACTGGAAGGGTGACCTTTCTTTCTGGGTCTCCGAAAATGGTATGCTCCGGAGCAATGGCCCCGCCCAATCCGGAACCTGTATCTCCCTGTATACGGAAACAGCCGTTACCGATACCTTCGAATGGCAGTTCTATGCCGATCTGAAACTGGCTACCTCCTCCAACAATTACCTGGAATTCCAACTGCCTGTTGACAGTCAGTGTGTGCTGCTTCTGAAACTCGGTGGCACTCCTGATGAGATCTCCTTTTTCCGCCGCTTTTCCGGAAGAGACAGCCTGCTTATTGATGGAAAGGACAAGCGACTTTCCTCCTCTTCTTCCAACCCAATACTGGTAAGGCTCAGAAAGCGGGCTGCACTCTGGACCCTTCATGTGGCTACCGATCCCCTGAACCCCATTTGGGAAGAAGAGGGACAATGCTTTAACGAAGATCTCCCCAATGGGAGGCTGATGTTCCGGGCCTGTTATTCGGCTTCCAATGCGCAACGTTTCTACCTGGATGATGTGTATGCGGGAATACCGCGTTTTGACACCGCCTCTCCCTTTGTACTCCTGCACTATGCTTACGATTCGCTCGACTGGCGTATCCGGTTCAGTGAAGGGATGGACAGCGTAGTTCCCGTTCTCTCCGGGTATTCCCTGAATCGGTTGGCTCCGGATGAATTCCGGCTCGTTCCTTCCGAAAGCAAACCGGCGGATATCTTTCTCCATGGATTTCGCGACCTCTCCGGAAATACCCTATCCGATACCCTGCTTTCCTTTGAGTATTACCTCCCTGAGTTTCGGGAAGTGCAGATCACTGAACTGCTTCCTGATCCCAACCCACCTCTCGGGCTACCAGAAGCCGAGTTTGTCGAATTCCTGAACGAAGCTCCTGTTTTCCTTTGCCTACGCGACTGGTCCCTATGCGATGAAAGCCAGGCTTACCTATTGCCGGAGACCCTAATTCCGCCGCACACCTATTTCCTGATCAGCGGTAACTGTGACTTGTTCGCGGAAAGCAGGTGCGTCCAGGCAGGGCTGCCTTCCGGATTCCTGAACAACGGCGGTGACCGCATCAGCCTGGTTCATAGAAATGGCGACACTCTGGAATCATTGGCCTACTCTTCCGACTGGTACGGGGATCCGCAAAAGGCCGGTGGCGGCTACAGTCTGGAGAAGATAGACCCCTTCAACAATTGCCTTATCGATTCCCGGAATTTCGGTGCGAGTATGGCCCTCTCCGGGGGAAGTCCCGGACAGATCAATTCTATCGATGAGCGCCTCATAGACAGCACAGCTCCCCGGGTGATTTCCCTGCAAGCCACTGGAACACAAATTCACTTTGTTACGGACGAGGCCGTTCACCGGTCGTTGCAGATTTGGCTCGACGGAGTCTCCGTCCTGTCCACTTCTCCCGATAGCCTGGAATGGATACTTCGCCCTGAACCTCCTTTGTTTCCTGACCCATACCGCTGGCATACTTTGGAAGTTTATAACCTGCGTGATTGTGCCAACAATACGACCCCGGCCTGGGTAGACAGCTTCCGCTACGGAATTCCGGAAGAGCCAGAAGGGCTGGATCTGTTAATCACGGAAGTACTGTTCCGCTCCGACAAAGACCATCCCCCGTTTGTAGAGCTCTATAACCGAAGTGATCACTTGCTGGACCTCTCCGGTTGTGCCGTAAAATGGTCAGAGAAAGACCATGTCATACCCGGGCAGTTATTATTTCCCGGAGAAACACTGGTACTCTGTAAAAAATCGGATACGGGCTTTTTTTCCGAAATACGGGTTTGCGCGTTGCCCGACTGGACCAACCCGGACCGCGAATCCGGAAGAATCGAAGTCCGCAATGTGGCAAAAGAATGGATCGACGCCATGCACTATGACCTTTCCCTATTCCAGCCGCCTTCCCTCAGTGCGTTTGCCTATTCCCTGGAACGCCGGGATACGGGAATCGCCTGTTCCGATCCTGCATTGTGGTTTCTTTCGGACCAGCCTGGAGGAACTCCCGGAACGGTGGTTCCCGAAACCGGATCTGTAAAAGCAGAATCGGCGCGCATCAGAAGAATCTATCATCCGGACAGCCTTGTTTGGGAACTGGAACTGAATACCGCCATACATCCGTTCTTTTTTCCGGAAATTGACTGCACGCCAAAACCTCCACAAGGGATACCTGAAATCCATCCGGGCAACCAAGCTTTTCAAAGCCTAATCCTTGATTTCAGAAATGCCGGAATGGAAACGGAACAGTACTACCGAGTGCATCTGCAGGGGCACACCTGTAACCAGTCTGTACTGGATCTTGTTGTCGGTCTTCAACTGCCAAACACAAATCAGAAGGTCTTGCTCAACGAAATCCTGTTCGATGCCTACCCGGAAGAGCCTGACTTTATAGAACTGTTCAACCTTGGGCCAGATGTGGTTTGTATGGACGGATGGAAATTACTTCGTTTGGAAGAGGGCGTTATCAAACAGAGCTATACTTTCCCATCTCCGGCTCCCTGCCTGCTTCCGGGAGCTTACCTGCTCATAACCGGAAACGATCACCGGCTTTCCGAGCACTATACCCTGGAAGACCGGGAGGCGCTCTATCCGCAAAGCGGTTTTTTGTCCCTCCCGAATTCCGGCTCCATTGTGCTTCTTACCAATAAAAACGGACTTACCGTTGACTCCATGTATTATGAGGCTCCCATGCATCATGCCTCACTGAAAAACACCGAAGGGGTAAGCCTGGAAAGGATCAGCCCTTTCGTAGATGCCGGTCAGCAAAGCAACTGGTGTTCGGCTTCAGTCGTAACGGGGTACGCCAGCCCGGGATACCGGAATTCACAAAACCCAGGCGACGGTGAGCAGAAAGGGCACTGGAATCTGGTGAGCCCGAGTTTTTCTCCCGACCTGGATGGGTTTGAAGACCTGGCTCTGTTAAGTTGGGAAGGGCTGGAACCGGGAACCACAGCCAATATTGATATATACAGTGTCTCCGGCAATCCAGTGTTCGCTTGGGCCAATAACCTAAATACCGGCACAGTGGGTTTGTTACAATGGGACGGACGGGATCGTTACGGCAGATCCCTTCCGGTTGGGCCGTACTTTGTCCATATTCGCTGGCAAGTGCCCGGCTCAGGGCAAAAGGTACTGCGACTTGTTCTGGTCAAGGCCTCCTAAGGGAGCAGGATAAAACGCCCGGTCAGCAATGTATCTCCCATGCGGACATGAAGCAGGTAGGTTCCGGGCTTCAGTCCGGAAAGTGAAACAGGGTTAGTGGGATCAACCGGTATCCGTTTCACCGTGCGGCCCTGCAAATCCGTTACCCAGGTCTCTTCCGGCAACCCTTCCAATTCCAGGTTGAGAGCTTGTCGGGTTGGATTGGGATATAGCTTTAAGCGATTGGCTTCCGGAACACGAGCGGATTTTATTATCCCGGCATTAAAAATCACCTCGTGAGGTTCTTCCGGGTAGTAATAGGTTCCGTTGATCAGCGCTTTGACGCTCCACATCAGCCTTACCGACTGCCAGCCAGGATACAGGGAGTCTACGGCATGATCGAGCTGCCCGTAAGTCAGGTTTATCGCCGTATCCGATCCTCCGTTGGCGGAAAGAAACTGGAAGAGCGGATTTCCGAACAGGGGACTGTTTTCCGCCGTATCGAAAACCACTGTATAGAAACTCGGTTGGCCCGCATTGGTAAACGTGCTTTCCCATTTGAAATTGAGTTGGGTATTGGCATCGCCGGAAAGCGTGATGGTTAGGTTTTTTCCGGGATTAATGAGGTTGAATACATGATGCTCATTGTCCAGCAGACCGTTCCAGAGTACAACCGATCGGGCTTCTTTGGAATACAGCACCTCACCGTTTCCTATTGCCAGCACCTTCCACCAGATCACCCGGGTTGCCCCTTCCGGGGTTTTGGTATCGACAAGAAACTGGTTGAGGGTGGAATACGATACTTCCCAGCTGCTGTCATTCATTGGAACCAACACGGAAAAAGGAGGCTGGGAGAAATCGCTCAGTGCGGTATCAATAAGTAGCTGGTAGGAAGCCGTTCCGCAACCGTCGGGACACCAGGAAGCGGACCAGCTGAACAGGGCGGTGGCATTGGGATTTCCATCCACAGCCACGAGCTGATTGACAGGAGGGTAATAGAGATTAACAGGAGTAAGCTCATCGTTGAGCTGCCCACGAATAAAGGTAACTGCGAAGTCTGAACTTGATGTTTTGAATTCGTACGAAGGGCCTGGTTCTATTGCGGTGAGGTTTGCCCTCCACTTCAAACGCAAGGTGTCTCCATGCATAAAATCACGACCCCTCAGCGTCTGAGAAATCCCGTTCAGAAAATGGCTCCAGATCTCCTTGGTGAGGACCAGGGAAGTGTCGTTGAAGTAGGAGGAATAGGCCGCATTTGTAATGTAATCCAACGGTGTCGAGAAATCCCCGGAAAGACTGTCGAACAGGAGATCATAAGTGAAAGAAGTTCCGGGTTGCCCCGTTCCTTTTCCACTGGACCAACTAAATACGACAGGGTCTGAGGAAGATCCGGCTATATATACCGTACTTTGATGCGCAGGAAGATGCAGGTCGTAGTCGACTGTAACCTGGGCCTTCCCTTGGGAAAAAAGGAGAAAAAAAGCGAAACAGGTAATGAGTTGTTTTGTCATGGAGGGGTAAAAATAATTTTAAGATTTCTTCTTTTCTTATTTTTACCCCTCCATGACAAAACAACTCATTACCTGTTTCGCTTTTTTTCTC